>NZ_JAWZSV010000005.1:0-317567 GCF_033875165.1 Polaribacter sp. PL03 | reverse complement strand
AAAGTTGATAAAGATCTAAAAACAAATTTTAATGAACGAAACTAACAAAACAATATAGCTGTTAGCGGGTGCAAAACTACAACTCATTTTTAATCTAACAACTATCTTTTGAAGTTTATTTTTAAATTAATTATTAAACTCATTGTTTTGAACTAGTTAGAACTCCGTTTTTTTTTGCATTTATTATAAAAGACGCTTTTTTAGATTTTGTTTGAACTCGCAAAAGTCAATGAAAATGCATTTCATGGAACATTATAGGGTATTTATATAAAAAACACAAAACCTAACTAGTTTATTTTTAAGTAATTAATTTCGTAAAAAAAAACAAAATATAAAACCTGAGATGTTTACCTTATATAATAACCGTTAAATGCAAAGAAATAAGATGTATTTAACTAATTGATATTACATAGAAAACTTTGAAAGGAACTTAACTTTGCAAATTAGCTGTGTTAGGGATTGAAACGGCATCCTTTTGTGAAGTATGATACAAAAGATATAGTGGAAAGCCCGACTTTTTTTTTACTAAAAGTATTTATAATTGAATAATTGTCTTTAGATAATGTAAAATGTTAAGTAAACTAAGAATAAAAAAAAGGAACACCCATAAAAAACATACCGCTATAATAAGTACATATATATATTGTGTGAAAAATTGTTTTCTAATATCTTTGCATTCTCAAATATTAGACATTAAATGATTAAAATAACTTTACCTGACGGAACTATTAAGGAGTTTGCAATAAATAGCACTCCGATGGATGTTGCAAAAAGCATTAGTGAAGGGTTTGCTAGAAACGTAATATCTGCAAACTTTAACGACGTAACTGTTGAAACCACTACCCCATTAACCACGGATGGTTCTTTAACTTTATATACATTTAATGACGATGATGGAAAGAAAGCTTTTTGGCATTCTTCTGCTCATATTTTAGCTGAAGCTATTTTAAGTTTTTATCCGAAAGCGAAATTAACTATTGGACCTGCTATTGATAATGGTTTTTATTATGATGTAGATTTAGGTGAAGACGTTATCTCTGATAAAGATTTTCCTGCAATTGAAAAGAAATTTTTAGAGATTGCACGTGGTAAACACGAATTCTCTATAAGATCTGTTTCTAAAGCAGATGCTTTGTCTTTATATAAAGGAGAAAACAATGAATATAAAGTTGAGTTGATTGAGAACTTAACAGATGGAGAAATTACTTTTTGTGATCATAGCGACTTTACCGATTTATGTAGAGGAGGCCATGTACCTAATACGGGGATTATAAAAGCAATTAAAATAATGAGTGTTGCTGGTGCTTATTGGCGTGGTGACGAAAAGAACAATCAGTTAACGCGTGTTTATGGGATTAGTTTTCCGAAGCAAAAGTTACTAACTGAATATTTAGAATTATTAGAAGAAGCTAAAAAACGTGACCATAGAAAATTAGGTAAAGAATTAGAGTTGTTTACTTTTTCTCAGAAAGTTGGTGCCGGTTTACCTTTATGGTTACCAAAAGGTGCAGCTTTACGTAATCGTTTACAAGACTTCTTAAAGGTAGCACAAAAGAAAGCTGGTTATGAAGAAGTAATGACGCCACATATTGGTCAGAAAGAATTATATGTTACTTCTGGGCATTATGAAAAATATGGTGAAGATAGTTTTCAGGCAATAAAAACGCCTAAAATGGATGAGGAATTTTTATTAAAACCTATGAACTGCCCGCATCACTGTGAAGTTTATAACTTTAAACCTTATTCTTATAAAGATTTACCAAAACGTTTTGCTGAATTTGGAACCGTTTATAGATACGAACAAAGTGGAGAACTACATGGTTTAACACGTGTTAGAGGTTTTACGCAAGATGATGCACATATTTTTTGTACACCAGAACAATTAGATCAAGAATTTAAAGATGTTATAGATTTAGTTTTATATGTTTTTGGTTCTTTAGGTTTTGAAGATTTTACTGCTCAGGTTTCTATTAGAGATAAAAGTAACCCTGACAAGTATATAGGAGACACTGAAACTTGGGATGCTGCAGAACAAGCAATTATTAACGCTGCAACAGATAAAGGTTTAAATTTTGTAATTGAAGAAGGTGAAGCTGCCTTTTATGGTCCTAAATTAGACTTTATGGTGAAGGACGCTTTAGGCAGAAGCTGGCAACTTGGAACGATACAAGTTGACTATAATTTACCAAAACGTTTCGATTTAACCTATAAAGGAGCAGATAATCAATTACACAGACCAGTAATGATTCATAGAGCGCCATTTGGTTCTATGGAGCGTTTTATTGCGGTATTGCTAGAACACACGGGAGGAAACTTCCCACTTTGGTTAACTCCTGATCAGGTTATCTTATTGCCAATCAGTGATAAATATCAAAAATATTCAGAAAAAGTTTTAAAATCGTTAGAAAATTCCGAAATTCGCGCCCTGGTAGACAACCGAAGTGAGAAGACTGGTCGAAAGATTAGAGATGCAGAAATTAGCAAAACACCATTTATGGTTATTGTTGGTGAGAAAGAAGAACAAGATGGCACAGTTTCTGTAAGAAGACATGGTGAAGGTGATATTGGTACGTTTACAATTGAAGAATTTATTTCTTTAATTAAAGCAGAAGAAAGTAAAACATTGAAGAAATTTTAATTAATTTTGAAGTCCTTCAAAAAAAACAAATAAAAAGGTTGGTAATGCAACTAATGTATAATTTAAATTTATAGGTCATAGCAATACGTAGAAGCAGGTCGAGAAGGCCGTTAAGAGTAATCAAAGAAGATCAACATAGGATTAATGAAAAAATAAAATATGTTGACGAAGTTCGTCTTGTGGGCGATAATGTAGAAGTTGGTGTATATTCTTTAGACAAAGCTAAAGAATTATCTGTTGAACTGGAATTAGATTTGGTAGAGATTTCACCAAAAGCTAAACCACCAGTTTGTAAAATTATCGATTACAAGAAATTCTTGTATGAGCAAAAGAAGCGTGAAAAATCTTTAAAATCTAAAGCAACGAAAGTTACTATTAAAGAAATTCGTTTTGGACCTCAAACAGATGAGCATGATTATGAATTTAAAAAGAAGCATGCTCTTAAGTTCTTACAAGAAGGCGCTAAGTTAAAAGCATTTGTATTCTTTAAAGGACGTTCTATTATTTTTAAAGAACAAGGACAAATTTTATTATTAAAATTAGCCCAAGAACTAGAAGAATATGGTAAAGTAGAACAGTTACCAAAATTAGAGGGTAAACGTATGATTATGTTTATTGCTCCTAAAAAAGTGAAATAACAATCTTATAAGCAAGATAAAAACGAAGGAGAGATGCCTAAAATGAAAACCAAATCTAGCGCCAAAAAACGATTTAAAGTTACTGGTACTGGAAAAATCAAAAGAAAGCACGCGTTTAAAAGTCACATCTTAACAAAGAAGTCTAAAAAACGTAAATTAAGGTTAACTCATGACGGTTTAGTACATAAATCGGATAAGTCTAACATTATGCAACAGTTAAACTTGAAATAAGTTTAACAAGGGAATTTAATTATTAACCATGGAGTTAGGCAAAAAATAAAAAGTATTCTTAATTGAATCGCCTACTACAAAACACATTGAAATTATGCCAAGATCAGTAAATTCAGTAGCCTCAAGAAAAAGAAGAAAAAAAATCTTGAAGGCAGCAAAAGGTTACTTTGGACGTAGAAAAAACGTTTACACAGTAGCAAAAAATGCGGTTGAAAAAGGAATGCTTTATGCATACCGTGACCGTAAAAACAATAAGAGAAACTTTCGTTCTTTATGGATTGTGCGTATTAACGCTGCAGCTCGTTTACACGGAATGTCTTACTCTCAGTTTATGGGAAAAGTAAAAGCTAACCAAATCGAATTAAACCGTAAGGTTTTAGCTGATTTAGCTGTTAACAACCCAGACGCTTTTAAGGCAGTTGTAGAAAAAATTAAATAAATATAAATTACTTGCTTATAATAAAAACCCAAACGTTTCGTTTGGGTTTTTTTATTACTTTTATTATTTTAAAACTTCTATTAAATTTTTATAAAAATGAGATTACATATATTAACTTTTGCAGCAATTCTATTCGTATCAATTTCTTTCGCACAAGAAACAGAAACAGTTAATGAGGATACTTCACTAAGCGGACAGTTTGATAAAATATATAGAACATCTACAAGCTACCAATCATACAAAGTAATTGGTAAGGAGAAATTCTTACAACTTAAACAAAATGTTTTAGATTCATTAAAAACTTCTCAAAAATTAGTTATAGAAAAAGAGAACCTTCTTAAGATAGAAAGACAAAACATAGCAAAGACACAAGAGACACTTAATAAAACTAAATTAGATTTAGAGGCAGCAGTGCAAAAAGAAGATTCTATCTCTTTATTTGGCCTACAGTTAAATAAAACAACCTATAACCTTATTTTATGGGCTCTTATTCTTGGCTTGTTATTAGCCTTACTTTATTTCATTTTTAAATTTTCTAAAAACAATATTCTTACAAAAGAAGCTAAAAGTAATTTACTTGATGTTGAATATGAGTATGAACAACATAGAAAAAAAACAATTGAAAAAGAACAAAAATTAAGGAGAGAATTGCAAGATGAGATTAACAAACAAAGAAATTCCTAAATAAACACCTTCTTTATTGTAAAAGAATAAATTTTATTTAACATAACAACGCTTATATTAAACTTATATCAATAATTTGTATCTGTACTTTTAGTCAGTAAATATTTTGTAATTTTATAAAATAACCATCAAATTATAAAAATTGAATATACTACATATAAGTGCAGAATGTTTTCCGATTGCAAAAGTTGGTGGACTTGCAGATGTTGTTGGAGCACTTCCTAAATATCAAAAAGAATTAGGCACTACAAGTAATGTTGTAATGCCTTTTTATAATAATGAATTTACACAAGGTAATAACTTTGAAACAATTCATGAAAACTACACATCATTAGGTCATGAATATTTTAACTTTAAAGTACTTAAACTAGTTGACAATAAACTAGGTTTTGACCTTTACTGCATAGATGTACCAGATTTACTCTACAAAGACTTTGTTTATTCTAATGATGATACAAAACGATTTTTAGCTTTTCAAATTGCTACATTAGACTGGATTTTAACTTTACAAGAAAAGCCAGATATTGTTCATACGCACGATCATCATACAGGGTTAATTCCTTTTATGATGTCTCATAGTTTAAAGTATGAATCTCTAAAAAAAACACCCACAGTCTTAACAATTCATAATGCACAATACCAAGGCTGGTTTTCTCATGATAATGTAAACCTAATTCCGCCTTTTAACTTTGAAAAAGTAGGCTTATTAGATTGGAGTAGTCAAATAAACTCATTAGCAGCTGCAATAAAGTGTGCTTGGAAAGTTACAACAGTCTCTCCTTCTTATATGGAAGAACTAAAGTTGAAAGCAAATGGTTTAGAAGACTTACTAAATGATGAAAGTGCAAAATGTGTTGGTATCCTAAATGGTATCGACTGGACTGTTTGGAATCCTGAAACAGATAAAAAATTACTGAAAAATTATTCTATAGCTACAGTTAAATCTGGCAAAAAAACTAACAAAGAATTTCTTTGTAAAGAATTTAATTTAGATGTTAAAAAACCACTTTTCACTTTTATTGGAAGGTTAGTTGGTGAAAAAGGTGCTGACTTATTTCCTGAAATTTTTAAAACAGCGTTAAAGGAGAATGACATTTCTATTTTACTATTAGGTTCTGGTCATAAAGAAACTGAAGAAGAACTTGCTAAAATACCGAAAGAAAACTTTAATACATTTATTGGTTATGATGAAAAGCTGGCACATATTATTTATGCTGGTGCAGACTTTCTTTTAATGCCATCTCGAGTTGAACCGTGTGGTTTAAATCAAATGTATTCTTTACGGTATGGCACAGTACCCGTTGTTAACGCTATTGGTGGTTTAAAAGATACCATTATAGATATTGATAGTAATAACGGTTTTGGTATTGTTCATAACGGAGTTACGGTAGAACATGTAACTACTGCTATAACAAAAGCGACAAAATATTACAAAAGCAAAGGATTTGAAGAAAATCTAAAAAACATAATGTCAATAAATCACTCTTGGAGCAATTCTGCACAAGAATATGTAAACTTATATAAAACTTTAAAAAATTAATTATGATAAATGATAAAGTACTAGGTATTATTTTAGGAGGAGGACAAGGATCTAGATTGTATCCATTAACAAAAGACAGGTCTAAACCTGCAGTTCCAATTGCTGGAAAATATAGATTGGTAGATATACCAATTTCTAATTGTATAAATTCAGACATTAAAAGAATGTATGTTTTAACACAATTTAATTCAGCTTCTTTAAATCAACATATCAAAAATACTTATCATTTTAGTTTTTTTAGTTCTGCTTTTGTAGATGTTTTAGCTGCAGAACAAACAATGCAAAGTGACAAATGGTTTCAAGGAACTGCAGATGCAGTAAGACAAAGTATGCATCACTTTTTACAACACGATTTTGAGTACGCATTAATATTGTCTGGTGACCAGTTGTACAACATGGATTTTAAAGACATGATTGAAAAACATAAGGAAAGTGGTGCTAAAATTTCTATAGCAACCTATCCTGTAAATGCAAAAGACGCAACATCTTTTGGTCTTTTAAAAACAGATGATAAAAATACAATTACTTCATTTATAGAAAAACCAGCTGCTGAGTTGTTACCAGATTGGACTTCTGAAGTAAGTGATGAAATGAAGAGTGAAGGTAGAAACTATTTAGCTTCTATGGGGATTTACATTTTTAACCGTGATTTATTGGTAGAATTAATGGCAAACCCCGATACGATTGATTTTGGTAAAGAAATAATACCACAGGCTATTGGAGAACACAAAACAATGAGTTACCCTTATGAAGGTTATTGGACAGATATTGGAAATATAGATTCTTTCTTTGAAGCTAATCTAGGTTTAACAGATGACCTCCCTAAATTTAATTTATACGATGAAAACAGAGTTTATACAAGAGCACGAATTTTGCCCACATCAAAAATTTCTAATACAATTTTAAATAAAACTATTATAGCAGATGGTTGTATTATAAATGCCGAAAAAATAGAAAAATCTGTTATTGGTATTCGTTCTAGAATAGGTAAAGAAACTATTATAACTAATACCTATATGATGGGTAATGATTTTTATGAATCTTTAGCTGACATAAAGAAAAAGAATATAGAAAACCAAATTGGCATTGGAGATAGATGCTTTATTAACAATTGTATTATTGATAAAAATGGTAGAATTGGAGACGATACAAGAATTAACGGTGGTAAACATTTAAAAGATATAGAAACAGACACGTACCTCGTAAAAGATGGTATTGTAGTTATTAAAAAAGGTGCTATAATACCTAAAGGAACTGTAATATAAAACTATTTAATTTTCAACTTAAAACCAATACATGTCTAAAGTTATAGCGCATAGTTTATTTTCAGATTTCGACATTAGTCTTTTTAAGGCCGGTAAACACTACAAATTATATGAGAAATTTGGTTCTCACATTACAACAAAAGATGGTATAGAAGGTACTTATTTTGCAGTATGGGCACCTAGTGCTAAAGAAGTCTCTGTAGTTGGAGATTTTAATTATTGGAACGATGAAGAACATCAACTTAATGTAAGGTGGGATTCTAGTGGTATTTGGGAAGGTTTTATTCCTTTTGCAGGAAAAGGCAATACTTATAAATATAAAATAAAAAGTAATAGTAACAATATTGTAACAGAAAAAGCTGATCCTTATGCACGTAGATGCGAACATCCGCCAAAAACTGCTTCTATAATTTGGGAAGATTCTTATTCTTGGAAAGATAAAAAATGGATGAAAGAACGCAAAAAGCAAAATGCTTTAAATGCACCTTATTCTGTATATGAAGTCCATTTAGGTTCTTGGAAACAAAAGGTAGAAGAAAATAGGTTTATGAGTTATACAGAACTAGCTGATGAACTTGTAAGTTATGTTAAAGAAATGAATTTTACACATGTAGAGTTTATGCCTATAATGGAGTTTCCGTATGACCCAAGTTGGGGTTACCAAATAACAGGTTACTTTGCTCCTACTTCTCGTTTTGGTTATCCTGATGAATTTAAGTTTTTAGTTGATAAATTTCATGAAAATGGTATTGGAGTCCTTTTAGATTGGGTGCCATCTCACTTCCCATCAGACGCTCATGGTTTAGGTAATTTTGATGGTTCTAGTTTATATGAACACCCAGATCCTAGAAAAGGATATCATCAAGACTGGAAGAGTCTTATCTTTAACTATGGTAGAAATGAAGTAAAATCCTTTTTAATAAGTAATGCCATATTTTGGTTAGAACAATATCATGCAGATGGTCTACGAGTAGATGCAGTAGCATCTATGTTATTCTTAGATTACTCTAGAAAAGATGGCGAATGGGAACCAAATGAATTTGGAGGTAGAGAAAATTTAGAAGCAATTTCTTTTATAAAAGAAATGAATGAAGCCGTTTATAAAAACTTCCCCGATGTACAAACCATTGCAGAAGAATCTACATCTTTTCCTCAAGTATCTAGCCCTGTTTTTTCTGGAGGATTAGGTTTTGGAATGAAATGGATGATGGGTTGGATGCATGATACTCTAGGATACTTCAAAAAAGAAACGGTTTATCGAAAACATCATCAAGACGAATTAACATTTGGCTTAAATTATGCTTTCTCAGAAAACTTTATGCTACCTCTTTCTCATGATGAAGTAGTTTATGGTAAGAAATCTATTGTAAATAAAATGCCTGGAGATGAATGGCAAAAATTCGCAAACTTAAGATTGTTATATAGTTTTATGTACACACATCCCGGAACGAAGTTATTGTTTCAAGGTGCTGAATTTGGACAAACAAGTGAGTGGAATTTTAATGGTAGTTTAGATTGGCATTTACTAGACTATAAGGTTCACAAAGGAGCTCAAAATTTAGTAAAAGATTTAAATAAATTATACAAGAAAGAAGTTGCATTGCACGACAAACAATTTTCACATGAAGGTTTTGAATGGATAGATCATGGTGATCATGAGAATTGTGTAATGACATATATTAGAAAAGGAGATAATGAAAAAGATAATTTAGTTATTATTTTAAATTTAACTCCCGTACCTAGAGAAAGCTATAGAATAGGTTTACCTAAAACAGGTACATTAAAAGAAGTTTTTAATAGTGATGCTTCCAAATATAATGGAACCGGTAATTTTAAAAATAAACTATTAATTTCAGAAAAAAAAGAATGGAATAGTAGAGTAAATTCAATAGAATTAAATCTACCTCCATTAGGTATGCTTGCCTTTAAATACAAATAATAAGAATACTAAATCCTCTTTTTTATGATGCTATTAGAATCATAATAAAAGAGGATTTTTATTTTAAAATTCACAATAAAAGACTTCCTTTTTAAGACTTTAAAAATTCTTTTATCATTTTACAAAAGAAATCTTATTTACCTAATTTTTAAACAAATAAGTAATATTTTAGTATCTAATAGACGAATACGTTATCGTAAAAAAAGAACATTGTAAACCATTATTTTAGAAACTTTAACGATTTTTGTAAGTCAAAATAAACAACCAAAATTATGATTGTTAATACCGAATTAGAACAAAAAGGGAATTTATTTCCTTCAGAAATAATAAAATATAAGAAAGATGTAGATACGTTGCATTTTTCAACAAAAAACGGAGTTGTATTACAGGTTACAGTTGTAAGAGACAGTGTTATTCGTTTTAGATACAGTACAACTGGTAAGTTTGAAAACGATTTTTCTTACGGAGTTACTATTCATGCAAGTAGAGGATATAGTTTTTTAGATGTAACAGAAGACGAAACACACTATATTATTACAACTTCTAAATTAATTTGTAAAGTAGAAAAACTAAGTTTACAAGTAAGTTTATTTGACGCTATCGATTTAAAACTGATTAATGAAGACGAGATAGGTTTTCATTGGGAAGAAAGTTATGAGTATGGCGGAGATATTGTAAAGATGAGTAAAGCTTGTCAGAAATCTGAAAGTTTTTATGGTTTAGGAGATAAACCTGTAGATGTAAACTTAAAGGGTAAACGTTTTGAAAACTGGGCAACAGATTCTTATGCATTTGGTAAAAATACAGATCCTATTTACAAAGCTATTCCTTTTTACACAGCAATACAAGATAATAAATCTTACGGAATCTTTTTTGATAATACATTTAAAACACATTTCGATTTTGCACATGAAAGAAGAAATGTAACTAGTTTTTGGGCACAAGGAGGAGAAATGAATTATTATTTCATCTACGGACCAAAAATGGAAGACGTTGTTAAAAATTACACAGATTTAACAGGTAAACCTCATGCATTACCACCTTTATGGGCTTTAGGTTTTCATCAATGTAAATGGAGTTATTACCCAGAAAGTAACGTAAAAGAAGTTACAAAAACCTTTAGAGACTTAAAAATTCCTTGTGATGCAATCTATTTAGATATTGATTATATGGATGGATTTCGTTGTTTTACTTGGGATAAAAAATACTTTCCTGACCCAAAAAGGATGGTAAAAGAACTTGAGGACGATGGTTTTAAAACCGTTGTTATTATAGATCCAGGAATTAAAATAGATGCAGATTATGACGTTTTTAAAGAAGGATTAGAAAAAGATTATTTTTGTAAACGTGCAGATGGCCCATACATGAAAGGAAAAGTTTGGCCTGGAGAATGTTATTTTCCAGATTATACAAAACCAGAAGTTAGAGAATGGTGGTCTGGTTTGTTTAAAGAATTAATTGAAGATATTGGCGTAAAAGGTGTGTGGAATGATATGAACGAACCAGCGGTAATGGATGTTCCTAACAAATCTTTCCCAGACGACGTTCGTCATGATTATGATGGAAACCCTTGTTCACATAGAAAAGCACATAATATTTATGGAACACAAATGGCACGTGCAACATATCATGGTTTAAAGAAATATGCATATCCTAAAAGACCTTTTGTAATTACAAGATCTGCGTATTCTGGTGCACAACGTTACACTTCTACTTGGATGGGAGATAACGTTGCAACTTGGGAACATTTAGCAATAGCTAATAACCAAGCACAAAGAATGGCGATGTCTGGTTTTTCTTTTGCAGGTTCTGATATTGGTGGTTTTGCAGAACAACCACAAGGAGAGTTATTTGCTCGTTGGATTCAATTAGGAGTTTTTCATGCATTTTGTAGAGTGCATTCTTCGGGAGATCATGGAGATCAAGAACCTTGGGTTTTTGGTGAAGAAATTACAGATATAGTAAGAAAATTTGTAGAATTAAGATACCAATTGTTACCTTATTTATACACCGCTTTTTGGAAATATATAAATGACGGAACACCAATCTTAAAATCTTTAGTTCTATATGATCAAGAAGATACCGCAACACATTATAGAAGTGATGAATTTGTTTATGGTGAGCAAATTTTAGTTTGCCCAATACAAGAACCAAATGCCAAAGGAAGAAGAATGTATGTTCCTAAAGGTAAATGGTACAATTTCTGGACAGACGAAGTAGTTGAAGGAGGAAAAGAGGTTTGGGTAGATGCAGAGCTAGACAGTATGCCTATGTTTATTAAAGAAGGTGCTATAATTCCTAAATATCCTGTTCAACAATATGTTGGTGAAAAGAAATTTGATGAAATTACTTTAGATGTTTACTATAAGGAAGGTAAAGAAACTTCAAAACTATATGATGATGCTCATGATGGGTATGATTATAAAAAAGGAAGATTTAGTTTACGCACCTTTAAAGTAACAGGTAAAAAAGAGGAATTAATTCTACAACAACACAAACGTGGAGACTTTAATGCCGACTATAGCAAGTTTAGAATTGTATTTCATAATTTGCCTTTCGAAATTACCTCTATTCAAATAGATAATGTAGAAATAGAATTAGAAAATGTAAATGCTTCTAAAACTCAAGCTATCACTATAAATAAGGAGTTTACAGAATTACATTTGTTTGGAAAATAATTGTATCGTATCCCTGAATTCAGGGATAGGTGACCCTGAATTCAGGGTCACTAAAATTACACTGTTTTCAGGGATTGTGAGATCAATTTATCTACTATATATTTGTAGTGTTAGTAGATCTGATTTCCCCCACATTGTATAATTAATTAAGATTTAGTAATAGCATATTTGTTAACTAAAAAAAGCGATTAAAAGTTTCCCCCCTTAGAACTTTAATCGCTTTTCTTTTTTACTAACTTTTGTTACTCTCTAAAATTATTTTCTCTTCCTTTTAATTTTTATATTAAATCATAACAATAATTTCTATAATAGATACCCAACTCTATTTTTTTATTCATCATAAAAATAGTTGTTATTCCTATTAATTAAGGACTATGATAATAATGTATATTTTTAAATTAAAAACGCTCTACTTAAAAAGTTGCTTTAATTTATATCACACAAGAAATAGCACAAATAAAAAAAGCCTCAGAAAAAAATCTGAAGCTTTATATTTATGTAAGAGAAACAATTTTTAGATTCCGTCGCTCAAACTTTTTAACTTTTCTGTATTTTCTGCCAACATTAACTCATCTATAATTTTTTGAATATCTCCATTTAAGATGTTAGGTAAATCATATAGAGATAAACCTATTCTATGATCTGTAACTCTACCTTGAGCATAGTTATAAGTTCTAATCTTAGCACTTCTATCTCCAGAAGAAACCATAGAACCACGTTTTAGGGCATCTTCTGCATTCTTTTTAGCCAACTCCATATCATATAAACGAGAACGTAAAACTTTAAAAGCTTTTTCCTTATTTTTATGTTGAGATTTTTGATCTTGACATTGCGCTACTAAACCTGTAGGTATATGCGTTAAACGAACTGCTGAATACGTTGTATTTACAGATTGACCACCAGGACCTGACGAACAGAAAAAATCGATTCTTACTTCTTTAGGGTTAATCTCAACATCAAACTCTTCTGCTTCAGGAAAAACCATACATGTAGCTGCTGAAGTATGAACACGACCTTGAGTTTCTGTCTGTGGTACACGCTGTACACGGTGCACACCAGCTTCAAACTTTAAGATTCCGTAGACATCATTTCCAGTAACTTCAAACTGAATTTCTTTAAACCCACCATTAGTTCCTTCAGAATAATCTACCGTAGAAACTTTCCAACCTCTACTTTCGCAATATTTAGAATACATTCTAAACAAATCTCCAGCAAAGATACTAGCTTCATCTCCTCCTGCTCCTGCACGTAATTCTACAACAGCATTCTTAGAATCTTCTGGATCTTTAGGTATTAATAAAAACTTTATTTCTTCTTCTAATTGAGGTATTCTAGTATTGGCATCGTCAATTTCCATCTTCGCCATCTCGTTCATTTCTGCGTCAGAACCATCTGCAAGAATTTCTTTTGCCTCTTCTATATTGTTTGTTAAGGCCTGATATTCATCACCTTTTTCAACAACACTACCTAAATCTTTATATTCTTTCATCAATTGCGCATAACGCTTCTGATCCATGATAACTTCTGGTTGAATGATCAAATCAGAAACCTCATCGTAACGTTGCTTTACAATTCTTAATTTATCTAACATCTTCTACTCTTTTCTTGGATTGCGAATTTACAATTTTTATCGGAAAGTTAAATGTTTCGTTTTGAGTATATTTGAAGAAATCTAACTAAAACTTATGAAACGCTTTTTAATAATTTGCTCTTGTTTATTATTTTTTTCTTGTAGCTCTTAAAAAGCAAAACTTAAAAAGCCTACTTTTTTATTGGGAGAATGGGTTCGTGTTAATAATAAAGATAGTCTTACAACCTATAAAACTTGGCAAAAGATTTATCTGGTGTTGGTTTAACATTAAAAGGAACGGACACTACTTTTTTTGAAAAAATGAAAATTATTCAGAAAAATGATACATTATACTTAGAAGTTAATGATGTTAATGATGTTAATGAAAAACCAACATTTTTTACTTTTACAAAACAAACTGACACCTCTTTTGTTTCTGAAAAAACCAAAAATAAATTCCCGAAAAAAATAAAATATTATTTAGAAAATGAACAGTTAAAAGCAAAAGTTTCTAATACAGACTTTAGTATTGAATTTATTTTTGAACGATATAATACTAAGTTTTTATAATAAAAGAAACTTCGAAACATAAATTTTAAAATTACTTGAAGACAAGATATAATAGATCTATTAAAATAAAAAAAACTCCAATTACTTTAAAAGTATTTGGAGTTTTTAATCTTATTTATATTTTAAGTTATTTCGTTTTTTTCTAATATTCAAAAACACCAAACTCACTTTTAATGGTAAGTTTTTTAGTTTCTGAAGCCTCTACGCTACCAACTATTTTTGCATCTACATTAAAAGATTTAGAAATTGCTATAATATCTTGTGCAACTTCTGGAGATACATAAATTTCCATTCTATGGCCACAATTAAAAACTTGGTACATTTCTTTCCAATCTGTTTTAGATTGCTCTTGTATTAGCTTAAATAATGGTGGAATTGGAAACATATTATCTTTTATAATATGTAATTCATCTATAAAGTGTAAAATTTTAGTCTGAGCACCACCAGAACAATGAATCATTCCGTGAACTGTTTCTGAATTAAATTTCGATAAAATTTCTTTAATTATTGGCGCATACGTTCTTGTTGGAGACAATACTAATTTACCTGCATCGATAGGAGAATTTTCTACTTTATCTGTTAATTTAGTATTACCAGAATACACCAAGTCTTCAGGAACAGCAGCATCAAAACTTTCTGGATATTTTTCTGCTAAATATTTATGAAAAACGTCGTGTCTTGCAGATGTTAATCCGTTAGATCCCATTCCTCCATTATATTCAGTTTCATAACTTGCTTGTCCAAAAGATTCTAAACCAACAATTACATCACCTGCTTTAATGTTTGCATTATCAACAACATCTGTACGCTTCATTCTTGCAGTTACTGTAGAGTCTACAATAATTGTACGAACTAAATCGCCCACATCGGCAGTTTCGCCACCAGTTGAATGAATAGTAACACCAAAACCTTTTAAATCTTTTATTAATTCTTCTGTTCCGTTTATAATTGCAGATAAAACTTCGCCAGGAATTTTACTTTTATTTCTACCAATAGTAGAAGATAACATAATGTTATCTGTTGCACCAACACATAAAAGATCATCAATATTCATAATTAATGCATCTTGTGCAATCCCTTTCCAAACAGAAATATCGCCAGTTTCTTTCCAGTACATGTAAGCTAAAGAAGACTTTGTTCCTGCTCCGTCTGCATGCATTATTAAACAATAATCTTCATCATTTGTTAAATAATCTGGTACAATTTTACAGAATGCTTTTGGAAACAAACCTTTGTCTATATTCTTAATTGCATTGTGTACATCTTCTTTAGATGCAGAAACACCTCTTTGGGCATATCTTTTAGAAACTTCTTGACTCATTTTGTTGTGTTGTAGTTGCTGCAAATTTAACTTTCTTTTGTTTGCCATCATAAAAAAACCAAATGATTTTTATCATTTGGTTTTTAGAAGTTCGTTTTCATCTAAATTTTATTCCCAATCTGGCATTATAGCATCTGAAAATAATAAATCTCTAACATCTACAGAAGCTACAAATTCTAAGTCTACCTTATAAATATACTTCAATGATAACCCGTCATTAGAAGTATTTACAAAAATAATTTCTGATTCATTTGGTGAAAACCTAGGATCTAAATCTAAAGTACCTGCTTCTTTATCTACAGATAAATCGTTTGTTGTATCGCTTGCAAAATTATAAACAAAAATATGTGTGTCTAATTGTCTATTATCTGTGGTTTCAAATTCTGAAACATCATAAGAATATAATAGTAACTTATTATCTGTAGAAATATTAAGACCACCAACAGCACCTTTTACTCCTGTTAATACTGTTTTTAAAATGGTTCCTGCCATATTTATGGTATATATTGATGCATTATAACCTGTTACATTATTTGTTTTTAATGCAATTACAGATCCATCGTTACTCCAATCGCATTCGGTTATAAAACTACCATCTGAGGTTTCAAATATTTTTTGTAATCCACTACCATCCTTATTTATACTATATAACTTATTGTAGCTTGGGTAGATAATTTTCTCTCCATTTGCAGACCAAGAAAAATCGATTTCATTTAAGTTAAAACCAGCTACAGGAACACCAGAAGATACTTTAAAAACATTAGACCCATCTTGGTTCATGGTATATAGATGAGTTTCATTATTTGAGGTTCTTAAAAATGCAATTAAACCTGAAACCTTATTCTTTCTAGGCCTCCAACTATTTACATCTAAAGATGTTAATTTAACAATATTTTCAGATTTACTTGTTACATCATTATAACTAGAAGAATAAATACCATTATTCCCGTTAGAAAATTTCTTAACAAACAAATATCTATTTTCTGGGTTTACTTTTGTTTTAAATGAACTAACAACACTTAAAACTTCATTATTAATACTATCTGTGGCTGCTATTTGCCAGAAATACTTTGTACCATATTTTAAATTAGAAACTACATAAGAAGTATCTATTAAAGATGCTACCTTAATAACATCATTATTGCTAGAATTTTTAATTTCTAATCTATATGTTATAATATCTAATTCTGCATCTTTTGATGACCAAATTAACTCTAAAGAAAGTGCTTGTTCTTCACTACCATCTGTTGGTGTAATTAATACAGGTGTAGAAGGCGCTTTATTTAAAAAGGTATCATCATCCATTTCGAAAATAACATTAACATCTAAACCTGTAGTTATTGTTGCTGGTTGAAAATTTGTTAAATATCCTTCTTTTATTGCGCTAACAGAATAGTCTCCCATTTCTATATCTTCTATCTTAAAATAGCCATCTACATCAGAAAAAACGGTATTATTAGAAGGGCTTAATGTTATTTTAGCATTTTCTAAAGGAATAAAACTACTTCCTTCAACAACTCTTCCTGTTAAGTTACCTAAACCAACCACACTTACAGTATCCTCACTGCAGCTAATAGATAAACTTAAAGCGAGTAACATTAATATTTTGTATATATATTTCATTTCTCCTTTTTTAGTTATTCAAAAATTGCAGATTTCACTTTTTCTTTTGGTCTTCCAAAATAAAAATTTAGTCCAACACCAACTCTCCAGTAATGGTCGTTTCTTTTTCCGTTAATCATTCCATCTAAATTATCTGAAAACATTAAATTTTGTTCACCAAATATTTTAATACCTACATTATTTGTAGGTAAATACTCTAAACCTGCTCCATATTGAAATTTACCTAGCGTATTATCTAAATTAGAAAGAGAAGAAACTACACCCAAACCTCCATATACAAAAGGAGTAAAATTGTCATATGGTAAAACACTGTATTCTAAATTCACATCAGATGTAATATAATCTTGTTTATAAATTGACTCATTTTCGAGTTTCAAATATCCTATTCCAATATTTAAACTAAAATCTGGCTTTTTTAAAAATATTTTTATGTCAGAACTCATCGTTAAACTAGTCTTTGAATCTGGATAATCACCATCCATAACTGCTGTACCTGTAGAAAAACTTACTGCAACTTTACCTCTTCTATCTTCCATTTTCCTATCAAGTAATATTGTTGATTCCGCTTCTGCTTCTTCTTTATAATATTTCTCTTTTATAAAACCTACAACAGGTTTGCCTCCTTGTGGTTTCCATAAACCATCTATAATTCCTTCGATAATTAAATTTTCTACGGCTTTATCAATTGCTTCTTTAACTGCCAATTGTGCTGGTTCATTTTTAGTAATACCGGTTTCCACTTCTAACAATTTTTTTAAACTTACATACCTAAATAAATTAGCAGATAACCCTTGCGATAAAATTGTTTTTGAAACATATACATTTTTTAAAATTTTACCATTCAAAGTAGAAACAGCTCTTAAGTATATGGTAATTCTATCTTCTCTATATTCTGTAGATCCGCCAGCCCCAAAATATCTTGCACCAGAACCACCAGTAATAATATTAGAATCATATGAAATAACGCCACCTTCTAAAATAATACCCGCAAATAATAATGGTGGTAGCGCAGTAACTTGTTTGCTACCAGAATTAGCAGCATATTCTTGTCTGGTAGATCTAATAATTTGTCTTTCATTTAACAAATTTCCTATATTTTCGCGTTCTATTGGTGCAAACCATTTAGAATCTGCTAATGATTTTAATAAAATAGATGTACCGCCTTGAGTAACTGCTGTACTAAAGGTAGAACCGTTTTCTACTAACTTATATTGCCCTGTTTGGTCTCTAAACTTATAGACACCAACTACCATTTCTTCTACTGGCAAAATACCTGTTATAATACTTTTTACTGAAGTATTCTCTCCTATTCTAGCCTTACTAGTTTTAAATGGTTGATTAAAAAAAGTACCACAACTTGTAAACATTAAGATGAAAAGTAAAAATAAACCTCGTGGGTAAATCTTTCCCATAAATAATTTTTTATATTAATTAGGAATTGTTATTTGCGTTTGATCTCCTGTAGTAGTATCTAAGATATTAATAGACAAACCACCTGTTGCTGGTGTAATATCTACCACTAACGTACCAAAAACATATGTACCAACAGTTAATCCTTTCTCACCAAACTCTTGCGTAAACAAATCGCGTGATAGGCTGTTTAATAATTGGTTATTTAAACTTTCTTTAAAATTCTCTAAATCTGTTTTTTGACCTAAAGTACTCGTAGCACTTTCCTTAAAACTATTTTGCGCATTGGCACTTGCCAACATTTGTTGGTAATTAAAAGTATCTCCTCCAAAAAAAGGATTCATTGGCTTATAAACTAAACTTTGCGAAAACATAAGTGATGGAACACCTATAAATAATGTGATTATAATTATTTTTATTTTTTTCATTAGTAAGGGATGTATTAATATTTGTTATTTTTAAATAGTATTTTTTGTTGAATTGAAAATTGATTAATTTTTTGCAAACTTATTTTAACAGAAGATTTTAGAAATTCTTCATCTGGCTTACTCACAAATTCATGAATTCGATTGTCATTAATTTCAACAGTTATAATACTACTTCTTCCAAAATATGGTTTTTCTTTTATATTAATGATAAAAGAATATAGACTGCCCGATGTAGAATAATTTTGATAAAAATAATCGTAAAAATCTTTACCAACCTTAGTAATAACATCTTCAACAACAATTCCTTTTATTCTAAAATCACTTTCTTTAACAACTTTTTTCTGTGTTTGTTGTTTCTTTTTTGAAAGCACTAAAAGTGAATCTTTTGAAATTAAAATTTTATTTTGTTTTATAAAAAGGTAAGCTTTAACCTCTTCATCTTCATTTAAATTTATTCGTAACTCTGTTATACTTTTTTTCTCATTTGCTAATAATGAAAATTCTCCTTCTTCTTTGTTTGTAGAATAATTTCCTGAATTATTTTTTTTTAAGGCTACTAAATTATAGGATAAGCCTTCTATAAAAAAAGATTCATTGTTTGTAATATGAGCCTTTATTACCAACATATTATCCTTTTCAATTAAATTAATTTTTCCTATTACAGCATCTTTTTTTTGCGCAAAAACAATAGTATTAACAAGTGAAATAAAACTTAATAAAGTAAAGACTAAAAAATGCTTCATTTTTTTAGTTGTTTTTTATTACCAGCGTTTTGTAGTTTGTCTTCTGAATAATACTTAAATTTTTTATCAAAGAATTGTCTCCATAAATTTGAAGAGAATTTGAATTTCCTTGTTGTATAATATTCAAGTTAGAAACACTACTGTTATAATAGCTAATAAATTGGTACTCATTATTGTTTCCTATTTGAGTTACAGTTTGATTATTCTTAACATTACTACTAATATTAATTTGATTATTATAACCTACTTGGTTCAATAAAAGCATGCTGTTTTGAGATTGAACAACCAAAGGATCTATAACTTTTTTTAATAATAGATTAGCTTCTTTACTAGATTTAAAATATTGTTTAATTGCATAAGTATCTGCATTTACTTGCTGTGCATTCGCTTTTAAAGAAAATAAATGAACAACAAATAATAAAATAAATAATGTGCTAATGTAGTTTTTCATGACACTTCTAATTCGAGAAAAAAAAAGGGGAGAAAACTCCCCTTTCAAAATTCTATTAAAAAAATATTCGATTTCTATTTATAAAAAAGAAATATTAGTTTTGAATAACAACAGCTAAGTTAGCAGCACCAGTTTGTGTAATAGTACCAATATGGCTAGTTCCTGTTGAAGAAATACCAGCTAAATTATTGTCTCCTGTTTGGTAAATAGACCCTAAATTAGAGACTCCATTTTGCAATACTATTGCTCCATTAGAATTTCCTTTTTGTAAAATTAAAGATTCATTTCTTATACCACCTTCTTGGTTACTTATTGCTACATTATCGTCACCTAATTGGTAAGTGTCTGATTTTTGTAAATTTCCTACTCCTTGTGTTTGTAAAGAATAATTACCATTACCTTCTTGTTCTAAAACAGCTCTAGATTGGCTCTCTTGTTGAGACTCTCCGTAGTTATTATTCCCTGCTTGTCTAAAGTAACTTACACCTGCACGCCCAGTTTGGTTTTGTAAACTTTCATTCTCATTACCTACTTGATCTACAAATGCAGAATTAGAACCACTCCAAGCATGAGTTAAGTTTTCACTTTGAGTTATAGTTGCCTTATTTGAGTTACCTAATTGCCCAATACCTGCACTACCAGAACCAGCAGTTACACCATCGTAACCAGCTTGAGAAATACTACCTACGTTATCATCTCCAACTTGTGTAACACCTTGAGCCATCATTGTTCCAGATGAACCTGCAGTTCTCCAAACACCATATTTTGTAATCGTATTATCAAATCTATTACCAACAGAAGTAATAGTACCTTCGTTGTTATTACCTGTTTGCATAACAACACCTGCGTTGTCATTTCCTGTTTGAGTTATTGTCCCTTCATTTCCTGTTTGAGCAACAGTAATTGCTCCAAATGTTAGCGCTAAGGCGCTTAAAAATACTTTTTTCATAATTAATAATTTTAATTTGTGTTAGGTTAAAATTTAAGCAGGCGGTATTCTCATATAATTATACGACGTAATACGTTAATGCTTAAAAAGCATAATGGAAAAAAAAATTAACGGAGGTAAATGTATTTTGAGGGAAGTATTAAAATACTATACATTTTCATCAACTCTTAAAAAAGAGCAGTAATAAATGTTATATAACATGTTTAAACGCAGTAAAGATAATATTCATATTCTAAAAAAAAAATAAAAAAAATCAGTCCATTTAATTATTACATTAAAAATAATTAAAAAAACCAAGCCAATAAAGAGAAACAAGAGTTTCATTAGAAATAAAAAACAAGAAAAAAGGGTGAAAACCCTTATTTAAAAACCAGGTATAAATACCTGGTTTTAGTTGTTTTTTAGACAAAAAAGACCTCTATCTTAAGATTTTTTATGCCAATTAGGTGTAATAAAAAAACAATCTAATTTTAATTAGATTGTTTTTATTATTATTTATATCTTAATATTATAGAATAAAAAAACTAAAATTTAACGTGTAAATAACAATTCTCTATATTTTGTAAGCGGCCATAAATTATCATCAACCATTGTTTCCAATTGATCACAATGACCTCTAATATCTACAAAAAATGGTTTTACTACATTGCTATAATATTCTGCTAGTTTTAAACCTGTAAGATTATCGCCTTTTTCCATTTCACTTTCCATTTTAATAACCAAAGCATTAATTTGAGTGATATGATTAGAAATAATCATGATTAATTCTATTTGTTCTTTTGCAATATTTTTATAATCTGCACCAAAAATTTCTTTTAAATTCTTCGTGTTTTCTAATAAGGTATTCTGGTAAAGAATTGCCGTAGGTACTACTTGGTTTCTCGCAATATCACACAAAACTCTACCTTCTATTTGTACTTTTTTAGTGTAAGATTCTAAGTCTATTTCATAACGAGCCTCTAATTCTACTTTGCTCATCACCTTCATTTCTTCAAATAAATGAATTGCTTTTTTAGAAATTTTTACTTTTAAAGCTTCTGGTGTTGTTTTGTTATTACTTAAACCTCGTTTTACAGCTTCTTTTTCCCAAGCTTCACCATAACTATCTCCTTCAAAACGAATTGCTTTAGAGTCTTTTATATACTCTCTTAAAATATTAAAAACAGCTTCATCTTTCTTTAGATCTTTTTCATCAATTAATGCATCAACTTCAATCTTAAATTCTTTTAATTGTTTTGCAACAATTGTGTTTAAAACAGTCATTGGTATCGCACAATTTGCAGAAGAACCAACTGCTCTAAATTCAAATTTATTACCTGTAAAGGCAAACGGAGACGTTCTGTTTCTATCTGTATTATCTAATAAAATTTCAGGAATTTTACCAATAATATTCAATTTTAAATCTGTTTTTTCTTGTGGAGATAACTTTCCTTTTGTTACGTTTTCTAATTCATCTAAAACTGCAGATAATTGGCTACCAACAAATACAGATATAATTGCTGGTGGTGCTTCATTTGCTCCTAAACGATATTCATTACTTGCAGATGCAATAGAAGCTCTTAACAACTCTTCATACGTACAAACAGCTTTAATAGTGTTTATAAAAAAGGTAAGAAATTGTAAATTCTTCATAGGTGTTTTCCCAGGACTCAATAAATTAGTTCCGCTATCTGTAGCTAAAGACCAGTTATTGTGTTTACCAGAACCATTAATACCTGCAAATGGTTTTTCATGAAATAAAACTTTAAATTTATGTCTTCGAGAAACTTTTTGCATTACGTCCATTAACAAAGAATTGTGGTCTACTGCTAAATTAGCTTCTTCGAAAATTGGTGCAACCTCAAACTGATTTGGAGCTACTTCATTATGCCTCGTTTTTACAGGAATACCCAACAACATACATTCTTGCTCTAAATCTTGCATAAAACTCATTGCTCTTGCAGGAATTGTTCCAAAATAATGATCATCTAACTGCTGTCCTTTTGCAGGAGAATGCCCTACTAAAGTTCTACCCGTTAATTGTAAATCTGGTCTTGCAAGCACCAAAGCATCATCAATTAGAAAAAATTCTTGTTCCCAACCAAGAGTAGCACTTACCTTACTCGCATTTTTATCAAAATATTTACAAACAGCAGTAGCATGCGTATCAATTTCTTGTAATGCTCTTAATAATGGCGTTTTATTATCTAGTGCTTCCCCTGTATAGGCAACAAAAATGGTAGGAATACAAAGTGTTGTTTCATAAATAAATGCTGGTGAAGTAGGATCCCAGGCAGTGTAACCTCTTGCCTCGAACATATTTCTAATTCCGCCATGTGGAAAACTAGAGGCATCTGGTTCTTGTTGCACTAGTTGTTCTCCATCAAATTTTTCCATTGCTAGACTTCCGTTGATAGATTCAAAAAAAGCATCGTGCTTTTCTGCAGTTGCTCCTGTAAGTGGCTGAAACCAATGTGTATAATGAGTTGCCCCTTTAGACATTGCCCAATCTTTCATACTTACAGCAACTTGGTCTGCAATCTTTCTGTCTATTTTAGTTCCATGTTCAATTGCATTCATCACACTTTCATAAGCAGCTCTCGTAAGATACTGTTGCATAGCGTGTTTATTAAAGACGTTTTGACCAAAAAGTGTTGATCTCTTTTCATTTTGAACTACTTTTATAGGACTTCTATGCAGTGTTTCTTGTAATGCTCTAAATCTAATCCTTGACATATTACTAATATTTTCTACTTATTTTTAACTTTAAACAAATATACCCTTTAGAAATTAGGGATAAAATTATTTTTTAATGATTTTAAATATTTTACCCCTCATTTTTTTGATATCTACATAAAATAATTCATTTTTGTATCAGAAACATCACACAAACAAAAATATTATGGCTAAAATTAAATTAGAATACATTTGGTTAGATGGTTACTACCCAACTCAAAACTTAAGAAGCAAAACTAAAGTTGAAGAACACGAAGATTTTAAAGGAACAGTTGAAGAATTAGGTCTTTGGTCTTTTGATGGATCTTCTACAAAACAAGCTTCTGGCGGTGCATCTGATTGTATTTTAAAGCCAGTTGCTATCTATCCAGATCCTACTCGTAGAAACGGATGGTTAGTAATGACAGAAGTTATGAATGCAGATGGAACTCCTCACGTTTCTAACGCACGTGCTACTATTGAAGATGATGATAACGATTTCTGGTTTGGTTTCGAACAAGAATACTTTATTATGGACACAAGTACTGATTTACCATTAGGATTCCCAAGAGGTGGTTACCCAGCTCCACAAGGAATGTACTATTGTTCTGTAGGTGGTAAAAATACTCATGGTCGTGATTTTGTTGAAAAACATGCAGATTTATGTATTGATGCAGGTTTAAATTTTGAAGGTATTAACCAAGAAGTTGCATCTGGCCAATGGGAATACCAATTGTTTGCAAAAGGAGCAAAAAAAGCAGGAGATGAAATTTGGATTTCTAGATATTTATTAGATCGTTTAACTGAAGGAAAAGGAATGTACATCGAGTACCACCCAAAACCATTAGGTAACACAGATTGGAATGGTTCTGGTATGCATGCTAATTTTTCTAATACAATATTAAGAACTTGTGGTTCTAAAGAAAAGTATATCGAAATTTGTGAAGCTTTCCGCCCATTAGTAAAAGAACACATCGAAGTTTATGGTGAGCATAACGAACAACGTTTAACAGGAGATCACGAAACTGCATCTATTAACGATTTCTCTTGGGGAATTTCAGATAGAGGAGCATCAATTCGTATTCCAATTATCGCTGTAGAAAAAGGATATAAAGGATGGTTGGAAGACAGAAGACCTTCTTCAAACGGAGATCCATATAAAATTGCTGCAAGAATTATTAAAACTGTAAAACCAGTTAAATAATTACTAATAGCATAAAATATTAAAAAGCACTTACAGTAATGTAGGTGCTTTTTTTTTATATAATTATTTTGGGCGTTACCAAAGGTCGGGCTTTCCGTTATATCTTTTTTGTCTCTTGCTATCGCAAAAAACAAAAAAGGATGCCACTGCAATCCCTAACGCAAAAAAAAGATACAACAAAAGCAGTTTCGTATTTTTAAATACCATCTTAAACAATTGCTTTTAATACCCGTAAAACAACATTAAAATAGTACACTGTACACAATATGGTTAACTATTACGTACTTCTTATATGAGTAAAAATTACCAATTACCTTTTCTGATTAAATTATATAATTCACCTTAAAAATAGCCACCGGAAGTGTTTTCAACATTACAGAAAACAACTAATTAGCTTGGTCACGTAAAGGAGAAAATGGATTTCCTAAAATCACAGAATTAAAACGACTTATTAGAGACTTTACCGTCCCAGAAAGAAACCTAAGACATATCTACAGAAAAAAAAACGCCAACAAATTAATGCTGGCGTTTTTTATATTTTACATGCCCTGTATTTAAAGAACCATATAAATAAACAATGCATATCCTAAAAACAAAAATGCGCCTTTAAACCTGCTTAAAACAAACTTCTTAGGCAAAAAGACTAACAATAATAAAACAGCTGCAAAGCCTAACATCCAAAAAATATCTCTAGATAAAATTTGAGGTTCTGTTACTGGTATTTCTTTAATAATAGACGTTAAACCTAACACAGACGCTATATTAAATATATTAGAACCTATTAAGTTTCCTAAAGAAATTGCTTTCTCACCTTTCATTGCAGCAATAACAGAAGCTGCTAATTCTGGCACACTTGTACCAATTGCAATCATAGTAATAGAAATAACACCTTCACTTACACCTAAATTATTTGCAATGTCTTTTGCTCCTTCAACTAAAAACTCTGATCCAAAATATAAAGCTAAACCACCAATTATTAGCCATAAAAATATTTTACCATACCCAATAGAAGCCAAAGCGTCATCTACTTCTTCTACAGAAACCTCTTCCTTTCTGGCATTTCTAATTAAAACAAATAGAAAAACCACCAATCCTACAAGAAGCGTAATACCTTCTAACTGACTTAAAACATTATCATTACTTAAAAAATAATACAGAACTACAGAAAAAAGCATCATTACAGGCCAATTAAGCTTATAAAAATCTTTACTAACCGCTATAGGACCAATTATAGCCGTAATACCTAAAACCAAACCAATATTAGCAATATTAGACCCAATAACATTATTTATTGCAATCGCAGGAGAACCATCTAATGCAGCTTGCAAACTAACAAGTAGTTCTGGCGCAGATGTAGCAAAAGAAACTACAGTCATACCAATAACCATTTTAGAAATATTTAGCTTAAAAGACAAGCCTATAGAAGATCTTACTAAAAACTCACCACCAAGAACTAATAGTATTAGTCCAATAATTACATAAAAAATACTCATAAATATTATTTTCTACGAAGATACATTTTTATCACTTTAAGATGAAAAGAAAAGATGAAAAGCAAAAAAACGCGTATTTAAAAGACTAATATTCCTTTAATATCCAATTTACACAAGATTACACCCTTTACTTCCTAACATTTTTAATAATAAAAACAATATTAAGTTTCATTTAAAAACTTTAAACAAGGAAGTGTACTTACACTTATAAACTAAAATTAACTTTTTAGTTATAAAAGTAAAATTAAATTAAAGAATAACTCTTAAACCCTTTGGATATAAGACTTAAATCTATATATATTGATAATATAATTTCGAAATTACCCCATATTATTAACCTTTTAAAACTATTATTATGATACACATTATAACTAAAACCGTTAAAGATATTGCAGACATTATTTTCTCTATTATCTTCTAACCCCAACATATAAAACAACTCTTACCATTAAGAGTTGTTTATTTTCATTAAATTTGATGTAGAATTAAAATGAATGAAAAAACAAGTTTTTAAAATACTTGCAAAATTTAATAAATTGATCTTACCATCTTTTACTAAAAAAGAATTGGATATATCTAAAGCTTCTAAAATTCAATTAGCAATTATTGGTTGGAGAGCTTTTGTAACTACAAACTCATTAGACTAAAATAAAAAATTATGAAAACAGAACATATTACCATATTTTCAGGATCGTCAATAATTGTAAAAGGACTTCAAATTAGATTAGAAGAAAGTAACATAGGCTCTATTATTAAAGACAGAGTGGAATCTGCAAGATTAGGAGGTTTTGGAGAACACAGAACAGCTATAGAATTACTTATCTTAAAATCTGACATAGATAGAGCAAAAATTATAGTAGATAAGTACAAAGAAGAAATAAATTCATAAAAAAGCACTTAAGATTTCTTTGTTCCAAAAAATGATATTATATTTGCACCCGCTTAACGGCCATGTGGCGCAACTGAATAGCGCACTTGATTACGGCTCAAGAGGTTGCTGGTTTGAATCCAGCCATGGTCACAGAAAAAAAGCTTCCAAATTTGGAAGCTTTTTTTGTACTCCTAATTTAACTTAGGAATTTCATTTAAAAAAGGTTTTTTTATGTTAATAAGAGTAACTCTTACAAATCTTGATACCAAATAAAGATCTCAACTCTTTTTGTTTATAAGAATACATTTCTGAAGTATCTCTAATTTAAACACTAAATAACTCGAGAACAAACGATTAAAAAAACACGTTGATTACTTCCGTAGAATATTTTTCAAAAAAAAAGTAAACCCTTAAATAACTATAAAAAAATCAACAAAAAAGTGCTACAATGTTATAAAATTTAATGTACCTATGCCTTATGTATTAATTAGTAGCCTTAGATTTTTTTACAACAAAGATAAATTATTCTGATATAAATATAATAAAGAAAAAAGCACTTAAGATCCCCCTTTCTACGCAAAAGCGTGCCCATCTCTTTTGAGGTGGGTTTTTATTTTAAAATAAAAAAGACCTTAAGCTTTCGCTTAAGATCTTTTCGTCTAACCAAACTTAGTATAAAAACTAACTACTACTATTTTTAAGAATCTTTTTAGACCCATATAACATTCCTATAACTAATAACAAAACCACAAAACCATCTATAGGTAAACCTGGTGGCGGCGGTGGTGGTGCTGGAGGTGGCACTACTTGTGTAAATCCTGTAAAAGGAAACACCATAACTATTAAAACTATTAAAATATATTTTATCCTCATCTTATCTTGTTCTCTATTTTAAGACACATACGATATAAAAAGTCACATGGTTTATTATAAAAAAAGAAAAAACTTGAGATTTCTCTCAAGTTTAGCCTAAATATTGTCTTAATGCAATTCTATGTTCCGGAAGACTTTTATCATAATCTTCTACAACAATCTCTAGTATTTCTGGCGGTTTAAAACCTATATCCTTTTTCTGAATATATTTAGAAACAAACAAATTATATTTTAAATTATTTTTTTCAAAAATTAAAAAATGAGTTTCATTTAATTCTGTGAAACAAATTTCATTTCCAGAAAAAGCATCAGATTCATCTTTAAAAAAATCTGAAAACTCAAAGTATTTAAATACGTTTTCCATAATTATATTAATTCTGCAGATAAACCTAATTGCAATAACTTAGAACATTTAGGTTCTAAATCTTTATACTCACCAGATTTTACGGTGCACTTGCCCTTATAATGTACTAAAGTTGCACATTGTTCTGCTTGTTCTAATGTATGATCACAAACATCTATTAAAGAATCTATTACATGATCAAATGTATTTACATCATCATTATGTAAAACAATTTCATGTTGAAAAACTTCTTTTTCTAAAACATCTACCTCTTCTTGAATTTTTTCTTTTGTGCTCATACTATAAAAATAAAATATTTTTTCTTATTTATTGTATTTTAATGCTACCCAATTATTTCTTTGAATAAAAGTTTCTAATTTTAAGCCATGTTTAGAAACTTCTGCATCTATTACAGGAATATCTTGTTCATAAAAACCACTTAATAATAAAACACCGTTCTTATTTAAACAATTAGTATACACTTTCATATCCATTAAAAGAATATTTCTATTAATGTTGGCAATAATAACATCGTACTTTTTATTTACTAAAAGAGATGAATCTCCTTCATAAACGGTAATGTTTTTACAATTATTGCGTGCTACGTTTTCTAATGAATTTTCATAACACCAATTATCAATATCTATAGCATCTAATGGTTTTGCTCCTTTCATTTCAGCAAAAATTGCTAAAATTCCAGTTCCGCATCCCATATCTAATACTTTTTTATTTTCTAAATCTAATTTTAACAAATGCTGAACCATCATATGGGTAGTTTCATGATGCCCTGTACCAAAACTCATTTTTGGTTCTATAACAATATCGTATTTTAAATTAGGGTTTTCATGAAAAGACGCACGAATACTTACTAATTCATCTACTTGAATTGGAGTAAAATTCTTTTCCCATTCTGAATTCCAGTTGGTTTGAGCAATTTCATTTTGGTTGTATTCAATAGAAAATTCCTCTGATTTTAAAACAAAAATATCTTCTAAGACATCTGCCGTCCAATCTGTTTTCTGAATATACGCTGTTACTCCGTTTTCATTTTCTACAAAACTTTCGAAACCAACACTTCCTAATTCTGCAATTAGAATTTCTGTAGCCGGTTCTTTTGGTGAAACTGTAAAATTGTACTCTATATAAATATTATCCATAAATTATTAAATCAAAAAAAAATGCATCGAGATTAAAAAAATCTCGATGCAAATTTATTGGTTTTCTTTGGAAATTACCTAATTAGATCGCATTAATAATTCCTGTAAAATCTTCTACTTTTAAAGCTGCTCCACCAATTAGCCCACCATCTACGTCTGGCTTAGAAAAAATCTCTTCAGCATTTGCAGGTTTTACACTTCCTCCATACAATATAGATACTTTATCTGCTACTTTTTTATCGTATTGTTTCTCTATAATACCTCTAATAAAAGCATGCATTTCTTGTGCTTGTTCTGGGCTAGCAGTTTCACCTGTGCCAATTGCCCAAACAGGCTCATATGCCAAAATAATATTTTTCCAATCTTTTGCTTCTATATGAAATAAACCATTTTTTAATTGGCTTTCTACAACTGCAAAATGATTTTCAGATTTTCTATCTTCTAACAATTCTCCAAAACAGAAAATTGCTTCCATTCCTTTTTCTAAAACTGTTGTTACTTTTTCTGCTAAAGCAGCATCCGTTTCATTAAAATAGGTTCTTCTTTCTGAGTGTCCTAAGATTACAGTTTCAACACCAATTGCCTTTAACATATCTGCAGAAACCTCACCAGTAAAAGCACCGTTAGAAGCTTGGTGCATATTTTGCGCAACAACTTCTATTTTAGATTTTTTTGCAGCTTTTACAGAAGACGCCAAATTAACAAATGTAGGAGCAACAATTACACGTGTATTCTTAAGTTTTGTGTCTTTAATTGCTTTTTTTAATTTTTTTATTAATTTTTTACTTTCTTCTTTGTCGTTATTCAACTTCCAGTTACCTGCAACAATCTTAGTTCTCATAATTATAATTTTAAAGCTTTTTACAGCTATCTGTTCAATATTTAATTCTGATGTAAATTTAAGAAATGGAATGTTAATTTGTAGTTGGAAACGGAAATAGTTACTAAAACGATTTATATAACTATTTTTAAAGCTTCTTCTATTAAAGAATCTGAAGCGCCTGTAGCTTTAAAAAGTGTTATTTTTCCTACCTCATCAATTACCATGTACCTAGGAATCCACCCTAAATTTATAAAATCTACAAAATCACCATCTTTCATTCCTTTTGGTAAATTGTAATGTTCTCCTTGTATACGAAATCTTTTAATCCCTTTTTTCCATGCATTTTTACTTTTATCAACAGATAAAAATAAGAATACAACTTCTGGGTATTCTTTCTGAAGGTTTTTAACACTTGGTAAACCTTTTATACAATCTCCACACCAAGAAGCCCAAACATCAATTAAAACCTTCTTCCCTTGGTATTTCTTTAAAACATCTTTTACCGAAAAAGATCTATTATCTATACTATAAACTTGATCATTTAAAGCCAAATCAGAAAATACTGTAGGTTTTTCTAAACTACAACTTGTAAATACAATTATAAATACTAGTATTATTTTTTTCATTTTTAAAAAGGTTATTTTCAAATTATTGTCTTCTTTACTTCTTAAAACTTACAAAATAACTTCTAAATTAAGTATTTTTGTACAACTTTATAAAAATTATGACAACACAAGAATTAGTAGCGCAAATTAAAAAGAAAAAATCATTTTTATGTATAGGATTAGATGTCGATCTAGACAAAATCCCATCACACTTATTAGATGAAGAAGATCCTATTTTTGCATTTAACAAAGCTATTATAGATGCAACGCATCATCTTTGTGTTGCTTACAAACCAAACACCGCTTTTTATGAAGCTTATGGTTTAAAGGGTTGGAAATCTCTAGAGAAAACAATTATATATCTAAATAAGAATTATCCAGAAATTTTTACCATTGCAGATGCAAAACGTGGTGATATTGGAAATACCTCTACGATGTATGCAAAAGCTTTTTTTGAAGATCTAGCTTTCGATTCTGTTACAGTTGCACCTTATATGGGAAAAGATTCTATAGAGCCTTTTTTAGCTTTTAAGAATAAGCATACAATAATGCTTGCATTAACTTCGAATGAAGGTGCTTTTGATTTTCAAACAAAAAAAATAGCAGAAAAAGAAGTTTACAAGCATGTTTTAGAAACTTCTAAAAATTGGAAAAATACTGAAAACTTAATGTATGTTGTTGGTGCTACAAAAGCAGAATACTTTAAAGAAATTAGAAAAATAGTACCTAATTCTTTCTTATTAGTACCTGGTGTTGGCGCACAAGGTGGTAGTTTAGAAGACGTATGTAAATATGGCTTATCAGAAAATATAGGACTTCTAATTAATTCTTCTAGGGGAATTATTTATGCTTCTAAAGAAGATAATTTTGCAGAAAAAGCAGCTGAGAAAGCAAAAGAATTACAACAAAAAATGACTCAATTTTTATAGCCTTTGATACAAAAATTAAGAATAATCTGCTTAGTACCTAGCTTAACCGAATTGTTAGTAGATTTAGGTTTGGAAGAAAATATTGTTGGTGTTACCAAGTTTTGTGTTCATCCAGAAAACTTAAAGAAAGATAAAGTTATTGTTGGCGGAACAAAAAACATCAACCTAGAAAAAATAAAAGCGCTAAAACCAGATTTTATTCTTTGTAATAAAGAAGAAAATACTAAAGAAATAGTAGAAAACTGTAGTGTAATTGCAACAACGCATGTTTCAGATCTTTTTACAATAGAAGATGTTATTGACTTAATTAAATATTATGCTACTATTTTTCACTGTAAAAAAAAGGCTACTATTATTATTGATGAATTAAGGAATACTATTAAAAAATTTAAACTTTACATTAAAGATAAATCGACTTTAAAAGTAGTTTACTTTATTTGGAAAAAACCTTGGATGATAGCTGCCAATAATACGTTTATAAATCATTTATTGGAACTTAACAAATTTGAAAATTGTTTTAAAAACCAAAACAGGTATCCCGAAATAATATTAGAAGATTTAGAGTTAAAACAAGTTGACGCTATTTTATTGTCTTCAGAACCATATCCGTTTAAAGAAAACGACTTTTCAGATTTTAATAATTACACAGAAAATATAAAAGTGGTCTTAGTTGACGGAGAATATTTTTCTTGGTATGGTAGCAGATTGCTAAATGCTTTTGAATATTTTAAAGAATTAAGAGAAAAATTATAGTTTACTAATACATACAATTTAGACTTAATATAGTATAAAATAAAAGCCACCTCAAATATGAGGTGGCTTTTTTAAATATACTTTTTAAAACTAATACTAGTTTTGGTCTGCTTGAGTTAAATTTGGATTTGAATCAATTTCTCTTTGAGGAATTTTAAATATCCAATTATTGTTTACAGATGGTTTAGCTTGTGTAAAACCATCTTGATATAATTCTTTGGAAGCCCCTGAGTTTGTTAAATCAATCCCTTCATCCCAACGAATGTGATCATGATAACCAAAACCTTCAGCATATAATTCAATACGCCTCTGCCATTTTATATGATTCATTAGTTTTTCTGCCGTATCATATATAGTAACATCATAAGCACTATCTCTTTTTTCACCTAATGGTTTTAATGCCGCTTGTGCTGCCGCAACATTGTCCATCATTGCTTGTGCCTCTGCTTCAACCAAATACATCTCAGATGCTCTCATAAAAGTAACATCATCAGGATCTATAGTTCCTGGGTTTTTATTTCTAAATTTCACATGCATGTAAGGATGCTGATTATGTCTAGAAGTTACACCCCATTTATTTTCTATTTCTGTTCTTGCAGCTTGAAATGTAGCTAAATCTGTATAGTTTGGGTCATTTCCAAAACCACCTTCACCATTTGCAGCTGATCCATTTGTATTAGGTGCCATAGGTAAATATAAATCAGCTCTATAATCTGTTGCTGGAGTAATATCATAAACTTTTTTACTTATAAGTTTAGGGTTTCCTCTATTTTGACTCCCTTGAAAAGTAGGAGACATATAATAGAAATAAGAAGTAAAAAATGTAGTTTCAGTAGAAATAACTCTAGCTCCCCAAATTACCTCAGATAAATCTGTTGTGTTAAAACCAGAATTCCATCCGGCTTCATCTATAAGCGGATAACCATCTCTAGCTTTAATAGCATTCTCTGCCGCTAAAGACCAATTTCCTGCAGATAAAGCAATTCTTGCTTTAATACCGTATGCAGTATTAAGGTCTAAGTTAGATTTATTATCACTAGGAGCAGCATTCTGAAAATAATCAATAGCTGTATCAATATCAGCGTATACTTGATCATAAATTACTTGTACAGTAGACCTAGGCTCACTTGTGTAAGGAGCTTCTGTTGCAAATAATAAAGGAACTCCAGGGTCTGATGTAGGATTTCCAATTAAATATCCTTTACCATATGTAGAAACTAACGAGTGGTACGCCCAAGCTCTATAAGCATGTGCTTGACCTAATATATCATTCAAATTAGCATCTTTAGTTAAACCATCTTCTTCTACTTTATTAATAATAGAATTACAACTTGCAATAATTTGATAACGCTGATACCATAACTGGCTAACAGTAGCTGAAGTTTCAAGAGTATGTGTATTCCACTGTAATTCTGCTCTCATCCATCCATTACCTCTAGAAGAATGTATTAAGTCTCCACTTATTACATCATACATTGGTAAGAAATATTGCATACCAGATCTAGTGTTTGAACCTCCTGGTATTAAACCGTTTTGAGCATACATTATTTTATGAAGACCATTTATAACTAAACGCATATTCTCTGGAGAATTCAAAGCATCTGCAGCAGATATAGCATCTGTTGGCTTAGTTTCTAAAAAATCTTCGTTACATGATGTTAATGTGATTGTTAAAACCACTAATAACAATAAACTTATTTTTTTTAACATGATTATTATATTTTTTATCATTAATTTAGAAAGATACATTTAAACCAAAAGTTACTGTTCTTGCTGGATTAAAATTGGTACCATCACCTGTTCCAGCTAAATTGAATTGAGGATTAAGACCTGTTCTTGCACTATTTAAGAATAGGTTTTCTCCAGAAACGTAAACTTTTAAGTTGTTTACTCCAAGTTTATCTGTAACATCGTCATTAAAACTGTACCCTATATTTGCATTTTTAAGCGCTAAAAAAGAAGCATCTGTTAAAAATCTAGTAGATTGAGTTTGTACTTGATCTGTATTACCTACTTCTAATCTAGGCACATTTGTAATATCTCCTGGTTGTTTCCAAGCATTTAAAGCATCTGGATGGTAAGAACTACCAAAATTTCCTGTATGTAGCATTGCAGAATACCCATTATCTAAAACATTTCCTCCAATAGCATAAGTAAATAATAAATCTAAAGTAAATCCTTTATAACTAAAATTATTAGAAATAGAACCTAAAACATCTGGAATAGTACTTGCCTCTGAATAAGCTCTTTGTGCTTCTTGCCAATCATTTGTTGTTTCATGTTCTCCATCTACATTTATAATAGGAACTCTGTTACCATCCAAATCATCTTCATATTTAAAATACAATGCATCTCCATTAGCTGGATCTACACCTGCAGAATGAAAAAGGAAAAAGTCATATCTAGATCTACCTTCTTCCCATCTCTTAGAACCTGTTACAAAAGGATCTGGTAAACTAATAATCTCATTTTTAAAAGTTGAAGCTTGAAGAGTTGCATCCCATTTAAAATCTTTATTAATTAAATGAGCAGTTAAACCAAGTTCAAAACCAGTATTACTCATATCGGCAATATTAAAAGGAGCGGTATTAATACCATTAGATAAAGCTATTGGCAAATTATATAATAAATCTGTTGAGTTTTTCTCATAGTATTCTATAGAACCTTCTAAAAAGTTATTAAACAAACCAAATTCTAAAGCTACTTCCCAACTACCTACAGTTTCCCATTCTAATTGTTCATTTCCAGGGTTTGTATAGACTATTGCGGGTACACCAGCATTAGATGTTAATGAGTACCTTGCTTGAGACACAAAGAAATCATTTAAATTATCATTACCTACTTGACCATAAGAAGCTCTTAATTTTAAACGATCTATAAAAGAGATATTTTCCATAAATTTCTCTTGATCTATTCTCCATGCACCACCTACAGAGTAGAAAGTACCCCATCTAGAATCTGTACTAAAAACTGATGAAGCATCTCTTCTAGCAGAAGCACTCAAGTAATATTTATTGTCAAAATCATATTTTAATCTAGAAAAATATCCCTCAACTCTTTTTGTAGTAGTAGAACCTCCTAAATTTACTGGAACAGTGAAATTATCAAATTCAAAAATACCAGCAGCTGTTTGTGTTGTTGCTAAAGCATTGTTACTAGAGAAATCTCTTTGGTAACTTTCATGACCCAATGTTAAATCAAAGTTATGCACATCTTTAAAAGTCTTATTGTATGTTAAAATTTGAGAGAAATTTGTTACATCTCTTCTAAATCTTGTTTCACCATATCTACCAGTTGGCTGACCATCTCCTACAGTAGGGTTTTCATAACTTTTATTAATTCTTTCATTTATATCTCTACCATAATTAAGTCTAATATTAAGACCTTCCATAATTTTGAATCCTGCATAATATCTAAATCCGTAGGTATTATCTCTATTTAATTCATCATTTAATATCGCTTCTGCGATTGCGTGACGTCCTGGATTATTAGGTCTAGAACCTTGGTTTAATGCAAAGTCACCTTCACCTACATCAAAAATAGGATTACCAGCAGCGTCAAGAACAAGGTTTCCATCTAAATCATTTAAATATACAGGATAAATAGAACCAATATTTTTAGCAAAGCTAAAAGGGTTTACAATACCAGTTCCTGTAGATACACCATTCGATTCTGATATAGTAACATTTGCACTACCACCAATGGTTAGCCACTTATTAACATCAAAATCTGCATTTAGACGAGTTGTAATACGATCGAAGTCTGAAGTAATTACGTATCCTTCTTCTTCTAAATAAGAAGTAGAAAAGAAAACTTTATGATTATCACCACCTGTAGCTACATTAACAGAGTGATTAGATCTACGACCAACTTGGTCTAAAACATCATACCAATCTAAACTCTTGTAAATTACTTTTGCATTTGGATTTAATTTTCCATCAGTACCAACTATTTGGTCATTTGGCACATTAAAAGGATTGTAACCAAGACGGCTATATATTCCAGCCGAAGCTTGTGCAGCAGCATCTGTTCCTCCTAAAGAATTCTTATATGCTTCCCACATTAACTCATAGTATTGCCCAGGACTTGCGTAATCGTACCTTGGAACTCCTCTTGTAACTAGACCAAACTGAGTAGAAACATTTACTTGAGTTTTACCTTTCGTTCCTTTTTTAGTTGTAATTAAAACAACACCATTGGCAGCACGTGCACCATATAGAGATGTCGATGCTCCACCTTTTAATATTGTCATTGAACCAATGTCATCTTGGTTTATTGTACTTAATTGACCTTCAAATTGAATTCCATCAACAATATATAAAGGGTCTGAAGAACCGTTTAAAGTACCTACACCCCTAATTATTATTCCTGGTGAAGAACCTGGTTGCCCTGAAGCAGATGTAAATTGAACACCTGTTGCTTTACCTTCGATAGCTGCAATTGGAGAAGTAACATTTCTTAATGCTAAATCTTTCGCACCAATTACATCTGCAGAACCTGTAAAAGCTGCTTTCGTTGTTGTACCATAAGCAACAACTACGATCTCATCTAGAACACTACTATCTTCTTTTAATGAAACATTTATAATATTAGAGTTACCTATCTTCTTATCGATAGACTTGTAACCTAAATAACGGAATACTAAGACATCTCCTTTATTGGCTTTAATCTTGTAATTTCCATCAAAATCTGTTTCTGTTCCTTTAGTAGTACCTTTTACCAATACACTTACACCTGGTAAAATACCTGAATCATCCGTAACTTTTCCGGAGATATTCTTTTCTTGTGCTAATATTGAGGAACCAATAAATATGGCCATCAAGATTAGAAATTTTTTTACTTTCATAAAATACATTTTAGTTAAACAATTTGAATTGATTTTTGTAAATGAAAAAAGAAAAGAAGGCATTAACTAAAAAATGTTTTTTGTGCAAAAACAATCTCTAATTGATAAAAAATCTTAACACCTTCTTGTTAATTCAAATACTTTTCAAAAGAAATGCTTTTGACCAAAAACAACGTTAATCCCTATAAAAACTAACTATTCCGATAAGGTTTTACTCGTATTTTACTCTATTTTTTTTTACTTTTAATAAAACTAACTATAAGAGAGTTGATACTCTTGTATTATTAATTAATCTTATAAAACTTGCTATTAGAAATCTACATATATTGATAAAAAATAAGGTCTCTAGAAATAAAGTTGAAAGAAATAATTATTGATTTTCCTCAAATAAACTTCATATGAGACAACAAATTATACCTAAGATTAGATATAGAGCATTATTTTATTTGTGAATAAGAAGTAATAAATTCTATAAAAGGAAGTGAAGAAAAGGAAAGATACCTACTAATATAAAATTAGAGGTTAAGATAAAATTTAGACAAAAGTATCTTACTCGATTTAAGAAATAAATCCTAACGTATCCTTTTTATTTATAAACTGACTAGGTGTCATTTTTATTTCTGCTTTAAAAGCCTTATTGAAAGTCACTTTATTATTAAATCCAACATCATAAGCTACATCTATAATTCGTAAATTGTTATTAAAATTATTTTTCAGTATTTCTGTAGCTTCAATAATTCTAAATTTATTTATTAAATTAAAAAAGTTCATATCGAAATGCTGGTTTATAACTTGAGAGACATTATGCCTTGTTGTACCCAACTTCTCCGCCAGTTTTTCTAAAGTAATGTCGCTTTTTTTATATATTTTTTCTTCGTAAAACAATTTTAATAATTCTTTTTTTAGCTCTATAGAAAATCCATCTGTTAATCCAGATTTTCCATATTTTAATTTGTCTAAAATAAAATTATTACTAAATATTTCTGGTTGAACGTAAGCTACAGTGCCTACATATAAAATAATTATAGACAGTAAAAAAGATTGCGTGTAAATAAAAACGTAGGGCATGTTTAAAAATAAACAAATAACATATGGCAAATAAACAAGAGCATAAAGCAGGTTAAGAATCATCATATTTTTTTGCCATCTTAAAGCTTTTGAATGGGGTTTTGTTAGTTTGGTTTTATTTTTACAATAAATTAAGTAAACTAAAACACCATAAGTTAATAAAGAGATGGCTTTTAATACTATAACACTTATTAGACCTAAATCGAAAACGGTATCTTTAGTATGGAAAAAATGTACTTTTCCTTCAGAAAGAAAGAGATAATTTTGAAAAATATACCCTAATAAAAATATAGTTGGTAATAAGTGTAATATATCTGTCGTTTTAAAAATATATTGTTCTGTAGTTCTTTTAAAATAGAAATATAACAAAGGTCCATATAGAAATGAAGATGATAATATAAAACCAATAATATTGAAAAAATTACAAATATAATTAGATAGGTATAAGCATAAAATTATGATAAATAAAGAATGAAGTAAGACAAATAAACTTATTAATAAATTAGCAATAGTATCTCCTTTTCTTCTTAGGTTTAGAGCAACTGAAATAAAGAAACCTATTGAGCCAGAAGCAAAAAAGAAAATAAGAAAAATGTCTAAAATTGTTTTATACTTTTTCTCAAAATCAACATACCCATCAGATTTTTGTACTAATTCAGAAGTTCTATAATCTAACAAATTAACTTGTTTCCTTAAATCCTTTACAGTTTCTTTTTCATCCTGTAGATAAGGTAGTTTTATTACTAAACTTTCTATTTTTTTGTTTGTTGAAGATGCTATTATTTCTTTTATATAATTAGCCTTTACTTTTTTAGTTTTAATGTTTGAGGCTTGTATGTTATTTACGTTGCAAAAAAATAGTACAATTAATAGTGATATCGTTTTGTAAAGACTAAACACCATAAATCTTATATTAATACGCATCTAGTTATTGTTTTATTTTAATAATTTGAATTAGCAATAACTAATCTAATATTTTATAACATTAAAAAATATTCTTAAGTACTTTACTCTCTTCTCCTAACGACAAACGAAACAAACTTAGAAAAATTTTAATTTTTTAAAAAAACTCTAAATAAATCTTATAATTAAAAGTTACTATACATCTAGAGAAAATATTATTACTGAAATCGAATTTCTCTATACTTCATTTAATTAAAACTATAGTCGATATAAATAATTCCTACTTACAAACGAATTAATTAAAATTAAACTTAAGAAACCTAAACCCTTAAAAACAAGCACACAAGTTTTAACTTTATATAAAAACATTTTTTATTTTCATAAAAAAAGCAGGAGTTTTAGATAAAAATCTAAAACTCCTGCTTTTAAATACAATTATTAAAATGTGTCTTACACCTTAATATTTTTGTTTAATTAATCTTGCAAAGCAAATACTTGTTTTAATAAAGCAGAATTTCTTAAACCTACTTTTTCACGAATTCCTTTTTCTTCAACCTCAATCATAGTAAAAACACCTTTTAGAGCTTGTTCTGTAACATATTGTGTTAAATCTGGATTAACACTTTTAACAAAAGGAATAGAATTATATCTAGAAATTAAGTTACTCCAAACTTTATCTGCTCCTACCTTAGAAAATGATTTATCTATTACAGGTGTAAAACTTGCATATAAACTTTGTTGTGTTTTTGTTTGAAGAAAACTTGTAGCTGCATTCTTATCTCCCAAAAGGATATTTTTTGCATCATTAAATGTAATTTCTTTAACAGCGTTCACAAAAATTGGAGTAGCAGTTTTTACAGCATCTTCTGCAGCTCTATTTAAAACTTTAATACCTTCATCTGCTAAATTACCTAAACCTATTTTACGTAAACCTTTATCTACAGCTTGTAATTCTTCTGGTAAAATAATTTTTACTAATTGGTTTTTATAAAAACCGTCTTTAGAAGTTAATTTAGAAACTTGGTTCTTAATTCCGTTATCTAAAGCTTCTTTTAAACCATTACCTATTTGGTCTTGAGACAAAGCGCCTCCACTTGGTAAATTATTTACTACTTTTTGTAACTCTGCACATCCTGCAAATTGTATTGCAATTACTAAAACTAAAATTTTTTTAATCATTTTTTTATTTATCTATTCTTATGAAACTTATTTCTTGTAAACGTCACTTTATTTAAAGGTATCTGTCTTTTTATCATAACCATAAGGGCAGTGTTTACAACCGCTTTTACAGCAATGACCTCTCTTTAAATGAAACTTCTCTGTAAAAACATTATAACCCTGTTCATTTACATAATAGTCTCCTTCTTCTAAGGGAATTCTTTTATTATACATGTTGCAAAAATAACACATTCGAGCATAAAAAAAGCGTTCATAAGAACGCTAATTTTAATTTATTTATTTTTCCCTGGAGGAAACCTAGAAACTATTTCTTTAACAAACTCTTTAATTCTAGCTTCTTTTTTTTCTCTATTATCTATTTTTAAAGCACCTGTACCAACACCTTGCCAAACCAACTCTTTCTTTTCTTTATCTATAAAATCGATAAAAAGAGTTCCTTCTGTATATTGAGAAACATTAACGTTATTATTCATTCCATTTCCCATCCAAGGATTCCAACCCCAACCGAAACCATAACCATAATTATTTCGATTTTGATTTACATTTACTTTCTCTCTAGATTTTGTAAAAATACTCACTAACATATCTGGGTTCGAAGCTTTAGTCATTCCTAAAATAGAAAGTTCTGCTTCAATAGCTCTTAAAATCCTTTTTTTATCTAAATCAGAAATTTCAGCTTTATCTATACCCGTTTTGTAAAAAGCATATGTTTTATATTTATTAAAGTCTACTTTAGTATCATAATCTGTAGCAACTTTAACAGAACTACAAGAAGAGAATGCTATAACAAGTAGTAATAATAGTGGTTTTATATATTTCATAATGAAGAATTTAAAATATTAATTATCTTTTTAAAGATACCAATAATTATGCCATATTCTAATGTACTTTGATCATAAAAAGAACACCTTGTTAATTTTATTTTATAAAACGTTAAAGAATTCTATATTTTTTTAGGATTTTCGTAAATTGCACACACAAAATATAACATTTATTACGAATGGAACAAATTAAACCATATAAACCTACATACAAAGTACGAATTGTAACTGCTGCTGCTCTTTTTGACGGACACGATGCTGCCATAAATATTATGCGCAGAATTATTCAGTCTACAGGAGTTGAAGTTATTCACTTAGGCCACGATAGATCTGTTGAAGAGGTTGTTAATTGTGCAATTCAAGAAGATGTAAATGCCATTGCAATTACATCTTATCAAGGAGGACATAATGAGTATTTTAAATACATGTTCGATTTACTGCAAGAAAGAGGTGCAGGACACATTAAGATTTTTGGTGGTGGAGGTGGCGTAATTCTGCCTGCAGAAATTAAAGAATTAATGGATTATGGAGTTACTCGAATTTATTCTCCAGATGACGGTAGAGCTTTAGGTTTGCAAGGTATGATTAACGATTTGGTACAAATTTCTGACTTTGCTGTTGGAGATGAATTAAATGTAGATCTAAAAGAATTAGCAAATAAAGAAATTGGTAAAATTGCAAGAGTAATTTCTTCTGCAGAAAATTTTCCTAAAATTGCAAAAGAAACTTTAGATAAAATTCATATTAAAAATAAAGATTCTAAAACACCTGTTCTAGGAATTACAGGAACTGGTGGCTCTGGAAAATCTTCTTTGGTAGATGAATTAGTTCGTCGATTTTTAATCGATTTTCCAGAAAAAACTATTGGTTTAATTTCTGTAGATCCATCAAAAAGAAAAACAGGTGGTGCACTTTTAGGTGATAGAATTAGAATGAATGCTATAAACGATTCTCGTGTATATATGCGTTCTTTAGCAACAAGACAATCTAATTTAGCTTTGTCTAAATATGTAAATGAAGCGGTACAAGTTTTAAAGGCTGCAGAATTCGATTTAATTATTTTAGAAACTTCTGGTATCGGACAATCCGACACCGAAATTATAGAACATTCTGATACTTCTTTATATGTTATGACACCAGAATTTGGTGCAGCAACTCAGTTAGAAAAAATTGACATGCTAGATTATGCAGATTTAGTTGCCATTAATAAGTTTGATAAACGTGGCGCTTTAGATGCTGTTAGAGATGTAAAAAAACAATATATGCGTAACAATAATTTGTGGCATATTCATCAAGATGATTTACCTGTTTATGGTACTATTGCTTCTCAATTTAACGACCCTGGAATGAATACTTTGTACAAAAGTATTATGGACAAGTTGGTTGAAAAAACAGGTGTAGATTTAAAATCTAAAATGGAAATTACCAAAGAAATGTCTGAAAAAATCTTTGTAATTCCGCCTGCAAGAGTTCGTTATTTATCTGAAATTGCAGAAAGTAACAGAGCGTATGACAAAAAAGTAGACGACCAAGTTGTGGTTGCTCAGAAATTATATGGAATTTATCAAACTATTGAGTCTATCACAAATTCATCCGTAGAAATTATTAAAACGGGCTTAAATGAAGATAAAATTCTTTCTCTTGAAATTACTGAAGATGATAAAGAATTTCTAAAATTATTGTTGGCTCAATTCGAAAAAGTAAAATTAAATCTAGATCCTTATAATTGGGAAGTTATTTTGAATTGGCAAGAAAAGGTTCAGAAATATAAAGACCCAATTTACACGTTTAAAGTTCGTGATAAAGAAATTAACATAGAAACACACAGCGAATCGCTATCGCATACACAAATTCCTAAAGTTGCTTTACCAAAATATAAAGCTTGGGGAGATTTATTACGTTGGAATTTACAAGAAAATGTTCCGGGAGAATTCCCGTACACAGCAGGTTTGTATCCGTTTAAAAGAACAGGTGAAGATCCTACAAGAATGTTTGCTGGTGAAGGTGGACCAGAAAGAACAAACAGACGTTTTCATTATGTAAGTTTAGGTATGGACGCAAAACGTCTTTCTACGGCGTTTGATTCTGTTACCTTATATGGTAATGATCCAGGAAAAAGACCAGATGTTTATGGGAAAATTGGTAATGCAGGAGTTTCAATTTGTTGTTTAGATGATGCTAAAAAATTGTATTCTGGTTTCGATTTAAGTCATCATATGACTTCTGTTTCTATGACTATAAATGGACCAGCACCTATGTTGTTAGGTTTCTTTATGAATGCTGCCATTGATCAGAATTGTGAGAAATACATTATAGAAAACAAGTTAGAAAAACGTGTTGAAGCTACTTTTTTAGAAGTTTATGATCTAAAAGGATTAGAAAGACCAACATATCAAGGTGAATTACCTGAAGGAAATAATGGTTTAGGGTTAATGCTTTTAGGTTTAACTGGGGACTTAGTTTTACCATCAGACGTTTATCAACAAATAAAAAAAGACACACTAGCACAAGTTAGAGGAACGGTACAAGCGGATATTTTAAAAGAAGATCAGGCACAAAATACCTGTATTTTTTCTACAGAATTTGCATTGCGTTTAATGGGTGATGTGCAAGAATATTTCATCGAAAAACAAGTAAGAAATTTTTATTCGGTTTCTATCTCTGGATATCATATTGCAGAAGCGGGTGCAAACCCAATTACGCAATTGGCGTTAACATTGTCTAACGGATTTACCTATGTTGAGTATTATTTAAGCCGTGGAATGGACATTAACAAATTCGGTCCAAACTTATCTTTCTTTTTCTCAAACGGAATTGACCCAGAATATTCAGTTATCGGTAGAGTTGCTCGTAAAATTTGGGCAAAAGCCATGAAAAATAAATATGGCGCAAACCCAAGAGCACAAATGTTAAAGTATCATATTCAGACTTCTGGTCGTTCTTTACACGCGCAAGAAATCGATTTTAACGATATTAGAACTACGTTGCAAGCTTTGTATGCAATTAATGACAATTGTAATTCGCTACATACAAATGCCTATGACGAAGCAATTACAACGCCTACAGAAGAGTCGGTAAGAAGAGCCATGGCAATTCAATTAATTATCAACAAAGAATTAGGTTTAACTAAGAATGAAAACCCAATACAAGGTGCATTTATTATTGAAGAATTAACCGATTTAGTTGAAACTGCAGTATTAGATGAATTTGATAGAATTACAGAACGTGGTGGCGTTTTAGGCGCTATGGAAACGATGTATCAGCGTTCTAAAATACAAGAAGAAAGTTTGTATTATGAAACCTTAAAACACAATGGAGAATTCCCAATTATTGGTGTAAATACTTTTTTAAGTTCTAAAGGTTCTCCTACGGTTCAGCCTGCAGAAGTAATTCGTGCAACGGAAGAAGAGAAACAATTTCAAATTAAGACGAAAGATTTATTAAACAATGCAAACCCTACTGAAGTTGCTGCTCAAATTGCAATTTTACAGGAAGCTGCAATACAAAATGAAAACTTATTTGATAAATTAATGGAAGCAACCAAAATTTGTTCTTTAGGGCAAATTACAGAAGCGCTGTTTAAAGTTGGTGGACAGTATAGAAGAAATATGTAGCAAACAATGTTTGCATATAAGTTATAAAAATCCGCACAAATTTGTGCGGATTTTTTATTTTTAAACTTTACAAAAAACTAATACTTTGTGTATTCTGTTTTCCCTAATTTTAAATAATTAACAATATGTTCAATTGCTCTTTCTTTTGCTTTTTGAAAAGTTTTTGTAAAATTAAATAAGAAAACGGAAGCTTCTCCAATGGCTACAAAATCTAAAACTTCTTTATTGTTCTTTGCGTCATAGATCTCTACTTTTATATTTAAAATACAATATTCTACAGATGTAGTTTGCATTCCTCCCATTCCATTCATTCCCATTCCTCCAGAATTTCTCCACTCTACTCTATTTGTAACTTCAATATTCGAAAAATAAATTACATAATCTGTATTCTCTAAATTTACAGAAGAATAAGCTGTACTTTTATTATCTATTGAAACCTTAGAAAAAAGGTTATTAAGTTTTGCTTGCTTAGAAAAATCTGTCATAAAATCATTTACAAAAACTCTTTTATCAATAAAATTCTTGTCAAATGTTTTTTTAAATTCATTTACCCTTATATCTTCTGTTGCAAAAACAATAACATTCTTTGTTTCTGGTGTTATAATATTTTCTTTTTTAGAAATATACTGAACATATTGTTTAGATGCTTTACAAGAAGACAGGCTTAAAACGACTGCAACAACTGCTAAAGTTAAAAATATTTTTATTTTCATAATTTTTATTTAAGCGACAAAACTACAGAATTCATCAAAATTAGAAGTAGAAAACTCAAATCCTTTTTCTAATAATTTTTCAGGATATACTTTTCTACTTTTCAAAATTAATTCAGCTTCTGTACCTATGATTATTCCACCTATTTTTAATAAAAACTTCGGCGTTGGTATTCCAATGAAACAATTCATTTTCTGTCTTAATTTCTTCTGAAAGTCTTTGTTTTTAATAGGATTGGGAACGCATAGATTATAAACCCCAGCTTCTTTATCAATTAAAAACTCAATTGCATTTACATAATCTTCCTCGGTAATAAAACTTATAAACTGATTTCCGTTGCCTTGTTTTCCTCCAAATCCAAATTTTGTTAACCTCTTAATAATAGGAAACGCTCCACCATTGTTACCCATTACAATAGAAGTTCTTGTAATTATTTTTGTAGTTTTTGGTAAATGAAATGAATTAAAAGTGGTTTCCCATTTCTTGCAAACATCCATAGAAAAATCGGTACCAATTTCTCCTTTTCTTTCTGTCATCAATAAATCTTCTGAATGTCTATAAATAGTTGCTGATGAAGATTGAATAAATACTTTTGGCGGAAACTTTAATTTCTGAACAACATTACAAAGTAGATTTGTACTGTCTATTCTACTGCTATAAATTACCGCTTTATTAGCCTCTGTATAGCTACAATTTACAGATTTTCCTGTTAAATTTATCAATACATCTGTTCCTTCTAATAAGTTAGTCCAATATCCTTCTGTACTTCCATTCCATTTTAGATAAGAAACACGCCCAGTATTTATTAATTGCTTTCTACTTAGTATATAAATTGAATTCTTTTTGTCTTTTAAAAAATGATTTATTAAAAGTTCTCCTAAATATCCAGTTCCACCAGCGATTACTATTTTCATAATTTCTACGAATTAGTTTTTAAATTATTCTCTTTACTTGCTTTTCTTCCTTTTAAAAAGAACAGAATAAAAGCAATCATTACAACCCCTAAATAAATAGAGAAACCACCTATTTTACTACTTAAGGTTTCTACTAAATCTGTATAATCTGCTAACCCATAAATTTTGATAATTCTTAAAGCAAAACCAATGTTTAGTAAATAAAATCCTATTTTAAAGAGCTTGTTGGTTGCCATTGCAATTTCTACTTTCTGATGAAAAATATCTAACATAAATATTTTACTGTTTTTAAATAAATGTTGAGACACCAAAGTTGTAAGTCCTATAGCAATTGGTAAATAAATGATGTACGCGATTAATTCTAATGAAGTGTTCATAATTATTGATTTTTAGTATTAATTTAAATTTATTTAGTCCTTTTTAAAATGTTTATGGATTAAATACACTGTATAAATATTGATAAAATGAAGCGCTGCAATTATCAATAAAATAAAACTTAACCTTCTACTTATTTCTATAATTACCTCAACTGAGTTATTGATTTCTCTTATAGAATGTAAGCTCCAAATTGCCAAACCAAGATTTAATAAATAGTAGGCTATTCTTAGTAGTTTATTAATTCCGTTACCAAAATTAAGATCATCAGGAAAATAACTTAAGATGTATACTTTTCCGTTTTTATAACACCAATTTCCAACGAGAATTACAATTGTACTTGAAAGTAAAACGTAGAGTATGTAGGTTAATTGGGTCATATTTTATTATTTATAGATTCTAATATGTATGTCCAGAGAAGAGATAATACTACTGGTAGTGTCCAAAAAATAATTTTTATGAATTCTTTCTCTTCAAAAAGAGTATAAACTTCCAAAAGAAGATAACTGCTTACAAAATATAGTAACACAATACTTATATAAATTGACATGTTTTTTCTTGTACTACTCGCTAATCGATTAAAGTAGCATAGCGTTAATAGAAATGAAAATAATTGAAAACCACCAACCGCTAAAGCAATTAATGCTCCATAGTATAAAAACTCTAAATTGACAATTCCTGCAAGTAAACTGATTACAAATGGAAGCATTAAAACTCTATTAATCCAAGTTGTTATTAAGATATTTATTTTCATAGTTTCAGAAATATTTGAAAGTTTATTTGCAAATTTTTTTACTTTTTTATTAGTTTTGTGAAATTAGATAACAACCAATGTTCATCTGCTTTAATGGCTTTTTCTAATAGGTTATTCACTTTTGTAGTAACGGTAGACAAATCTCCTAATACCTTTTTAAATTGAGCTCCTTCCTCTGTAAAATCATCAACTTGTTGTAAATCTTCTAGTACTTTTAAAACAGGTTCAATTTCTCTTTTCTTGCGCTCTTTGGTTATTTGTTTAAACAATTCCCAAATATCTTTATCGGCAACAAAAAACTCTTTACGTTCCCCTACTACAAATTCCTTAGATACAATTCCCCAATCGATTAAAGCTCTTACATTCATATTTACATTTCCACGAGAAATCTGTAAAGTATCCATAATTTCTTCTGCAGAAAGTGGCTTTGTAGAAACTAATAACAAAGCATGTACTTGTGCCATTGTTTTATTAATTCCCCAAGAGGTTGCTAAACTTCCCCAAGTTTGTATGTATTTGTTTTTTGCCTCGTCTAATTTCATAGGTCAAATATACAAAATCTTTTTAAACTTTCAGTAATTATTGAAACATAAATATTTAATTAAATAAGTATTAATTATTACCTTTAATTTAAATCTTAATATACTTAGATTCTATTTATAAGAGATTTGAAAAAAAATTATAAAATAATGCATCTTTTTTAAGATTAGTTTGTCTATTAAATGAACAATAAAAAATATTATCATGAAAAATACAAATTGTAACTGTAATTGTGACGGATGTAAAACTGGAGATTGTAAAAATTGTACTTGTACAAACTGTACATGCAATAACTGTAATTGTTAAAAAACTTTATTACGAAGAACGAAGTCGTTTTATTTTATTGAAAATTGCTTCGTTCTAGTAATAAATAAAACTTTTATTTATGAACACAAAACAAGTTTGGGCTTCTTATTCTAACGATTTAAAACGTTTTATTATCAGTAAAGTAAAAAATACTACAGTTGCAGATGATATTCTACAAGATACTTTTATAAAGATTCATACAAAACTACACACATTAAAAGATGATACTAAAATAAAGTCTTGGTGTTTTACAATCGCTAGAAATTCAGTTTTAGATTATTGGAAATCTACAAATAAAACATTTGAAATTGCAAATTTCGAAAACGAAACAGCTCTTTTAAAAACACCTCATACAGAAAAAGATTGTTTAAAAGGAATCTTAGAACATTTACCCAAAAAATATAGAGATCCTCTATTTCTATCAGACATAAAAGGATTAAAACAGCAAGAGGTTGCAGATAAACTTAAACAGAGTTTATCTACTACAAAATCTCAAATTCAACGTGCTAGAAAATTAATATCTCAAGGTTTTATGGATTGTTGTGGGTTTACTTTAAATAAAAATGGTGATTTAATAGGCGAAATTCAAGAAAAAGAAGATTGTAAGGTATGTAGTTTAACTTTTTAACGGAATGTTTAAACAATTTTTTATAGCTTAGCAGTTAAATTCAAAATTTTATTTTAAAATGAGAAGTAATTTAGCTAATATGAAGTGCTTAGATTTGTTTATCTCTTCGCAAGATGAGCAAGAATACAATGCAATAAAACCACTTCTTACACGTTCTGAATCTATTCAATTACCAATAATGAGTTTCGACTTATACATCGATTATTTTTCTGATGAGATGGAAAAACTGAATAGAGAAAATGATATAAATACCATAAAAGAGTTTGCTTCTAAGTTTCAATGGACTAATAATCTTGATAACATTTTTAAGGGTGAGACTTTTGAAACTATCGTATTAACTAACATTAAACAAGAAATACTTTGGGTTAATGATGGTTTTAAAAAAATGACTGGTTTTAATAAAAACTTTGCCTTAAAGAAAAAACCTTCTTTTTTACAAGGAAAAGACACTTGTAAAAGAACAAGTGCTAGAATTAGAGAAAAAATACTTCAGAATAAGCCTTTTAAAGAAATTGTATTAAATTATAGAGAAGATAAAACGGCTTATGAATGTGAAATAAAAGGATTTCCACTCTCTTATAAAAACACAACTCATTATATTGCGTTAGAAAGAGTCTTTTAATATTAAAAAAACTCGATAAAATTTAAATGACAATGAAACAAATAAAGAAAGAAGATATTAGTCAAGAAGTGTTTGACTTATATGATGATTATGCTCACAACAAAATGGATAGAAAAGAGTTTTTACAAAAACTATCTTTATTTGCTGTTGGTGCTATGACATTACCTGCTTTATTAAGTTTTATTTCACCAAATTATATAGATTCTATTGTAGTAAAATCTAATGATCCTAGATTAAAATCTGAAACCATAAATTATGCTTCTCCAAAAGGAGGTTTAAAGATGACTGGTTTATTAACAGTACAGAAAGATATCAAAACAAAATTACCAGGTATTATAGTTGTTCATGAAAACCGCGGATTGAATCCGTATATAAAAGATGTTGCTAGAAGAGCAGCATTAGAAGGCTTTATAACTTTAGCTCCCGATGCACTTTCACCAATGGGCGGTTATCCTGGAAGTGATGATGAAGGTAGAGAAATGCAAAGTAAAAGAGATAAAAATGAAATGCTAGAAGACTTTATAGCAGGTTATAACTATTTAAAATCTCATAAAGATTGTAACGGAAAAGTTGGTGTAGTTGGTTTCTGTTTTGGAGGATGGATTTCTAATATGATGGCTGTAAGATTACCAGACTTAAGTGCAGCTGTACCTTATTATGGTAGACAACCAGAAGCTAAAGATGCTGCCAAAATTAAAGCTCCTCTATTACTACAATATGCAGAATTAGACAAAAGAGTTAATGAGGGTTGGCTAGCTTTTGAAAAAGTTTTAAAAGAAAACACAATTACACACGAAGCACATTTCTATACAAATGTAAATCACGGGTTTCATAATAACACAACTCCTAGATATGATGAAACTGCTGCAGATTTATCTTGGGAAAGAACCATTGCTTTCTTTAACAAGCACTTAAAATAATAAATTACATTTTTATCATTCCCTCGAAAGCAGGAAACTATTTCACTATATTTTAATTACTTTTATCCTTTAAATATTTAAGGTGAAAAAGAAAACTCTTATAAGTAAAGAATTAGACGATTTTTATAATAAAGCTTCAGAAGAAACCAGACTAGAAAAAGGAATGGGTATTTTTGAATTTGAACGTATTAAAGATCTCATACAACAACATATATCTAAACCAAACAGTACTATTATAGATGTGGGCGGTGGAACAGGAAAATATTCTGAATGGTTAGCAAAAAACAACCATACAGTACATTTAATAGAACCTGTTTTAAAACACATTAAACTAGCTGAAAAGAGAGCAAAGAAATTAAAAAAACCTTTTACTGTTGCAATTGGTGAAGCAAAAAAACTACCTTTTAAAGAAAATACTGCAGATTTAGTTATTCTTCACGGACCTTTATATCATTTACAAAAAAAAGAAGATAGAGTTGCTGCTATTATAGAAGCTAAAAGAGTCTTAAAAAAAGGTGGAATTATCTTAGGCTTCGCAATTAACGCAACAGCTTCTACAGTAGTTGGTTTAATGAACGGAATGATACATGCAAACTCATTTTTCGACATGTGTAAAGCAGAACTTACAACAGGTGTGCACGATGCACCAAAAGACTTTCCTTTTCTATTAGCAGATGCTTTTTACCACAAACCAGAAGGTTTAAAAGCAGAGTTTTTAGAGCAAAATTTAAAGTTTGTAAATCTTTTTGCAGTTGAAGGAATGATTTGGTTAGACAACGAATACTTTGCAAATATGCTAGATAAAAAGAAATCTAAAACTTTAAAAGCATTACAAAATCTTACTCAGAATGATGAGTATTTATTACCTTTTAGTCCTCACATGATGATTGCTGTAAAGAAATAATTAGAATTTTCTAAAAGTTTAAAAAAGAACTTCCTTATTGCTTTTTAGAGAGGCGAAATCGAAGAACTTAGTAAAGATAAAATAGTTGGAAGAGGAAGCGAAAAAAGATACTAATTGGACTATTTGCAAGAACTGTAAAGGTAATGGCAAAATAAAGCAACGGGTTCGAAAGAAAACGTTGCTCAATTATGAAAAAGCCTTAAAACAGTTTAAAGAACAAAATTGTAACGGAGTTGCTCCTATTCTTCCAAAAAATCAAATAACCACTTGTTTAAAATGTAAAGGTGCTGGTTTGGTTAAAGTTACCAATCGTAATAACCCAGACAAAGAAAAATTTCCTCATGTAGCTATTATTGGTGGTGGAATTGGTGGAGTTGCACTTGCTGTAGCTTGTTTACATCGAGGAATTCCTTTTACACTTTACGAAAGAGATGCGAGCTTCGATACTCGATCTCAAGGATACGGTCTTACTTTGCAACAAGCTAGCAAAGCAATAACAGGCTTAGGTATTGTTTCTTTAAAAAACGGAATAACCTCTACCAGACACGTAGTTCATACTACAGAAGGAGAAATTATAGGTGAATGGGGAATAAGAAAATGGGGACGACCAGAAGCTAAAACATCACCAAAAAGAACCAATATACACATTGCAAGACAGTCTTTACGTTTAGCATTGCTAGAACAACTTGGTGGAGATAATAAAGTAAGTTGGGGACATCAATTATTAAACTTTAGTACCTCTAAAGACGAAGGTGTAAAATTAAGTTTTCAAGTAAATAACAAAATAAAATATGCAACAGCAGACCTTGTTGTTGGTGCAGACGGAATTCGAAGTACCATAAGAAAATTACTTTTTGGTGAAAAAATATCACCTTTACGCTATTTAGATTGTATTGTAATTTTAGGTATTTGCCCCTTAAATAAATTAGAAGAAATTAGAAGCCCTTTATTAGATGCTGCAACTGTATTTCAAACTGCAAATGGTAATGAAAGAATTTATATGATGCCGTATGATTCAGACTCGATAATGTGGCAACTTAGCTTTCCTGTATCAGAAAAAAAAGCAAAAGAACTAAATTTACAAGGTGCTAGAGCTCTTAAGGAAGAAGCAATTAATAGAACTAAATGGCACACTCCTATTCCTCAAATTATAGCTGCAACTAATGAAACACAAATTTCTGGTTATCCTGTATACGATAGAGAATTATTAAAAGCAGATTTATTACAAAAAGAGAGTAATGTTACACTTATTGGAGATGCAGCACATCCTATGAGTCCGTTTAAAGGCCAAGGTGCAAATCAAGCATTATTAGATGCACTTTCATTAGCAAGAGAAATATATAAAGGGTGCAACTCCTTATCTCATTGGAAAGAAAACGGAATAAGAGAAAATGCATTAACTACTTTTGAAACTGAAATGTTAGAACGAAGTGCTTCTAAAGTAAAAAGTTCTGCAGAAGCCGCTCAGTTATTACATTCAGAAATTGTACTTTATAAAGGAGATGGACCAAGAGGAAAACATAGAAAATCTCCCAAAGAACCGAATTAAAAATTAATCTTTTGTACTTTAAAAAACTCAATTTAATAAGCTAAAAATAGATATCTTGTTATACAAACACCTCATCTATAAAACTTTGTTAACTAAATAAATAGACTTTCCGTTGCTTACATTAGAATTACCGCTTGTCATATTTTTAAATAAAAAAACGAAACTGTAACATACATTTACATTATAATTCTAAAATCGACCAAATTATGATTATTATAGTTAAAGCAGCAGTAGAGATCGTTAAAGCAATAGTAGAATTTGTTATACAAATAGTATTGTGGTAAGTTTAAAGTAGCATTATTAATAATTTACAAGTAAAAAAACTTACAATTTAAATTGTAAGTTAGATCATTACAAAATTAATAAATGAAATTATCTCTTAATAAATTTTATATAACATCTAACCTATTGGTATGGTTTCTTTTGTTTACAGCAACATTAGCAGGCCCAAAACTATTTCTTACCGAAGCAGAATTACCGCCAGAAAAAATATTATATTATTGGTTAGAAACTTTTGCATGTGCACTTTTAGCTTTTACTTTATCGTTTGCAATCTCTTTTTTTATTGATAAGAAAATTAACTTTAAGGATAATTGGAAAACAATTGTCTGGAAAATTCTTATCACTTTTCTTATTGTTCAAGTATTATACACGTTGCTAATTTGGCCAATTCTTAATATTGTTCAACAATATGCTAAATACCAACCAAGTTCAGAGATGACTTTTACTGGTAAAATATATAATGTATTCTATTTTGCTACCTTATTTATTATCTGGCTTTTTGTTTTTTTAACAATTAAGATTTTTCATCAATTAAAAACAGTACAATTTAGACAATTAGAACTAGAAGCAAATCTAAAAGAATCTCAACTAAACACTTTAAAAGGGCAAATTAATCCGCATTTTATGTTTAACAGCTTAAATAATATTCGCGGCCTTATGCTAGAAGATGTTGGTAAAGCTAGAAATATGCTTACAAGTTTATCGGAAACGCTGCGTTATTCTTTAACAAAAAGCGATATAAATTCTATTTCATTAGAAGATGAATTAGAAATGGTAGAAAATTATGTTGCTATTTCTAAAATCCAATTTGAGAATCGTTTACATTTCGAAACTCATATAGACAATGCTTCTTTAAGTAAACAAATTCCGCCAATGATTGTTCAAATGCTAATTGAAAACGCTTTAAAACACGGAATATCTAATTTAAAAAACGGTGGTAAAGTAAGTTTATCAACTTCTATAAAAGATACTCAATTACAAATTGAAGTAACCAATTCTGGGTCTTTACAGAGAAGTGAAAATAGTACACAATTAGGTTTAAAAAACATTAAGAAAAGACTAGAGTTACTTTATGGTGAAGCTGCTACTTTTAAATTAAGAGAAATAGAAAACCAAGTGGTTGCCACTATTAAAATTCCACTAACATGATAAAATTAAAAGCTGTTATTGTAGAAGATTCTCGTTTAGCTCGTAATGAATTAAAAGAATTAATTAAAGAGCACAAAGAAATTGAAATTTTAGGAGAGGCAGAAAATGTAGACGATGGTTTTAAGTTGATTAATGAAACAAAACCCGATGTACTTTTTTTAGATATTAACATGCCAGAAAAAGATGGATTCGAATTGTTAGAAATGTTAGATGAAGTTCCTACTACCATATTTACAACTGCTTTTGATGAATATGCTATTAAATCTTTCGAGTACAATGCTTTTGATTATCTATTAAAACCAATTAATCAAAAACGTTTTTCTAAGAGCATAGAGAAAGTAATTGAAAGCATTAGCAATACCACAAAAACTGAAACTAAAAACGTAGACGCTTTAAGCTTAGATAAACAAATCTTTATAAAAGATGGTGAAAAATGCTGGTTGGTTAAAATTGAAGATATTTCTTTATTCGAAATTTTAGGAAACTATACGCGTGTCTACTTTGAGAATAATAAACCATTAATCTATAAATCGCTGGCACAAGTAGAAGAAAAATTACCTAAAGAAGTATTTTTTAAAGCCAATAGACAACAGATTATTAACATAAATCATGTAAAAAAAGTAGTCTCTTGGTTTAATGGAAAATTAAAAGTGGAAATGAATTCTGGTGAAGAAGTAGAAATTTCTAGAAGACAATCTTACTTATTTAAAGAACAACTTAGTTTTTAATAAAAAAAAGTCATTGTTTAATTACAATGACTTTTTTTTTATTAAAATTTGAATATCAATTTAAGCTTATCTCCTTTTTTTCTTAGGAGCTCTACTTACTTTTTTCTTTCTCTTATTAAAAGGAACAGGCACAGCATCATCAAAAGTATTCTTTACTTCTTTCGCATTTTTGTTCTTTTTCCAAGAATTATTTTCTGGTAATAGTTTTTGTAATAAATCTTGTCTTCCTACTTTATTCAACGTGTTTTTAATCCAATCTTTATTTTCTTTCTTATACCAAAAGAAAAATTTATGTTGGTCTTCACGTTCCTTTTTTGTTTTTGGCGTTTTTGTAGGTTTTAAAGTATACGGATGATATCCTGAATAATAAATAACCGTTGCAACCGTCATTGGTGTTGGTGTAAAACCTTGCACTTGCTCTAACTGAAAGCCCATATCTTTGGTCTCTGCAGCTAAATTTGCCATGTCTTCTACCTCACTTGCTGGGTGACTAGAAATAAAATACGGAATTAATTGAAGGTTTAATTTCTTCTTAATATTTATCTTATCGAAACGCTCTTTAAACATATGAAAATATTTAAAAGACGGTTTACGCATCAGTTTTAAAACCGGGTCAGAAGTATGTTCTGGCGCCACTTTTAATCGACCAGAAACATGCTTGGTCATTACCTCTTCTGTATACGCATCCAATTCTTTTGGATCTGCGTTTTTATTGAATTCTGGCACCAACATATCATGTCTAATTCCACTTCCAATAAAAGATTTTTTAATCTTCGGATGTTTATCAACCGCTTGGTATAATTCCGTTAAAGGTTTATGAGACGTATCTAAATTAGAACAAATCACAGGCGAAATACAACTAGGCGCAACACATTTATCGCAAATAGATTGTACTTTCCCTTTCATCTGATACATATTTGCAGAAGGTCCACCAATATCAGATAAATATCCTTTAAAATCTGGCATATTTGCCACTTTATCTATTTCCTTTAAAACAGATTCCTGACTTCTACTGGCAATAAACTTACCTTGGTGTGCAGAAATTGTACAAAAACTACAACCACCAAAACATCCTCTGTGAATGTTTATAGAAAATTTTATCATTTCAAACGCAGGTATTGGTCCACGTTTGTCATATTTTGGATGTGGTAAACGTGTAAAAGGTAAATCGAAAGAACCATCAATTTCCTTTTCTGTCATTGTTGGGTATGGCGGATTTATTACCAACGTTTTCCCTTCAACTTCTTGTAAAATTCTCCTTGCCTTTAACTTATTAGACTCCTGCTCTATTACTTTAAAATTAGAAGCAAAAGTCTTTTTATCTGCTAAACAAGCTTTATGAGAATTAATTGTAACATCTTCCCAATCATTTACATTCGGTAATTTCTCTACCTTTTCATCAACAAAAACAGCTGTTTGTTTAATATTTTTTAAACTAGAAAACGGCACTCCTTTTTGCATTAATTCTACAATTTCACGCAAAGGTTGTTCTCCCATTCCATAGACCAACATATCTGCTTTAGACGTTTCTAAAATAGACGGTAATAATTTATCAGACCAATAATCATAATGAGTTACACGTCTTAAAGAAGCTTCGATTCCTCCAATTAATACAGGTATATCTGGGTATTTATCTTTTAGTATTTTCGAATACACAGAAGTTGCATAATCTGGTCTAAAACCTTTATCACCATTTGGCGTATACGCATCTTTATCTCTTCGTTTTTTACTCGCAGTATAATTAGAAACCATAGGATCCATACAACCACCCGTAACGCCAAAAAATAAACGAGGCTTTCCTAATTTTTCAAAATCTTGCAAATTATCATTTACACTTGGTTGCGGCACAATTGCCACACGCAAGCCATAACTTTCTAAAATACGACCTATTACTGCAGGTCCAAATGATGGATGATCTACATAAGCGTCTCCACTAAATAAAATAACGTCTAGTTCTTCCCAACCACGAATTTTCACTTCCTTGTTTGTAGTTGGTAACCAATCTGTTAACTGATGTCTTTTAGGTTCTTGCATAGTTTGCAAAAATACAAGAAATTTTATGGAATAAACACTTATTTTATAAATGTCTTTTAGAATCGTATTTGAAGCTATTTCCTGCTTTACGCACTCGCTTTTTTTATTCAGAAAAAGAATAAAAAAGAGCTCAAACAAATGCTTCAATCAGGGCTAGACTTGTTTGCCAACTAATAGAAAAAGTAAAATCTATTTTATTAGAAAAACACAAAAAATCGCCAACTTGTCATTTAGACGCTTAAAGAAATCTCATAACAGTGATATCATAACAACAACTAAACTTTATGCGATTTCTCCTAAAGTCGAAATGACAGTTGTTCAAAAAATATACGCTTTATTCCCAGAGACAACTCCTCTATTCTCTGCTAGTGCTCGTTTGTAACGAGTACCGAACCTAATCTTCTATATACTATTGACACTCGATACAAACGAGCGAGAGCAAAATAAATCAAAGAAAAAAAGCTAAAATATAAACAGTTATTCGAATGGATTCAAACCATAACGCGTATTGAAAACCTAATAAGGAAGGTTTTTAAAAAAAAATCCCAAAACATATTCAGACCTCACAGGTTTTCAAAACCTGTGAGGTCTTTTTAAACGCACAATTCACCACAAACTTGTCATTTCGACGAAAGGAGAAATCTCATAACAGTAATAACCCAACACTCACCAAAATTTATGCGATTTCTCCTAAAGTCGAAATGACAGTTGTTGAAAAAATATACGCTTTATTCCCAGAGACAACTCCTTTATTCTCTGCTAGTGCTCGTTTGTAACGAGTACCGAATAAAATGTTCTATAGGTTATTGGCACTCGATACAAACGAGCGAGAGCAAAATAAATCAAAGAAAAAAAGCTAAAATATAAACAGTTATTCGAATGGCTTCAAACCATAACGCGTATTGAAAACCTAATAAGGAAGGTTTCAAAAAAAAATCCCAAAACATATTCAGACCTCACAGGTTTTGAAAACCTGTGAGGTCTTTTTAAACACACGATTCACCACAAATTTGTCATTTAGACGAAAGGAGAAATCTCATAACAGTGATAACGCAACACTAACCAAAATTTATGCGATTTCTGCTAAAGTCGAAATGACAATTGTGTAAAAAAAACTCTTTTTTCTAGGAGACAAATTAATTACTCTACAATTAAATGCGGAACCTTATCTACATTCCAATCTATTACCAAACCGCCAGCTAAAGATTTTGCCACTTCTTTTCCGTATAAAAATTCACATAAATACAAAGCGGCTTCAAAAGATTTTGCGCCACCGGCAGAAGTAATATATTTTCCATCATGTACAAACAACACCTCTTTTCTTATATCCAAATCAGGAAAAGTCTCTCTCATTTGATCTATATCACTAGGAAAAGTTGTAGCAACTTTGCCATTTAACAACCCTGCTTTTGCTAGAACAAAAGCACCATCGCAATGAGAAGTAATATAAGTTGCCTCTTTATCTACTTGTTTTACAAAGTCTATCATTGCAGTATCTTCTAAATCTGTATCTAAATGATGTTCTGCAGACGGAACTACTAAAATATCAATTTCTGGTAGCGAATCTTTTAAGTAATTAAAATCTGGTAGAATTCTTATTCCTTCGAAAGTTGTAATTGGGTTGTCTGTATTTGCAACTGTAAACACATTCATTGCCTTTATATTCTTTCTAAAAATGGTGTGCTGAAAAATATCGAAAGGCGCTGTTAGTTCTGTATTAAAAGTTCCGTCCATAATTAAAAAAGCAACATTATACCTGTCTTTTTCTAATTTTGGAAATACTTTTTTAACCTGAACTTCCTTTATATTTTCTGTGTTATTTTCTACTTTTTTAGATTGACAACCTATAACGGTAATTAGCAATAAGGATAAAAAAACTCTTTTCATTTTTATATGTTTTAAGCAACCATAAAAGTATTCAAATTGATTTTAACAACATCTTAATAAACAATTATTTTACTTTCTATTTTAAACTAAAGTTGGCAAAAACTCTTAGCCCTGATTGAAACGGCATCCTTTTTTTTGAGGTACGAAAAAAAAAGATATAGTGTAAAGCAGGAAATAGCTTCTAAAAAACAATTTTCATTTTAACAGAAGAATTTTCATCAACTCTTTTTTGTTTCGTAATTTTATGCAAAACAAATCAACATTCAAATGAAAAAACTCTTACTCTTAACCATTTTTAGTCTTTTTTTATTTTCTTCTTGTAATTCTACAAAAGAAAAAGAAGAAAAAAGCAAGAAAAAAAACACTTATGTAATTGATAATTATACAAAGAAAGAAGTAGATATTGTAATGAGAGATGGCGTTAAGCTGCATACAACAATCTATTCTCCAAAAAACACATCAAACAACTATCCTATTTTAATGCAAAGAACACCTTATAGTTCTGCGCCATATGGAGAAGGAAAAATGAAAACCAAAATTAGTCCGAATGTTCATTTAATGAAAGAGGGAAATATTGTGGTGTATCAAGATGTTCGTGGACGCTGGATGAGTGAAGGTGTTTATGATAATATGCGTGCGTATATCCCTAATAAAACAGCAAAACAATCTGATGAAGTTTCAGATACCTATGACACCATCGATTGGTTGATAAAAAATGTAGAAAACAACAACGGAAATGTTGGTACTTGGGGAATTTCATATCCTGGGCATTATGCGACAATTTCTACTATTGACGCACATCCTGCTTTAAAAGCAGCTTCGCCTCAAGCGTGTATTGGCGATTTTTTCTTTGATGATTTTCATCATAATGGCGCTTTTATGTTAAGCTATTTTAGAGCGATTTCTTTATTTGGTACTTACAAAGATACACCAACAGATTCTGCTTGGTATTCTTTTCCTAAAATGAATTCGCAAGATCAATATCAGTTTTTCTTAGACAAAGGACCTTTAAAAAACTTAAACGAATATTTTCAGTACGACAAATTAGATGTTAAAACAGCTGAGAATAAAGATAGAATAGATGATTTTTTCTGGAAAGAAATTGTAGAACATCCTAATTATGATGAAAACTGGAAAAGTAAAGGTATTATTCAGCATTTAGATAAAGTACCTTCTACTGTTGCAACAATGATTGTTGGTGGTGAGTTTGATGCAGAAGATTTATACGGACCTTTATCTACTTACAAAGCGATAGAAAAAAACGGTAAAGACAATTATAACACTTTAGTTTTTGGTCCTTGGGATCATGGGAAATGGTCTAGAAATACCGTAGAAAATTATGTGGGTAATTATTATTTTGGAGATTCTATTTCTTTGAAATTTCAGTCTAATATAGAAACAAAGTTCTTTAATCATTTCTTAAAAGGAAAAGGTGATAAAAACTCTGGTTTGCCAGAAGCATATGTTTTTGATTCCGGTAAAAAAGAATGGAACTCTTTTGATGTTTGGCCTCCTAAAAATGTGGTAAAAGAAGATTGGTTTTTGTCTGAAAATCAAGAATTAACTTCAACTAAAAAATCAACAGAAAAAATTAGTTTTATTAGTGATATAAAACATCCTGTTCCTTATTCTGAGGATATTAAAACGGTTTTTACGCCACGTAAATACATGACAGACGACCAACGTTTTGCTGCAAGAAGACCAGATGTTTTGGTTTTTGAAACTGATGTTTTAACGGAAGAATTTACGTTGGCCGGAGATATTTTAGCAAAATTAAAAGTAGCAACTACGGGTTCTGCTGCAGATTGGATTGTGAAGGTAATAGATGTTCATCCTGATAATTTAAAAGAAAACAACAATAAATTACAAGATCATTTAAAAATGAGTAATTATCATTTAATGGTTAGAAGTGAAGTTTTACGTGGTCGTTTTAGAAATAGCTTCGAAAAACCAGAACCTTTTACTCCAAATAAAAAAACAGATGTGAATATTACATTACAAGATGTTTTTCACACGTTTAAAAAAGGTCATAAAGTGCAAATTCAGGTGCAAAGTACTTGGTTTCCTTTAATCGATTTAAATCCGCAAACGTATGTAGACAATATTTACAAAGCAGATGAGAAAGATTTTAAAACACAAACACATACCGTTTTTACAGATTCTTCAATTGAATTCTCTGTTTTAAAATAAACTAAAATGAAAAAAATACTTTTATTACTTTTATTTGTTTTTGCAGCAAAAACAAATGCACAAGAAAAAGCAACACCAATTTTTAAAGACGGTGAAGCACAAATTGTTGAAGCGTTTAATGATACTAGCAAATGGATTCGTACAGATTTATGGGTAGAAACTACGTTTGACACAGACGGTGATGGTAAACTAGATAGAATGCATGTAGATGTAACTAGACCTGCGCAAACAGAAACAGAAGGTTTAAAATTACCTGTAATTTATGAATCTAGCCCTTATTATGCTGGTGTTGCTGCAGATACTCCTGGTTTATTTTGGGAGGTAAAACATGAAATTGGTGCAAAAGAAAAACAAAGAACAAGAGTAGAAGTTCAACGAAGAGGAAAAAGACCTATTATTTCGAATTCTCAAGTTAAAACTTGGGTACCTAGAGGTTATATTGTTGTGCATTCTTCTTCGCCAGGAACTGGTTTATCTGATGGATCGCCAACAGTTGGTGGAGATAACGAATCTTTAGCGCCAAAAGCAGTTATAGATTGGTTAAACGGACGAGCAAAAGGTTTTACAGAAAGAGAAGGTAATGAAGAAGTAAAAGCTTTTTGGGCTACAGGAAAAGTGGGAATGACAGGTACTTCTTATAACGGAACAATTCCTTTAGCAGCAGCTACAACTGGTGTTAACGGTTTAGAAGCAATTATTCCTGTTGCACCAAATACTTCTTATTATCATTATTATCGTTCTAACGGTTTAGTGCGTTCTCCTGGAGGTTATTTGGGTGAAGATATAGATGTTTTGTACGATTACATTCATAGTGGAAAAGAAGCAAATAGACCACATAATAATAAGGTTATAAGAGATACAGAATTAGCAAATGGAATGGACAGAGCTTCTGGAGATTATAATGATTTTTGGGCTGGTAGAGATTATTTAAACGATATGAAACCTATGAAAGCTGCCTTGTTAATGTCTCATGGTTTTAATGATTGGAATGTAATGCCAGAGCATAGCTATAGAATTTATAAGAGAGCAAAAGAAATGGGAATTCCTTCTCAAATTTTTTATCACCAAAATGGTCATGGAGGTCCACCACCAATGAAAATGATGAATCGTTGGTTTACGCGTTATTTACACGGAATTAAAAATAATGTTGAAAACGACCCAAAAGCTTGGATTGTTAGAGAAAATGACAAAAAAAATGAACCAACACCATATGCAGCTTACCCAAACCCAGATGCTAAAGATGTAACACTTTTCTTAGGAGAAGGAGCACCAAAAGCTGGTAAATTATCATTAAATAAAACATCTAAAGTAAAAGAAACTTTAGTAGATAATTACTCTTTTTCTGGTGAAACATTGGCGCAAGCAGCTTATACAAATCATCGTTTAATTTATGTTTCTCCTACTTTAAAAGAAGATCTTCATCTTTCTGGTTTAAGCTCTATTACTATAAAAGCAGCAAGTAGTAAAGCTGCTGTAAATTTATCTGTTTGGTTGGTTTCTTTACCTTGGAATTCTGGTAGAAGAACAAAAATTACAGACAATATAATTACACGTGGTTGGGCAGATTTACAAAATTATAAATCATTAACTAAAAGTGCTCCTTTAAAAGAAGGTAAGTTTTATGAAATGACTTTTAATTTACAACCAGATGACCAGATTATAAAAAAAGGGCAACAAATTGGTTTAATGATTTTTTCTAGTGATAACAATTATACTCTTTTACCAGAACCAGGAACAGAATTAACCGTAGATTTAAACGGCACTTCTATTACTATACCTGTAGTTGGCGGTAAGGAGGCTTTTATGAAGGCAACTGAATAATTATACTTTTAGAAAATAAAAAAAAGGTCTTGGTAATAAATTATCAAGACCTTTTTTATTGTTTAAAAAACTTATTTTAAATTTAAATTCTATAAAATAAAAACTTACTCTTTAAAAAATACGTATTTAATTTAAGAAGGTTTTAAAATAGTTTCCTTAGCTTAGAGGAAGCTAAAAGTTAGAATTTTCTTATTATTTTATCAGTAATAATTTTCTAAAAACTGGTATAAAACAAAAATAAAAACAAGCTAGTTTTCTAAATAATGAAAGAGAAATTAATTTACGGAATTCAACAAATTGGTATTGGTGTTGCAAATGCAGATAAGGCTTTTAAATGGTATGCAACAAGATTAGGTGCAGATGCTTTAATTTTTGATGACAGTAATGAAGCTACCTTTATGGCAAAATATATGGGTGGAAAATCTCGAAAAAAAAGAGCTTTACTAGCTTTAAATATGCAAGGTGGCGGCGGTTATGAAATTTGGCAATTTGCAAATAGAACTCCTTCAAAACCTAAATGTAATTTTAAGTTAGGCGATTTAGGAATCCAATTTCCTTTTATAAAAACAAAAGATATCTATAAAACTTTCGAAAGGTTAAAAAACTTAAACGAAAATATTATTTCTGAAATTTGTGAGGAACCAGATACTTCTAAAAGTTTTTACCTAAAAGATCCTTTTAATAATATTTTAAAAATAAAAGAATTTAATTCTTGGTATCAACTTAAAAAAAATGATGTTGGAGGTGTTTTTGGAACAACTATTGGTGTTTCTAATATAGAAATCTCTCTAAAACTTTATAGAGATATTTTAGGATATGATATTGTAGAATATGATAAAACAGGTGTTTTTGAAGATTTAAAACAACTAAATAATGGAGATAAAAAATTTAGAAGAATCTTACTTTCTCATTCAGAAAATAGAGTTGGTGGATTTTCAAAATTATTTGGTAAAAGTGAAATTGAATTAATACAATCTTTAGAAAATGTGCCTAATAAAATATTTGAAGATCGTTATTGGGGAGATTTAGGCTATATTCACTTATGTTTCGATATTAAAAACATGAAAGTTTTAAAAGATGAATGCCAAGAAAAAGGAGTACCTTTTCAAGTAATTAGCAATCTTTCTTTTAATATGGGAGAAGCTAACGGACATTGGGGATATATAGAGGATTATGATGGTACGCTTATTGAGTTTATAGAAACAAATAAAGTACCTTTATTAAAAAAGTTAGGAATTAATATCAATTTAAAAAATAGAGATCCTAAAAAACCATTGCCAAATTGGATGATTAAAGCGATGAACTTAAAAAGAATTAAAAAATTTAATTAATACAAATAAATGACGTCTACAGAAATTGCACTTCTTTTAAATGACAATGCAGAACAAATTATAAGAATAGGTGAAATTATTGGGAAGAAAATTCCTGAAAGAGATGATTTTAGCAACTTAAATGAGTTTGAGAAAACATTTATCTATATCGATATATTAGAACAAGGAATAACAAACGGTGGGTTTATTCAATTCTTTTTTAGTTCTTCTGGTCAATTTACTCATGAAATTTTTCATGCTTATATGGCTATTAAAGCAGAAAAAACAATAGATATTCTTACCAAAGCAATTCATTTATTCCCACAAATGCCTGTTCCTAAAAACTTAAGAACAAGGCAAGCAATATTAATGCAAAAAGAATCGAATATTGATTTATGGGATGAGCTAGATACAGAGTTTTACAAATATGAAGATGATATTTTAAAGCTTACATTAGATTATGTTAGAAAAAATATTACTCATTTCGATTAAGTTTTACTTTTCTAAAATCTCTTTAATATTTGGCTTAAAATAATCTGGCCCTTTTAGAACTTTACCATCTTCTCTGTAAATTGGCTTACCATTTTCACCTAATTTACTCATATTACTTCGGTGAATTTCATTAAAAACTTCTTCTATTTTGTCTTGCATACCATGTTCTATAATGGTGCCACATAGAATATACAACATGTCTCCTAAGGCATCTGCAACCTCAACTAAATCGTTGTTTTCTGCAGCTTCTAAATACTCTTCATTTTCTTCTTTCATTAAATTAAAACGAAGTAAGTTTCTATCATTACCAATACTTGCTGTTGGTAAATTTTTAATTCCTGCACCAAAAGCAGTGTGAAATTCGTGTACCGATTTTATTTTGTTTTTCATCTATTTTTTAATTAATAGAAGCTTTTAAATTTGTAATTTTGTAACTTCTAATGGTTTTGTTTTAAAAAGACAATATATAGAAAAATATTAAACCCATAATTGTACTATCCATCAAAATAATAAAGAAAATTAAATATGTTTTTAGGCGCTTATTTTACAACTGGTAGAATTATATTTATGACTTTTTTCATTATCGCTTTTATTGCTTTAATGATTTACAGCTACAGAAAAGACATAAAAAACCACGAACGTTATTATAAAAATGCTGGTAAAAAGGTATTAATTTACGGCGGTTTAATTATAGTAGTATTTGTTGCTATTAGACTACTCGCAGGAAATTAGAATTATAAATTTTTTATATTTTTAAGCCTTTGCCAAGATACATTGTGCCTTTGTGTATAAATAAAGAAACAACTAATATCTAATAAAAAATAAAACAAACTTATTCCGCTTGGTGGGTTATTGCTTGGTAAAAAAATAAAAACGCCAAAAGCAGTATTTGGCCATTGCCAACAACCAAAAGCAGTTCCACCAATTTCTAGAATTGCAACTAAAAGATACATAGAGAAAAAAAACAACCTGTCTTTTGGTCTTTTCCATAAAAGCAAAAAAACAATTGCTGTCATTACAAAACCAAATACATCTTTAAAAAACACCAAATATATTGTTGCTAGTAAAATAATTATAACAGCAAATAGTTCTTCAATTGCTTTATTATGTTTCTTTACAATTGGCGCTTTACTAAACATAAAAATTCTCCCGTATAAAGCTGCATGTCCAAAGGGTACATATAAAGGAACATTTTCTAATCTATAAGTGTACATATCTAAGGCTCTAGAAAATAAGTATTCACCACCAAAACCTATAATTACAGCATAAAACATTAATTCTTTAGTTCTTTTATTTGCTCTAAAGTACATCACCAAAAAACCTAATATCATAATTATATTTATAGGTAATTGAGAGTTTGTATAATTCTCTGCAAAATAAGTACTGTCTAAGAAAAAAATGAAAACGAAAAGTATAAAAATGCCTATTCTTCTATTAAATATATAGAAAATAGCCTTTAAATCATTTTTTGGCACTTCTAATATCCTCATTATTTAGAATATTTAAAACAATTTGTTGTGTGGTCATTTACCATACCAACTGCTTGCATGTATGCGTATATAACAGTAGAACCAACAAATTTGAATCCACGTTTTTTTAAATCTTTAGAGATCTTATCTGATAAGCTTGTTGTTGCAGGAACATCTTCCCTATTCTTAAACTTATTAAGAATAGGTGTATCGTTTACATAAGCCCAAATAAACTTAGAAAAAGAGCCAAATTCTTGTTGAATTTCTAGAAATAATTGTGCATTTGTAATTGCACTTTTAATTTTTAATTTATTTCTGATGATACCTGCATCTTGCAATAAGGATTCGTATTTATCATCTGAATAATTAGCTATCTTATTGTAATCGAAATTATCGAAAGCTTTTTTAAAGTTTTCTCTTTTATTTAAAATAGTAATCCAACTTAAGCCTGCCTGAAAAGTTTCTAAAACTAAAAACTCGAAAAGTGTTTCATCGTCATAAACAGGTTCTCCCCATTCTTTATCATGATAATCTATATATAATTGACTATCTGAAACCCAAAAACATCTATTTTTCATTGAAGCTTATTTTGAAAAGGAAAATTAGTGTTAAATCATCTAAAAATCAATCTATTTTAAAATATTTTTTGGAACTTTACTAATACTAAATTGATTGATTATGAAACTCTTAAAAAATATTTCTATAATAATCTGTGTAACTATTCTTTTTTGGTCTTGCGCTGCAACATCAATAAAAAATACTAAAACTATAAAAGAAGAACCTGTAGTTATTGCTAATGATAGCTTAGAGTATGAAATTACAATTATAGACCCAGGTTTTACAGCCTATTTAGCTGGCGTAGCACAACCAGAAGGTTTTTACAGTAAGAATTATATGGAAGCTAGAAATAGATCTTGGGTTATAAGCTGGAACCAAAGGGCACAAAATCCAAGTAACTACAATCAAAATATTTATGAAAACATCATAGATTTTCAATCTACTATAAATTATGGTTATGAGGTAAATTATAAACTATTTAACTATTTCCTTTTTGCTCAAAGAAAATATAAAATGAATTTAGGTGGCGGTTTTAGAAGTGGACGAATAAATTAAATTTTCTTATAAGAAACAAAACTATAATCATATTTGTTTTTTTCATCTGCTATAAAATCTTCTCTAACAACTTCTTTCCATACGTTAGGAGCTATTTCTGGGAAAAAAACATCTGCATCAAATTCATTATGCACTAAGGTAATATCTAATTTATCTGCTAGATTTTTAGCAATAGTTTCTTTATAAATTTGAGCACCTCCTATAATAAAAATTTCTTCTTCTTCTTTTGCTAACTCAATTGCTGCTTCTAAACTACTCGCTATTAAGCAACCATCTTTAAAATAATTTTTATTTCTAGTTATAATTATTGTGGTTCTATTTGGTAAAGGCTTACCTATAGATTCAAAAGTATTTCTACCCATTAATATGTAATGACCAGTTGTAACTTTTTTAAACCTTTTTAAATCTGCTGGTAAATGCCATATTAAATCGTTGTCTTTTCCTAAAGCATTATTTTTTGCAATTGCGGCGATTACTGTAATCATAAATTAAATAAATTTTTAACAAAAATAAGAGAAATGATTTCAGATTTGGCTTTTTTAACTCGTTTTCATCAAAAAAAGTAAAAATACGAAACCGTTTTCGAAGTAAAAACACTGAAAATCAGCATGAAAGAAACCACTTCTTATTAAATAAATTACAATAAATATGTTGATAATTTCTTAATTAACAAGAATATCTACTCTGAAATTATTAAAGTGATAATTCTTTACTAAAACACTAAAAATGGGTTTGTTATCTTAAACTTCTTATCTACTTTTACTATGAAATTTGAATTAATAAAAAAACTATGGCAATTAAAAAACAATTTTTAAAAAGCAAACCAGTATGTAAAGTAACTTTTACAGTACCTGCAGAAGAAGCTAGTAATGTAGCAGTAATTGGTAGTTTTAATGAATGGAATGCCGAATCTACACCGTTAAAAAAATTAAAAAACGGTTCTTTTAAAGGAACAGTTAATTTAGAAGCGAACACTTCACATGAATTTAAATATTTAATAGACGGAGCTTATGTAAACGAGACTGAAGCTGATGCTTATGCTTGGAGTGATTATGCAGGAGCAGAAAATAGCGTAATTAAATTATAAAATAAAACATAAAAAAAGAGCTTTCAAATTAATGAAAGCTCTTTTTTAAACTCTATATTGTTATTAAACAGCCACCTTTCCTTTAATATGAGGATGAGGATTGTAGTCTAATAACTCAAAATCTTCAAAAGTAAAATCTTCTATATTTTTTATTGAAGGATTCATTTTCATTTTTGGTAACGGTCTAATATCTCTAGATAATTGCAATTCTAATTGCTCTACATGATTATTATAAATATGAGCATCGCCAAAAGTATGAATAAACTCTCCTGCTTCATAACCACAAACTTGTGCTATCATCATAGTAAATAGAGCATAAGATGCAATATTAAAAGGAACTCCTAAAAAGATATCTGCACTTCTTTGGTATAATTGACAAGACAATTTACCTTCTGAAACGTAAAACTGAAAAAAGGCATGACAAGGTGGTAATGCAGCTTTTCCGTTTGATACATTTTCTGAAAAACTAACAGAATTATCTGGTAAAACAGAAGGATTCCAAGCAGAAACTAACATTCTTCTAGAATTAGGATTGCTTTTTAATGTAGAAATCACGTCTTGTAATTGATCTATTTCATCACTATTCCAATTACGCCATTGATGACCATAAACAGGACCTAAATCTCCATTTTCATCTGCCCAATCGTTCCAAATTCTAACACCATTTTCTTGTAAATACTTAATATTTGTATCTCCTTTTATAAACCATAATAGTTCATAAATTATAGATTTTAAATGAAGTTTTTTGGTAGTTACCATAGGAAAACCTTCACTTAAATCGAAACGCATTTGATGCCCAAAAACACTTTTTGTTCCTGTACCTGTTCTATCTCCTTTTTCGTTTCCGTTTTCTAAAACGTGTTTTACTAAATCGTGATATTGTTTCATTAAGCTATGTATTCATTTAAAATTATAAATAAACTGATGTAAAAATAAAAAAAGCTTTAGTAATTTTCACCAAAGCTTTTTATATAATATTTTAAAGTTATTAACCATTTAAAATTATTGAAGTTGATTGTACGTTACCCAATAATCATTCCTGCAATTGTAGCAGACATTAAAGAAGCAATTGTACCTCCAATTAATGCTTTTATTCCAAATTCTGATAACGTTTTACGTTGCCCTGGCGCTAATGAACCAATACCACCAATTTGAATACCAATAGATGCAAAGTTTGCAAAACCACATAGCATATAAGTTGCCATTATTATAGATTTATTATAAGCTAAATGTGTAGCACTTGTTACGTCTTTTAATTCGGCTAATTGAATGTAACCTACAAACTCACTTGCAGCTAATTTAATACCCAATAACTGCCCCATTAAAGTCATATCTTCTCCAGGCACACCAATTAACCACATTAGTGGAGCAAAAGTATACCCTAAAATAAACTCTATAGAAAGCTTATTATAAGCTGTGTTTGCAGCAATAATATCATTTAAAGACGTAAGATTTCCTATTAAGTCTAAACCACCGTTTAACATTGCTATAACTGCTACGAAAACCAATAACATTGCACCTACATTTACAGCTAAACGCAAACCTTCTGTTGTTCCGTTTGCAATAGCATCTAAAATGTTAGAACCTATTTTTTCTTGAGAAACAGTAACATCTTTATTTACTTCTTCTGTTTGTGGATATAAGATTTTAGAAATTACAATTGCACCAGGAGCTGCCATAACAGAGGCTGCTAATAAATGTTTTGCAAAAACCAATTCTAATTCTTTATCTCCGCCACCTAAAAAGCCTATGTAAGCTGCTAATACGGCACCTGCAACGGTTGCCATACCACCAATCATCACTAAAAGCATTTCAGATTTATTCATCTTTTCTAAATATGCCTTAATTAGCAATGGAGCTTCTGTTTGTCCTAAGAAAATATTTCCTGCTACAGACAAGCTTTCCATACCAGAAATACCTAAAAATTTAGATAATACAATTGCCAAAACTTTAACAATCCACTGAATAACACCTAAATAAAACAATAAAGAAGTTAAGGCAGAAAAGAATATAATAGTTGGTAATACTTGAAAAGCAAAGATGTATCCGAAAGAATCCATATCTGAAATTAAACCAGCAAATAGAAACGAACTACCTGCTTTTGTATATTCTAAAATTTCTATAAAAAGCTTACCTACTAATTCAAAGCCCTTTTGAATAAAAGAAACCTTTAAAACACCAATAGCAATAACTAATTGTAACGATAAACCAATAGCCACTTTTTTCCAGCTAATCGCTTTTCTATTAGAACTGAATAAAAACGCTATAACTATTAAAGAGAACATTCCTAAAACACCTCTCCAAAAACTAGTAAAAGTAAAACTAGTACTAGCTATAATACCATTACTTGTTTTTAATTTTTCTGTAATATTTGTTGATGTATCTGTAGTTAATACCTCTTCTGTTTCACTAACTATAGTTGCTTCTGGCAACAAAATCTTAGCGTATTCTTTAGATACAAATTCATAGGTAACATCTCCTTCAGATAAAACTAAACTAGCATTATCAAAAGAAACAATATTAAAATATCTTAATGCTGGTTTGTGTTCAGAAAAATTGAATATGATTAAATTATTCTGACGAATATAAGTTCCTGATGATTTTTCATTTTCACCAAAAACAGGGAAACTGAATTTACCGTCTGCTAAGGTAAAAACTACTGGTTCTTCTGTTTGTAATAAAGAAGATCCGTCTGATTTTGTAACTTTATTAAATTTCCAATCTTGTTCTAAATCTTGTCCTAAAAAAGTTATTGAAATAAAACAAAAGGCAATTAATAATAGATTCTTCATAAGTAAGTTCGTTAGTAATTTAAGAGCGTTTGCTAATTTCGTCTCTAATTTCTGCTGCTAATTCATAATTTTCATCAGAAACTGCTGCGTCTAATTTTTTATTTAATTCTGAAACTGATAGTTTTGAATAAGGTGCAGCAGTATCAATTTCTAAAATAGTTTCTATTTCTGTAGAAATATCTTGTGTTTCTGAAGTGTCTGTTATACCTAATTCTTCTTCTAACTTTAAGTAAACACCCGCTTTATCTAAAATATTTTCGTAGGTAAAAATTGGGGCTTGAAAACGAACAGCTATTGCAATTGCATCTGACGTTCTTGTGTCTATTACCTCTTCTACGCCGTCTTTTTCACAGACTAAACTAGAAAAGAAAACACCGTCTACCAATTTATGAATGATAACCTCTTTGATTTCTATAGAGAAACGGTCTGAAAATGTCTTAAACAAATCGTGTGTTAAGGGTCTTGGAGGTCTAATTTCTTTTTCTAAAGCAATGGCGATAGATTGTGCTTCGAAAGCACCAATAATAATTGGTAAAGTTCTGGTTCCATCCATTTCACTTAAAACTAATGCATATGCACCTGTTTGAGTTTGACTGTATGAAATTCCTTTTATTGTTAGTTTTATTAAACTCATATATATTGCTACGAAAAATAAAAATAGCTTTTAAGCACTTATTGTAAGCTTATTTTTAAGGGCACAATTTACTAAAAAATTATATAGTGAAAACCCTTATTGCTGCTGAATTTGTTTTTTTGCAATAACTGAAGCCCGCGTGAGGGATTGAGCTATTGTTTGAGCTCTTTTCTTTTGTTGATTGAAATGAAACAAAAAAGAAAAAGCGAGTAGCGAAAGCCCGACGAAATTATTTTATAACTGTTTACATTAAAAAACCTATCAAAAAAATTAATCTCGATAGGTTTTAAAATTCTATATAAAATAATTTGGGCACGCCCAAAAAATATTAAGCAGCTTTAAATGCTTTTAATTTTTCTATTAATTTAGGTACTACTTCGAAAGCGTCTCCTACAACTCCGTAATCTGCTGCTTTAAAAAACGGCGCTTCTGGGTCTGTATTAATTACAACTTTTACTTTAGATGCATTAATACCTGCTAAATGCTGAATTGCACCAGAAATACCAATAGCGATATACAAATTAGATGCTACTGGCTTACCAGTTTGCCCTACATGCTCGCCATGAGGACGCCAACCTAAATCTGAAACGGGTTTAGAACAAGCTGTTGCTGCTCCTAAAACGGCTGCTAATTCTTCAATCATTCCCCAGTTTTCTGGTCCTTTTAAGCCTCTACCTGCAGATACTACTGTGTCTGCATCTGCAATTGTTACTTTACCTGTAACTCTTTCTACACTTTCAGATTTTACACCAGATGCAATAACCTCTGCTTCGAAACTTTCTAGGCTTCCTGAAACAACGTTTTCATGAATTCCGAAAGAATTTTTAGCTAAACCTATTACCTTTTTATCTGTAGAAATTACTGTATTTGAAAATGCTTTGTTTGAAAATGCTTTTCTTTTTACGGTAAAAGGACTTGTACTAGAAGGTGCAGCTACAGTATTAGAAGCATAACCTGCCTCTAAATTAATTGCTACTAGTGGTGATAGATATAAACCATCTATACTAGAATCTACTACTATTACTGTTGCACTTTCTTTGGTTGCTGCTTGTGTTATAACACCAGCATATTCTTTTGCATTAAAAGTTGATAAGCTATCGTTTGAAACAGTTAATACTCTTTCTGCACCATAAGTATAAAGTTCTGATGCATCTGAAGCGTTAATAGTTAAAGCAACTAATTTAACACCTAACTGTTCTGCTACTTTTTTTCCGTAAGAAACTACTTCTAAAGCAGTTTTCTTAAATTTTCCGTCTGTTGAATCGGCAAAAACTAAAACTGACATATTTTTTATTTTTATATTTCTAGAAAACTTAAATAGTTTACAAGAAATGAATTCTTAATTATTTTTATTAATGAAACTTAGTCTCTTTTTAAATTTCTAAAGAAATTTAAATCACTTTTGCTTCATTATGCAATAAGCTTATTAACTCATCTAAATTATCTGCATCTACCAATTTAACAGCTCCTTTTGGTGCTGGTTTTTCAAAAGACTCGATATTTGTTGAAGCGTTTGCCCCTGTTGCTTCTAAAACTTGCAAAGGTTTTTTACGCGCCATCATTATTCCTCTCATATTAGGTATGCGTAAATCTTTTTCTTCTACGATTCCTTTTTGTCCTCCAATAACTAAAGGTAAAGAGGTAGATAATGTTTCTGTACCACCATCTATTTCTCTCTTTGCAGTTACTTTTGCATCTTCGATTTCCATCTCTACACAACCGTTTACAAAGTTAAAATCTACTAAAGAAGCTAACATTCCAGGAACCATTTGCCCATTATAATCTGCAGATTCTTTACCTGCTAAAACTAAATCATAACCGCCGCTTTTTACAACTGCTGCCAATTCTTTTGCAACTAAAAACCCATCTGTAGGATCTATATTTATTCTAATAGCATCATCTGCACCAATGGCTAATGCTTTTCTTAAAGTAGGTTCTGTTTCTGCACCACCAACATTTACTACAGTTACAGTAGCACCTTGTTTTTCTTTAAACCACATTGCTCTGGTTAAACAAAACTCGTCATAAGGATTAATTACAAACTGTACTCCGTTTTTATCAAACTCAGCATCATTATTTGTAAAATTAATTTTTGAAGTGGTATCAGGTACATGACTAATACAAACTAATATTTTCATAAATTATAATTTTATATTCTTTTCTTGTTGACGAAATTACGTCTTTTTTTTAAATTTACTATGCATGCATAGTAAATTTTTTAATTATTTAACAATTTCAATATTATTACAGTGATAATTATTGACGCATTTATGAAACAAATAAGAATAAAAACACAATTTACTTTTTGATATTAAGCCTTAAAATAAATTGCTTAAAAAACAAAATAAATCATGTTAAATACAATTTAAGCTCATAAACATAGGAAAAATCAACTTTTGTCTTGTGTTTTTTTTATTGAAAATGATTAAATAAAAATAATATTATAATAACAAAAACCAACCTAATTCATTTGAAAAACATCTTCCTATTAATAACAAAATAAGGAAAAACGTTCAAAATATAAACTTCTGCTATTTTGATAAAAAAGTATCTTTTTTTTACTCATAAATTCCTTACTTTTGCGTATCATAAAATTAATATAATTTAAATTCAATGAAAACAGTTCAATTCAGACAGGCAATTTGTGAAGCCATGAGTGAAGAAATGCGCAGAGATGAAAGCATTTATTTAATGGGTGAAGAAGTTGCAGAATACAACGGAGCTTATAAAGCTAGTAAAGGAATGTTAGACGAGTTTGGAGCAAAAAGAGTTATAGATACTCCTATTGCTGAACTTGGTTTTGCAGGTATTGCAATTGGTTCTGCTATGAATGGCTTAAGACCTATTGTAGAATACATGACGTTTAACTTCTCTTTGGTTGGAATTGATCAAATTATAAATAATGCTGCAAAGATTAGACAAATGTCTGGTGGACAACTTAATTGTCCTATTGTTTTTAGAGGACCTACAGCTTCTGCTGGTCAATTAGGAGCAACACACTCACAAGCATTTGAAAACTGGTTTGCAAACACACCCGGTTTAAAAGTTATTGTACCATCTAACCCATATGATGCTAAAGGTTTATTAAAAGCAGCTATTAGAGATGATGATCCCGTAATTTTTATGGAGTCTGAACAAATGTATGGTGACAAAATGGAAATTCCTGAGGGAGAATACATTATACCAATTGGAGTTGCAGATATTAAAAGAGAAGGAACAGATGTAACAATTGTTTCTTTTGGAAAAATCATCAAAGAAGCGTACAAAGCTGCAGATGAATTAGCTAAAGAAAATATTTCTGTTGAAATTATAGATTTAAGAACAGTACGTCCTATGGACCATGATGCTATCTTAACTTCTGTAAAGAAAACAAATAGATTGGTAGTTTTAGAAGAAGCGTGGCCTTTCGCAAGTGTTGCTTCAGAAATTACATATAGAATACAAGAAGAAGCTTTTGACTTTTTAGATGCACCAATTAAAAGAATTACAACTGCAGATACACCTGCACCATATTCTCCGGTATTGTTCGAAAAATGGCTTCCTAATTCTGATGATGTTATAAAAGCTGTAAAAGAAGTAATGTATTTATAATACATTATTAATAATATTTACCTAAAATCCTTTTTCCTTTTTATGGAAAAAGGATTTTATCGTTTAATAGATGTTATATTAATCGAAAACCATTGCGTAAATAGAATGTAAATTATATTGAAAAACTTAATAGATTTACTATTTTTGTACCAAGTTTAAAAGATAAATAAGAAATTTATGAGTCAAGAAAATAAAAAAACTTTCGATGTTTTAATTGAAATTCCAAAAGGAAGTAGAAATAAATATGAGTACGATTTTGATTTGAATAAAATTCGTTTTGACAGAATGTTATTCTCTTCTATGATGTATCCTGCAGATTACGGTTTTGTTCCAGAAACTTTAGCTTTAGATGATGACCCATTAGATGTTTTAGTTCTTGGTCACGAGCCAACTTTTCCAATGTGTGTTATTGAAGTAAAACCTATTGGTGTATTTCATATGACAGATGAAAAAGGACCAGATGAAAAAATTATTTGTGTGCCAATTTCAGATCCTATTTGGAATAATAAAAATGATATTTCAGATTTAAATCCTCATAGATTAAAAGAAATAGAACATTTCTTTAAAGTTTATAAAGATTTAGAAAAGAAAAAAGTAGACGTTGGTGGTTGGGGAGATGCTGAAGAAGCATACAAAATATTTGCAGAATCTGTAAAAAGATATGAAGAAAGCGACTACAAAAAAGTAGATCAATTTAAAATATAATTTTACTTTTAAAGTAAAAATTAAAAACTCTTTAAGAAATCTTAAAGAGTTTTTTTTTGCAATTATTTAAAAGGATTACAAAACACTTAATATTCACCAAAACCACTTTAATAATCATTGTCTCAAAATTTTATATAATTCATAATTTTAAGTCTAAAAAATATGAATATTGAATTTTTTTATACTTTAAATTGAATTTACTACATTTACATTCATTTTAAATTAATTCAAATAATATATAATTTATGGAGTCATTAATGATTTGGATGCCAATTGCAATGGCAGTATTAGGTTTAATCTATATGTGGGTTAAAAAATCTTGGGTAATGAAACAAGATGCAGGAGATGGTAAAATGAAAGAAATTTCAGATTATATCTACGAAGGTGCATTGGCTTTTTTAAGTGCAGAATACAAGTTATTAGCAATTTTTGTTGTTATAGTTAGTATTGCCTTAGCTGCAGTTTCTTTTATTGTACCTACAACTCATATTTTAATTGTAGTTGCTTTTATATTTGGCGCTGTTTTTTCTGCTTTTGCCGGAAATATAGGAATGAAAATTGCTACAAAAACAAACGTAAGAACCACACAAGCTGCAAAAACAAGTTTACCTAATGCTTTAAAAGTCTCTTTTGGAGGTGGAACAGTAATGGGACTTGGTGTTGCTGGTTTAGCTGTTTTAGGTTTAACAGCATTTTTTATCCTTTTTTATCAAAAATTTATGGGAGGAGTTTGGACTTCCACTGCAGATATGACTATAGTTTTAGAAACTTTAGCTGGCTTTTCTTTAGGTGCAGAATCAATTGCACTTTTTGCTAGAGTTGGTGGTGGAATTTATACGAAAGCCGCAGATGTAGGTGCAGATTTAGTTGGTAAAGTAGAAGCTGGTATTCCGGAAGATGACCCAAGAAACCCTGCTACAATTGCAGACAATGTTGGTGATAATGTTGGTGATGTTGCTGGTATGGGAGCAGATTTATTTGGTTCTTACGTTGCTACTGTTTTAGCTGCAATGGTCTTAGGAAACTACGTAATTAAAGATATGGGAGGAACTATTTCTGATGCTTTTGGAGGAATTGGACCAATCCTATTACCAATGTCTATTGCTGGTATAGGAATAATTATTTCTATTATTGGAACCATGTTGGTAAAAATAAACGATAATAATGCTAAAGAATCTCAGGTTATGGGAGCACTAAACAAAGGAAACTGGGTTTCTATTGGCTTGGTAGCTATAGCTTGTTATGTATTATGTAAATGGATGTTACCAGAAACAATGAAAATGGAATTCTTTGGTGAAGGTTTACAAGAAATATCATCTATGCGTGTTTTCTATGCAACCTTGGTTGGCCTGGTAGTTGGCGCAGTAATATCTGCTGTAACAGAATATTATACAGGTTTAGGAAAAGCTCCAATCTTAAAAATAGTACAACAATCTTCTACAGGAGCAGGAACAAATATTATTGCAGGTTTAGCAACAGGTATGATTTCTACATTTCCTTCTGTGCTATTATTTGCAGGTGCTATTTGGGCTTCTTATGCTTTTGCTGGTTTTTATGGTGTAGCATTAGCCGCTTCTGCTATGATGGCAACAACTGCAATGCAATTAGCTATCGATGCTTTTGGACCAATATCAGATAATGCTGGTGGAATTGCAGAAATGAGCGAGCAAGAACCAATTGTTAGAGAGCGTACAGATATTTTAGATTCTGTTGGTAACACAACAGCTGCAACGGGTAAAGGTTTTGCTATTGCTTCTGCTGCATTAACTTCTTTGGCTTTATTTGCTGCGTATGTAACTTTTACTGGAATCGACGGAATTAACATCTTTAAAGCACCAGTTTTAGCCATGTTATTTGTGGGTGGAATGATCCCTGTAGTCTTTTCTGCTTTAGCAATGAATGCTGTTGGTAAAGCTGCGATGGAAATGGTACAAGAAGTTAGAAGACAGTTTAAAGAAATTCCTGGAATTATGGAAGGAACCGGAAAACCTGAATATGATAAATGTGTAGCTATTTCTACCAAAGCATCTTTAAGAGAAATGATGCTTCCTGGTTTGTTAACAATCGGTTTCCCATTAATTATAGCTTTTGTTCCATTATTATTTGGAATGGAGAAATTAGCCATCGCAGAAATGTTAGGTGGTTATATGGCTGGTGTTACTGTATCTGGTGTTCTTTGGGCTATATTCCAAAACAATGCAGGTGGCGCATGGGACAATGCTAAAAAATCTTTTGAAGCTGGTGTAGAAATAGATGGTAAAATGACTTATAAAGGTTCTGAAGCTCATAAAGCTGCTGTTACTGGAGATACCGTTGGAGATCCTTTTAAAGATACTTCTGGTCCTTCCATGAATATTTTAATAAAACTTACTTGTTTAATAGGTTTGGTAATTGCACCTATTTTAGGTGGGCATTCTTCGGAAGTTAATAAAGCCTCAATTGTTAAAACAGAAGTTATTAGTAATTATGAGGGTATAAAAGGTGGTGAAAATATGAGTAATAAAACAGAAACCTCTGTAAAAATGCTTTCTAATGATTCTAATGGAAACATTACCGCAAATGTAGAAATTAGAAAAACTGTAAATAACAAAACCACTATTACTAAAAAAACAATAATAGGTTCTGAGGAAGAGGTTAGAGCACAATTAAAAGATATAGAAGGAATAAAAATTAAAATTAAAGATAAAAACTAATTTCTTATCATCTTAAAAAACTAAAAAGCTACAATAAAATGTGGCTTTTTTTTTGACTTTTTGTATATTGAAAATAAAAATGTCCTTTTTTAAAAAAGATCCTTTACAAATAATAGTTTACCAAAGTTATGGCACAAATAGCCACTTTTATATTAGAGGAAGAGCTTTACAAGATGAAAATATTAATCTAGAAAGAAGAAATATTTTTAGCTTATTCATAAATTCTTGGAAACGTTTCGAAAGTGACGAAGTTAAAAATACTTCTTTAACAATAACACTACCTAATAATTATAAAATAGAAACTATAACAAATAATGAAGGTTACTTTATTGTAGAAAAAAATATAGATAACCTCTCTAAATTAACAAATACAGAAGGTTGGTTAAACTTTGAAATATCTTATACAAATAGTAACCAAGGGAGAAAAATAAATAATAAAAACAGATTTTCTGGGGAGTTGTTAATTCCTTCTAAAAAAGCAGAATTTGGAGTTGCAAGTGATATAGACGATACTATTTTACATACAGGTGTAATTTCCAAGTTAAAATGGAGACTTTTAATAAACACCTTTTTTGTATCTCCCACTAAAAGAAAAGCACTCGTTGGTGCTTCTCATTTCTATAATTTACTGCACCTTGGTAAAACTGGTAAAAATGCAAACCCTATTTTCTACGTAAGTCATAGTCCCTGGAATTTGTACAACTACTTAGATCACTTTTTAAAAAACAATAACTTTCCTAAAGGTGCAATACTACTAAGAAGTGCTTCAAATATCTTTCAAAAAAAACCATTACAAGAAAAACCTCAAAAACAAAAAGAAATCATCAATATTTTAAAAACTTACCCAAACTTACCTATTATTTTAATTGGTGATGCTGGTGAACATGATGCAGATATTTATATAGAAATTGCTAAAAACTATCCAAATAGAATTAAAGCAATTTACCTGCGTAGTGTTCTTCATTCTAAAAAGATGAAAAGAATTGAACTACTTATTAAAAACTATACAAACACAGAGTTTATAATTGTACATTCTTCAAAGGAAGCCATACTACATGCAAAAAAACATAATTTTATAGCATAAAATCTAAGTTTTAAAAAACAACGTTATTATTACTTTTACACTTTCTAACTATTAAATAACTTTTAATATAGATTGATAAAAAATTAAAAATTGCTAACCAGCTTTAGAAGCTAAGAATTATCTTTTTAAAAGACTTAAAAACAACTCTCTATCAATTTCTTTTGCACCTAAACTTGCTAAATGTTCATTGTAGATCTGGCAATCTATCAATTCATATTTTTTATTTGTAGCTAAATGTATAAAAGCTACTTTAGAAGCATTGGAAACATTGCTAAACATACTTTCTCCACAGAAAATATTGTTTATTTCTAAACCATACAAACCGCCAACAAGTTCATTATTTAACCAAACTTCTATAGATTTTGCTACTCCTTTTTTATGCAGATTAATGTATGCTTGCTCCATATCATCTGTAATCCAAGTTCCAAAACCATCGCTTCTTTCAATATTTTTACAATTATAAATAACCTCTTCAAAAGCAGTATTTTCTGTAATTGTAAATTCTTTTTTATTGATAATTTTTCGCATCGATTTAGAAACCTTTATTTCATGAGGAAATAAAACCATTCTTTCAAACGGACAATACCAAACAATAGGATCATCTTCAGAAAACCAAGGGAAGATTCCGTTTTTGTACGCGTAAATTAATCGTTCTGCAGATAAATCTCCTCCTAAAGCAATAACACCTTCATCTGAAGTAAATTCATAGGGTGGAAATTCAATTTTATCTGTAAGCCAAATCATATTAAAAAATGCATATTAATTTAAAGCGAATTTACAGTTTTCTTAAAAAATAGTTAATCTAAAATTCTAATCTTATTTATTTAGATTTTGTTTCTATTTTTGTAAATTCACAAAAAAATATCTTCTTGGAAAAAAAGAAAAAAAAAAGAAAAAAGAGAACTGCATTTATTGGCAAAAGACTCCATAATTATTATGGTAGAACTGGCTTTTATATGTTTGTTTGGGAAAGCTTAAAAAAAGCTTTCTTACCTATCGTATTAGTTGTTTTAGGCTTATTTCTTTTCAACAAATACGTATATGACATTAATAATGGTTTAGAAACCATTACAGAAACCTTTTCTAAAACAGGTATTTTAATAACTTTCTTTATTTCGGAAACTATTTTAGGATTAATTCCGCCAGAAATTTTTATTGCTTGGACAAAAAAGACAGAAGACCCAATTTTAAATTTAGCAATTTTAGCTACGCTTTCTTATTCTGGTGGACTACTTACTTATTTTCTAGGAAAAATGACTTTAAAAATTGAGTCTATAAAAACCTACTTAGAAGTTAAGATGGCAGCAAATTTAAAAAACACCAAAAAATGGGGAGGTATTTTAATTTTAGTTGGCGCATTATTACCATTGCCTTTTTCTATTGCTTGTTTAGCAGCTGGTATGATAAAATATCCTTTTAGAAGCGTTGTTTTATTTGGTTTGTTTCGTTTTTTACGATTCGCAATTTATGCTTGGGCAATTTTTAAAGTAGTTACATAAAAAACTTACATTTGCATTATGGGATTAACAAATAACGATATTTTAAAGAAATTACGTGTTGCTCACAAATTACGTGACACAGACATTGTAGAAATCTGCGCATTAGTAGATTTTAAAGTTTCTAAAGGAGAATTAGGTGCTTTATTCAGAAATGAAGAGCATGAAAAATATGTAGAATGTGGAGATCAGATTTTACGTAATTTTTTAAACGGTTTGGTTATTCATTTACGTGGACCAATGCCAAAAAAAGGAGAAAAGAAGTAAACTTATTTTCTACTCGAAAAAAAAAACAGAATATTTTGCATAAATAAAAAGAGAGAATTCAGTAATGAATTCTCTCTTTTTATTTATGTGATTTTTATTCTTATTTAGAAAGGTAAATCATCTGGCTCTTCGTTAGATACGTTAGATGCTGGCTCAAATTGATCTACTGGAGGCAAGTTACTTGGCGCTCCTGTTTGAGATACATTTTCAACTCTCCATCCTTGTACAGAGTTAAAGTATTTAGCTTCACCTTGTGGGTTAATCCACTCTCTACCTCTTAAGTTGATAGAAACTTTTACATCTTGCCCAACTTTATAACTGTCTAACAAATCACATTTATCTTGCACAAATTCTATCATAATCATTTGTGGATATTGATCATCTGTTGTAACAACTAATTCTCTTTTTCTAAAACCGTTAGCTCCAAAAGTTTGTACATCTCCTATTAACTTAACTTTACCAATAACTTCCATAATATAATCTTAACTATTTAATTAAAAGCACTTTCCAAGCACTCTCTACATCATTCTTTTTTAAATACTCTTGCGCAAATGTATGTTTTTTTGTGGTTTCTAACCCAATAAATTGCGGATGTTCTTTCGCAAAGTTATTAACACTATCTTCTGTAGGTAGTTGTTCTATGTTACCTAACATACCTAAATTATTCCCTGTTAAAATAGTACTATTTCTAATTGAAGGCGCAATAACATCTACTCCAATACCTAAAGTAGAAATTGGTTTTGCTATTTCAAAGAAACCATCTCTAGCTCTTGTATAATAATTACCTCCTGCTCTTGCAACTAGATCTATTTTGTGTTGGTCTATCGTTCCGTTTTCATCTAAAACGTCTTCAGAAATATGAATTTTCACAACTTCACAAACTATTAAGTTCCCTGCTCCACCTTCATCACCTGTAAAAATAACATCGTTTACTTTACACTCAAATTGTACAGGAGATTCTGCCACTCTAAATGGCTTTATTTTATCAGACGGTAACATGGTAAAACCTGCTTTTTCAAACTCATTTACACCTTCTGCATACTCTGTAGAACTTAAAGACATTTGTTGTACAATATTATAATTTACAACATTTATAACCACTTCTTTGGTTGCCAAAGCATTTTCTAAAGTATGTTTTGTAGTATTATCTCGCACTCTTCTTGCAGGAGAAAAAATCATAATTGGCGGGTTTGCACCAAATACATTAAAAAAACTAAAAGGTGATAAATTAGGGTTTCCATCTGCATCAATTGTACTTGCAAACGCAATTGGCCTTGGCGCAATAGCACCTAATAAGTAACCGTGTAATTGTTGTGTAGAAATTTCTTTTGGATCTATAGTAAGCATTCTAAAATATTTTGTCTTGTAAAGATACTATCAAAATCACAAATGAGTTATATAAGGAAACCTTTATATTTGTTTTCATGAATTTTCTAACCAACACACTTTTATTTAAAAGAATTGCTGTTTTAATTTCCTTAATTATTGTTTCTTTAATTTTATGGAATACCTATATGTTTTTTCAGAAATTTAAAAACGAAGAAAGAGTTAAAATGGAAATTTTAGGAATCGCTCAAAAAGAACTTGCAAACGCAGACTTAAATTCTGACATTACTTTACAAGATAAAATTATTACAACCAATACTAATATTCCTTTAATTTTAGTAGATGATAAAGGAAATATTGAATCTTTTCAGAATTTAGACCCAATTAAATCTTTAGATTCAAAATACATAGAAGAACAATTGGAGAAAATGAAATTCGAAAACGCACCAATTGAGATTAGTTATAATGGTAATAACAAACAATTTATTTATTACCAAAACTCAGATTTACTAAACAGATTAACCTACTACCCTATTGCCTTAATTTTAATTTTATTCTTATTTCTAAGCGTCATTTATTTATTCTTTAACTCTAACAAAGCTGCAGAAACCAATAAATTATGGACGGGAATGGCAAAAGAAACTGCCCATCAAATTGGCACACCATTGTCTTCTCTATTAGGTTGGATTGCTATTTTAAAAATGGAAAAAGTTGACGATAAATACGTAGAAGAAATAGAAAAAGATGTTGCTAGACTTAATACAATTGCAAATCGCTTCTCTAAAATAGGATCTAAACCAGAACTAAAAAAAGAGAATATTGTTACAGTTACAAAACAAGCATTCGATTATTTAGAATCTAGAAGTTCTAAACAAATAACATTTCATTTTACAACTTCAGATAAAGAAATTCTTACCAATTTAAATACAGAGTTATTTGGTTGGGTAATAGAAAATCTTATAAAAAATGCAATAGATGCAATGCAAAGAGAAGGCTCTTTAAATTTAAATATAGAAAACACACCAAAAAAGTTAAAAATAACAGTTTCAGATACCGGAAAAGGAATGCCTAAAAAGTTGTTTAAACAAATTTTTACACCTGGTTTTACGACAAAAAAACGTGGTTGGGGTTTAGGTTTATCGCTTTCTAAACGTATTGTAGAAGATTACCATAAAGGAAAAATATTCGTACAAAAATCTGAAATAGGTAAAGGAACTACATTTCAAATTTTGTTAGATAAAATTTAATTTTAGAAGCTATTTCCTGCTTTCACTACTCGCTTTTTTCGTTCCTCAAAAGAGCTCAAACACACCGTTCAATCAGGGCTAAACTTGTTTGCAAACTATTTAGATAAGTAAAATGATTCTATTACTAATTTATAGATTCCAAAAACCAGAATTACACCTATTAACAACCAATAAAATCTTTGCTTTTTATCTACTTTTACAATTTTCTCTTCTAATAATTTATTATTATTTTTTAATTCAAGCTTAATCTCACTTTCACCAAATTGCTTGTATTTAGATTCTAATATTAAATTATTTGAATTCAGGTTTATTTTATGTTTAATTCCAGAAAAAGAAAACTTTTTAGAAATCGTTTTTCCATTTAGTAAAACACTTTCAACACCAAAAGCAGAATTTAAAAATTCTATTTTGTTAGATTCTATATTAAATTCTGCATATTTCATATTAAATTTAAGATACTTTTAGTATTCATAATTTTTATTAAAAATTCTTAGCAATACTTTCTGCCAAAGCAACAAACTCATCATTTGTTAAGGTTACTTTTTTAGCAAACTGAATATCTGCCATTTCATTTAAAGGAATTAAATGCACATGCACATGAGGTACTTCTAAACCAATTACACTTAAACCAACTCTTTTACAAGGCACTGCTTTTTCTAGTGCTTTTGCAACAGTATAAGAAAAATCCATTAAATCTTTATAGGCATCTCTAGATAAGTCGAAAAGCTTGTTTTCTTCTTTTTTAGGAACCACTAAAGTATGCCCTTTTGCATTCGGATTAATATCTAAAAAAGCAATAAAATTATCATTTTCTGCTACTTTATAACTTGGTATTTCCCCTGTAATTATTTTTGTAAAAATGCTCATAAGTAATTATTAACGTATAGTTGATAGTAAATATAAAAAAGAATTCGGGTTTCGACATAGCCAAAACCCGAATTTATAATAAATTCTTGTAGAATAATCTACTTTATTTTAATCTCTAGAAATGCTCATAACCTCAAACTTCATAATTCCGCTAGGAACTTGAATCTCTGCAACATCACCAACCTCTTTACCTAATAAACCTTTACCAATTGGCGAGTTTACAGACAATTTACCATTTCTAACATCAGTTTCAGAATCTGCAACCAATCTATATTTAAACTCCATTCCGTTTGTTGAATTTTTAATAACAACACTAGAATGAATTAAAACTTTAGACGTATCTAACTGAGATTCATCTAAAATACGTGCATTAGAAATTACATTTTTTAATTTTGCAATTTTAAATTCTAAATGAGATTGCTCTTCTTTTGCCGCATGATATTCAGCATTTTCACTTAAATCTCCTTTGTCTCTTGCATCTGCAATTTCTGTAGTTACTCTTGGTCTTTCTACTTGTTCTAATTGAACCAATTCTGCTTTTAATTTCTTTAAGCCTTCTGCAGAATAATATGATATTTCACTCATGATGTTTAAATTTAAAAATCCCATTGCCTTTTCAGGAATGAGATTGTCTTACAAATGTACAAAATATTTGTAACTTGCCATCGTTATTAAGATAACAAAGATAATTTTATGATTAAAAAAGTGTTTTTATTTATTTGTACTCTTAGTGTTTTAAGCTGTGTAGATAACGATATTCCTGCTAATTGCTTAAGACCTTTTTCTGTATCTATAAGTACAGATTTAAACAATCCTCAACTAATTAATGTACAAACACCTGGTGGTTCTGTAGAGCTTTCTGGTGGCGCTAAAGGAATTATACTTTTAAATGTTAATGGATCTGATTTTGTTGCTTATGACAGAGTTTGCCCACAAGGAGATTGCAACTCGTCTATGATTTACGACAGATTAAACAGGCCTAATATTTTAAAATGTTCTTGCGACGGAAGCGAATATGGTTTAGGATTAGGTATTGGAGGAGCACCCCAAACCGAAGGTTTCTTATGTTCTGCAATCGAATATAAAGTTTCTAAAAATGGTTCTGCAATTAGAATCAGTAATTTTTAGTGAAAGTGATTTGAGTTGTGTATTTTTGCTGAAACACAACAACTTTTAAGGTGAAAAACTATTACTCTTCAGATTTTAAATTAGGTATTCTTGGTGGTGGTCAATTAGGAAGAATGCTTTTAGCAGAAACACAAAAATTAGACATTCATACTTCTATTTTAGAAACTAATAAAAATGCACCTTGTGCAGAAATTTGCAATACTTTTATTGTTGGAGATTTATTAGATTTTAATACTGTTTACAACTTCGGAAAAACAGTAGATTTACTTACCATAGAAATAGAAAATGTAAATTTAGATGCATTAGATAAATTAGAAGATGAAGGTCTTACGATTTATCCAAAACCAAAAGATTTAAGAATTATTCAAAGTAAAGCCAGACAGAAAAATTTCTATATAGATCATCAAATACCTACAGCAGAATTTTCTCATTATGCATATTTAGAAGAACTAATACATTCATTCGAAAACGATATTATTCAGTTTCCTTTTGTTTGGAAAGCTGCTCGTTTTGGTTATGATGGTAATGGTGTAAAAATTGTAAGAAATATAGAAGATTTAGAAAGTTTACCAAATGTAGAATGTATTACAGAAAAACTAATTCCTTTTAAAAATGAATTAGCTGTAATAGTAGCAAGAAATGCAAACGGATCTGTAAAAACATATCCTGTTGTAGAAATGGAGTTTCACCCAGAAGCAAACCAGGTAGAATACGTAATTTGTCCTGCAAGAATACACTCTAAAGTTGCAGAAAGAGCAAGAGAAGTTGCATTAAAAGTAGTAAGTGATTTAGATTTTGTAGGTTTATTAGCTGTTGAAATGTTTCAAACTACAGATGATAAAATCTTAGTAAATGAAGTTGCTCCAAGGCCTCATAATTCTGGTCATTATTCTATAGAAGCAAGTTATACCAATCAATTCGAACAACATATACGTTCAATTTTAAACCTACCTTTAGGAAACACAGACAGTAAAGTAGCTGGTATTATGGTAAATTTGGTTGGTGAAGAAGGCTTTTCTGGCGATGTAATTTATCAAAATATAGAAGAAATATTAAAAATTGATGGTGTTACACCTCATATCTATGGCAAAAAAGAAACAAGACCGTTTAGAAAAATGGGTCATGTTACTATTGTAAATTCAAATATTGATATGGCAAGAGAAGTTGCACAAAAAGTAAAAGAAACAATTAGAGTTATAAGTAAATAATTATGGTAGGAATAATAATGGGAAGTGATTCTGATCTTCCAATAATGCAAGAAGCAATAGATATTTTAGAGAGTTTTAATATTGAAATAGAAGTTGATATTGTATCTGCTCACAGAACTCCAGAGAAATTAGTAGATTATTCTAAAAACGCACACAAAAGAGGTATTAAAGTAATTATTGCAGGTGCTGGTGGCGCAGCTCATTTACCAGGAATGGTAGCTTCTATGAGTCCGTTACCAATTATTGGTGTTCCTGTAAAAAGTAGAAATTCTATAGATGGTTGGGATTCTGTTTTATCTATTTTACAAATGCCTGGTGGTGTACCTGTTGCTACTGTTGCATTAGATGGTGCAAAAAACGCAGGTATTTTAGCGGCTCAAATTATTGGTGCTTCAGACAAAGTTATTTTAGATAAAATTATAGCTTACAAAGAAGATTTAAAGCTAAAAGTTGAGCAAGCTTCTAAAAGAGTTAGAAAATAAAAATATTAAAAAATACTGATTGCTAATTAGCAATCAGTATTTTTTTTGTCAAATTTGTATTATTAATTAAAGTAGTATTTACTATATATATTCCTGTTTTTAAATTAGAAACATTTTTTACATCATTCCCTAAAAAAGATTTCACTTTTCTTCCTTGAATGGTATATAAAGTAACTTCTTTAATGTTGTCTACATCAAAATCATATGCTACGATTAATTCTTTTGCCCCATCTACATAAACTGTAAAATCTTTAGAATCTATTTCTTCTACTAATAAAGATTCTTTACCTGTTTTCTGTGTAGCTCTATTCTTCTTTTTTGTATATATAATTTTAAATCTTGTATTATTTTCTCCAATAGTATCAATATTAAAAGTATACCCTCTTTGTCTTAAATCTACCGTTTTCTTAGCTTCTTTATCTCTTAAATAGATATAATAATCTTCGTCTATAGATTCATCCTGTATTGCAATAGAATACGTTCCTATTTCGTCAACAATAAAACCTACTTTAACTACTTTTTTATCTCTTTTTAAAGTTGATAAACCTTGTATAGATACTTTTTTAGTTCCTTTTACCAAAGTATAAAAACCTAAAGAAGTTTGATTGATATCGAAAGGTGCATCATACAATCTATCGTATCTATTTGTTGCTCCATTTAAGAAACCTACTAACATTGTGTTTGTTTTGTTTCCTTTATTAAATGTAAACCAAGATCTACCTTCTTTTTTAGAAATAGTTTTAGCTTGGTCTGTTTTGTAAAATTGTGTGTTATTTGCAACAATTTGGTGTGTCGTTTTAAAAGTAATACTACTATTAGCAGTTGTTCTAACAAAAAAACCTTGACCAGAACCAATTTTACCTGTTGTAGTATTGCTCATACCACCAGTAGCATTGTATTGTAAATAATCCGACACATTGTTATCTCCTACTTCTGCTGTATTTTGATTCCATAAATAAACCGTACCGTCAATATCAGCATTATCAGTATCTGCACTTATCAAATCCCAATCTATTGCAGAAGCATAAGGATTACCAACTAAGTTATCTCCTTCTGTAGACCAGACATTACTTGCATCTGTACTTGCTATGTTTGATGTTGCAAAAACATTTACAACAACGTCTCCTTCATTAATTTTACCGTTAAAAGTTCTTAATTGCCCACCTAAACCTTCATTTTGTACTGCATAACCAACACCTGTATTAAAGTTTGATTTTCCATGAAAAGCCCAGTCTGAACTAGTACTGCTTGCATCAAATCTATAGATTAATTCTGCATCTGAAAAAACAGTAGCAATATTAGAATCTGCTGCAATTACAGGAGAGCTCCAATAAGAATAAAAATCATTACCAGCATATACAGGTGTTGCTCTCTTTATATTAAATTTACCAGAACCTGCAATTACGGCGCTACAAGAGTTAAAAATAATAGCTCCTCCATCTTCAACAGTAATTGTTCCGTTATTAGTTAAACCATAAAATACATTTAGAGTTCCTCCTGCTTTTACAGTAAATTCTGCACCAGCATTTACTGTTAATCTTCCTATTTTAACCTCTGTACTTATTTCTGGCTGATTAGAGCCATTACTTATAACTACTGTTTGAGTTTTGGTAACTACTGGTGAAGTACCAGACCAATTAGCATTGTTAGAAAAATCTATAGACGCACCACCATTCCATGTATAAGATGTTCCACTTCCATTTGCTGTAGCGGTTGCACCAATTATTGCAGATCCATTAGCTTCATATTTTATTTGATCGCCATCTTGGTAAGCAACCAAACTAGTTCCAGAAGTTAAATAAGTAGATTTATTCGTATTTATTTGAGCTTCTGTTCTTGCAACATTCCAAATTCTTAATAAAGATATATTTCCATTAAAATTATTAGTATTTCCATCATTACCAGAAAATGTACCATTGTAAGTTCCAACTCCACTTCCACCCCAATTAGCATCTGTCAAGCTTGTTGGGTATCTTACTACACCACCATTTCTTGCAATTGAGATATTACCAGAATGATTGCTTATCTGTAAACCATCTTGTACATCTTTTTCCACACCATCTAAATACCATCTAAAAGTAATATCTGGCGAAGCTGTATCTTCTACAGTAAATGCAATATGCATCCATTTATCTGATGTTATATCTCCAATAGCAGACCTAAAAAAACGTCTTCTTGTTGCGTTGTCTGCGTTATTTCTATAACCACCTAAATAAATTCTACTACCTTCTATATAAATTAAGATTGCGTTAACCTGCGCTCCTTCTTCATACAAAACCTGTCTTGTAGTTATATCTGAAGTTTTAAACCACATCTCTATAGTTCTGTTTCTTGTGTTCTGTATATTAATAGCATCCGTATTAGGAATTGTAATATAATCATCTGTCCCATTTCCTGTAAAACCTGCTGAACAAGGTATTTGTGCTCCTATAATCTGAGTTAGAAAAATAAATAAGAATAGTAAGTGTTTTTTCATAATTTTTATTTTTATGTGGGTGCTAATCACACTATTACAAAACAAACATAATACCAATGTCTAATAAAACTAAGTAAATTTCGTCTAATCAACAAAATATGTCGTTAAAGCGAAAAAGATAATTATATAAATGATAAAACTTATAGAATCTTTATCTTTGAATATTAAATAAAATTAAATGAATCCACTTTTACAAGATTTTAAAACACCTCCTTTTTCTAAAATTTCTAATGAAGACTACAAACCTGCAATTAAAAAAGGGATTGAAATAGCAAAAGCAGAAATTGATGAAATTATAAATAATTCTGAAAAACCAACTTTTGAAAACACAACTGTTGCTTTAGATTTTTCTGGTGAAAAGTTAAATAAAATTACTAGCATATTCTTTAACTTAAATTCAGCTGAAACAAATGATGAAATTCAGAAAATAGCACAAGAAGTTTCTCCTTGGTTAAGTGAATTTGGAAATGATATTACTTTAAACGAAGACTTATTTAAAAGAGTTAAAGCTGTTTTTAATACTAAAGATAGTTTAGATTTAACTCCAGAGCAAACAATGCTTTTAGACAAGCAATACAAAAGTTTTGCTAGAAACGGAGCTAATTTAAGTGAAGAAGACAAAAGTAAACTTAGAGAAATAGATGCGAAACTATCTAAGCTATCTTTAAAGTTTGGTGAAAATGTATTGGCAGAAACCAATGCTTTTGAAATGCATTTAACAGATGAAAAAGAGCTAGCAGGTTTACCCGAAAGCGAAAAAGAAGCTGCTAAAGAAGTTGCTAAATCGAAAGATAAAGAAGGTTATATTTTTACATTAGATTACCCAAGTTACATTCCGTTTTTAACTTATGCAGACAATAGAGAGTTGCGTAAAAAAATGGCAATTGCAGCTGGTAAAAAGGGATTTCAGGATAATAAATTTAACAACGAAAAAGTTGTTCTAGAAATTGTAAATCTCCGTCATAAAAGAGCAAATTTACTAAGTTATAAAACACATGCTCATTTTGTTTTAGAAGAAAGAATGGCAGAAACGCCAGAAAAAGTTATTGAATTCTCTAATAACTTATTAGACAAAGCAAAACCTGCTGCTTTAAAAGAATTTAAGAACTTAGAAAACTACGCTAAGAAACTAGACGGAATAGAGCAACTAGAAAAATGGGATGGCGCTTATTATTCTGAAAAACTAAAGAAAGAACTATTCGATTTAGACCAAGAGTTATTAAAACCTTATTTTAAATTAGAAAATGTAATAGCTGGGGTTTTTGAAATTGCAAGTAAATTATTTGACTTACAGTTTGAAGAAGTTTCTAACATCGATAAGTACCATGAAGATGTAAAAACATACAATGTAACAGACATAAACGGAAACTTTGTTTCTGTCTTTTATGCCGATTTTCACCCAAGAAAAGGCAAAAGAAATGGAGCGTGGATGACTTCATATAAATCACAACAAATTAAAAACGGAATTAACGAAAGACCACAGGTTTCTATTGTTTGTAATTTTACAAAACCTACAGAAACGAAACCGTCTTTATTAACGTTTAATGAAGTTACTACTTTATTTCATGAATTTGGTCATGCCCTTCACGGTATGTTGGCAAATACAACCTATAATAGCTTGTCTGGAACCTCTGTATCTTGGGATTTTGTAGAATTACCAAGTCAGGTTTTAGAAAACTGGTGTTTCGAAAAAGAAGCATTAGAATTGTTTGCCAAACATTACGAAACTGGTGAAGTTATTCCGATGAAATATGTAGAGAAAATTAAAGAATCTGCAAGTTTTCATGAAGGAATGCAAACATTAAGACAACTTAGTTTTGGCTTATTAGATATGCAATGGCATGGGCAAGATCCTTCTGCAATTAAATCTGTAAAAGAATTTGAAAACAATGCTTTTGCTGAAACTAAACTATACCCAGATGTAGCAGAAAATGTAATGAGTACTGCTTTTTCTCATATTTTTCAAGGAGGTTATTCTGCTGGTTATTATTCTTATAAATGGGCAGAAGTTTTAGATGCTGATGCTTTTGAATATTTCTTAGAAGAGGGAATTTTTAATAAAGAAGTAGCTACAAAATTTAAAGAAAATGTTTTATCTAAAGGAGGTACAGAAAAACCTATGGTCTTATACAAACGTTTTAGAGGAAAAGAACCAAAACCAGACGCTTTATTAAAAAGAGCTGGTTTAATTTAAGAATTAACAGATATTTCTATTAAATCGATTTTTCAATGATTATTTTTATCAGATGAAAAATCGATTTTTTTTAGTTTTATTTTTTACTTCCTTTTTATCTTTTACTCAGATTACTGTTACAGGAACTGTTTCCGAGAAAAACAATCCTTTAGAAGGAGCTGCTGTATATTTTAACAATACAATGGTTGGAACAACTACAGACTCTAATGGTAAGTTTTCAATACAAATAAAAGAAGGTAAATATGAATTGATTGTTTCTTATTTGGGCTACAAAAAAATTATTTACAACCTTAATACATCAACATATAAAAAACCTTTAGGCTTTTCTTTAGAAGAAGAAAATAATATGTTAAACGAAATTGTAATAAAAAAAACAGTTTATGATGATGATTGGAAATATAATTTAACTCGATTTAAAAGAGAATTTATTGGCACAACAGCTATCGCTAAAGAATGTAAAATCTTAAATCCAGAAGTTTTACATTTCGATTTTAGTGCAAAGAATAATGTACTAGTTGCTTACGCAAGAAAGCCGTTAGAAATAATGCACAAGCGTTTAGGCTATAAGATAACGTATGATTTAGAGCAATTTATAATTAACAAAAACAGTGTTACTTACTTAGGTTACTCTAGGTACAAAAACTTAAAAGGTAGTAAAAGAAAACAACGTAAATGGAATGCAAAACGTTTAGAAACATATAACGGTTCTTTTTTTCACTTTTATCAATCTTTATTAAAAAACACTACTTATAAAGATGGTTTTTTAATTCATCAATTTAAAAGAGTTAAAAACCCAGAAAGACCTAGTGAGAAAAAAATAAAGAACGCTAGAGAACTTGTTCGATTAAATAGATCTAAAATTAATTTTTTTACAGAGATAGACAATCCTAAAACTCCTTTAGACTCTGCTTTAGTTGTTTTAAAGAAAGCTAAAATGCCAAAATTTAAAGATTATTTATACAAATCTAAAGTTCCTGCCAATGAAATTATTATTACTAAAAAAGGTGTTTCTTATCTTAGTTTTGATAATAATATAAGTGTAGTTTATACAAATGAGCTAGAAGAAGAAGGTTATATTTTAAGAAATCAATTTAGCAAATTAAGAGAAGCATTACCACAAACCTCTTCTATAATTCCGCTAAAATCTGCTACAGAAATAGATGAAAATGGTACTTTAGTAAGCCCTTTAGATGTTTTTTATGAAGGATATTGGTCTTATGAAAAGTTTGCTAATTCGTTACCGTTAGACTACGTTCCTATTAAATAACTATATTATAATGAGTTATTTATTCTTTGCTTCAATCCACTTACTCATATACTTTGTAGCTTGTAAAGTTTGATGTTGCAACAAATTTCCTAAAAAATTAAAAGTTCTATGTTTTTCTAGATTTTGTTGAATTTCTTCTATTTTATTGAAGAACAGTTCTCCATTTTTCTTTTTACTATAAATGGAATTGATAATTTCTATTCCGTTCAATTGCGCAATTTTCCAAGTAGCTTTATTTGAATATAATTCATTTGCCTTTAATGCAAATTTAGCAAAATCATCTTCTACAAAACCATTCCAAGTAAGGTTACCACGCATACCTTCTACCCCTATACTTGTTGTAACACTTGGCGTTCCACAAAGCATTGCTTCTGTAAGTTTTCCTTTAATTCCTGCGCCAAAATTTAAAGGAGCTAAAACAACTCTAGCATTTTCTACAACTTTGTTTGCGTCTTCTGCAAAACCTTTTATAATAAAACCTTCCTTTTTATTGTGAAGTTGTTCTATTTGTTGATTTGTATAGGCTCCATAAATATGAATTTCAGCTTTTGGTAAATAGCTTCTTATCTCACTCCATATTTCTTTTTTCAAAGTTAAAACAGCATCAACATTTGGCTTATGAAAGAAATTTCCAATAAAAACAAAATGTTCTTTTTCTTCAAAAGACTTCCATTTTTGTTGCTGAAACTCATCAATTTCATCTAAAAGAAAAGGTAAATACATTAAAACAGCTTCATCTATCTTAAAAGTATTTTTTAATATTTCCATTTCGAAAGTAGAAATAATTAAAGACAAATCGCATCTTAAAATAGCTGCTATTTCTCTTTTGGTTATATCTTGTTTTAGAAGTTCTTCCGTAGAAAATTCTTTATTCTTTTTAAAACACAATTCTCTTGTTTTTCGCAAGCAATGCAAATCTTCCGTATCTAAAATTCTAATTGCTTTTGTACAGTTTTCTGCAACTCGCCAACCAAATTGTTCTTCCATCATAAAACGATCGAACATAACAATATTAGGTTCTAAATCTTTTATAAAATCATCAAAAGAAACATTATTTAATTCAATTAAAACTTCATTAACACCTAAAGAAGTTAGATTTATTGCTTTTTCGTTTTTGTGTGAAGGAGAAGCAAAAGTTATTGCGTAACCTCTTTGCAAGAACTGCATTATTAACTGCAACATTCTTTTACCTGCAGCAGAAGAATTGGGTTCTACCCAAACTGCACCAATAATTAAAAGCTTTTTTTTCTGCAATTACTTGGCAATCATTTGTAGTTTATAATCTCCTTGCACTTTTTTTCCCCAAGCAACAACTGCTGCTATTTGGTCTTCTGTTAAGTTGGCATCTGTATGCGTCCAAGTGTAAGAATCTAAAGGCATTTCACCTTTCTCTACCTCCTCGTATAACTCGTCCATTTTATGTTCTTTCCTTTTTAATGAATACTCGCTCCATTTAGAAAAGTTTAAATGTTTTTTACCATCGGCAATATGTTCGTCTAACCAAAAATTTACTGGTGTAATATTATTATACCAAGGATAATTGGTTTTACTAGAATGACAATCATAACAAGTTGTTTCTAAAATTCTTTTAACGTCTTCTGGCGGATTAGTTTCTGAAATAAAAATAGCAACTGTTGCTAAATCTCCATCATTTTTTTCTGGACCAAAAAATTGAGCAACAACTAGAACAACCAATAAGAAAACAAGTATTTTTTTTAGAATCTTCATCTTTATATTTTAAGAATATTTTATGCCGTAAAACTACTGAATTCTTACTTTATTTTATGAAAATATATGTATTTTTGTTGATTATTAGTAGAAAATAAACCGAAAGGTTACAAAAAACGCAAAATAAAATTACTTATGAAATACGATATTATTGTAATTGGTTCTGGTCCTGGAGGATATATTGCCGGAATAAGAGCTTCTCAATTAGGTAAAAAAGTAGCAATTATTGAAAAATACTCTACATTAGGTGGTACGTGTACAAATGTTGGTTGCATCCCATCTAAAGCTTTATTAGATTCATCTCACCATTATTATGATGTAGTAAATCATTTTGAAGAACATGGTATTTCTGTAGAAAAACCTTCTTTCGATTTCGGAAAAATGGTAGATAGAAAAGCTAAAATTGTAGAAACAACAACTGGTGGTATTAAGTACTTAATGGACAAAAACAATATCGATGTTTTTGAAGGTTTAGGTTCTTTTGAAGATGCTACACATGTAAAAATTACAAAAAATGATGGTTCATCAGAAATAATTGAAGGAACTAATATTGTTATAGCAACAGGTTCTAAACCTGCAACGCTACCTTTTATTAAATTAGATAAAGAACGTGTAATAACATCTACAGAAGCTTTAAAATTACCAGAAGTACCAAAACATTTAATTGTTATTGGTGGTGGTGTTATTGGTTTAGAGTTAGGTTCTGTTTATAAACGTTTAGGCGCAGATGTTACAGTAGTAGAATATGCTCCAAAAATTACACCAACAATGGATGCTGATGTATCTAAAGAACTTACAAAGGTTTTAAAGAAACAAGGTGTTAAATTTGCAGTTAATCATGGTGTTACTGCTGTAGAAAGAAAAGGAAAAGAAATAACTGTAAAGGCTAATAATAAAAAAGGTGAAGAAGTAATTTTTACTGGAGATTATTGTTTAGTTGCAGTTGGTAGAAAAGCATATACAACTGGTTTAGGTTTAGAAAAAATTGGCGTAGAAGTTAATGAACGTGGGCAAGTTGCTGTAAACGAACATTTACAAACAAATGTTTCTAATATTTTTGCAATTGGAGACGTTATTAAAGGTACAATGTTAGCTCACAAAGCAGAAGAAGAAGGTGCTGTAGTTGCAGAGTATATTGCTGGCGAAAAACCACACATCGATTATAACTTAATTCCTGGTGTTATTTACACATGGCCAGAAGTTGCTGCTGTTGGTAAAACAGAACAAGAATTAAAAGATGCTGGTGTAGATTACAAATCTGGAAAATTTTCTATGAGAGCTTTAGGTAGATCTCGTGCAAGTGGAGATTTAGATGGTTTTGTAAAAGTTTTAGCAGATAAAAATACTGATGAAATTTTAGGAGTTCACATGGTTGGTGCACGTGTTGCAGATTTAATTATGGAAGCTGCTGTTGCAATGGAATTTAGAGCATCTGCAGAAGATTTAGCTAGAATTTGTCATGGTCACCCAACATATTCTGAAGCTGTAAAAGAAGCTGCTAAAGCTGCTTGGGACGGAAAACCTTTAAACGCATAAATACAGTTATTCTTTTAAAACTAAGAATTACAAAACATAAATACCTAAGAAGCATCCAATTTATTGGATGCTTCTTCTTTTTAGAAAGTTTCTTACTTTTATAAAATGAAAAAGATACTTACCTTATTTTTTATCTTCCTTTTTTCAGGAACTTTATACAGCCAAGAAGAACAAAAATCGAAAGCACAACCATCTAAATTCTTATCTAAATCTTATTACAGTATTAATTTTGGTGGAATCTTCTACCCTTTTTCTAATGATAATTTAATTGATGGTTATAAAACAGATTCCTATTCTAAAAACTATTTTTCTGGTAGATTATTATTGGGTTATAAAATAGTACCAGATTTAGCAATACAATTTGGTACGTTAAGACCTGCTGCTTGGTTTAAGTATAACAACGTAAATAATATTGGTTACGAAAGAAGTGTTTGGATAAATGCTTGGTCTTTATCTTTAAAGAAAAACATGAATCTAAATAAAAAACTATCTATTTATGGGGAAGCTGGTGTTGCAAATGTTACGCGTATTGGTTTTTCTATAAATGATGATATTATATATCCTGATGCCCATTTTGCAAGTCTATTGTACGGTTTTGGTTTTAATTATAAATTGAACAAAAAGTGGCGTTTGAATTTAAATGGAACATTTTTGCCTAAATCAGAAAAAGAGAATCAGCCTTCTATTTCTCAAGTTACATTTGGTTTCGAGTACCATATTAATAAACTTTCTAAAGAACAAGTAGAAAAACATGAAAACAACGGTTACTTTTTCCCAAAAAACACCATTCAAGTAAGTTACGGAAACAGTAAAATTGGTTTTGGCGCAAATAAGTTTTTTGGAATGAGCTTAAAAGTAGGAAATTTCGAAAGTTTTGGTATTCCTGTTTTTTGGGTTGGAGAAGTTAAAGCTGCCCATGCTTTTTCTATTACATACCAAAGACTAGCTTTTAGAACAGAAAAGATTTTTTCTTTAGATTGGGGTGTTAGTGTTACCGCTTTTCAAACAGAGGCAACTAAAGAAAACGTTCTTGCTTTTTCTATTTTTCCAACAATGCGTTTTTATATATTGCGTAGAAAAGGTTTCGACATGTACACAAACTATTCTTTAATTGGCCCTACTTATTTAACAAAAGCTAATTTAGACAAGTTAAATACAGGTCCTAAAATAACATACCAAGACACCATGGGTTTAGGTGTTTTCTTCGGAAAAAAACGTGCATATAATGCAGAACTTAGAATTATGCATTATTCTAATGGAAACATTTTTCCACAAAATTCTGGGGTTGCAGTTCCTATTCAATTTACCTTCGGAAAAACATTTTAATTCTTACTACTAATCAATAAGAATTGTATTTTTGCCATAATGACTAAAAGAACTATTCTTACTTTTTCTATAGAAAATATTAAAGACTTTAAACAAAATTTATTGTCTTGGTCGCAACAATTTGAAACGGCACTTTGGTTAGATTCTAATAATTACAACCAGCAATATTCTAACTTCGATAGCGCTTTGGCTGTTGAAGAATTTACAGCTATAAAAACAGACTACACAAATGCTTTCGATAAGCTTAAAGAATACCAATCTATAACAAAAGATTATATTTTTGGTTATATTTCTTATGATGTTAAAAATGATGTAGAACGTCTTTCTTCAAAAAATTTAGATCATTTATATTTTGCAGATTTATATTTCTTTCAACCTCAAAAATTAATTTTCATCAGAGGAAAAAGCATCGAATTTCATTATTTAAAGATGGTAGACGATGAAATTGAAAAGGATTTTGAAGAAATTAAGGGTTTTAAAGAAATAAAAATTGAAGCATCTAAAAATGATATTAAAATAAAACTTAGAATTCATAAAGACGAATATCATCAGAAAGTAACAAAGGTTTTAGACCATATTAAAAGAGGTGATATTTATGAAGCTAATTTTTGTCAGGAATTTTATGCGGAGAATTCAACTATAAATCCGGTTGAAGTTTACAAACATTTAAATGAAATTTCTGAACCTCCTTTTGCTTCCTTTCTAAAAATGGATCATCAATATGCCTTGTGTGCTTCGCCAGAAAGATATATTAAAAAAGAAGGTTCTAAAATTATTTCTCAGCCAATTAAAGGAACTGCAAAGAGATTAATTAGTATAATAGACGATGCTAAAATTGCTTCCGATTTATCGAGAGATGAAAAAGAACGTGCAGAAAATGTAATGATTGTAGATTTGGTTAGAAATGATTTATCTAAAACTGCAAGAATAGGTTCTGTTATAGTTGAAGAATTATGTAAAGTATATTCTTTTAAGCAAGTACACCAAATGATTTCTACCGTAGTTTCTAAAATAGATATAAATATGCATCCTGTAGAAACATTAAGAAGTACTTTTCCTATGGGAAGTATGACTGGCGCACCCAAAGTTTCTGCAATGAAAATTATTGAAGAACTAGAAGAAACAAAACGTGGTTTATATTCTGGTACTATTGGTTATTTTACGCCAGATAATGATTTCGATTTTAACGTAGTAATTAGGAGCATTCTTTATAATGAAGAAAAAAAGTATATTTCGTATTCTGTTGGTGGTGCAATTACAGCAAAATCTGTTGTAGAAAAAGAATATGAAGAGTGTTTGCTTAAAGCTAAAGCCATGAAATATGTTTTACTAAATTCTAAATAGAATTACTAACAAACATTATTTTACAGCTTGTCTCTAAAAAACATCAACTTTTAAATAATATTAGATATTTTTGCAATATGATTATAAACAAAGAAGAACTTTTTCAGAAAACTTTAGAGGCTTTAAAAGAAAAACCAACTGAACAAAATATGTTTAATAAATTTTTAGATTTGTATCCTGCAGAATGGAAACAACTAAAAGTTACTTTTTCTAAATTTAACAGAAGTAAGCAATTTGGTAAAACAATTCCTTTACCTAGACCAGAAGTTTCTATAAGAAAAGATATTAGAGTTTGGTTGAAAAAACAACAGTAAAATAACGTTATAATTTACGTACTTTTGAAGATATTATGCTTCAAAAATTATCAAATATACTTTCTCGAAATTTTCCTTTTTTAAAGGATAAAAAAATATTAATTGCTATTTCTGGCGGAATAGATTCTGTTGTTTTAACACACAATTTAGCTGCTTTAAATTTCAATATTTCTCTTGCACATTGTAATTTTAATTTAAGAAATACAGAAAGCGATTTAGATGAAGTATTTGTAAAAGAATTGGCTAAAAACCTAGCTATAAATTGTTTTACAACTTCTTTTGAAACTAAAAAAGTAGCAAAAGAAAAAAAAGAATCTACCCAAATTGCTGCCAGAAACCTACGTTATGCTTGGTTTCAAGAAATTATTGAAGACCATAACTTCGATTATGTTTTAACGGCACATCATGCAGATGACAATTTAGAAACTTTTCTTATTAACTTAACTAGAGGAAGTGGTTTAGATGGTTTTACAGGAATTCCAGAAATTAATGGGAATATTGTTCGTCCGTTTTTAAAATTTTCTAGAGAAGAAATATTAAATTTTGCAGAAGAAAATAATATTTCTTGGCGAGAAGATAAAAGCAATGCTTCTACAAAATATGTTCGTAATAAAATTCGTCATAAAGTGTTGCCTGTTTTAAAAGAAATTAATCCTAATTTATTAGATACTTTTTCTAAGACCTTAGATAATTTACAAGAAAGTAAACAGATTATTAATGATAGAATTGAGGATGTTTTATCTAATATAATTGTAGAAGAAAGTGGTTTTTTAAAATTAAGAATTAATAAAATTCAACAATTATCAAACCCGAAAGCTTATTTATATCAACTTTTAGAAAAATACAATTTTACAGGGTTTAACGATATCTACAATCTACTTTCTGCACAATCTGGTAAACAAATTTTTTCTAAAACACATGCTCTTTTAAAGGATAGAGATTTTCTAATAGTTTCTAAAATAAATCGATCGTCTTCTAAGAAAACATCTTTTGAGATTAAAGAAAATACTTCAGAAATAAAAAAACCTATTCATTTAACTTTTAAAGAAGTTACAGATAGATCAGTTCTAAATAAAAATACTATTTACGTATCTAAAGAGTACTTAAAATTTCCTCTGATTGTAAGGAAATGGCAAAATGGCGACTATTTTTATCCTTCTGGAATGACAGGTAAAAAGAAATTAAGCAAGTATTTTAAAGATGAAAAATTATCGCTTTTAGAAAAACAACAAACTTGGTTACTTTGCAATTCAAACGAAGAAATTATTTGGATAATTAATAAAAGACAAGACAACAGGTTTGTTGCAACAACAAATAACAATCTAATAAAAATAAGTAATCAAACAAAGTAGTGAAAAAAGGTTTTTGTACCTTTAAAAAAATGAACTTAAAATAAAATTATTATGAAAAATTTATGGCTCTTATTAGCAATAACAACTTTAGTTTCTTGTACACAGGAGAAGAAAGTAGATTATGCAATTCTTTCTGGACAAATAGAAAATGCAGACAATAAGAAAATAACAATATATAGTCAATATAATTTCAGTGATAAAAAAGAATTTACTTTAAACGAAGATGGTTCTTTTTTAGATACTTTAAGAATGAATAGTGATTTCTTTACTTTTCGTTTAGATAATAGTATGACTGAATTTTATGCTCCAAAAGGCAGTAATCTTAGTATTAAGTTTAACGCAAAATCAAAAGACGCTACACTTCAATTTACGGGTAATGAAATTGCAATTAACAATTACATTAAAGAAAAAGGTAAAATATATAACAGTGTTACTAAAGATATAGAGCAACCCTTTTTAAAAAATGAAACTGAATTTAAAGGCCTTTATACTGAAATAAAAAAAGCCGAATTAGAGCTATTAAACAACACGCAAAACCTACCAAAAGACTTTATAAATAAAGAAACTAAAAATTTAAATTACAGCTATTTAGGTAGTTTAGGTAATTACGAGGCTGCTCACAGATATTATGCAAAAAACAAAGATTTTAAAGTTTCTGAAGACTTTTTAGATGAAAAAAAATCTTTAGATTTTAATAATGAAGATGATTTTTTATTTTCTGTAAGTTACAGAGGTTTAGTAGAAACTAATCTTAGAGAAAAAGCACAAGAGCTAGTTAAAAAAGACACTACTTTAGCTCGTGATATTTCCTATTTAAAAACAGTTGCTTCTCTTAAAAGTGAAATTATAAAAAACAAATTATTGTATAATGATGCACAATATGGTATTACTTACACAGATAATTTAGAAGAATTTTACACACTTTATTCTAACAACTCTACAAATGAAGCGAACAACAAAAAAATATTAGCAGATTATAATAAATTAAAATCTTTAGCTACCGGAAGTCCATCACCAAAATTTACAAATTATGAAAACAATGCTGGTGGCACAAAATCTTTAGAAGATTTAAAAGGAAAGTATGTTTATATAGATGTTTGGGCAACTTGGTGTGGACCTTGTATTGGAGAAATTCCGTCTTTAAAGAAGGTTGAAAAAGAGTTTCATGGCAAAAATGTGCAGTTTTTAAGTATTTCTATAGACGATACAAAAGATCATGAAAAATGGAAAAAAATGATTGTAGATAAAGAATTAGGCGGCATGCAATTGTTTGCTGATAATAACTGGGATTCTCAATTTATACAAGATTATATGATTAAAGGAATTCCACGTTTTATTTTATTAGACCCAGAAGGAAACATTGTAAATGCAAATGCACCAAGACCTTCAGATAAAAAATTAGTAGAAACTTTAAACGGTTTAAACCTATAAATTAATAGATTTATCGCCTTTTTAACTTTCTTTTTTTGAAACTTATTGATTATGAAAAAAATAATTTTAGCATTTATTCTTTGTTTTTCTTTACAAATAAATGCTCAAACAGAAGAGAATCCTATTGTTTGGAAAACTTCGATAGAGAAAATTTCTGATACAGAATACGATGCTATCTTTACTGCCAAACTTTTACAAGAATGGCATTTATACTCACAATACAACCCAGAAGACGCTTCACAAGCTCTAGAAATATTAATTCCAGATGATAAATCTGGTTATGAGTTAATTGGAAAAGCTAAAGAAAGTACAACGCATAAAGAATATTCAGAAATTTGGGAAAAAGAAGAAATATTCTTTAAAGATGTTGCGACTATTACTCAACGAATTAAAATAGTAGATACTAGTATTTCTTCAGTTACATTAGATATTTATGGGCAAGTTTGTAAACAAGCTTGTATACAAATAGAAGAATCTTTTGCTTTTGCTTTAAACGGAAAAAAGTTAAAAAAAGAAGTAATTCTTTTAGATGATAAGAGTAAAGAATTAACAAAAAAACTAAAACTAGATTTAAAAAATACAGCTTTACTAAAAACAGGAACTGAAACAGATGCTGCATCTGGTAGTTCTTTATTTAATATTTTTCTTTTAGGTTTTGTTGGTGGCTTATTCGCTCTTCTAACACCTTGTGTGTTTCCAATGATTCCTTTAACTGTTTCATTTTTTACAAAACAATCTCAAAGCAGAAGTAAAGGTATTTTTAATGCAATTTTATACGGCTTATTTATTGTAATTATATACATGCTTCTTAGTGTTCCTTTTCATTTAATTGATGGCTTAGATCCTAGTATTTTAAATACAATTTCTACAAATATTTGGTTAAACATTTTCTTCTTTGTTATTTTAGTGTTCTTTTCATTCTCCTTTTTTGGCTTTTATGAAATAACATTACCAAGCTCTTGGGGAAATAAAATGGACTCTGCTTCTGATGTTGGTGGTTTTGTTGGTATTTTCTTTATGGCATTAACATTAGCAATTGTATCTTTTTCTTGTACCGGACCAATTTTAGGTTCACTTTTAGCAGGTTCTTTAGGTACAGTTGGCAATCCTGCATTTCAACTTTCTGCTGGTATGACCGGTTTTGGTTTAGCGTTAGCTTTACCTTTTGCCTTATTTGCTTTGTTTCCTAATTTATTAAATTCTTTACCAAAATCTGGTGGTTGGCTAAACACAACCAAGGTAATTTTAGGCTTTTTAGAATTGGCTTTTGCTTTTAAATTTTTATCAAACTCAGATTTAGTTGGGCACTGGGATCTTCTAAAACGTGAAGTTTTTATTGGTCTTTGGATTGTTATTTTCCTTGGTTTAGCACTCTATCTTTTTGGGAAAATAAAATTTCCGCATGATTCTCCTATTAAAAAATTATCCTTTTTTAGAGTTTCATTTGGTGTCTTAATAATTGCTTTTGTTGTCTACCTAATTCCAGGAACACTAAAAGAACCTACTTGGAATTTGAATGCTTTAAGCGGTTTTCCGCCACCACAATTTTATAGTATTTATGAACAAGAATCAGATTGTCCTTTAGGTTTAGATTGTTACAAAGATTTTGACAAAGGTTTAGAGGCTGCTAAAGTAGCTAATAAACCCATTTTATTAGACTTTACAGGTTGGGCTTGTGTAAACTGTAGAAAAATGGAAGAGAACGTTTGGAGTGATCCTTCGATATACAATATCTTAAAAGAAGAATATATTCTTATCTCTTTATATATAGACGACAACGAGAAAAAGCTACCAAAAGCAGCACAATTCGACTTTAAAAAAGCAAACGGAAAGATTAAAAAAATTAGAACTTATGGTGACAAATGGTCTACGTTTCAAGTAATAAATTTTAAAAATGCTTCACAACCTTACTATATTTTGATGAGTGCAGATCTAGAAATTCTAAATTCGCCACAACAATATACAGATATAGAAACCTATAAGTCTTGGTTAGAAAAAGGAATAGAAAATTTTAAAAAATAACAATTGGTATAAAAGTTGATGCTTGCTAAGTATCAACTTTTAACTTTGTACATCATGAGAAAAGAATCTATATTTTTAATTGTCGCTTTATTAATGACCGTAACTTTTTATGGGCAAAACAACGAAATAATTCAAAAAAAAGCACCTATTAGTATCTATACTTTTAATTTAATGGAAAAAGATATAAATAGTACTTCTGCCCTAAATGAAAGATTAAAATTAACAAATTACAAATTTGTAACGGTAGACTTAGAAGATATAGAAACAAACACAGCTTCTTTAGATTTTAAGTATTTAGATAGAAAACCTTCTAATTTTATTTATGATGATTACAAAAAGTACCAAGACAATAACTTATTAAAAGGGTTTTTACTAAAAAACGATCCTACAAGATGGAACCTTCATCGCATAGAAAATAGAATACAACCTAGCTTGTTAAATAATGAATAAACATTAAATTCTCTTTTCATTAGAATTCATTAAAATTTATATCGTTTTCGTAATTTAACAGTTAATTATTAGCAATAATCTAAGTTCTGTAACCTCCCTTTTTTGTAAATTTACTTCATAAAATTCATAAAAATATGTCAGGATTACCTAAACTTGCTCGCTTTAATGAGAACGTGTTGTCTAAATATCAAATTTACAACAGTATTTTCATGACCTTGCCTTTTGACACCATTAACAATACTGGTGTATTACTACCATTGTTTCATGAGTTGTGTGATAAAGGTTTTCAGCAAGGACAAAATCCTACAGAAATTGTAAATTCTTTCTTTCAAAAATATCAAGAAAACCCTACTGAAAAAGAGAAAACAGATTTACTATTTCGTTTTATTCAATACATAGAACGCCAAGTAGTATTGTTTGATGCTATTGAAGATGCTGCTTTTCCTGTTGTTAATAACATGGATGGTATAGGAACACTTAGAAACTCGAAAGAAACAGCTATTTTAGGCGATAAGAAAGAAGCTTTAAAAGCACACTTAGAAGAATTTAAAGTTCGTGTTGTTTTAACAGCGCATCCAACTCAATTTTATCCTGGTTCTGTTTTAGGTATTATTACAGATTTAGATGAGGCTATACAAAATGACGATTTACTACTTATAAAAAAGTTACTTGCTCAATTAGGTAAAACTCCTTTTTATAAAAAGACTAAACCTACACCTTATGACGAGGCTGTGAGTTTAATTTGGTATTTAGAAAATGTGTTTTATCACTCTGTTAGTAAAATATACAATTATATTCAAAATAACATTTACGACGGAAAACCGATAGATAATCAAATTATTGATCTTGGTTTTTGGCCTGGTGGAGATAGAGATGGAAACCCATTTGTTACGACACAAATAACATTAGACGTAGCAGAAAAACTGCGTCAATCTATATTAAGAAGTTACTACAGAGATGTAAAAAAATTAAAAAGACGTTTTACTTTTGATGGTGTACAAGAAATCTTAGTACAGTTAGAAAAAAGACTTTACAAACACGTTGTTAGAACTTACAGTAAAGTAAACTTTTCTCAAAAAATATTATTAGAAGAACTTACTAAAGCAAGACAAATAGTTGAAGAAAAGCATCAATCTTTATTTATCGAAGAATTAGATGATTTTATAAACAAAGTAAGAATCTTTGGTTTTCACTTTGCAACATTAGACATAAGACAAGATAGTAGAGTACATCACCAAGCATTTACACAAATTGTAAAAGACTTACAAAGTATTGGTGACACTACATTTCCTAAAAATTACACGAACTTAACTGAAGAAGAACAAATTGAAATCTTAGCGGTTACAAAAGGTAGTATAGATCCTAAAATTTTAACAGACGACACTTCTGTTAGTACTATAGAATCTATTTATGCTTTAAAAGAGATACAATTAAGAAACGGAGAACGTGGTGCTAATCGTTACATTATTAGTAACAACCAAACTGCATTAAACGTAATGCAAACATTTGCAATGTTAAACCTTTGTGGTTTTGAAAATGAATTACCAGTAGATGTAATTCCGCTTTTTGAAACTGTAGAAGATTTACAAAATGCAGAAGAAGTAATGAGAACTTTATATTCAAATAGAACTTATAGGTATCATTTAGAAAAAAGAAAAAACAAACAAACCATTATGTTAGGTTTTTCTGACGGAACAAAAGATGGTGGATATTTAATGGCTAACTGGGGTATTTTTAAAGCAAAAGAAGCGCTTACAAAAGTATCTAGAGAATTTGAAATTGAGGTTATTTTCTTTGACGGACGTGGTGGACCACCTGCACGTGGAGGTGGAAAAACACACCAATTTTACGCTTCTTTAGGACCAACAATTGAAGATAAAGAGATTCAATTAACAGTACAAGGACAAACCATTAGTTCTAACTTCGGAACACAAAACTCTGCTCAATATAATTTAGAACAATTATTAAGCTCTGGTATTAAAAACGACATCTTTACAAAAGATCAATTAAATGATAAGAATAGAAATTTAATTGAAGATATGGCTGAAATAAGCTATAAAACATATGTGGATTTTAAAAATCACCCACAGTTCTTACCGTATTTAGAAAAAATGAGTACGCTAAAGTACTATGCAAAAACAAATATTGGTAGTAGACCAAGTAAGCGTTCTAATTCTGCAACATTAGATTTCTCTGCCTTAAGAGCAATTCCTTTTGTAGGAAGTTGGAGTCAATTAAAACAAAATGTACCAGGTTTCTTTGGTGTTGGAACCGCACTTAAAAAATATGAAGACGCTGGTAGATTCGATGAAATTGTAGAATTCTATAACGCATCTGATTTCTTTAAAACTTTGTTAGAAAACAGTATGATGAGTTTAACAAAATCTTTCTTTGAATTAACTGCTTACATGGCAAATGACGCTGAGTTTGGTGAATTCTGGAAACTTATTTTCGAAGAGTACAAGACAACTAAAAGATTACTTTTAAAGCTTACAGGACATAAAGAGTTAATGGAAAACTTCCCTGTAGGAAAAGCTTCTATTGAGATTAGAGAACAAATTGTATTGCCGCTATTAACAATTCAGCAATTTGCTTTAAAACAAATTCAAGAATTACAAGCTTCTAACGGAAACGCTGCAGAGATTGAAGTTTATGAAAAAATGGTTATGCGTTCTTTATTTGGTAATATTAATGCTAGTAGAAACTCTGCTTAAGAATTACTAAAAAATATTATTTTAAAAAAGCAACCAAATCTTGGTTGCTTTTTTTTATGTTTTAATTTTCTTTATCTTTAAAGAAAAAAAAATGCTTGTAAAAGTTTATGGTTCAGCCTTTTTGGTATTGAAGCAACTACAATTACCGTAGAAGTAAATATAGATAAAGGTATTGGTTATCATTTAGTAGGTTTACCAGATAAGGCAGTACGTGAAAGTTCTTATAGAATTTCTGCAGCCTTAAATAACAATTCTTATAAACTTCCTGGAAAGAAAATTATAATAAATATGGCGCCTGCAGATATTCGGAAAGAAGGTGCAGCATATGATTTAACTTTAGCTGTTGGTATTCTTGCAGCATCCAGTCAAATAAAATCTAATACAATAACGAGTACATTATTATGGGAGAACTTTCTTTAGACGGAAGTTTACAACCCATAAGAGGTGCTTTACCAATTGCAATAAAAGCAAGAGAAGAAGGTTTTAAATATTTAATTCTACCAAAAGCAAATGCAAAAGAAGCTGCAATTGTAGATAATGTAGAAATCTTAGGTGTAGAAAACATCTTAGAGGTTATTAATCATTTTAATGGTGATAAAATAATTGAACCCACTGTTGTAGATACTCGTGCAGAGTTTTATAAAAATATAGATTTCCCTGAATTTGATTTTTCTGATGTAAAAGGACAAGAATCTATAAAACGTTGTATGGAAATTGCAGCTGCAGGAGGTCATAACATTATTCTCATTGGACCTCCTGGATCTGGAAAAACAATGTTGGCAAAACGTCTGGAGTCTGCCCCCCATTTTACCATTGACTTTAAAATCAACAAAAAACGGATATACAGAAGGATTTGAAGGTGTTTTAGATGAAAATAATTTAGATTCAAAAAAACATAAAAAGAAAAACAGAATGCAAACAAACGATAAAACATACACTCTTTTGTCTCCCATTTTACCATTACAATTATCTGTAAAAAAGCCTAAAGACAGTAAAAAATATCCAAGAGATGTTATTACTGTTGGTGATGAGTTTAAACAAGCAAGATTAGATAGAAAATTAACACAATTAGGTGTTGCAAAAGAATTAAGTGTAAATAAAAATTTTGTGTACGAGTTAGAAAATAACAAAAGAAAAATTACTATTTATGCTTTATATAAAACTTATTTGTTTTTAGGATATATTCCAAAGATTTTAGAAATTAACAAAACTACTTTACAAGGAAAATTATTTATATATAGAATTAAAAGTAACCTCACTTATTCTAAACTTGAGAAAGAAACTAAACTAAACAAAAGCACCATATCTAATTTTGAAAAAGGTAAAAACTGTAATATTAAGACTGAAGATCTGATTAAAATATTTCTTGTTAAGAATAGCTGAAATCATTGATTTTTATTTTAAATAAGTTAGGGAGGGGATAAAATAATTTTATATATTTGGATGCTATCCTATTACAAATGAAAAAGAAAAAGTGAGTATAAAAATGCTTTCTTTTTCAAAAAAACATATTTAGATTATCATTTAACGAATGATAAAAAATTTAAAAAACTCAAATTTTGAGTATGTCTTGTTATATAAAAAAACAAAACCTCTACTTGTAAAATTTAAGGGACAAAAATATTGCTTATAAATGTTTATCTTAAACCAATTGCATATGTAAATAAACAATAACAAGCAGAGGAAGTATTGTAAAAGTAAGGCTTTTTCTACAATTTTTAGTATGAATTGTAAACTTGTTTACTCATATACAATTCTAAAGATTATACATAAACGAACCTTTAAGTAGGTTCTAAATTTTAGAAATTATGAAAAAAATTTTAATAGTATTTTTAATGTTTTTTGCTTTGTCTAGCTTCGCAATTGATACAGCTAACAAAGACAACAACAAGCAAAGTGAGTTTGAAATAACAAAATCTAATTTTGAATTAACAGATAATGCAGATTTTGTAATTGTTGTGTGTTCTGTTAATATTAGGAATCGTGAGACATGTGAAACAAGAAAAGTTGTGCATATGGGTATAGTAGAAGTTCATGTGCATCGAATGCTATTGCTAATGCAAATGCCATGGTTAAAAAGCTGAATGCACTAGAAGAATAAATAATAATGGAGATTAATTTTTAATCTCCATTATTATTGAAATAAATTCATAAAAAATGATAAAAAAAATCTTAACATTAACGTTTTCATTAATTCTTTATAGTGCTTATTCTCAAAAAGATTCAATTAATGTTTATCAATTAGAATATCTGAGAAAATTAACTTTTGAAGATACCCCGACAAACCCGTATATTTCATCTTATGAGTACATTAAATTTATAGAGTTAAATAAATCTATTTATAAAAAAATTAAGAAAAACAAAAACTCTGACATTTTAAAAAGAGATAAAAATCAGGCTACTGTTGTTGATTTTTATCCTTCAGGAAAGAATATAAGTACAGTTTTTAAAAATTATGGAAAAAATGAATTTTACTCCAAACATGAAGTAGCCTACAAATATTTTGTAGTTAAAGATAAATTAAATATTTTTAACTGGAGTGTTTTGAATAATACAAAAGAAATATTAGGTTATAATTGTCAATTAGCTACGATGGACTATCGAGGCAGAAAATATGAAGCATGGTTTACAACAGACCTACCTATTGGAGGGCCATGGAAATATGATGGTTTACCAGGTATGATTTTAGAGATCAAATCAAAAGATAATTTTATAGCTTTTAAAGCTACTGGAATAAAAAACATTGTAATCGAATTAGTTAATATAAAGAATCCATTTAATTTAAAAAAGGCTATTACTTGGGCTGAGTTTAAAGCTTTATATAAGAGAAAATCTATGGAACTTATTGACTACAGACCAGATGAAAGTTTTATTGGGGTTGAATCTTCAAGAGGAGGTATTGAACTTTACATTGATAAGGATGACAAAGAATACAACAATGCATTAAAAAAATTGCCCAAAAGTAATAAAAATTAATATAGGATATATAGGCTTTGAAAAAGATTAAAATTAGCGTAATAAAAAGTGGTTTTATTTATTTGTTTATTTTTTTTACTATAAAATTAAGTCATTCTCAGACAATACAAGGAAATATTCGTGATAGTAATGGAAATGACTTAACAGCAAAAATTCTTATTAAAAAGTTTGATGGATCTGGTGTCGTCAATGAATTTATTTTAGTTCAAAATGGGAGGTTTTCTTACGATTTGAAAAAAAAATATTATGAAAAAGGTTTTTTTTTAGATGTAACTGCTACAGGATATAATTCGCACAGAGAAATAGTTAAACCATCTCCACTAAAAAAAACAATGACATTCAATTTTATTTTAACAAAAGAAAAAATTGAAATACTTAAAGAAATTATAGTTAGAGGAAATAAAAGACCTATTTCTATAAAGAAAGACACTGTAGTTTATAATGTTGAATCATTTAAAGATGGTACTGAAAAAAAAGTAGAAGATTTATTAAAAAAACTTCCTGGAATTAGAATAAATGAAGATACGGGTATAATTAAATATAAAGGCACCACCATAGAAACAGTTACCATTGAAGGAGATGATTTATTTGATTATAATTACACAGTAGGTACAAAAAATATAAATATCGATTTAATAAAGAAAATTGAAGCGATAGAAAATTATTCCGAGAATAAATTGTTAAAAGACATTGAAAAAAGTAATAAAGTTTCAATAAATTTAATACTTAAAGAGAATAAAACCGATCTATCTTTAAGCACTGAAGTAGGTATTGGTGATTTTTCAGATTCAGATAATATACCAATAGATTTTTCTATTAATTCTTTAGCTATAAACAAAAAACTAAAATCATTTATTGTTTCAACTTATAACAATATTGGTAAAAATACTTCTCCTTTTAGTTACTTTGACGGTCAAATAAATTTAGAAAAAATAAAAGAAGAAAAGTTTTTTACAGAAAAAATAATTCCAGAATTATATTTGCAAAAAGTTACGAGAAATAACCTTTCAAATATAAATAATCAAATTTTCGGAAACTTAAACAGTATATTTAGTCTTTCAAAAAAAACAAAAGCTAAATTAAATTTCTATTATTTATCTGATAATAATAAAACTAATCAACTTTCTGAAAGTAGAATTTCGATTAACAATAATACTTTTAACACTTTTGACGATAGTAATTTCGAAAAAAAACCTTTACAATACAGGGGAGATCTTGAATTAACGTTTAATACGTCAAAATCCTCGTTGTTAGAATACAGAATGAGTATAAGAAACGAAAGTATTAATACTGAAACATCTATTTTTTCAAATCAAAATAATGATTTTTTATCTTCTTTGCAATCTAGTAGTTTTTTTCTAAAACAAGATATTTTATACACAAAAAAAATATCTGATAGAAAAGCCATTCAATTGAAAACGATTGTTACAACAAATAAGTTAGATCAAATTTTTGTCATCAAGCCATCAATATTTGATAGTACTAAGTTTAATCAAGATATTCAAGACAATAGTTCAAAAAAACTGAATTCTTCTTTTAAAGTACTTTTTTTAGGTAAAACTATAAATAATAATAATAAGTATAGTTTTTCTATGGGCTATAACTACAATAAAGACTTATTTTATTCGGATTTATCAAGTTCTAATAATTCTCAAAATTTATCTGTTCCTAACAGTAAAAACAAATTAGATTATATTAACACTGAAATTTACAACAAAGGCTCATATAATTGGGGTATTGGGAAATTTTCAATATCTACAAAATATTCATTTAGATATTTAAACTTAAAACTTATACAGGGAAATATAAATAATAATTCAAAGATTCTACTTTTTGAACCATCCCTTAATATAAACTATGAAATAGACAGAACCTCTTCTATTAGTTTTAATTCTAATTTTAATAATACCTCATCTGCTTTAAGATATTTGTATAGTAATCAAATTTTGATAGACAATAGAGTCTTAAAAAGCAATGAACCAAATTTATCATTACAAAAGTTTAAATCATTTACATTATCATTCTCAAAGAATGACCTTTTTAATCAATTTGATATGTACTTAGGAGCCAATTATATCAATAACAACGGAAATTTCTTTAGTAACTTAAATATAAATGAAAATTCATCTAGAGTCAGTAATTTTTTTCTACCTGATAGTATAGAAAATATCGCTTTTAACTTTAGTCTTTCAAAATTGATTTACCCATTAAAAACTACCCTTAGGGTAAATTCTGATTATTCAATCGTTAATTTTAAAAACATAGTAAACAATTCTGCTTTAAGAAATAATAAAAGTAATTTTTTCGTAAATAGTTTTTTTTTCAAAACATCATTCAATCTACCTATTAATATAGAAAATAAAACAACATATACCTTGCAGGAAACTAAAAGTATAGGTAGATTTAATAATAAATCTATAGAAAATAATTTTAAAATAATTTTAAAACCTTTTAAAGGTTTTTCTGCTTCAATTACCCACAATTACATTATTCCTTCTTTTAAAAACAGTTCTAATAATTATTCTTTTCTAAGCTCTATGATAAGGTATATTCCGAAAAATAAACCATGGCAATTGGAACTATCTGGAGTTAATCTATTAAATGAAAAATCATTTAGACAAGAGAGTACTTCTGACATTTCTAATAACACTCTTAGTGTAGATTTAATTGAAAGGTATGTGCTATTAAATTTTTTATACTCTTTTTAATCTCCATAAACTTAAAAATACTACTTCAATAGGGCTTGTATATTTAAGAATGGTAAGGATGTTCTTTTTTTTTGACTAATTCATATTCTGATATCAAAAATTGATACTTTTGAATTTAATTACTCACTAGTGTTAAACCATCAATCTTATTTCTTATAATAGACAAAATTAATATTCTTAATTTCGTACTCGAATTAGCTAACCTTTACAGGGAAAAGAAGAGATTTAATCTATCTTTGAAGGCTCTCAAAAGTAACAGAAAATACACTGTGGTATTTAAGCAAATAGCAGTAGAATAAAGCCCTAAGAATAAGGCGATTAAACAGATATGTAAGGGTTTAGATGTCCCTGTATGTATATTAAGTAGTTGTGGTGCATTTAAGAAAAATCGAGAATAGAAGAAAATATGACAGCAGAAGAACTAATAGATAAATTACTTGTAATCAAAAAAAACGTGAATTTTGCTAAAAACAGAAATGATGCAAGAAGAGTTTACAAACTTTTAGAAGAAAACAAATTAGAGTTAGAATATGAACAAAACATATTTGCAGAAAACTTTTTTAAAATTGAAAGAAGCTTATTAGTAGAAGAAAATCGAAAAACGTCTTGTCAAACTTTCATTATTGCTCTAACTAAAATTATAAATATTTTAGAATATAATTATCGAGGTAAGAATTACAAAACTAAATAAACATTGTTTTCATTAGTCAAATGGAGAATTTAATAGAAAAATCCGTAGAACAAATAAAAGACCGAATTGAATTTTGGTTTCTTAAGTATTTCAATAAAACGAAAACAGACTTTAATGGAAATGAGATTTTTACATTATTTGAACTTCTAAAAGTGGAATTACAAACTGAACTTAAACAACGACTGAATTTAGAAAGAAATGAAATTCCTGTGTTAGTTTTAAAAATTTCAGAATCGGAATTTATAATTAACACAACGAAAAAATTTGTTCGAATAGACTCTGACTCAACGGAAATTATTGATTACTCTGAATTTGAATGGCATAATGGTTACAAATCGTCTGTAGTTGACAAAGAGAAAAAGATAATTACAAAACACGATGGACATTTTTCGGAATTTGGTTTAAGAAAAACTAATGGAGAAATTATATATTGGAGAATACCTACAGGAGTTCCTCGGTTTGGATTTTGGAATGTCACTAAAAAATGTGAATTAATCGGACGAAAATTTATAATAACTGAATAAAAAACGACACCACAATTTATTGCTGGCTTCTCGCCTACTTACGAAAGTCCTCGCGGACTTTCTTGGTCGGTAATTATTTACTAAATTAATTGCTTAAACCACGCAACAAACCATATACATAAACGTTGGCGGTGAGAATTTCACAAATATGGTAAAAGCAGTTTTACAAGAAAAAAAGGCAAAAATCAACAAATAATCAACGGAAAATAGCTGATTTTCAAAAAAATACGAGATTCCGATTTAGAAAATCAGATATTAAAAAAAATAGTAAGCATCTTCTCCAAAAGAGCTAATGAAGAAATTTAGATTTCCAGTTGAGAAGAAGTTTAAAGTTTTACAAATAAGTATAATTGGTAAAAATTAGGTACATCTAAGCATTGGTTGGAAAATCAGAACTGTTATCAAATATTTGAAGATAGCAATTCTAGTTATGAAGAAAGAAAATTTAACTAAATTGGAATATATTGTTTCTTGAGCAAGAATAACAAAATTGATGAGGGTAAATTACTTATATATTAAAACCAAAGATCTTTTAAAGTCGATATTTTACCAAGAATAATTATGTTTTTGATTGGATATAATTTTCAATCTATATATTATCATTTTTTTCTCTACCTTTATCTAAAAGAAAAAAACATGCTTGTTAAAGTTTATGGTTCAGCCGTTTTTGGTATTGAAGCCACTACAATTACTGTAGAAGTAAATATTGATAAAGGAATTGGTTATCATTTGGTAGGTTTACCAGATAAAGCTGTAAGTGAGAGTTCTTATCGAATTTCTGCTGCTTTAAATAACAATTCTTACAAACTTCCTGGGAAAAAAATTATCATAAATATGGCGCCTGCTGATATTAGAAAAGAAGGCGCAGCGTATGATTTAACTTTAGCTGTAGGGATTTTGGCTGCTTCCAATCAAATAAAATCAGAAAATATTAATGAGTATATTATTATGGGCGAACTTTCTTTAGACGGAAGTTTACAACCTATAAGAGGTGCTTTGCCAATTGCAATTAAGGCAAGAGAAGAAGGTTTTAAATATTTAATTCTGCCAAAAGCAAACGCAAAAGAAGCTGCTATTGTAGATAATGTAGAAATCTTAGGTGTAGAAAATATCTTAGAGGTTATTAATCATTTTAATGGTGATAAAATAATTGAACCCACTTTAGTGGATACACGTGCAGAGTTTTATAAAAATATCGATTTCCCAGAGTTTGATTTTTCTGACGTAAAAGGACAAGAATCTATAAAACGATGCATGGAAATTGCTGCTGCTGGAGGTCATAATATTATTCTTATTGGACCTCCTGGATCTGGAAAAACAATGTTGGCAAAACGTCTACCTTCTATTTTACCACCAATGACCTTACATGAGGCTTTAGAAACCACAAAGATTCATTCTGTTGTTGGTAAAACAAAAAATGAAGGTCTATTATACCAAAGACCTTTTAGAAGCCCACATCATACAATTTCTAATGTTGCACTTGTTGGCGGCGGACAATACCCAAGACCTGGAGAAATTTCTCTTTCTCATAATGGAGTTTTATTTCTAGATGAATTACCAGAATTTAAAAGAGATGTCTTAGAAGTAATGCGCCAACCTTTAGAAGATAGAGATGTTACAATTTCTAGAGCAAAATTTACGGTAACGTATCCTTGTAGTTTTATGTTAGTTGCTAGTATGAACCCAAGTCCTAGTGGTTTTTTTAACGACCCAAATTCTCCAATGACTTCTTCTCCGCAAGAAATGCAACGTTATTTAAGTAAAATTTCTGGCCCTTTATTAGACAGAATCGATATTCATATAGAGGTTACTCCTGTTCCATTCGAAAAATTATCTGAAGAAAGAAAAGGAGAATCTAGTGTAGAAATTAGAAAACGTGTTACTGCTTCTCGAGAAATACAATCTGAGCGGTTTACAGAATTTGAAAACGTGCATTACAATGCTCAAATGAATGTAAAACAGATTCGAAGATTTTGTAAACTATCCGAAGAAAGTAAACTACTTCTAAAAACTGCTATGGAGAAATTAAACCTTTCTGCAAGAGCTTATGATAGGATACTTAAAGTTTCTAGAACGATTGCCGATTTAGCAAATGTTACAGATATTTCTCCAGATCATATTGCAGAAGCAATACAATATAGAAGCTTAGATAGAGATGGTTGGTTAGGTTAAGATAAATTAGTGAAAAGGTGTGATTTAGCTATGAAAATAGAACTAAAACAGCTTCTAAACATAATAAACAAACTTAATTAGCACCTTTAATCTTGTTGCTTTTATTTGTCTGTAAACATTCTTATTAAGAAAACTATTATAGGTAAAATGAGTTTGTTTTAGAATAAACAAAACGCTTTAAACCAATTCTTTTAATACGTTTTTTTGATGTTTTTGAGAAATAGGTATTTTAAATTTATCTATTTTAATTACCTTAAGAGTGAGTTTAGATATGTGATTTTTATTTACAAAGTATTGATGATGTACTTGTAGAAAAGAATTAGAATCTAGTCGTTTTAAAAAATCTTCTATGTTAGATTGTATTAATTTAACCGAGTCTTTTAAATACAATGTTAGAGATTCATCAACCTTTTTTACAAAAGAAATATCCTCTACGAAGACATTAATATTTTCATCATCAACTTTAATTGTAATTTCTTTTTTTTTGGCTATAATATCTATCGCTAATTGCAAAGCAATAAATAATTCTTTTATATTAAAAGGCTTTACTAAATAACTCGCAGGTTTTGTTTTAACAACTTCTGCTATAGTTTCTGTATCGCTAAATGCGGTTAAATAAATAATAGGAACATCTAATTGATTACCCAACCAAATACCAGTCTTAGTTCCTTCTACCTTTATATCTAGAAAAACAATATCTGGTTTTAATTCTTTAATTTCTAACAGCGCAAGTTCTGCATTAGAATTAGTACCACAAATATTATAATTTAAAGTTTCTAGAGTTTCCTTTAATAATTCTCGAATAATTATTCTGTCTTCTAAAATGTATATTTTTATTGGTTCCATTAAAAATCGAAGCTTATAATTAACTTTATAAATTCGAAATTAGAACCATTAATTTATTAAATAAAAAAAAAGTCGTGAAATGACCTATTTTTGTCGTGAACGTATCTTTTTTAAAAATATACTAAGTAATTTCTTTGAAAACGTTTTTTAGATAGGTTTTAGAAATAGGTATATTTATCTTGTGTATTGTTATTTCTTTACTATTAAAGGCTGTAATATATTTTTTATTTACAACATAAGAACGGTGCACTTGTATAAAACTATTAGAACTAACCAAGCCTAAAAAATCTTTAATGCTTGCACGAATTAACTTTTTAGAATCTTTTAAATGAAGATTTAAATAATGATCTTCTTTTTTAGCAAATAGAATATCTTCTTCGAAAATTTTAATATTTTTATCTCTATCTTTTAATACAATCTGTGCTTTATTTTTTATGTTACTAATTGCTAATTCTACAGCAATAAATAATTCGTTTTTATTAAAAGGCTTTACTAAATAACTCGTAGGCTTTGTATTAATTGCTTCTTTTATTGTTTCTGCATCATTAAAAGCTGTTAGGTATATAAAAGGTATTTCTAATTGATTCCCTAACCAAACACCTGTTTTTTGCCCTTCTACCCTAATATCTAAAATAGCGATGTCTGGTTGTAATTTTTCTATTTCCTTTAATGCTACTTCGGCATTTCTTGCCTTTCCGCAAATCTTATAATCTAATGCTGCTAATGTCTCTTTTAAAAGCTCTTGCGTTATTATTTCGTCTTCTAATATATATATTTTAATACTATTCTTCATTTGCTAAAACTCTAGGGTTAATTTAAAGCCATTAGAACCTTCTATTTTTACATCTCCTTTTAACTGAGAACTCATCATGTTAATAATTCTCATTCCCATTGTTTTCTTTTCCTTATCTTCTTTTATAAAATTACCGTTATCAAAATACTCAAAGACATATTTCTTACCAATATTTTTAAAATTTATAAAAATTTCTGGATTTTCTACTTCTGAAAAAGCATGTTTATTAGAGTTACTTATTAACTCATTAAGCAATAACGATAGCGGTGTAGCTTCATCCATACCTAAAACAGAATCATCAATATTAAGATTATAAATAATTTTAACAGGAAATAAAGCTTTGTAATATGTTATAATATTTTCTACATTATTCTTAATAGAAATAACATTTTGATTATCTGAATTGTATAAAACATTATGAATACCAGCAATAGACTCTATTCTACTCTGGCTATCTTGTAATTTTAAATTTAACTCCTCATTTGTACTATACACCATCTGCAGGCCTAATAAACCAGAAACAATTTGAAGATTATTCTTAATACGATGATGAATTTCTAACATCATTGCACTTTTAATTTTAGCCTCATTTAAAGCTATTTCATTTTTTGCAAATAGCTTTTGTTTTACTTTATATTGATAAAACACATAAATTAGAATACTTAAGATTGTTAAAAAAACAACTATTATAAACCATAAGCTTTTATAGAAAACCTTTTCTGATATTACTTTTAACTTAAGAGTTTTACCAATTTTCTTTTTAGAAGAACCAAAAGCCTCAACCTGAAGCATATATTCTCCTACTGCTAGATTTGCAAATAGAATTTCCTTCCCAGAATAGCTAGTGTACCAATCTCCTTTTCCATCCTCATCCAATAAACAATACTTAAACCTAACATCTTTAGGGTTCATCTCTCCAAAAACAGACATGGTTGCAGAAAACCTTTGATATAAAGAAGGTAATTTAATTTCTTTAACATCATTTAAAAAACTTGGTGAAGCATGAATTTTCCATCGATCTTCCTTTACATCGAAAAAAGAAATAGATGTAAACTTAGGTACAACTTCAATATCGTTTTCTATTAAATCTTTAGGATTAAAAAAACTAAAACCCTTATAACTACCAAGTAAAATATTCCCATCAGAATCTCTAAAAGAACTAAACCTATTGCCTTCTAATTCATAAACACCATCTTTCTTTATAAACCTAACTACTTTTTTGGTAGATGTGTTAATAGAAACAATACCTGCATAAGTATTTAACCATAAATTTTTATCGTTATCTGCAACCATACCAACAATAGATGCACCTAATTCATCTTTATAAAAGAGGTTTAATTTTTTATTTACTGTATCATACTTATATATTCTTCCATATTTTGTAGATACTAATACACCGAATTCTTTTTGATAAGCAATAGAAAGTAAATTTTCTGTTTTTACATTTTCAAACTCATAAACCTTAAAAGCACCTTTTTCATATTCTAAAATTCCTTTAGACGTGGTTGCAAAGATCTTTTCACCGTCTGATGTAAATTCTTTTACAGCAATATTACTTGTGTTTTTAATTAGTATATTTTCTTTAGTATTAAAATTATATTTAGAAATCTCACCACGATTGCTTCCAGAAAAAATAGTATCTCCCACCTTTATTATTTCTTCACCAGATAACACAGAACTTCTTTCTTTTATTAAATTAAAAGACGAATCAAATACATATAAACTAGTACTATTATTTATAATTATACTATTATTACTTCCTATATAAATATCTCTAGAATAATTAATTGGTATTTCTTTATTATTGAATAAAAAATTTATTTTTTTCTCTTCTGCAGTATCAACATCTACTATATAAACTCCTTCACTATCTGTTGCTGCGATATATTTACTTCCTTTAATTCTATTAATTGTTCGTACACTTTTTCCTTTTAAAAAGGTTTTAATTTTACTTTTTGTAAAATAATAAGAATCTAATGTATTGCCATTTAAAACAATTAGATCTTTATTTATCTTTTTAAACGCAAGTTTAGAAAAATTTTTAATTTTTAACTCAACTAATAATTCTGCTTGCAGACCATTAAAACTATAAAGTTTCAAACTACTGTTATCTCCTTTTTTTTCTGTTTGTTTACCGTATTTAAAATCCTCACCAAACTGTATCTCTTTTACTTTTTCAAAATCAATTCTGTTGCTATTTGTTTCTATAAATTTCTTCGAATTATTATCATATTTAAAAACGCTTTTATAATCATCTATATAAAAGTAAAACTGATTATTAAGCTTAATTTTTTCATGTATTTTTTTAGGGAAGAGCAAATTTCCATTCAGGTTTACGAAATCTGTTTTATTGATTTTTTTTGTAATTATTCCTTTTTTATCTATAAAAACACCATCATCTTCAAATAATAATTTAACTATTGAAAATTCATCAGTAGAAATTATATCAGCTAAAAAAGGATTTAAAATTGGTTTATTTAAAACAATAGAGTCTATAAACTTAAAACTTAACCTATTTAACTCTGTGCTATAAACTTTATTTTTTGAAGTAACAATAAGCCTTGTTATATTGTCTCTATAATATTCTTTTGAAATTAAATACTTTTTTGGAAGCTTATTAAACTCCTCAACAAAATTAATAGCTAAGGTTTCTGTATCAATAAATAACAACTCAGATCTTCCTTTATTGTAGTGTAATTTTAAATAGAGTCCTTCATTTTTATATTTAAAAAAATAGCCTTCTTTAATTTTTTTTCCAGAAGTTTTTGGCAATTTTAATGTAAAGAAATTTGCGCCATCAAAACGTTGAATGATAATTTCTTTTTCTCCAATAACATACTCGCTAGAAAACTTATTTTCTCCTAAAACCCAAAGTAAATCATTACTGTCATATATAGAATGATATGGATTTGAAATTAAATAACCCTCTCTAGATGAAAATGTATTCTTACTAACTAATAAATTTTTCTCTTGTTGCCCCCAAATTATCATATGAGAAAAGAAAAAGATAAAAAGTAAGTTTTTAAAAATTCGATTTAAGTACATAACAATCAAAAGTAGAAAAAACTAACTTAGATTCAAGTAACTTATTAGGTTTAAAATGCTATTATTAATTAAAACTTATGCATACAAAAAAAGCATCTCATAAATGAGATGCTTTTTGCGGTCTGGACGGGACTCGAACCCGCGACCCCCTGCGTGACAGGCAGGTATTCTAACCAACTGAACTACCAGACCGTTGCTTTTAGCGACTGCAAATATAACACCTATTTTATTAAAAACACAACGTTATTAGCCTTTAGTTTTTTATTTTTTTTCATAAAACACTAAAAAACCTCAAGACTAGGTGTTTACAAAAAAAACAATAAAAATTTATTATAACAAAAAAAAAGCACCTCATAAATGAAGTGCTTTTGCGGTCTGGACGGGACTCGAACCCGCGACCCCCTGCGTGACAGGCAGGTATTCTAACCAACTGAACTACCAGACCGTTGCTTTAAGCGGTTGCAAATATAACACCTATTTTTAGATATGCAACATAAATTTAAAAAATTATTTACTTTTTTTTCTACTAATTAAATAAGAAGTTAAAATCTCATTATATCCTTTATGAATATCTACTGGTATGTAATCAATCTTATACTGTAAACATTTATTTTTCAACTCTTTAAAATACACACTTATTAATTCCTTGTATTTTTCTTGAACATTTTCTGCGTAAATATTAATTTCCTCTCCAGTCTCTACATCAACAAACTTCTTTGGAGAATTATCAAAATTGAAGTTAAACTCTGTTTCCCCATCATAAGTATGAAACAAAACAACCTCATGTTTGTTAAATTTAAGATGTTTTAGTGCTTCAAAAAGAGAATCATTTTCTTTATTTGGTTGAAACATATCTGTAAAAACAAAAATTAAAGAACGTCTGTGTATTTTTTCTGCAATTTCATGTAAATACTTATAGGTTTCTGTAGATGCTTTAGATTCCGAAACCATTAATTGCTCTAATTGGTGTAGCAACATCTTTCTATGACGGTCACTTCCTTTTTCTGGTGCATAATACTCATAGCTATCAGAATAAATACTTAAACCAACAGCGTCTCTTTGTCTTTTTAAAATCTCCATTAAAGAAGCTGCAGCTACTGCAGAAAAACCAACTTTATTTAAAGAGTTTAAAGTTTGCTTTTTTACAACAGGATAATGCATCGATGCCGAATTATCTATAATAATATGACATCGTAAATTAGTTTCTTCCTCATATTTTTTTGTATACAATTTCTCTGTCTTTGCAAACAACTTCCAATCTATATGGCGTGTACTTTCTCCTTTATTATATAATTTATGTTCAGAAAACTCTACAGAAAACCCATGAAACGGACTTTTATGAATCCCCGTAATAAAGCCTTCTACTACTTGTTTAGCAAGAATATCTAGGTTTTTTATTTCTGATGATTTTACTTCCGATAGATTCATACTATTTTTTTAATATGTTTAGCTCTTGTTAAATTACCTGCATTTAAATTTTAATCTTTTCTAAAGTCGTTTAAATAATAACTATTTAAAAATAACCGAAAACGTGTTTTTAAACACAGTTAATAACTAAAGTTCTAAAATAAAAAAAGGTTTGGCGTTAGCCAAACCTTTTTAATATTATAAAATATTAATACTACTTATATAGCAGCATCAATTTTACCTGTATACACATTTTTAGGTGCAACACCTACTTGCTTATCTACAACTTCTCCGTTTTTAAAAATTAAAACAGTTGGTATATTTCTAACACCATATTTTGCTGCAAATTCTTGGTTAGCATCAACATCTACTTTACCAACAATAGCTTTACCATCATATTCAGTATGAATTTCGTCTACAATTGGCCCAACCATTCTACAAGGTCCACACCAAGCTGCCCAAAAATCAACTAATACTGGTTTATCAGATTTTAATACTAATTCCTCAAAGTTTGCGTCTGTTATTTCTAATGCCATTTTTTTATATTTTTAAATTGTTATTTCAGTTTTGTACCACAAAAGTAGTCATTTTATTTATTTTCTATATTTTTAAAAAATTACTTTTTACTATTTGTCTATCAATAGTCTTTATGCTTACCAATAAAGAATCCATTAAAAAAGAGACTTATAGGTGTTCTTTTTTAATGGATTCTTATTTCAAATTCCTTTTATTACAGGAAAGACAGTTTCTATAAAAGTTGTTTTTATTTAAAACAGTTTAGATGCAATAGCTTCTATATTATCACTTTTACCCATCGAATAATAATGTAAAACAGGTGCTCCAGCTTCTAATAACTCTTTAGATTGCTGTATTGCAAACTCAATACCAACTTGTCTTACAGATTTATTGTTTTTACAATCATCTACAGCATCTATTAAGTCTTGCGGTAAATCTATTTTAAAAACTTGTGGCAAAATTTGTAAATGTCTTTTAACTGCCAGAGGTTTAATTCCTGGTATTATTGGCACATTAATTCCCATTTCTCTTGCCGCTTTTACAAACTCGAAATATTTATTATTATCAAAAAACATTTGCGTTACTACATAATCTGCACCTGCATCTACCTTTGCTTTTAAACGTCTTAAATCAGACACTAAAGAAGGTGCTTCCATATGTTTTTCTGGATACCCAGCAACACCAATACAAAAATCTGAATGATGCTCTACATTCACATCATTATGCAAGTATTTTCCGCAGTTTAAATTCGTAATCTGATCTACCAAATCACTTGCAAAAGCATTTCCACCATTTACAGGCTTAAAATACGATTCATCTTTCATAGAATCTCCACGTAAAGCCATCACATTATCTAATCCTAAATAATGGCAATCTACCAAAACATATTCTGTCTCTTCTTTGGTAAAACCTCCACACAACAAATGCGGAATCGCATCTACCTTATACTTATGCATAATAGAAGCACAAATACCTACTGTTCCTGGTCGCATTCTAGTAATTCTTCTATCTAAAAGTCCGTTTCCTCTATCTAAATAAACACACTCTTCTCTAGATGTGGTTACGTCTATAAAAGGCGGTTTAAACTCCATTAAAGGATCTATATTACTATATAAATCTTGAATATTTTTTCCTTTCTGAGGTGGTATTACTTCAAAAGAAAATAATGTTTTACCATTTGCGTTTTTAATATGGTCTGTAACTTTCATTAGCCTCCCTTAATCCCTCTAAAAAGAGGAAAACTGTTGCGGGTTATTTTGTATTAATATTTATTTTATCTTTTTGGGCGTTACCACAAGGGGCGCGCTTTACACTATATCTTTTTTTTTGAAAAAACAAAAAAAGGATGCCGTTTCAATCGCTAACGCTACTTCTTTAGCAGCATTTTTACAGCTTCAAAATCCTCTTTATATTCCCAATAAATCCATCTTCCGTCTAAATAATCTGTTAGAATATATTTTTCACTTAAAGATTTAATTCGTGAAACTGCAATCAGTTTTTTTCCAAATTTTTCTGCAGGAATATGTGCCATAACCTCATTATTATTTTTATCATAACCATGAGAAATAATGTAACTTCCTAAATGTAACTCTATAAATTCCATATGTTTAGTCTTCTGCAAGTGTTGGGTGTAACCATTTTCTTGCTTTTTCTTTTGTGATTCCTTTTCTTGTAGAAAAATCTGTTACTTGATCATCTGTAATTTTACCTAAACCAAAATACTTTGCTTCTTTATTACCAAAATAATAACCAGAAACTGCCGCTGCTGGCCACATTGCTAAACTTTCAGTAAGCTTAACTCCTATTTGTTTTTCAACATCTAACAACTCCCAAATAGTTTCTTTTTCTAAATGATCTGGGCATGCAGGATATCCTGGTGCAGGACGAATTCCTTTATAACTTTCTTTAATTAAATCGTCATTTGTTAATCCTTCATCAGCATCATAACCCCAATGTTTTGTTCTAATTTGCTTGTGCAAGTATTCTGCCATCGCTTCTGCAAAACGGTCTGCAATTGCTTGCGCCATTATCGCATTATAATCATCTTCTTTTTCTTTATAACTGTCTGCTAATTCTTGTGCACCATAAATAGCCACACAAAAAGCACCCATATAATCTGTTCTACCAGTTTCTTTTGGCGCAATAAAATCTGATAAAGCAATGTTAGGAATTCCTTCTCGCTTTTTTAATTGCTGACGTAATGTTCTAAAAACAGCAACTTCTTTTCCCTTCTTCTGTATCGAGATATCATCGTCGTTAATAGAATTTGCTTCAAACAAACCAAAAATTGCTTTTGGCTTTAATAATTGCTTTGCAATAATTTCTTTAATCATTGCCTGTGCTTCTGCATACATAATAGTTGCTTGTTCACCCACAACTTTATCTGTTAAAATAGCAGGAAATTTCCCATGCAAATCCCAACTTCTAAAAAACGGACTCCAATCTATAAATGGTAATAATTCTTTTAAGCTTAATTGTTCAAAAGTTTGAATACCTAATTCTCTAGGTTTTACAATTTCCGAAGTTTCCCAATCAATTTTATATTTACGCTTACGAGCTTCTATAATAGAAACATAAGATTTTTCTTTCCCTCGTTTTAAAAACTTGGTTCTAAATTCATCGTAATCTTTCTTTAATTTTGCAGTGTATAAATGACTCGTTTTTTTATTTAACAAATCTCCAACAACAGTTACTGCTCTAGAAGCATCATTTACATGTACAACTGCATTTTCATATTGTGTATCTATCTTAACTGCAGTGTGTGCTTTAGAAGTTGTTGCACCGCCAATTAACAATGGTAAAACAAAATTCTGACGTTGCATTTCTTTGGCTAAATAAACCATTTCATCTAAAGAAGGTGTAATTAAACCAGACAAACCAATAGCATCTACACGTTCGCTAATTGCCATTTGAATAATCTTTTCTGGCGGAACCATTACGCCTAAATCTACAATTTCGTAGTTATTACAAGCCAAAACAACACTTACTATATTTTTACCAATATCATGCACATCACCTTTTACAGTAGCCATTAATATCTTACCAACAGGTTCTTGCTTATCTCCTTTTTCCGCTTCAATAAACGGATTTAGATATCCTACTGCTTTTTTCATTACACGTGCAGATTTTACTACTTGCGGCAAAAACATTTTTCCTGCTCCAAATAAATCTCCAACCACATTCATACCAATCATTAAATTACCTTCAATAACATCAATTGGCTTTTCTGCAGCTTGTCTTGCTGTTTCTATATCTTCAATAATAAAGGCATCTATTCCTTTTACCAAAGCATGAGTAATTCTATCTTGTACAGAGCCTTCTCTCCATGTTAAATCTACTGTTTTTTCAGTTTTAGAACCTTTTACACTATCAGCAAAATCTAATAAACGTTCTGTTGCATCTTCTCTTCTATCTAGAATTACATCTTCTACACGTTCTAATAAATCTTTCGGAATATTATCATACACTTCTAAAAGTGCCGGATTTACAATTCCAATATTCATACCTGCTTGTATTGCATAATACAAGAAAACAGAATGCATTGCTTCTCTAACTCCGTCATTTCCTCTAAAAGAAAACGACACATTACTTACACCTCCACTTACACTTGCATTGGTTAAATTTTGTCTTACCCAACGTGTTGCTTCAATAAAATCGATGGCATTTTTTCTGTGCTCATCCATCCCAGTAGCAACCGGAAATATATTTAAATCGAAAATAATATCTTCACTAGGAAAACCAACTTCATCTACTAAAATATCATACGATTTTTTAGCAATTTCAATTCTTCGATCATAATTATCTGCTTGCCCTTCGGCATCAAAAGCCATTACAATTACGGCAGCTCCATATCGTTTTATTTGTTTTGCTTCCCAAATAAACTTTTCTTTTCCTTCTTTAAGTGATATTGAATTTACAACACACTTTCCTTGAACAACTTGCAAACCTGCTTCTATGATTTCCCACTTAGAGCTATCAATCATAATTGGTACTCTACAAATATCTGGTTCTGCAGCAATTAAATTTAGAAAACGAACCATGGCTTGTTTTCCATCAATTAAACCATCATCAAAATTAATATCAATAATTTGCGCACCACCATCTACTTGATGTCTTGCAATATCTAAAGCTTCATCAAATTGCTCGTTTTTTATCAATCTTAAAAACTTACGAGAACCGGCAACATTTGTACGCTCTCCAACATTTATAAAATTGCTGTTTTCGTTTAGAATTAAAGGCTCTAAACCAGACAATCTCATATATTTTGTTTGTTTTATCTTCATCTTCTTTCTATCCTTCTAATAAGATTCTAAAATAACTTTAGAATAGACTCTTGGTTTATATTTTGTAGCAATATTTGCAATTTCTCTAATATGTTCTGGTGATGTTCCGCAACATCCTCCAATAATATTAATTAAATCTTTCTTTAAATATTCTTCAATTTGTTCTCCCATTTCTTCTGCAGTTTCATCATATTCACCAAAAGCATTTGGCAAACCCGCATTTGGATGTGCAGAAATAGCAAAATCTGTTTTATTTGCGATAGACTCTAAATGAGGTTGTAGTAAATTTGCTCCTAAGGCACAATTAAATCCTACAGACAATAAGGGTATATGAGAAACTGAAATTAAAAAAGCTTCTGCCGTTTGCCCAGACAATGTTCTACCAGATGCATCTGTAATAGTTCCACTTAACATAATTGGAACCTCTATATTTCTTTCTTCTTTTACTTCTTCAATAGCAAATAAAGCTGCTTTTGCATTTAAAGTATCGAATACAGTTTCTACAAGTAACAAATCTGCGCCACCATCTAATAAAGCTTCTGTTTGTTGTTTATAAGCAATTCTTAATTCATCGAACGTAACGGCTCTGTAACCAGGGTCATTTACATCTGGCGACATGCTTGCTGTTCTATTGGTTGGCCCAATTGAACCTGCTACAAAACGGGGTTTATGCGGTTCATTTGCTGTAAACTCATTTGCAACTTCTTTGGCTATTTTTGCAGATTGGTAATTTAGTTCATACACCAAATCTTCCATCTGGTAATCTGCCATTGCAATGGTGGTCCCAGAAAATGTATTAGTTTCTATAATATCTGCACCAGCCTCAAAGTATTTACCGTGAATGGTTTTAATAGCTTCTGGTTGGGTAAGTGACAACAAATCGTTATTTCCTTGAAGTGGAGTTGGATAGTCTTTAAAGCGTTCGCCTCTAAAATCTTCTTCAGTGAATTTATAAGCCTGAAGCATGGTACCCATTGCACCATCTAAAATCAGAATTCGTTCTTGTAAAGCTTTGTATATATTTGACATTTGTTGATTTTTCTATCAATATGTCATCAGGAAAGGTAATTTTTTCGCTGTTATCTGTCAAGTTAAAAACTTGTAGAATGTAGCACCTTTCTCAAAAAAATGAGAGGTTGCCAAGGCTTCAATGGGTCTAATCCCTCTGCCTTTCGTGATAACGTAATCAATAAGTTTATGAACTGAACTACAAATAAACGTATTAAATATTTATTTGTAGTAATATTTTCTTAATAATTTAATATAAATCGATGGTTTTCAGTATTTAATAAAATACATCAATTATATAATGGAATTACTATTTTTCGAACAGTGTAGATGATAAATATCTATCTCCTCTATCGCAAATAATTGCAACAACAACACCTTTTTCTAATTTTTCTGCTACTTTTATAGCCGTAACTACAGAACCTCCACTACTCATTCCTGCAAAAACACCTTCTTCGGAAGCTAATCTTTGAGACATTGCTTTGGCTTCTTCTTCACTAACTTCTATAACCTCATCTACTTTTGATCTATTAAAAATTGCCGGTAAATATTCTTCTGGCCACTTTCTAATTCCTGGTATTTTCGCACCATCTTTAGGTTGGGCACCAATTATAGTAATGTCTTTATTTTGCTCTTTCAAAAAATCTGAAACTCCCATAATTGTTCCGGTTGTTCCCATTGCAGCTACAAAATGAGTTACTTCTCCTTCTGTATCTCTCCAAATTTCTGGTCCGGTAGTTTTATAATGTGCTTTCGAATTATCTGGATTATCAAATTGATTCAACCTAAAGTATCCTTTTTTATATTTTAGTTTTAAAGCATAATCTCTAGAACCTTCAATACCTAATTCTTGCGGAGTTAAAATTACTTCTGCTCCGTAAGCACGCATTGTTTTAATTCTTTCTATAGTAGAGTTTTCTGGTAAAACTAACACCATATTTACTCCTAAAACTTTTGCCATTAAAGCTAATGCTATACCTGTGTTTCCGCTTGTTGCTTCAACTAAAGTATCGCCTTTTTTAATATTTTTTCTTCTTAATGCTTCAGAAATCATATTATAGGCAGCTCTATCTTTAACACTTCCTCCGGGGTTATTACCTTCTAATTTTAGTAATAAAGTAACGCCTTCTTTTTTGAATATATGTTGTGCTTCCACCAAAGGTGTGTTCCCTACAAAATCTATAATACTTTTTGTTTTCATCTGATTAATTTCTTTGAAAAATTTTATTTTCTGACTGAACAGTAACCACAGAGTTTTCTAGCGTAGACTCTGTTATACAAACGTTTGCTCCAATAATAGAATTTGCTCCAATAACAACGTCTCCACCTAAAATAGTAGCATTTGCATAAATAACAACATTACTTTCTATTGTTGGGTGTCTTTTTGTTGATGCTAAACTCTTTTTAACTTGTATTCCACCTAAAGTTACTCCTTGAAAAATGGTAACATTATCTTTTATTATAGTCGTTTCTCCTATTACAATACCGGTTGCATGATCTATAAAAAAAGATTCTCCTATTGTTGCTCCAGGATGAATATCTGTACCTGTTGTACTGTGTGCAAACTCACTCATCATTCTTGGTAAAACAGGAATTTCTTGTTTTAATAATTGATGACTTAATCTATAAACAGCTATTGCATAAAAACCAGGATATGCTAAATAAATTTCTCTTAAACTTTTTGCTGCAGGATCGCTATTTAAAGCAAACAAAGCGTCTAAATCTAATTTTCTTCTTATTTCTATAAAAGATTTTTCGAAATCTAACCAAAAGCAATCTTTATTTTCTATTGATAATCGCTCTAAAATTCTTAAAAACTTGTTTTTAGTAACCTCTCCTTTCTCTTGCTTATATTGTTCATCGAATAAACAATTAATCAACTCTTTTGTAAAAGTTTCTACAGCATCTCTTAAACACATGCTGTAATTTTTAAGTATTCTTTTTGGCACAACTTCTTTCATTCTTATATCTATGACTCTGGTGCCAATTCTACTTCTAGACCATTAATTTCTGGTGTCATTTGTATTTGACAACCTAACCTACTATTATCTTCAACATTAAATGCTTCTGCTAACATTGCATCTTCATCATCTGTCATTTCTGGTAATTTATGATCTGACTTTATATAACATTGGCAAGAAGCACACATTGCCATTCCCCCGCAAATACCAATAGTACCTTCTTCTGCTAATTCGTATGAACGAACAACTTCCATAAGATTCATTGCCATATCTGTAGGAGCAACAACTTCATGTGTTACGCCGTTTCTATCTGTTATTTTTATATTGATGTCTTGCATCTATTTTTCTTTTAGTTATATTGTCTGCTAAGTTACACAAACCTAACAAAAAACTTACTATTCTATTGCTTTAACAACTGCTTTTGGTGCTTCTTTCCTTGTACCATCGAAACCATCTACACCACCAACTGTTGTATATTTCATTACATACTTCTTGTCTGGAAAGATTCTTTTGTATGCACTTTGGCACATTAAAGTTGCTTCGTGAAAACCACAAAGAATTAATTTTAATTTTCCTGGATATGTATTAACATCTCCAATTGCATATACTCCCGGAATGTTTGTTTGGTAATCTAAAGAATTATCAACCTTAATCGCATTTTTCTCAATCTCTAAACCCCAATTACCTATTGGACCTAGTTTTGGTGATAAACCAAATAACGGAATAAAATGATCTGTTTCTACAGTAAAAGCTTCTTCGCCTTTTTTCTCAACAATAACACCGGTAACTTTATCATCACCTACAATTCCTTTTACTTCTGCAGGAGTTATCATTCTAATCTTCCCTATATTCTTTAATTCTTGTACTTTTTCAACAGAATCTAAAGCTCCTCTAAATTCGTTTCTTCTGTGAATTAAAGTTACCTCAGAAGCAACATCAGATAAGAAAACAGCCCAATCTAAAGCAGAATCTCCACCGCCAGAAATAACTACTTTTTTATCTCTGTAAAATTCTGGTTCTTTAATTATATATTCTACACCTTTATCTTCGAATTCTGCAATATTAGGTATTAATGGTTTTCTTGGTTCAAAAGAACCTAAACCTCCTGCAATTGCAACAATTTTAGCATGGTGTTGTGTTCCTTTATTTGTAGTAACAATAAAAGTACCGTCTTCTTGCTTATCTATTGTTTCAGCTCTTTCTCCTAATGTAAAACCAGGTTCAAATTGCTTACTTTGTTCAATTAACTTATGCGTTAAATCACCTGCTAAAATTTCTGGGTATGCAGGAATATCATAAATTGGTTTCTTTGGATAAATTTCTGAACATTGCCCACCAGGTTGCGGTAATGCATCAATTAAATGGCATTTTAACTTTAATAAACCTGCTTCAAAAACAGTAAATAAACCTGTTGGTCCTGCTCCAATAATTAGTATATCTGTTGTAATCATCTTAAGATTCTTTTTTCTCTATTAATCCTTTGGTGAATTCGTTTAATGTCTCCACTTTTTGCTCGAAATCGCCTTTAATTGTTTTCCTAAACTCGTTTAAATTCTTTACTAAATCGTCTACATTTTCTGGAATAACATCCTCGAAAAACTGACGTAATCTTTTTGCTGTTGTTGGCGATTTACCGTTTGTAGAAATAGCCACTTTTACATTTCCTTTGGTTACAATTCCTCCCATATAAAAATCGCAATATGGTGGGTTATCTGCTACGTTTACCAATTTAGATTCTGCTCTACAATCTTGCCAAACTTGTACGTTAATTTCTGGAATGTCTGTTGTAGCAACAACCATATGTTTACCTGCTAAATAACGTTTATTATAAATATCTTTAATTAATGTTACGCATCCTTTTTTTGCCAAAGAAATTGTACCTTCTCTAAACATAGGAGATACCATTGTTACGTGTGCATCTGGACTAGATTTTAACAGAAAAGTTAATTTCTCTTCTGCTACATTTCCACCACCAACAATAAGTACATTTAAACTCTTTGCTTTTAAAAAAATAGGATATAAATTATTTCTTTCCATCAGAATAAATTAATCTATTACTTCTTTAGAATATTCTCTTTTAACGTTTGCAAAAGATTCTCTGTGCGTTACAACTTCTCCTAAAATAATAATTGCAGGATTGCTTAACTCATTCTCTTCTACAACATCTAAAATTGTATCTACAGTACCAATTCCTACTTTTTCATTACTTCTTGTTCCGTTTTGAATAATTGCAACTGGTAAATTATTTTTATTTTCTTGTTGAAACAATTTTACAATCTCCGCTAATTTACCCATTCCCATTAAAACTACAACTGTCGCATTCGATTTTGCTGCAAGTGCAACATCATTAGATAGTTTATGCTCTTTTGTAGTTCCTGTAATTACCCAGAAACTTTCTGCGCTTCCACGTTTTGTAACAGGAATGTTTTGATATGCAGGAACCGCTAGTGAAGAAGAAATACCAGGAACCATAGCCGTTTCTATTCCAAAACTTGCTGCAAATTCCATTTCTTCTGCACCTCTACCAAAAATAAAAGGATCTCCACCTTTTAGGCGAACTACATGTCCGTTAGATTTTGCTCGAGCAACAATTAACTCATTAATTTGTTCTTGCTGATACTTATAACAACCTCTTCGTTTTCCAACAAAAATTTGTTCTGCTTCTGGATTAATATAAGACAACAGCTCTTCATTTACCAAAGCATCGTATAAAACTACATCTGCAATTTTTAAGACTTTAACTGCTTTTACTGTAATTAAATCTACATCTCCAGGGCCAGCACCTACAACTGTTAACTTTGGTTTTTTAAAACTCATCTTTTTCTTTTAATAGCTTATTTTGCAACTGCAGTTTCTGCCTCTCTAAATGTTCTTACTTTTTGTAAAAACATACTTGCATCTTTAATATATTTATCAGCAAATTCTTTTGTTGGTGCAAATTTATTGATTTGATAAATCAAATCAGCAAAAGAAGTGCCTAAATCTATTTTTTCTGATGAAATAAATACAATATCGAATTGAGAAACAATACTTGCATGCGTATTTGTCTTCTTATCTACTGCTAATAATGATGCTTTTGCAGAATTAACGATAGATTGGTATGCGTAATAAATTGCTCCTGAATACACTCCGTTATCGAAAGCTTCATTTGCATTATCAATTTTTTCATCACTTTCTAAAAATAAAGTTGCAATTAAATCGATAACAACACCTGCACATTCCCCAATACCTATTTCTTTAACATATTTATCTTCTTCACCCCAATCTATAAAATCTTCTTGAGTTAAATTAGAAACATCTTGTAAATCATTTAAAAAATCGTAAAAATACTTTTCTCCTTTTTCTTTATAATAATGTACAAATTCCTTTCCACCTGCATTTGCTTCAAAATCATTTAAGATTCTTCTCATAGCTTCTGGAGCCCTTCTAACTGGCACTTTTACAACTTTATCTGCAAAAGCTCCGTTTCCGTTCCCTAAATTACCACCACCTAATAAAACTTGTAATGCTGGTGCTATTAATTTATCTGGTGTTCTTACAGTCATCCCTTGAAAACCAATGTTTGCCATATTGTGTTGGCCACAAGCATTCATACAGCCACTAATCTTAATAATAAGATCTTCGTTTTTTAAATACTGAGGATATTCTGCTGCTATTAATCTTTCTAATTCAACAGAAATACCTGTACTACTTGCAATACCTAAATTACACGTATCTGTACCAGGACAAGCTGTAATATCTACCGCTTTGTTATAACCTGCTTCTACAAAACCTAACTTTTCTAATTCTTGATAGAAAAGAGGAACTAAATCTTCTTTTACAAAAGGAATTACAATGTTTTGACGCAATGTTAAACGAACTTCTCCTGCTGCATATGTATCAACTAAATCGGCTAATAAGCGTGCTTTATCTGTATAAAAATCTCCTAATAAAACTTTAATTCCAATAGCAACATATCCTTCTTGTTTTTGTGGAATTAAATTGGTCGATTTCCACAGATTAAATGCTTCTTTATTTTTAATTGTTACCTCTGGAGCTTCTATTGAAACTGGCGTTGACGCAACATAACCATCTGCATCAATTGGAACTGTTTTTAATTCAATTGCATTTTGTTCTTCTTCTATTAATTTTCTAAAAGCTTCTAAACCGATATCTTTTAATAAGAATTTCATTCTTGCTTTGGCTCTACTTTTACGTTCACCATAACGATCGAAAACTCTTAAAACTCCTTCCATTACTGGAATAATTTTATCTGATGGTAAAAACTCGTATAAAGTTTCTGCATGTCTTGGTTGAGAACCTAAACCTCCTGCAACCATCACTTTAAAACCTCTTACGCCGTTTTCTATTTTAGCAATAAAACCTAAATCATGTAAATAAGACAATCCTGTATCTTCATCTGTCGAAGAAAAGGAAACCTTAAATTTACGTCCCATTTCTTGACAAATTGGGTTACGTAAAAAGAATTTATACAATGCATCTGCATACGGAGAAACATCAAAAGGCTCATCAACATCAATACCTGCTGTTTCAGAAGCAGTTACATTTCTAACAACATTACCACAAGCTTCTCTTAAGGTAACATCATCTCTTTCTAATTCTGCCCATAATTCTGGCGTTCTTTGTAAATCTACATAGTGAATTTGAATATCTTGACGTGTTGTAATGTGTAATCTTCCTCTAGAATACTCATCTGAAACTGCAGAAATTCTACGTAATTGATTACTCATTACTTTTCCATAAGGTAATTTAATACGAATCATTTGTACACCTTCTTGACGCTGACCGTAAACTCCTCTTGCTAAACGTAAACTTCTAAACTTTTCTTCGTCTATTTGTAGGTTATTAAATGCAGCAATTTTATCTGCTAATTCAATAATATCTCTTTCTACAATTGGATTTTCTATCTCTGTTTCAAAACTTTTCATTGTAAATATCTCTTTAAATTAAATAGGTTTATTTGATAAAACCTACTCCAACTGTATTGTTTGTTTTTGGATCAATCAAGATAAAAGATCCATTAGATTTATTGTCTTTATAAGAATCAACTAATAATGGTTTACTTAACTTTAATTGTATATCTCCTATTTGATTTAATACTAATTCTGATGGGTTTTCTTCAATACCAGAAAAATCTGTTTTAATAATACTAGACAATTGTGTGATTTTTGCTTGCGCATCATTTACACCATGCTTAATGTAATATTTTTGCGACGCTTGTAAAGGCTCTTTATCCATCCAACAAATAGTTGCATCTAAATGTTTTGCAATTGTTGGCTCTTCATCTACTTTTACCAACATATCTCCTCTACTTACATTTACATTATCTTCTAATGTAATTGTTACAGAGCTACCTCTTTTTGCTACTAAATATTCCTTATCGAAGAAATTGATACTTTTAATTCTAGATTTTGTTTGCGATGGTAACACAGTAACTTCATCTCCAACTGCTAAATCGCCACCGTAAATTTTACCAGCATATCCTCTAAAATCATGGTATTCTTCTGTTTTAGGTCTAATTACTGTTTGCACAGGAAAACGAACCTGAGAAGCATCTGCAATGTCTTCTGTATTTAAACTTTCTAAATGGTGCATTAATGTTTCTCCTTTATACCAAGGCATCTTTTCTGATGCTTTTACAACATTATCTCCTTGTAAAGCAGATAATGGAATGAAGGTTAAATTCTGACCTTTATACTCACTTTTACTTGCTAAATATTCAATTTCTCCTTTAATAGCATTATATTTTTCTTCAGAAAAATCAACTAAATCCATTTTATTTACAGCAATTACAACATCTTTAATTCTTAATAAATTATTGATAAAAAAATGACGATATGTTTGTTCTACTACTCCGTTTCTAGCATCTATTAAAACAATAGAAGCTTGCGCTGTAGAAGCACCAGTAACCATGTTTCTTGTATACTCTATATGACCTGGCGTATCTGCAATAATGAAACTTTTTGAAGGTGTAGAAAAATAAATATGTGCAACATCAATAGTAATTCCTTGTTCACGTTCTGCAACTAAACCATCGGTTGCTAAAGAAAAATCTAAATAATCGAAACCACGTTGTCTACTTTTTTCTTCTATTGCTTCTAACTTATCGTCTGTTAATGATTTTGTATCGTATAAAATACGACCAATTAAGGTACTCTTACCATCATCTACACTTCCTGCTGTTGCTATTTTTAGTACTTTCATTCTTATGAGCTGTTCGCTATTGGCCTTTGGCTTTTAGCTTAATTTGTATTCCTTTTTAATACTTACAAAAGTGTTTTAAATTCTGTAAGGTGTTTGCAAATAGTTGCGTTAGGGATTGAAACGACATCCTTTTTTTGATTTTTTTTCAAAAAAAGATATAGTGGAAAGCCTGTTAAAACGCCCAAAGTATTCTAAAAATACCCTTGTTGTTTGCGTTTCTCCATTGCTGCCTCAGAACGTTTGTCATCTATTCTTGCGCCTCTTTCTGAAATTGAAGAATCTCTAATTTCTTCTACAACTTTTGCAATATCGACTGCGTCGGATAAAACGGCTGCGGTACAACTCATATCTCCAACGGTTCTAAAACGAACCATTCTTTCTTCTACTAACTCTTCTTTATCTCTAAAAACAACTGCATCATCTGCAGACCAAATCATTCCGTCTCTTACAAATATTTTTCTTTTATGTGCAAAATAAATGGATGGAATTTCGATATTTTCTTTTTCTATATAAGACCAAACGTCTAATTCCGTCCAATTAGAAATTGGAAAAACACGTACATTCTGACCTAAATCTATTCGTCCGTTTAACATATCGAATACTTCTGGACGTTGGTTTTTCTCATCCCACTGACCAAAATCATCTCTTACAGAAAAGATTCTTTCTTTAGCTCTCGCTTTTTCTTCATCTCTTCTTGCGCCACCAATACATGCATCAAAACCAAATTCTTCGATAGCATCTAAAAGTGTTTCTGTTTGCAACATATTTCTACTTGCATATCTACCTGTTTCTTCTTTTACTCTACCAGAATCTATATTGTCTTGTACATTACGTACAATTAACTCGACACCTAATTCTTTTGCTAAGCGATCTCTAAATTCTATTGTTTCAGGAAAATTATGACCTGTATCAATATGCATTAAAGGGAAAGGAATTTTTGCTGGATAAAATGCTTTTTGTGCTAATCGCACTAAAGTTATACTGTCTTTTCCTCCAGAGAATAATAACACAGGTTTTTCGAATTGTGCTACTACTTCTCTAAATATATATATTGCTTCACTTTCTAAAGCATCTACTTGTATTGTTCTTTGATTCATAATCATGTCTTTTAGATATGTAAACCACATTCTCTATTACTTTCTACTTTTGTAGGATCGAAATATGTAAACTCGTTTGGTAAATTATATTGTTCTAAATAAGTGTCTAAATCTTCGTCTGACCAATGATAAAACGGACTTACTTTTATGACACCGTCTTTACTTTTAGAAACAATACCTATACTGTCTCTAAAAGCAGTTTGTCCTTTTCTTAAGTTTGTAAACCAAACATCTGGTTGGTGTTCTTTCATAGCTCTAGAAAAAGGTTCTAACTTAACTTGTTCTGTAAACAAAATATGTTTTGGGTCTTCTACAGAAGGAACTCCTAAAACAACATTTCTATGAGCTGTAGTTTGTTTTGGTGTATATAAATAAATGTTTAAACTTAGTTTTTCTATAATTTCTTCTGCATGTTTATAGGTCTGCACAGTATTATAACCGGTATCGCACCAAATAACTTTAATATCTTTTTCTACCTCTGCAACTGCATTTAAAATAGCAACTTCATAAGGTCTAAAGTTAGTTGTAACCAAAGGTTTCTTTGCAATAGAAATTGCCCAAGTAATTATTTCTGAAGGACTTTTATCTTCTAACTGCTTATTTATTTCTTCTAAATTCATGTTCGTTATTTTCCCCATTTTATTTTATTCCAGATTCTCTCGTGAAAGAAATACAGTATTAATTTTGTTAAAAAATCTACGGATGCAATTGAGGTTGCTAATCCTATTTCTCCTGTTACAAAATAAGAAACGGCTAAAGTATCTAGCGTTCCTATCAATCTCCAACTAAGAGCTTTTATAACACTTCGTAAAGGTTTTTCAGAAGTTTTGTCTTCTTCAAAACCCTTACTTCGTGTTTTTTTACTAAAAATGATTTGGTTTAAAATCATAGTAATTAATTAATTCAAATACCCTACTCATTTAATAGGACATTGCAAACGTACATTAAATTTTATTACTTAGACTCTTAATATTACCAATACTTACCTTAACCCTATAGATTTAGTAGATTAATAAAAATGAAGTAATAATATTACGAATATGAAACCTATGTAAGGGTATCTTTAAAGAAAGTTTATTGGTAATAAAAAAGATTTAAAGCAAGTAACCTAACACTTACAAAGATCTGATAATGAAGTGTTTTTAAATATCTGAAGCGTATTATCGCGTACTTTAGTCATTAGACTATGAACTGCACAAGCATTTTCATCTGGGCAATCGTCACACTTTTCATAAAAATTTAAACTTACACAAGGAATCATAGAAATTGGACCTTCTAAAACTCTCATTACAGAAGTCATTTGTATTTCTGATGGTTCTTTTAATAAATAATAACCACCACCTTTTCCTTTTTTAGAGCCTAAAATTCCGTTTTTACGAAGTGTTAATAAAATACTTTCTAAGAATTTTAAAGAAATATTTTCACTTTTAGAAATAGTTGCGATAGAAACAGGAGTTTTGTTTTCCTGCTTTGCCAAATAGGTAAGCGCTTTAATTCCGTATTTTGTCTTTTTAGAAAGCATTAAACAAAATTACGGAATTTATAATTAGTTTATCCATTTAAAGCTTGTTCTAAATCTGTAATAATATCTGCTACATTTTCTAGACCTACAGAAACCCTTACTAAACCTTTAGTAATACCTACTTCTAACCTATCTTCTTCAGACAGTCTACCATGAGTTGTAGATGATGGATGTGTAACAATAGTTCTTGTATCTCCTAAATTAGCAGATAAGGAACACATTTTAATTCTATCTAAAAACTTTCTTCCAGCTTCAATTCCTCCTTTAATTTCGAAAGCAACAATATTACCACCTAATTTCATTTGGTTTTTAGCCACTTTATATTGAGGGTGCGATTTTAAAAATGGATACTTTACAAACTCAACACTACTTTGAGTTTCTAAAAATTCTGCAACTTTTAAAGCATTTTCTGCATGTCTTTCTACTCTAATAGCCAAAGTTTCTAAACTTTTAGATAAAACCCAAGCATTAAAAGGAGACATCGCTGGCCCAGTATTTCTTGCGAATAAATAAATTTCTCGCATTAATTCTTTATTACCAACAGTAACACCACCCAAAACTCTTCCTTGTCCGTCAATTAATTTTGTAGCAGAATGAATTACTAAATCTGCACCAAATTTAATTGGTTGCTGCACATAAGGTGTTGCAAAACAATTATCAACAATAAAAATTAGATTGTGTTTTTTAGCAATTTTACCTATTACTTCTAAATCTAAAATATCTACTGCTGGGTTTGTTGGTGTTTCTATGTATAAAATTTTTGTGTTTGGTTGAATTAGACTTTCTACTAAATCGACTTCATTTACTTTAAAATACGATGTTTCAATATTCCATTTTGGTAAGAATTTAGTAAACATACTGTGTGTAGAGCCAAAAACAGATCTACAAGAAACCACATGATCACCAGCATTTAACAAAGCGGCAAAGGTTGAAAAAATTGCAGACATACCAGTTGCAAAAGCATAACCAGCTTCTGCACCTTCCATTATAACAATTTTATCTACAAACTCTGTAGTATTTGGGTTTGTAAATCTGCTATATAAATTACGTTCTTTTTCTTCTGCAAACGAGGCTCTCATTTCTTCTGCATCATCAAAAACAAAACTAGATGTTAAATATAAAGGCGTAGAATGTTCTTGAAATTGAGATCTTTCTGTTTGATTTCTAATTGCTTCTGTTTCGAAATGTTTGCTCATCTTTTTTTTAATTATTAGTTATTTTTCATCGACTAAAATATTGTCTACTAAAAATTGAATATTCTTTTAATTATTATGTTTTGCTAACCTTAAAATATCACCAAAAACACCTCTTGCAGTAACACTTGCTCCTGCTCCTGCTCCTTGGATTACAATTGGTTGTTCTCCATAAGATTCTGTATAAATTTCAAAAATTGCATCAGATCCTTTTAGAGAACCTAAAGGCGTACTTTCTTGTGTAGAAACTAATTTAACTTCTAGGTTTCCTTTATTTTTAGATAAATCTCCACTTAATTCTCCAATATAACGTAAAACGTAATTTGGTTTTTGATTGTCTTTTAGAGTTTGATATTCTTCATTTAGCAATTCTAAATTACCTAAGAAATTATCTACAGAACCTCCTCTTAAGTTTTCTGGAATTAAATTTTTAATTTCAACCTCATCAAATTCATTTTCTAATTCTAACTCTCTTGCTAGAATTAATAATTTTCTAGCAACATCATTTCCTCCTAAATCTTCACGAGGATCTGGCTCTGTAAAACCTTTATCTATTGCCTCTTTTAATATTTCTGAAAAAGGAACATTACTTGCCGAAAAATTATTGAATAAATAACTTAAACTTCCAGAAAAAACACCTCTTATTTTGGTTATATTTTCTCCAGATTCATGTAATAATCTTATGGTATCTATTAAAGGTAAACCCGCACCAACATTTGTTTCGTACAAATATTGCTTTTTGTATTCTTTTAACTTTGCTCTTACTTCTTTGTAAAAGTCGAAAGACAATGTATTTGCAATTTTATTACAAGAAACCAAATCGAAACCAGCTTCTATAAAAGGTATATAATTACTTACAAATTTTACACTTGCTGTGTTGTCTACTGCAATTAAATTCTCGAAATGGTTTGCTTTAGCAAAAGATATAATGTCTGCTACATTTAAATTTTCTTTACCATTTTCTAACAAATTTTGTTTCCAATCTTTAGAAACTCCGTTTTTATTTAACAACACTTTTTTAGAGTTTGCAACTGCAAAAACATTCAATTGAATTTTTCTACGTTCTAAAACAGATTGTGTATTTTCTATAATTTGATCAATTAAAGTTCCGCCAACTAATCCTTTACCAAAAACTGCAATGTTTATTTTTTTGGTAACACCAAAAACCTGACCATGAATTACATTTACTGCTTTATGCAACTGATCTTTTCTTACCACCAAACTAACATTTTTACCTGTTACCGTATTATTAAACAAAACAGGTACAATTTGGTTTTTAATTAAGGCATTATATGGGTGATGAAATTCACTTAAATCTTGACCAATAATAGAAATTACAGCCACATTATTTACAATAGAAATATGATTTACATCTTGTGAGTAAAAATCATTTTCGAATTCTCTTTCTAAAGCCGTAACTGCTTCTTGTGCTTTATCTGCATTTATAATCAGCCCAATTCCTCTTTCCGAAGAACCTTGTGCAATAATACTTATACTAATATTACGATCACTTAAGGTTTTAAATATACGTGCATCAACACCAACTTTTCCTAACAAACCTCTACCTTCAAAATTTAATAAGGCAACATTATCTATTGTAGAAATAGATTTAATTCCTTTTGTAGATGATTCTGCAGTAATTAAAGTCCCTTTATCTTCTTTATTAAAAGTGTTTAAAATTCGAAGATTAATATTTTTCTCTAATAACGGAATAATGGTTTTTGCATGTAGAATGGTTGCACCAAAATTTGCCAACTCATTGGCTTCAGAAAAAGAAAGTTGTTCTATTTTTTTAGCATCTGTAACTAAGTCTGGGTTTGCCGTAAAAATACCACTAACATGTGTGTAATTTTGCAACTCTTCTGCGTCTAAATAATTTGCTAATAAAGCAGCTGTATAATTACTACCATTTCTACCTAAAGTAGTTGTTTCTCCTTTTATATTCGAAGAAATAAAACCAGTTACTACATTAACCTTGTTAATATTATTTTTAAAATAAGTAGTTACATTTTCTAATGAAATAGCATTTATAGGTTGTGCATTCCCAAAATTTTCATCTGTAATAATTAATTGTCTTGCATCTGTTGCATTTGCTTTAATATCATTTTTCTGCAGTAAACTTGTTAATACTTTTACAGATAACAACTCTCCTTGTGCTAAAACCTCATCTTTAATTTTAACACTATAATCACCTAATAGAGAAACACCTTCGAAAATAGTTTCTAACGTAGAAAATTCTTTTGTTAAATCTACTTCTTTATTAGGTGCTAATTGATATTCTTTAAAGTCTTCAAATGCAGTTTTATATGCTGTTTTTGCAGCAGCCTTGTCTAAAATAGCTTCTAAATGATCTGTAGTATTTCCTCTTGCAGAAGCTACAACCGTTATTTTTTCGCCGTTCTTATGTTTATTGATAATAATTTCTAAAGCACTTTCAATTCCTTTTCCGTTTGCTAAAGACTTTCCTCCAAATTTTAATATTTTCATTTTTTTTGCTCTATAATCTTTATTGAAAATAGGTTCTATTATTTTCTGAAGTTGGTCATATTCCATTAAAAATGCATCATGACCGTGCACAGAATTTATTTCGTTATACGTAACATTTTCTTTAGTTAATGCTAACTTTTTATGTGTTTCTCTGTTTTCTTCCGCAGTAAAAAACAAATCTGAATCGACACCAATAATGTGAATATTAGCTTCTATTTGATCTAAAATTTCTATCTTTTTTTCGTCATATCTAGTAACGTCAATTGTTTTTAATAATTGATTCATTAGTTTATAAGAAGACAATTGGTAACGTTCCTGCAACTTTTTGCCATGATGTAACAACCAACTTTCTACATTAAAAATAGTAGAATCTTCTTTTTTAGAACGATGAAAGCGTTCTTTAAACGAAGATGGTGTTCTGTAACATAACATTGCATGCATTCTTGCATCATGCACAGGGTTACTAGAATTTACTAAAAACTGTTCTTGAATTTGGCAATTTGCAATTAACCAATCTGTAGATTTCCAATCTGTTGCTATTGGTAAAAAATGTTTGGTTCTTTTAGTATCTAAAACCATCATTTCCCATGCAATTCCACCTCCTAAAGAACCACCAATTAATGCAAATAATTGTGTTATTTTTAATTGATTTAATCCTTCGAGAAAGATTCTTGCTACGTCTCTTGCTATAAAATCTTTATAATTTTCTATTAAAAAACCATCAAAACCATTTCCTGGAATGTTGAAAGACAAAATAGTATACACATTTGTATCTATTGCTTTTTCACTACCAACAATATCTTGCCACCAACCATTTTTACCTGCAACATCACTATTACCTGTTAATGCATGATTAATTAAAATAATAGGAACATCTCCTAGTTCTTTTCCAAAAACTTGGTAACTTAAATTCATTTCAGAAATAAAAGCACCAAGTTCTGTGGTGAAGTTTTTAATTTTTATATGTTGTAATTTGTTTTCCAATTATTGGCTAAATTTTAATTGTTGCCTGCTCAAGCGTAAGTTCGTCAATACAAAAGGTAAAAGTAACTTTCGACAATGCTAGAGAAGACGTACTTATTATATTTTTGAAAAAGCTTCTTTTAAATCTACTTTTAAATCTTCTAAATCTTCAATACCAACAGATAGTCTAATTAAATCTTGAGAAACACCTGCACTTGCTTGTGCTTGTTCGTCTAATTGTTGATGTGTTGTACTTGCTGGATGAATAATTAACGATTTTGTATCTCCTATGTTTGCTAACAAAGAGAATAGTTTTGTGTTGTCTGCTATTTTTTTAGCAGCTTCAAAACCTTTTTTCGGTCCGAATGTTACAATACCACTTTGCCCTTTTGGTAAATACTTATCTGCTAAAGATTTGTATTTACTACTTTCTAAACCAGGGTAATTTACCCAAGCAACCTCCTCTTGTTGTTCTAACCATTTTGCCAATGCCAAAGCATTTGTAGAATGCTGTTTAATTCTAACAAGTAAAGTTTCTAAACCTTGAATGATGTTAAATGCGTTTGTTGGACTTAATGCTCCACCAAAATCACGTAATCCTTCTAAAATTAATTTAAAAGTGTAAGACGCTGCACCTAAAGTTTCGTAATATTTTAAACCATGGTAACCTGCAGAAGGTTCTGTAAATTCTGGAAACTTACCATTAGCCCAATTAAAAGTACCTGCATCTACTATTGCGCCACCTAAAGACGTTCCTTGGCCACCAATGTATTTTGTTAAAGAGTGAATTACAATATCTGCACCATGTTTAATAGGATTTAATAAAACAGGTGTTGCAACAGTATTATCTACAATAAAAGGAACTTCTGCTTCTTTAGCATGCACAGAAATTGCTTCTAAATCTAATACATCTAATTTGGGGTTTCCTAAAGATTCTACAAAAAACGCTCTTGTGTTTTCTTGTACAGCTTCTCCAAAATTATTAGCATCTGATGCATCTACAAATGTAGTTGTAATACCAAATCTTGGTAAAGTAACACTTAATAAATTGTAAGTACCACCGTATAAACTGCTAGAAGCAACAATATGATCTCCTGCTTTTAAAAGTGTTAATAAGCCCGTAGAAATTGCTGCGGTTCCAGATGCGAAAACTACAGCTCCAATTCCTCCTTCTACTGCCGCTAAACGATCTTGTAAAATTTGATTTGTTGGGTTATTTAAACGTGTGTAAATAAAACCTAATTCTTTTAGAGAGAAAAGGTTTGAGGCATGCTCAGAATTATTAAAAACATACGATGATGTTTGATAAATAGGAACTGCTCTTGTACCTCCGTTTTTAGTTACGTCGTGTCCTGCATGCAACGCGTTGGTTGCTAATTTTAATGTACTCATTTTTCTATTTTTTTTGAGTTAATAAATAAACAAAAAAGTCAAATGCACCAATTTTCGATTGATGTACTTACTAGAAAAATGTTATTAAGAAAATAGGACTTTCCAGAACGGGAAAATTCTTTTTTGTTATCTATCCAAATAATAAATATTTAGGTAGAATGTAGCACCTTCTTTATTTCTAAAGGGTTGCTAAGGCTTCATTGGGTCTAATCCCTCTGCCTTTCTTGATAACATTTCGATAAGTTATTGAACTTTGTGAGTGCAAATATATGCTCGTAAAAATTTAATATCCAAATAAAACAGTGTTTTTTTTTATTTAATATTGATTTCGCATTTTAAGCAACGTCGAATTATTTATTCTGTAAAAACATCAATCTTAAACCTTTAAAAATGTTTTATCAATGATGCTATCACAAATAATTATCGTTAAAAATGTAGGTGATGTAATTTTATAGTGTAGATTTGCAATCTAATTAAGAGGAAAAATTTGAACTGATTGCAACCTCATTAAAAAAATGCTAAAGCAGTAATTATCTACTTCTTTTAGCGACTACGCAATCAAATTAATTTACCTCCAACATTTAAAAGAAGAATACTATGTCATATTTATTTACCTCAGAAAGTGTTTCTGAAGGACACCCAGATAAAGTTGCAGATCAAATTTCTGATGCTTTAATTGATAATTTTTTAGCGTTTGATAAGAACAGTAAAGTTGCTTGTGAAACCTTAGTTACAACTGGTCAAGTAATTTTAGCTGGTGAAGTAAAATCTAAAACATATTTAGATGTTCAGCAAATTGCTAGAGACGTAATTAATAAAATTGGATACACAAAAAGTGCTTATATGTTCGATGGAAATTCTTGTGGAGTTTTATCTGCAATTCACGAACAATCACCAGATATTAACCAAGGAGTTGATAGGTCTAGCCCAGAAGAACAAGGTGCTGGAGATCAAGGAATGATGTTTGGTTATGCAACAGATGAAACAGAAAACTACATGCCTTTAGCATTAGAATTGTCTCACAGGTTGTTAATTGAATTGGCTGCTTTAAGAAGAGAAAACAAAGATATCGATTATTTAAGACCAGATGCAAAATCTCAGGTAACTATAGAATATTCAGACGATAATGTGCCACAAAGAATAGACGCTATTGTTATTTCTACACAACATGATGATTTTGATAAGTCTGATGATGTAATGTTAGCTAAAATTAAGAAAGATATCGTAGAAATTTTAATTCCTAGAGTTGTTGCTAAATTGCCTGCTCAGAATCAAAAATTATTTACAGATAATATTACATATCACATAAACCCAACAGGAGTTTTTGTTATTGGTGGACCTCATGGAGATACTGGTTTAACAGGAAGAAAAATTATTGTAGATACGTACGGAGGAAAAGGTGCACACGGTGGTGGTGCTTTCTCTGGAAAAGACCCTTCTAAAGTAGATAGATCTGGAGCATATGCAACAAGACATATTGCTAAAAATTTAGTTGCTGCAGGACTTTGTAAAGAAGTATTAGTACAAGTTTCTTATGCAATTGGTGTTGCTAAACCAACAAGTATTAATGTTGAAACTTACGGTACTGCAACTGTAGATTTAACAGATGGTGAAATTAGCAAAAAAGTAGAGGCTATTTTTGATATGCGCCCTTACTTTATAGAACAACGTTTAAAATTAAGAACACCAATTTATTCTGAAACTGCGGCTTATGGTCACATGGGAAGAACACCAGAAATAAAAACGGTTACCTTTTCTAACCCAATGGGAGAAACAGTTTCTGAAGAAGTAGAAACATTTACATGGGAAAAGTTAGATTATGTAGATACTGTTAAAGAAGCTTTTAAACTATAACTCTTTTAACTTCTATTAAAGGCCTTTAGAAATAACTCTAAAGGCCTTTTTTTTTGCTCAAACTTTAACACATCTAAAAAGTTCTCTTTAACATTTTTTTAAGAAACCTCAGATAATTCTTTATGTAACTTCGAAAATTATAATTTTAATCAAACTTATTATGACAAAAAAGATACTTACTAGACTATTACTAGTGGCTTTTGTTCTTGGTTTTTCAACAGAATCTTCTGCTCAACTTTGGAAGAAAAAGAAAAAAGAAGCTCCAAAAACAGCAACTAAACCAAAACCAAAGAAAGGTGGAATTCAGCCTTACAGTAAAGTGGTTACAAAAGATCACACAACAGATGAAGGTTTATTTAAAGTACACACAAAAGACGATTCTTACTTATTTGAAATACCAGATTCTCTTCTAAAAAGAGAAATGTTAATGGTAACAAGAATTGCAAAAACGGCTAGCGGAATTGGGTTTGGTGGAGCAAAAGCAAACACACAAGTATTACGTTGGGAGAAAAAAAACAAACAAATCTTATTAAGAGTTGTTTCTCATAGTGTAGTTGCAGACACAATTTTACCTGTACATGAAGCTGTTGTAAACTCTAACTTAGAGCCAATATTATTTTCTTTTCCTATAAAGGCATATAGTAAAGACTCTACAGCAACTGTAATAGATGCAACTTCTTTATTTTCTACAGATGTTAAGCCTTTAGGTTTCCCTGGTTATTATAGAAAAGCATATCAAGCTACAAGAATGGATAAAACTCGTTCTTATGTAGATAGAGTAAGTAGTTACCCAAGAAATATAGAAGTAAGACATATAAAAACTTATTTTGCAAACAAAGCACCTTCTAATAGTGCTGTTGGTTCTATTACTTTAGAAATGAGTAATTCTATGGTTTTATTACCTAAAGTACCTATGAAACGTAGATATTTTGATGAACGTGTTGGTTGGTTTGCTAGAGGACAAACTGATTACGGTTTAGATGCTCAAAAAAGTAAAAGAGTTGCATATTTAGATAGATATCGTTTAGAAGTTAAAGATGAAGATATCGAGAAATTTAATAGAGGTGAATTGGTTGAACCTAAAAAACAAATTGTTTATTATGTAGATAGAGCAACACCAAAAGAATGGGTTCCTTTTATTATACAAGGTGTAAACGATTGGCAAGTAGCTTTTGAAGCTGCTGGTTTTAAGAATGCTATTGTTGGTAAAATGGCACCTACTGTAGAAGAAGACCCAGAGTATAGCCCAGAAGATGTGCGTTATTCTGTTATTAGATATTTAGCTTCTCCTATTCCTAATGCAAACGGACCTCACGTTAGTGATCCTAGATCTGGAGAGATTTTAGAATCTGACATTAACTGGTACCATAATGTAATGACTTTATTACACAACTGGTACTTTATTCAAACAGCAGCTATTAACCCAGATGCAAGAGGAAATAACTTTAAGACAGAAACAATGGGACGTTTAATTCGTTTTGTTTCTTCTCATGAATTAGGTCACACTTTAGGATTACCTCACAACATGGGAAGTTCTGCTGCTTATTCTGTAGATTCTTTGCGTTCTGCTAGTTTTACTTCAAAATACGGTACAGCTCCTTCTATAATGGATTATGCTCGTTTTAATTACGTAGCACAACCAGAAGATAAAGGTGTTGCATTAATGCCAAATATTGGTACATATGATAAATATTCAATTTCTTGGGGTTATAGACCTATTTTAGGTAAAACGGCTAAAGAAGAAAAGCCTGTTTTAGATTCTTGGATTTTAAAGCATGCTGGTGATGCTAACTACCGTTTTGGTCGTCAGCAATTTGGTGTTGTAGATCCTAGTTCTCAAACAGAAGATTTAGGTGACGATGCTGTAAAAGCTAGTGAATATGGAATTAAAAATCTTAAGAGAATTTTACCTAGATTAGAAGAATGGACTTCTGAAAAAGGTGAAAATTATGATGACATGGGAACTATGTATGGTCAATTAACTGGTCAATTTGCTCGTTATATGGGTCATGTTTCTTCTAACATTGGTGGTATCTATGAAGATTATAAAACAACAGACCAAGAAGGTGCTGTTTATACTCATGTAGATAAAGCACGCCAGAAAGAATCTTTAGATTTTGTTATTAGACAATTATTTAAAACACCAACTTGGATGTTAGATAAAGATCTTTTTTCTAAAATACAATCTAGTGGTGCAATAGAAAACATTAGATCTCTACAAGTAAGAACTTTAAACGGAGTTTTAAGTACTAGTAGAATGGCACGTATGATTGAAAACGAAACATTAAACGGTACAAAAGCTTATAACTTAGTATCTATGTTTTCTGATTTAAGAAAAGGTGTTTGGTCTGAATTATATAATGGTAGAAGTATTGACACTTATAGAAGAAATTTACAAAAAGCGCACGTAGAGCGTTTAGACTATTTATTAAATAGCGCTAAAAATGAAAGAGGTCGTTTTGGATCTGCTTCTGTAAACGTTGGTCAGTCTGATATTAAATCTTTTGCAAGAGGTGAATTAACTAGATTAAAAAGAGATGTTAAATCTGCAGCTTCAAAAGCTTCTAATACTACTTCTCGTTATCACTTACAGGATGTTTTAGCTAGAATTAATGTAGCTTTAGACCCTAAATAACAACAAAAAAACTGTTGTAAATATTATAAAAACCACGTCTTTTGGCGTGGTTTTTGCTTTTTAAAGAATGTAAACCTTCTATTTTGAAAAAAACATTTAGTGCTTTTTTAATACTGTTTTTTATAAGTGCATTTACTTTCTCTCAAGAAAAATTTTCTTGTAGCGTATTAGATGCTTCCACTAAAAAACCTATTGTATATGCCACTGTTATGCTAAAAAAAATAAACAGAGGCACACATGCAGATTTTAACGGAAATTTTGAAATACCAATAAGACACAAAAAAAACGGAATTATTAAAATATCTTCTATTGGGTATAAAACAAAGGAAGTAAAATTATCTCAATTAAATAATAACGCAGTAAATATCATTTATCTATCAATTGCTAAAAATAGTTTGGCAGAGGTTGTTATTACCACTTCAAAAAAGAAAAAAAGAAATCTTTTAGGTATAGAAATTGTTAGAAAATCAATTAAAAACATTCTAGAAAATTATCCAACAAACGCACATTCTTATATTGGTTATTATAGAGATTACCAACAACCTATTGGCAAATCTTATCAGAATTTAATAAAATCGAAAGAAAAAATAAAATATTTAAATGTACATGAAGCAATAATAGAATCTTTTGATAATGGTTTTGATAGCGATAAATTAAAAGGTGCAAAAAATCAATCTTTATTATATAATTACAGAACCAATAACAAATTTATACAAGACAGTACACTTACAATACCTTATGATAATAAAAGTAAAAAATACTCTGAAAGCGTTTATATAAGCCCTTTAGGTGGTAACGAATTAAATATATTAGATTTAACAAATGCACTTAGAAACCATGATAAGATGTCTTTTTCTTTTAGCAATATTTTTAGAAGAGATTTTATACGGAATCATAAGTTTAAGGTAAAAAAAGTTCTTTTTTCTGATGACATTCCGTTATATCAAATCTCCTTTTCTTCTATTCAAGATAAAACCAGTTACGAATATGTAGCCTACGGAAGTATTTACATCTCTAAACAAGATTTTGCAATTCATAAATTTAATTACAATCTTTATTACAGAAACAAAAAAAATCCTCAGTATGCTGTTACTATAGAATACAGACCAAGAAAAGATAAAATGTACTTAAACTACATCACATTTAATAATTTCTTTGAAGCAAACAGTGGTAATTATTTTAAAATTGATAAGACAATTTTTAACGCTACAAAAAACACATTTCAAATTTCATTTAATAGACCTGTTAATTTAAATAGTATAGAACCTTTTAGAAAAAATTTTAAAATTTATTATAAAAATGAAAAACTAAAAATTACTGCTATAAACCCAACAAATAAAACAAATAGAACATTTACAATTAAGGTAGACAAAGAAGCTATTGCAAAAATAAATACTAAAAAGAAGAATTTAAATTATGCTTCTTACTTTACATTCGATATTACAAATGTGAAAGATATTAATGGTTTTAAAATTGATGAAAGAGCTAGTTTAAAAATGAATCAATACAGAGAGTTTTTTGTTCAAGAAACCTTTGAAAATAAAGAATTACCAACTAATAAACGTTTTATAGATAAAAATATGCCATTATCTAAATCTTCAATAATACCTTTAAAATTAGAAAACAACTATTGGCTAAATACACCTCTAAAATCTAGAAAGAACTAGTATTTATTTTTATTCAAGTTGTTATTTATTTCTCCAATACTTTAAAAAGTACGCTATATTTGCAGCATAATTTTTCTTATGAGTCATACATTGTTATCATCTCCTTTACAGGGGTTTACAGATTATAAATTCAGAAATGCATTCAATCATTTCTTTGGTGGAATAGACACTTTTTATTCACCTTATATTAGATTGAATGGTAAAATGGTGATTAAAAACTCGTATCAAAGAGATATTCTATTAGAAAATAACACAACATTAGAAGTAATTCCGCAAATTATTACCAATGATGTAGAAGAATTTTTATTCGTCTCTAAATACGTTAGAGAATTAGGTTACAAAGAATTAAACTGGAATTTGGGTTGCCCTTATCCAATGGTTACAAAACGAGGAATGGGTTCTGGGTTAATTGCAGATCCAGAAAAAATAAATAACATTCTTCATAAAATTCATAATGAATCTGATATTCTTGTTTCTATGAAAATGAGAATGGGTTATGACACGCCAGAAGAAATTTTAGACGTTTTACCAATTCTAGATAATTACCCTTTAAAGAATATTGCAATTCATGCAAGAATAGGAAAACAACTTTATAAAGGCGGTACAAATTTAGAAGCTTTTCAAAAATGTTTAGATAACAGTAAACATAAAATGTATTATAATGGTGATATTACTTCTGTTGCAGCATTTAAAAAACTAGAAGAACGTTTTACTACAATAGATCATTGGATGATTGGACGTGGCTTAATTGCAGATCCTTTTTTGCCAAGTATGATTAAAGATAATACTACAGAATACCCTAAAAACAGGTATGATATTTTTAACGAGTTTCACGATCGTATTTATAAAGAATATGATGCAGCTCTTTCTGGCCCAACACCTATAAAAATGAAAATGCTTGGTTTTTGGGAATACTTTTCTAAAAGTTTTGCAAACCCACAGAAAACTTATAAAAAAATTAAGAAAGCACAAAGTGCAAAAAACTACATTATTGCAGTTAATGAAATTTTTAAAGAAGCTAAAAACAACTAACTTTTAGCTTCTTTAAAAATTAAACAGTATTAATTTTAAGCGTTATCACGCTTAGTTTCTAACGAAGAATCTTCTATTTTAAATTCTTCTAAAACTTTAGTTATTGCACCGCTTATTCTTTCTTTATCTATATTGTATTTAGGATTCATTCCTTCTTTCTCTGGAAAATTTTCGATAGTAACAGTTGTAGAAGGAAAAGCAAAATCTACTCCTAATTCTTTTGCTAATTTTACAATTGCTATATGCAGTCTATGTTTAGAAGATTGCTCTATACCCCATGTTAAACTTTTAAAATAAACATTAACCATTACTAATAAAGCAGAATCGCCAAAACCAGTAAACTCTACGTTATAAGAGTCCGATCGTGTTTCTGGATGTGCAATTATAATTTCTCTCACTCCTTTTACAAAAGCTTCTATTAATTCTGGTGGCGTATCATAGCGCAAACCTAAATTGGTATTGTAACGTCTAAACAAACGCAAACCTTTGTTATTTATAACAATTTCAGACAGTTTACTATTAGGAATTTGATAAACAGAAGTATCTGCAGCACGAACACTTGTAGACCTAAAACCAACTTTTTCTACAGTACCTACAACTTCACCAGCTTCAATCCAATCTTCTATATGAAAAGGTTTGTCTAGAAAAATCATAATAGTACCTATTAAGTTTTTCACGGTGTCTTGAGATGCCAAAGCCACTGCTAAACCACCAATTGTTGCACCGGCTAAAATAGTTGTTGTATCTACACCAAACAATGCAATAAGCCTTAAAACACCTACTACTATTACCAAACCAACAAAGAAATTATGCAGTATTGGAGACAATTGATCGTCTAATCTATTATGAGTTTTTTCTGTAAAAACACTGTAGAATTTCATTAGAACATGTACCAAATTAATTAAAACATATGTCCAGAAAACTACTTCTGCAATATCTATAAATAAGAAAACCCAAGTATTGGTTTCTAAACTAAAATAAAGCGAAGGAAAAACACTATCTATAAATTTTATTGCTATCAATAAACTTAAAGGTCTTGCTAATTTCTTTAAGGATTGATCGAACGTTATGTCTGTATTTTTTGTTAATTTTTGTTGAATTTTATGTAACAAAACATAAGTTACTTTTCTAAAAATATAAAATAAGATGATTGCTATTAAAATAAAAACTACAACAGAAAACAGCTGCCAATATTCTACATTTAATATTTTTTTATGTCCAAATTCTGGAATAGCATCTTGTATTTTTTGAACATACCAAGGAAATACACTGCTATAAAGAGCATCTATTTTTTGCACAGTTTCAGATGAATAATACCATTTCTCTCCTATTTTCTCTACAGAAATCTCTGGCATTCTTTGTGGAAAAGGCGTATACCTATCATAAGAAGAATATCTAATAGTGTCTTTAAAGTTTGCATCTGTAGGTACCTTTGTAAAATCTACATACAAACCTTTACCATCTAAAACTTTCTTAATTCTTATTGCTTTTTTTATAGCTTCTTTTTCTGTTAGACCTAAAATTGTTTTTGCAGCTTTTTTAGGTTCATAAGAATCTGGCTGTAGAAAATACAGATGTGTATATAAGGTTGTATTAGGATTTTTTAAATCTACTATTACAGAATCCTTTTGTGCATTTTGTGCATTTGAAATGAATGACACTAAAAATAATAACCAAAATAATTTACGCATTACAAATATGTTAAATTGCCGTTAAACGAAATGCAAATTTAAACCTTTTCATTTTTTTAGAGTCAAAGAAGTATAAATAATAAAAAAATGAAAAAAATAATAAGCATATTCGTTTTAGTTTTAGCAGTAACATTTTCTGCACAAGCTCAAAAAAAAGGTAAAAAGGGTTCTCCTGAAAAACAAGTAGAAAGAACTTTAAAAAAATTATCTGCAGATTTAGAATTAACTAAAGTGCAGCAAAATGAAATTAAACCTTTGTTAGCTTTACAAATAGCAGACAGAAAGGAAATGGCTGCTAAAAGAAAGGCTTTAAAAGATACAGACAAAAAACCTTCTAAAGAAGAAAGAAAAATGATGAGAGAAGGAAGAGTTGCAAAAGAAGCAGAAATGAATAAAAAAATGAAAAGTATTTTAACTGAAAAACAGTTTGTAATATTTGAGAAAATGAACAAAGAGCGTAAAGGTAAAAACAGAAAAAAACAGCAATAAATTTACAGTAACTAATTTTTTGGGTTGATTGATTAGTTTATTGATAATTCTCAGGTTCTTAATTGAATCTGAGTTTTTTTTTGCTTAAAAATTAATCTTAAAATATTGTTAATTAGATACTTAAAATTAAACCTTTCTTATTTCTAAAAGTCTTAGTAGTATAAAATAATAACTTTAAAATTTAAAAAAATGAAAAAAATAGCAAGCATTTTAGTATTCGTATTAGCATTTACTTTTAATACACAAGCACAGAAAAAAAGAGATCATAAAGGACCTAAATTTACTGTAGAGCAACAAACGGAATTAATAGTAAAAAAAATGACGTTAGATTTAGATTTAACGAACAAACAACAAAGCCAAATTAAGCCTCTTCTTTTAGCTAAAATGGCAGAAAAGAAAGCTGCAATTATAAAAAGAAAAGAAGTTAGAAAAACAGATAAAAAACCTACTTCAGATGAACTTTTTGCTATGAAAAGCAAAATGTTAGATAACCAAATTGCTATGAGAAATAGAATGAAAGATATTTTAAACAAAGAGCAGTTTGATAAATTTGAAAGAATGCACAAAAAAAGAAAGATGCAAGGGAAAGAAAAAGGGAGAAAAGGTAGAGAAAGAAATAAAAGAAATGCTAAAAGATAATTTGATTGATTGATTTTTTTAAAACCCAATTTCTTAATTGAAATTGGGTTTTTTATATTTACAAATTGCGTTAGCGATTGAACGGCATGTTTGAGCTCTTTTTTGTTTTTCTCAAAAAAAGCGAGTAGTGAAAGCGCGACTTTTTACTGAAGAATGAAGTATAAAGTAACGCCCAAAAACTTTTACTCTTTAAACCAACCAGCATATTTTATGTAGTTATCTGCAATTCTATTTATTTCTCCAGAAATTAATTCTTGCGAAATATCTTTTACTTTTTTAGCAGGTACACCAGCATAAATACTTCCACTTTCTACATGCGTATTCTTGGTAATAACTGCGCCTGCGGCAATTATAGAGTTCGATTCTATTATACAATCGTCCATAACAATACTTCCCATACCAATTAAAACATTGTCTTTTATTGTGCAACCATGTACAATAGCATTGTGCCCAATAGATACATTATTACCAATAATTGTGGGAGATTTTAAATAGGTTGCGTGTATTACTGCGCCATCTTGTATATTTACTTTGTTTCCTATTTTTATGTAATGTACGTCTCCACGAATTACTGCATTAAACCATACAGAACATTCTTTACCTAACGAAACATCGCCAACAATTGTGGCATTTTCTGCTACATAACAATCTGTTGGTATTTGTGGGTGCTTACCGTTTACTGGTTTTATAATTGGCATATTTTTTTTATTTAAAATAAGATAATAAATTACTTTTTTGAGAGGCAGAAACTAAAATTTCTTTTCCGTTAGAAACAATTACGCTTCCTCCTTTTCCTTTTTTATATTTTATAATTGCATTAACATTTACCAGATAAGATTTATGAATTCTAGCAAATGTATAATCGCTTAAAGCTTGTTCGAAATATTTTAAAGTTTTACTTACTAATTTTTTCGAATTTGCTAAATGGATTTCGGTATAATTATCGTCTGCTTTACAGAAAACAATATCGTTAATATCTATAACTTCGAAACCATCTTGTTGCGGAATTGTAATTTTACCTGTTGCAGAAGTAGCTTTTGGCGATAAAATTTGATGTTGTAATTGTTGCTCTTTTTCTTTAATTTCGGTTACAATATTAACTGCTTTTATAAGTTCGTCTATAGAAATTGGTTTAAGTAAATAGTAACTTGCGTGGTTGTTTAATGCTTCTATTGCATATTGGTCATAGGCTGTTACAAAAACAGTTTCGAAGGTTCTATCTTTTACTTTTTCTAACAAATCGAACGCATTACCAAAAGGCATTTCTACATCTAAAAACACTAAATCTAAATGGTTCTTTTCAATTAAATTATAGCCTTCTTCTATGTTACTAGCTTCACCTACCAAAATTACATTTGGGCAGTATTTTACTAAATAATTACGAATAATATCTCTACTTATTTTCTCGTCTTCTACAATGATTGCTTTTAATTTCATCTTATTTTTTTTTCAATAACAAGGCTACTTTTGTTCCTTCTCCGTTTTCTAAAACATTAGAAACTACTACAGAAATACGGTCTTTGTACATATCATTTAAAATAGCAATTCTATTATTTATTGTACTCATTCCCTTCGATTTCTGTTTTAACTGATGCGCTGTTTTTAATTCTTGAGACTTATCTCTTCCTATTCCGTTATCTTCAACAGAAATTAAAAGTGTTTCCGCATCTTTAATCGTTATAGAGATAACTAGGTTTCCTTTTTCTTTTCGATACCTTAAACCATGCCAAATAGCGTTTTCTATATAAGGTTGCAGTAACATTGGTGGTATAGAAAACTGAGTTAAACTAATGTTTTTATCGACGTTAATTTGATAATCGAATTTTTCTTTAAACCTATTATGTTCTAATTTTACATACAACTCTAATAATTCTATTTCTTTTGTTAATGGAATAAAATCTTGGTCTGAATTTTCTAAAACAGCACGCATTAATGCCGAAAATTCACTTAAATAACGGTTTGCACTTCGCTCGTCATTTACCGCAATAAAACTATTAACAGAATTTAAAGCATTAAATATAAAATGCGGGTTCATTTGTGAACGCATGGATTTTAGTGCCAATAAATTATTGGCTAATTTTTGTTGTTTATTATTTCTGTACATAAAATAAACAAGTAAACTCATCAATAAAAAACCACCAAATAAAGAATAAATAATTAGTCTTTGTCTACTATTACTTTCTTCAGATAATCTTTGGTCTACGTATGCTAAACTTATTTTACTTTCAGATAATTCTTTGTCTTTTTCTAAGCTTAGAATTCTATTTTGGTTGTCTGCTATTTTTTTAGAAAAACGTTTTACTTGTTGTATTTCTTGCTCTTTTCTTATGTATAAAGAATCTACCAAAGAAACATATTGTTCATAATTTTTTAATGCTTTATCATATTCGCCAAGGTTTGCAAAAACTTCAGAAATTTTTCTTGTTGCATCTTTTTCTACAATAATATCTTTATTCTTTACAGCTTCTTTTCTGCTTTTTTCTAAATACGGAATGGCTTCTTCATATGCTTCTTTTAAAATATAGGCATTACCAATTTTGTAATTTATCTTTTGAGATGTTATAACATCTTCTTCATTATTATTTTGTCTTTCTAATAAATTTTCGGTTTCTTTTTTTAGTAAACTCTTTTTTCTAAGTAGAATTTCTTCATCATATTTTTTATTAGAATTTAAGAAGTTTGCCACCTTTTCTTCTTCTTCTAAAACACGACCTTCATTTTCTTTTTTAGCAAAATTTAAAGAATTTTTAAACCGAATATTTGCTTGTTTTGTATTTCCTTCTGCAGAAAAAACGGTTGCTAATTTGGAACTTAAATCGGTTATTTTAGATGTTACCGCATTTTTATCTGCTACCTTAAATGCTTGTTCATAATTTTTCTTAGCTTCAATATAATTTTGTTCAGAAAAATAAACATCTCCTAAGCCTTCATAAACAATAATTTTTTGATAAACACTTAACTTCTCTTCTGTTAGTTCTATATAAGTTTTCTTACTACCGGCTATTTCTTTTAATAGAAATTGTGCTTTTGCTAATTGTATTTTAGTTTCTACGTTTTCTTTAATTTGAATTGATAACTTGTAGTTATTTACAGCCAAATCGTACTGTTTCCAATACAAATAAATAGCAGCTAAGGTTTTGTATGATGCTGCATTTCTTTCTTTAGACACCCCTGTTTTAATAGCGTTTTCTATAAAAGATAAACTCTTATCTATGTCTTTTGTTTTATAAAATTTGGCTGAATCTAAATATTGATAATATGTATCTTCTATCTTAATTTTTGAGATTGATGAACGAAATTTCTTTTTAGAAGAATCTTCAATAACAATTTTAATTTCTTCGTTCGAGTTTATAGTATAATAGACATCTTCAAAATCTGGATGCATTACCATTAACTCATCTCCAACTTTTGCTTTTACTTTATAAAAACCGTCTACCTCAGAGAAAAAAAATTGTTTTCCGTTTACAGAAACATCTGCATTTTTAATAGAAATATTGCTATCCTTTAATTCAATTTTCACTTCAACAAAAAAAATAGTGTTTTCTTTATTTATAGTATTTTCTTGAGCAAAAAGTATTGCTTGAAAAAACAAAAATAGACTATATAAGTACTTTTTAAATTTCATTTAATTGTATAATTATTGTAAACATACACACAAAAAAGCATCTAAAAAAACGTCTTAGCTCTGTAAAACAACATTTGGTTAAATCTTTAGTTCTGTTCGCTAAATATCTAACCTAGTTTACGCAATAGAAAGCCTTGTTTACTCATTCTAGTTTTTTTGTTTAAAGCATGTGCGCTAATTTTATAACATGAAAAAAAATAAAAACATGAAATATAAAATAGCAATCTTACTTCTTTTAATAGCAACAGTTTCATTCGCACAAAACAATAATATAGAAAAACCTTACATAGAGGTTATTGGTACTTCAGAAAAAGAAATAATACCAAACGAAATTTATCTAGACATTTTTTTAAAAGAACGTATGGAAAAAGGACAAAAATTAAATTTAGAGTTTCTAGAGAATCAATTAAAAGAACAATTAAAAGCCATAGAAATTCCAGAAAGTAATTTATTTATTTCTGATGTGAATTCTGTTTTATCTAAAACAGGTTGGTTTTCTAAAGAGATTCTTTCTACTGCAAAATATAGCTTGAAGGTGAACAATTCTAAAAAGCTAAAAAAACTTTTTGAATGTTTAGACGATTTAAAAATATCTAAAGTAAACATTACAAAAGCTACACATTCTAATATTAAAGAAATAAGAAAAGAAAATAGAGTTGCTGCAATAAGAGCTGCTAAAGAAAAAGCAACCTATTTATTATTAGCAATTGATGAAAAAGTAGGAAAACCTATTAAAATTAACGAAATGAATACAAACAATAACGAGAGTTTTACGTTTGCGAATAACATACAAGTAAATGGTTATGCTTCTGGTCTTTCTAAAATAAGAAGTAAAAAACAGATTGTACAGTTTGAAAAAATTGTAATAAAAACATCTATTTACGTGAAATTTGAAATAGAATAATGATGGGGAATTGTTAGTTTATAATAAAGGTTTGTAATATTAATTTACGGACCTTTATTTTTTAACCAATAATTTCTGACCAATAGAAATTGAATTATCATTCAAGTTATTAATAGCCTTTAAATTAGCTACAGAAATATTAAACATTCTAGAAATAGAATACAAAGTATCTCCTTTTTGTACTTCGTAAAAATTATCTTTTACTTTTTCTATTACTACTGGTTTTTTAAAAGTGTTACCGTCGTTTAGTTCTTTAATTTCATTCGAGTAGGTTCCTTTTTTAACTTTATCGAACTCGTAAAGCTGGTAATCTTTAATAATTTTTATAAGCTTCGCAGGATATTGTCTATCGGTTGCATACCCTGCTTTTCGCAAGCCATAAGCCCATTTTTTATAGTTCTTAATATTATAACCAAACAAGAAAGCATAGCGTCTTCTTTCTGTTAAAAATAAGGAATGATCATTATAAGAAGTTTCTGGGTACACGTACTTTCTAAAACATTCTCCTTTTTCATCATCATCATGGTAAACGCGTTCACCGGTCCATTGGCTGTGACATTTAATACCAAAATGGTTGTTAGACTTTAATGCTAATTCACTTTTTCCTTTACCAGATTCTAAAATTCCTTGCGCTAAAGTAATACTTGCAGGAATCTTATATTCATGCATTTCTTTAACTGCAATTGGTGCATATTTTCTAATGTAAGAAAGTGTTTCTTTATTTAGTCTCGAATTATTTTTAGATAGTTTCTCTATTAATTCTACTTCGTTTACAGAAGGCAAATCTATAGGTGCTGGTTCTATAATTACAACACCAGGGTTTTTCTTGTTAACGACTTTCTTTTTAGAGCCACAACTAGATAAAATTAATAAAAACACACAACTAAAAATAATTTTTAACTTCATTATATATTTATAGTTTTCTCGTTTTTCTTAGCTAACTCCTGATTAAACCCTTCAATTCCTTGAATTCCTCCTGTATGAATTGCTAAAATCTTAGTTCCTTCTTTAAAAGTATCTTTTTTAACTAAATCTAAAATACCAAATAACATTTTACCAGTATAAATAGGATCTAATAAAACGCCTGTTTCTTCTTTAAAATTATTAATAAAATCAATTAATACTTCATCGTATTTAGCATAACCACCAAATGTGTAGCCTTTTTGTAATTTCCAAGTGGCATCTTTAACAACATATTTTCTAATCTCTTCAGATAAAAAATTTCCTTTTAATGCAGGGAAACCAATTACATTCTGACGTTTCTTTTTTGATTTTATTAAACCAGAAATAGTACCACCAGTACCAACAGAAGAACAAATATAATCGAAAACTGCATCTTCTTTTGTTAAAATTTCTTGACAACCATCTACCGCTAAAAAGTTAGTTCCTCCTTCTGGGATTAAATAAAAATCGCCCCATTTATTTTTCATTTTTTCAATAAAACCAAATGAAGTTTTTTGCCTGTACTCTTCTCTAGAAACAAAGTGAAACTTCATTCCTTGGTTTTGAGCCTCTCTTAATGTAGGGTTTGATTCTATGGTTTCTGTAATATTCTTTCCTAATTCATCACCTCTAATAATTCCAAAAGTTTTAAGACCAACTAGTTTACCTGCTACAGCAGTTGCAAGAATATGATTAGAATATGCGCCACCAAATGTAAGTATCGATTTTTTCTTAAGCTTTGTTGCTTCTTGTAAATTATATTTTAATTTTCTGAATTTATTACCTGAAACAAAAGGGTGAATTAAATCTTCTCTTTTTATAAAAAGTTCTACCTTTTTTTCTTCTAAAATTGGAAGAAAAATTTGTTGATTTTCAGTTTCTTTTATTGAGTTGAAGTCCATCGTTTATTATTCCTGCGTAAACAAGAATTTATAATTTAGTTATTTTAAGTTTTTTCCCGAAGTATCGGAACGAGCAATTACTGTTAGTTATGAAAAATTAGAAACTTCTGCTTCAATTTTTTCCCAATTTTCCATTACAGTATCTAATTTTGCTTTTTTAGCTTTGTATTTTTCAAAAAAGTTTGGTCGTGTAGAAACTTCATCATAATTGTTTGCCAATTCTAAATCTACTTTTTCAATATCTTTTTCTAAATCTGCTATTTCTGTTTCTATATTAGAAAGCTTGTTTTTTAACTTTTTAAGCTGCTTTTCTTGATCTCTAGATAATTGATTTGCATTACTTTTAGAAACGTCTTTTTCTACCTTTACAACTGTTTTCTTTTCTGCTTCTCTAAGGTTTTCTATCTTATGTTGATCTAAGAAATAATCGATATCTCCTAAATACACTTTAATCTCTTTATCTTTAAAGCCGTAAACTGTTGATGTTAATCCTTGTAAGAAATCTCTATCATGAGAAACAATAATTAAAGTACCGTTAAAGTTATGCAACGCTTCTTTTAATACATTCTTAGAAGCAATATCTAAGTGATTTGTTGGCTCATCCATTATTAACACGTTAAAAGGTGATAATAATAATTTACATAATGCCAATCTATTTCTTTCCCCTCCAGAAAGTACCTTTGCTTTTTTATCTGCTGCGTCTCCACCAAACAAAAATGAACCCAACATATCTCTAACTCTTGCTCTGTTAGAATCTGATGCTGCATCTTCCATTATTTGTAAAACAGTTTTTTCTGGTGGTAAATGTTCCGATTGGTTCTGAGCAAAATAACCAACTTCTACATTATGACCCAATTTTAAGTGTCCTTCAAAAGGAATTTCACCAACCATCATTTTTGCCAAAGTAGATTTACCTTGTCCGTTTTGACCAACAAAAGCAATTTTACTATTTCTTTCAATTAATAAATCAACATTTTCTAAAACATTTTTGTCACCATAACTTTTGCAAAGCTTTTCTGCTTCCACAATAATTTTACCTGGTTCTTTAGAAATGTTAAAACGCACGTTCATGGCTTGGTTATCATCTTGGTCTACTTCAATTAACTCAACTTTATCTAGTTGTTTCATTAAAGATTGTGCCATAGAAGCTTTACTAGCCTTAGCCTTAAACTTGTTTATTAAGTGTTGTTTTTGTTTAATTTCTTTCTCTTGATTCTTTTGTGCTTGTAACTGCTTTTCTTTAATTTCTCCTCTTAATAGCAAGAATTCTGAATACGGTTTTTTATAATCGTATATCTGTCCTAAAGAAATTTCAATAGTTCTGTTGGTTACATTATCTAAGAACATTTTATCATGCGAAACCAATACAATTGCACCAGAATATGCTTTTAAGAAGTTTTCTAACCAAATAATAGATTCTATATCTAAGTGATTGGTAGGTTCATCTAATAATAAAATATCATTATTTTGAAGTAATAATTTTGCTAATTCAATACGCATTCTCCATCCTCCAGAGAAAGTATCTGTAAGCTTATCGAAGTCTTCTCTTTGAAAACCTAAACCTTGTAAAATCTTTTCTGTATCTCCTTGGTAATTATAACCTCCTAAAAGTTCATAACGTTCTGTCTTCTCTGTTAAATCTATAATTAACTGACTGTATTCTTCACTTTCGTAATCTGTTCTAGTCGCTAATTGTTCGTTAATTTCATCTAACTGAACTTCTATTTCTTTAATTTCTACAAAGGCTTGGTAAGCTTCTTCTAAAATAGTTCTTCCTTCTACAAAATCTATATCTTGTCTCAAGAAACCCATTTGTACATCTTTATCAAAAGCCATGGTACCACCACTACTTTCGATGTCTCTAGAAAGCACTTTTAGTAAAGTAGATTTTCCTGCTCCATTTTTTCCAATCAGTCCAATTCTATCTCCCTTATTCAACTTAAAAGTGATACCAGAAAACAATTCAGTTCCCATAAAGGAAACTGTTAAATTATGTACGTTTAACATGTAATTATTGTAAATTTGTATGGTGCAAAGCTACTTAAAAAAATAGAGTTATTATGTTTAAAAAAGGTACAAAAATATACAGTGTTGTAAACGGCAAGTGCCCTAGATGTCAGGAAGGTGATTTTTTTAAATATAAATTTAATGTCAACCCATCTAAAATTACACAATTACATGATAATTGTCCGAAATGTAATTTAAGATATATGATGGAACCCTCTTTCTTTTATGGTGCTATGTATGTAAACTACGGAATAACTGTTGCCCTTTCTGTAATTACTTTTTTAATTGCTTCTTTAGTTTTTAGTCTAACATTATTGCAATCTTTTGCAGCAATAATTATTGTTTTAATTCTATTAATTCCTATAAATTTACGTCTATCTAGAATTCTTTGGATAAATATGTTTGTTGCTTACGAACCAAAATCTAAATAAGAAAAAGTTATTTCTTTTTAAACCTCTTAATATTTACTTCTTCATCTATTGCCTCACCTTTTTCTAAGTGATTAAATAGGTTTTTAGCAACTGTTGGCCCTATCATAACGCCACGTGTTCCCAAACCGTTTAAAACGACTAACTGCTTGTGTTCTGGATGAACACCTACCAAAGGTCTTCTACCAGCTACTGTTGGTCTTATTCCTGCAGATTGAGAAACAATTGTATAAGGAACGTTAATTACTTTTTTTAACTTCTCTACCAGTTCTTCTTTTCCTTCTATAGACGGATTCGATGTTTTATCTGTCCAATTAAAAGTTGCACCAACTTTATAATTATTATCACCCATTGGTAAAATAAAAAGGGTAGATTTTAATAAAAAATCGATATTTAGTTCTGGGGAATGGATGGTTAACAATTCTCCTTTTGCTTCGTTTAATGGTAAATAATTAAAATACGGATTCTCTTTAATTCCGAAACCTTCACAAAAAACTATTTTAGAGGTTTCAATGTCTTTATAAGTAACTAAATCTTGTGCAATTTTTAATTCTTGATGTTCGAAGTTTTCAAAACGAATTAATTTATTTTCTTTAAGATAATCTCTATAAGATTCTACTAATTTCTTGGTATCGATTCTTCCTGTTTCATTTACATTACCAAAACTAAAATCTGCAATAACACCATTATAACTTTTGCTATCTAACTTAGGATCTAAATAATCTATTAATTTAGGTTTATCTAAAGCTTCGAACCAATTGTTTTGATCTTCTATAGATTTAAAAGCTTTTTTAATTACAAACTTTTCATCTATAACTATATTTAATTTTTCTTCTATTTTTTTGTAAAAAGGAAGCGCAATATCTAATTGCTCTTTAGCATTCCACACGGGTGTAAATCTTTTTAAAATTACAGGGTTATAAACACCACCTGCTACTAAAGATGATGTTTGAGAATCGTCTTCGAAAACCAAAAATGTTTTGCCTGCATTTAACAATTCTTCTGCAAACGCTAAACCTGCCAACCCTAAACCAACAATAATATAATCTACCTTCATAATTTAATAATAACTTTAAAATTTAGTTTTGCTTAAAATTAGCAATAATTATAGCCTTGATTGAAGCATTTGTTTCAGCTCTTTTTTAAGATTGAGTTTCATGAAAAAATATTTTTATGAGGCGAATCTACCGAAGCGAAAAAAAAAGGGAGTGCGTAAAGTAGGAAATGGCTTCAAATAAAAAAACGCTTGCTTTCGCAAACGTTTTATATAATTTAAGATTGTAAATTAATAGTTCCACATATCCATTTCTCTATTTCGAATGTCTTCTTTAATCTTGTTAGCTTCTAACAATTGGAATAAAGAATTACCACGAACATAGTCTTCAATAGCTCTGTTACCATAAATATTTTCTTCTCTTATGATTGTTGAACTAAATCTTCTAGCATTTAATAAATGGTCGAAAGATATAGGATGCGATGCATTTTTAGGGTTAAAAACCTTAGCATCGTGTAATACTTCTCTTGCAGATGGAAAGAAAATCCAGAATAATTCATACAACTCTTCGTCTTCAATTTCTTGAACTCCTAAAGTTTGTACATCTTTACCCATTGGCGCCATTGCCAATAATCTGTATTTTAATTCTCCTTGGCGTTTATCGAAATACCACATTCCTTTAATCATATAACCAGCCACATCTTGCGTCTGAATTCTAAAGGTATCTGTATAACCATTCTCTTCACGAACGTTTACTAAACGTTGGTCGATTTCATCTTGTGTAATTTTTGATGTAAAAAAAGAATCTGAATACGCTTCTTTAATTTTACCTTGCTTAATTCCTTTTATCAACGTGTCGAACAAAGACCTTCTATCTGTAGAGATATTTGTTGTGTCGATTGGAAAATAATAAGGTAAATTTATTTTCTGATTCAAATCTATAAACTCCCAAACTACTTTAGACCACAGAACATCTCTGTCGGCTACGTAACCATAAGGAATTGGGCCATCATTATCTGCTGCCAACTGTTGTTCGCTTTTTACACCTATCTGTTCTACAGATTTAGAATTTAGTAAGTTTGCTTGCGCATTTACCAAACCTGTGGTTAGAATAGCGAAAAATATTATTACACAATTTTTAATCATAACTATGTTTATTTACTAGTTTGTTAACTCTATATTAACGGGTAATACTTTCTTTAATTTGTAAGAGTTGTTTTTAATTACAGCTTTAATATCAAAGATATTAATCATATCACCTCTTTTTGCTTTAGATAAAGCTTTTTTTGCTGCTGCATTAAACCTTGTCCCATTAACAATAATTGCTAATTGGTTAGGTACTTTTACTTTGAAACTTGTTACTTGTAAATTTAAGTCGAATAAAAAGTCTGGTAAACCTGCTCCTATTGGTGTATTTGCTAAACCAGATTTTGGCATTCTAACGGTACCATATTGACCTCTTACTGTTCCCATTGCTGCAGGAATATCTTTAATTCTAAAATCTGAACTAGTTCTGCTTGTATTACCATCTGCTAATTTTGCACTTACAGATATCTTTACAGTACTTCCGCCTTGAGGGCTCATAACATATTTACCAGAACCTGTTTTACGTAAACCTGGTGCACTTGCTTTTACGTCTTTATCTGGAACTCCAGGTAAAGATATAGATATAGGATTTGGTAAACCTCTATACACTACATTCATTTTATCTGCAGAAACTACTGGTGCATTGGGTTTAGAGATTACAGAATAAGAACTTGCAAATGGCACAGGAACTTCTTCTCCGTTTTCCATAAAGTAAATTGTTCCTTTAATGTCTTTTTCTCCAACACTTCCTGCTCTTAAATCTAAAACTACGCTACCATCTTTAAAGTTATCGTATTTTTTACCATTTAATTCTACTCTACTAGGTTTTAAACTAGGATCATATCTACCTAAAACAACACTACCAGTTACTTTATCTCCAGGATAGAAAGCGTTTTTATCTAATTGTACTACTCCATTGTAGTTAGACATAGAAACTTCACTTTCTAATTGTCCTCCTAATAAGTCTGAAATAATATCGCTTTCTGTGTTTTTAATATCTGCCTGAATTTGTGTAAAGTTAGTTAATGAAGCAACCATTGGAAAGCCTTCATATCTAGCTCTTAAAAATGGTACCGCTTTTTCAGTTTCTTTGTCTATTACATCTTCTGTAGAAAATCTATTATTTAAAACTGGTACAAATTTACTATCTGCTCCTAAAGTATTTATAACATTTGTTCTATAAGAATTTACTTTATCTAAAAACTCTTGGCCTTCTGCTGTATAATTATCTCCTTTAAAGAAATAAGCATCTACCCAATCTGTTTTATCCATAGATTCATAATCATCCTTAACTTCTATTTTTTCAGTCATGCTTGTTTTTAAGCCTGCTAAATATTGATAAAATTCTAAAGAATATTCTTTTACTTTGTCTGCTTTTTCTTTTAAAGGACCAAATTTTTCTGGTTGTTCAGATGCTTTGGTTGTTAAATTTTCATAAGCTAAAGCGTTTTTTTCTGTTGTAGATGTATTGTTTTCTACTAGTTTTTCGTTCATGAAGCCAAAAGCAGATAAAACTTCTTTACTCATATTTAGTGCTAACATTGCAATAAATACAAGATACATTAAGTTAATCATCTTCTGTCTTGCGGACATTTTTCCTCCTGCCATTATAATTAGTTTTTTAAGTTATTAAATATTTTATTATAACTAATTATTATTTAGACATTGCAGAAAGCATACCTCCATAAACTCCGTTTAAAGAAGATAAGTTATCTGCCAACGCAGCCATTTGTTTTTGTAATTTTTCAGAATTTTCTACCATTGCAGAATTTAATTCTGTTTGTTTACCAGATTTTTCTACTTGTATTTTGTATAAATTGTTTAAAGACTCCATTTGTAATGCAGCTTTAGACATTTCTTCGTTGTATTTATTAGTTGAAGCTACAGAACCAGATGCTGCAGACAAACCTTCTGCTGCACTTTGAAAATTCTTCATACTAGAACCTAAACTTGCCATTAAAGTAGAATCTATTTTTGCTTCTTGTAATAAATTATCTAATTTTTGAGATAACATACCGTCTGCTCCTAATTTCTTATCTTCTTTCTTAGAAGATAAACCTCCATCTGCTAATTCCGGATAAACTTTAGACCAATCTAAATCATCGTCTGGTGTATCAAAAGCTGAAATTAAAAACACTATTGCTTCAGCAACTAAACCAATAGTTAACATCATTCCACCTGTTATTCCAAAAAGTTCAATATGTTGAATTTTGAATAATGCACCAATAATTACTACTGCTGCTCCAATTCCGTAAACGAAATTCATTCCTTTTTTGTATGCTCTTGATTGTGCCATAATTTTTAACTTATTTATTAGGGGTTTTTATTAGTTTACTTATTTCCTGTTCCTATGTAGTTTTGTACGGTTCTAAAACCAATGTAACTTCTTGCAGTATCTGCATATTCATAATCTCTAGAACTTACTTCTAAAAAATATGCTACATCTTTCCAAGAACCTCCACGAACAATTTTTCTTTTGTTTTTTCTATCTTCTACATTAGGATTCATTGTAGAAGCCATGTAATAAGAAGATAAATTATAAGCTGTATTTGTCCATTCAGAAACATTACCTGCCATATTATACAAACCATAATCGTTTGCATTAAAAGATTTTGCCTCCATAGTATATAAAGCGCCATCTACAGCGTAATTACCTCTTACAGGTTTAAAGTTTGCTAAGAAACAACCTCTATCGCTGGTTGTACTTCCTGTTCCCCAAGGGTATGTTGCAAATTCTAAACCACCTCTTGCTGCATATTCCCATTCTGCCTCTGTTGGTAATCTAAAATCTGGTACCTGAGTTGCGTTTTTTCGCCCTTTTAAATAATCGTTTTTCTTTTTAGTTCTCCAGTTACAAAAAGCATTTGCTTGGTCCCAAGTAATACCTACCACAGGATAATCGCCATAAGATTGGTGATAAAAATAATCTTGGTGCATTGGATCGTTATAAGAATAATTAAAATCTTTTACCCAAGCAGTAGTATCTGGATAAATATTTAAAACCTCTATTTCTACAAAATCTTTTCTATTACCTCCTTTTCGAGCAGCATTATCTCTGTCGAACCAAGAATATCTATATTTTAAAAACTTAGGATTAAATGTTCTAATTCCGTCTACAGCTTCTTCTCTACTAATGTAAAGAGAATCCATTACTTCAACATAATCTACATCTGGATATTCTTCTTTTTTCCAAGTTAATTCTGTTTGCCAATTTAAAGGTCTAATAGAATCGATACCATCTCCTAAACTCCAATAATTCTCGTACATATATCTTTGGTAAGGAGTCGAGTTAGTTGTATCTACTGTTGCAAAAGCAAAATCATGAATACCACCAGATGGTGCTGGACCATTAGGATTTGGAATTGCACTCATTATAGCAAATTCTTGTTGGTACCCTAATCTTGTTCTTACGATAGAATCTCTAACCCAATGTACAAATTCTTTATACTCGTTGTTTGTTACCTCTGTTTCGTCCATATAATATGGCCTAACTGTAACCGTTTTTGTTGGTGCATTCATAGTACCAATAATGTCTTGGTCTTGTTTACCCATAGTAAAAGAACCTCCAGGTATTAAAGCCATACCGTAAGGTTTCTCTGAAAACCATTTCTTTTTGGCCTTTACACCTACTAATTCTCCTCTATCATTAGAGCCACAACTGTAAAATACTGTTATTAAAAGTGCAAATATTACTGCTTTCTTCATATATGTGATTATATCTTAACTAAAAGTTCGTAAACCTATTATTTTTTTTGCTAAAAAGCAATACCGAAATCGCATTTTAACGTATTGATTTTTAATTTTATTCTAATTACACCATTTTTTTCATTGCCTTATACCATTTCTCTGGTATAATCTGCTTTGTTGCATCTGTGTAATCTTTATATGTACATGGTATTAACGCATGTCTTTTGTATTTATTATTTGATAGTATTTTTATTTCTATCCACCATCTACCAGATTTATTACTTTTATAAAACGTTAAAGGTTCATCATCTTCTAATAACACTGTAAATTTTTGATAATTTTCTTTGCCTGAAAAAGGATAATCTTTTACTCTAAAATTAACTCCTTCAATAAAATACCAAATTATTTGTGCAATTAAATGTGCTGTTTGATGATTATTATCGTGCTTAGAATTATACTCATAAATACCAAAAGAGGATACTTTATCGCTAATACCTGCATATCTTGAAATTGCACAAATTTCTTCACCATAAAAACCATTTGGCGAAGCATTATTATTTGCAGGAGCTTCACTTTGCCTTACAGCACCAATGTCTATAGAAACAATATCTGCATTTCTAAACGCAGGTTCTATATTCTCTAATTCCTTTGCTTTTCCTAATCTATGTGCATCAAAAAACAAATTATCTAACAAGCTTATTTCTTCTTGCGAGTTAAAATATGTTTGATACCCAACATTACAATAATTAAACAAGTTATTTGGCTCTTGCATAATTATTTTACTTAAATAAGATTGCGAAGTTAAATCTTCTTCGAAATTACCTAAATCGAATCTACTATCTACTGCTGTAATATTTACCGATTGCTCTAAAGCATCATAAGCTCTGTAGTTAACGTACGTAATATCCTGACCTCCACCAATTATAACTGGAATTATGTTTTTCTTTAACAAGGAAGCAGTTATCTCTCTAACAGCAAAATAGGTATCTGAAACTTGGTTTCCTTTTTCAACATTTCCTAAATCGACTATATTTGTATGCCAATTTCCAGGAAATAATTGATAAAGCTTCTCTCTTATAAAATGTAAATTCTCGCCACAACCAAAATTGTCTTGCGAATTTCTATCTTCATTAACGCCGAAAATAGCAATTTGTACATTTTCTAACTCAGGAAAACCTTCTTCTTCTGAATAAATTTGGATATTTTGTCCCAGACAAGATGGAGACTGCGACATTAAATGTGCAATAACCGAGTCTTTTACGGGGGTTAAAAAGTCTTCGTTCATCAATTTTTTTTCAATAAAGTATGCAAGATACTAACTAATTATTTCTTTTTAACCGTTTTCTTAGCCGTTGTTTTCTTTTTTGCTGCAGGTTTCTTTTTTGCTGCTTTTTTCTTTGGCGTTTTAGCCTCAATCATTTTTACAGCCTCTTCCTTCGAAAGTTTCTCTATATCAGTAGTTTTAGGCAATTCTATTTTAATTTTACCTTTTAAAACATTAAAACGTCCCCAACGTGCTTTTTCTACACGAATCTCTACATCTTCCCAATTATGAATAACTTTATCTATTTCTTTCTGTTTTTTAGCTTCAATTAATTCAACAATATCATCAACAGTAAGATTATCAAAATCGTATTTTTTATTAACATTGATAAATATATTGTTCCATTTTAAGAAAGGTCCAAAACGTCCAACTCCCTTTTGTACAGGTAATTCTTCGTAATGATAAATTGGTGCATCTGCTTTTTGTTTAGCAACAATTAATTCTTCTGCTCTTGGTAAATCTACCTCCATTGGGTTTTCTCCTTTATCCAAAGAAACAAACATAGCTCCAAAACGAATATAAGGTCCAAAACGACCATTAGAAACAATTACCTCTTCACCTTCATAAGAACCTAAAGTTTTAGGAAGTAAGAACAATTCTAATGCTTCTTCCATTGTAATTGTACCTAAATTTTGCTCTTTATTTAAACTAGCAAACACTTTTTCTTCATCTTCTGGGGCTCCAATTTGTGCGATTGGCCCAAATTTACCTAAACGAACTAAAACAGTTTTTCCAGATTCTGGGTGTTTTCCAAGAATACGTTCTCCGCTTTCTCTTTCAGCATTTTCTTTAACATCTTCTACATTGTCATGAAATTTTGTATAGAAGCCTTTTATCATTTCTATCCAATCTTCATCACCTTCAGAAATATCATCAAAAGAATTTTCTACTCTTGCAGTAAAACCAAAATCTAAAATATTAGAAAAATTAGCTACTAAGAAATCGTTTACAATATTTCCTATATCTGTTGGTACTAATTTATTTTTATTAGCTCCAGTCTTCTCTGTTAAAGCTTCACTTTTAACACTTCCGTTAGAAAGTACTAATTGTTGATATTCTCTCTCTAAACCTTCATTCTGTCCTTTTTCTACATAACCTCTTCGTTGAACAGTAGAAATTGTTGGTGCATATGTAGATGGTCTACCAATACCTAGTTCTTCTAATTGTTTTACTAAAGATGCTTCTGTAAATCTGTAAGGCGGACTCGTAAACCTTTGTGTTGCATTAATAAAAGTGTAATCTAACTTATCATTCACTTTTAAATTAGGCAACATACCTGCTTGTTCTTCACCTTCATCATCATCATTTCCTTCTAAATATACTTTTAAGAAACCTTCAAACTTAATCATCTCACCATTTGCAGTGAAAATTTTAGAATTCTCTGAGTTTTCAATCTTAACGTTTGTACGCTCTAATTGTGCATCACTCATTTGAGAAGCCAAAGTTCTTTTCCAAATTAAATCGTATAATCTAGTTTGGTCGTATTCTGTATCTATAGAATGCATTTTCATGTTCGTAGGACGAATTGCCTCATGCGCCTCTTGTGCACCTTTAGACTTCGTTTTAAAAACACGTTGCTTACTATATTCTGCTCCGTAATAATTTGTAATTTCTTCTTCAGCAGCATTTCTTGCATCTACAGATAAGTTTAAACTATCTGTTCTCATGTAAGTAATTAAACCGGCTTCGTATAAACGTTGTGCAACTTGCATTGTCTTACCAACAGGAAAACCTAATTTTCTAGACGCTTCTTGTTGTAATGTAGATGTTGTAAATGGCGCTGCTGGAGATTTCTTTGCAGGTTTTTTAGTTAAATCTGCAATTGAAAAATCTGCATTTGCACACGATTTTAAGAAATTTTCTGCTGTTTTTTTAGTATCAAAATTCTTAGGAATAGTTGCTTTAAAAGATTTTCCTTCAATATTAGAAAACTGTGCAACTACCTTATAATGTGTTTCTGCTGTAAAGTCTAAAATACTACGTTCTCTCTCTACAATTAAACGTACTGCAACAGATTGTACTCTACCCGCAGATAAGCCTCCTTTTACTTTTCGCCATAAAACCGGCGATAATTCATACCCAACAAGTCTATCTAAAACTCTTCTTGCTTGTTGCGCATTTACCATATTATAGTCTATATCTCTAGGATTTTCGACTGCTTTTAAAATGGCATTTTTTGTAATTTCATGAAAAACAATACGTTTTGTGTTTTCATCTTTTAGCTCTAATTGTTCTTTTAAATGCCACGCAATTGCTTCACCCTCTCGATCCTCATCACTTGCTAACCAAACCATATCAGCTTTTTTTGCTAGTGCTCTTAACTTCTTAACAACCGGCTTCTTATCGTCTGAAATTATATACTTCGGACTAAAATCTCCATCTACATCAATTCCTAATTCTTTAGAAGGTAAGTCTGCAATATGACCATAACTAGACTCTACTTGAAAATCTTTTCCAAGAAACTTTTCTATGGTTTTTGCTTTTGCTGGTGACTCTACAATTACTAAATTCTTTGCCATTTATCTTTCTTTTTTCGTAATTAGCGCTCCCGAAACTTCGAGACGAAACTGCGTATTTAAGGACTGCAAAAGTATGTAGTTTTTTTTATTAATTCTTTTTTTAGAGCTTTTTTACTTCAATTTTAATAGAAAAAAAAATTAAAGAGCAATCTTTTGTTCATTTTACACCCCTAAACTTCGGTTAAAAAAACAAAAAATACCATTCCTTTTACTTTACAAAATTAAAGTACAACTTAACAAGATTTTGAATTATTCTAAGGAAAAACCATAAAATCGAAAGAATAAAAAGATAAAAACTAAAATTCTTTAAATAAAAAACAATAACCATTTTTAAAAAACAGTTACTTTACAATAAATAAATTTTTAAAAAGCTTGTTTTCTGCCAATTTGTCATTCATTTTCATTTTTGGTTGTATATTTGCATTTCATTTTTTGAATATGGAACCAATCGAAAAAGTTATAAACGAGAAAATACAAGGAAAAGCCCTTGTAACAGAAAATAAAGCAGGAAACACTAAGAAACTATTTATAGAGAGCTACGGTTGTCAAATGAATATGAATGATAGTGAAATTGTTGCTTCAATTTTAGACAAAGAAGGTTATAATACCACTCAAATATTAGAAGAAGCAGATTTAGTTCTGGTAAATACTTGTTCTATTAGAGAAAAAGCAGAAACATCTGTTCGTAAACGTTTACAAAAATACAACAAGGTAAAACGCATAAACCCAAAAATGAAAGTTGGGGTTTTAGGTTGTATGGCAGAACGTTTAAAAGAAAAGTTTTTAGAAGAAGAAAAAATTGTTGATCTAGTTGTAGGACCAGATGCATACAAAGATTTACCAAATCTATTAAGCGAAGTTAGCGAAGGTAGAAACGCTGTAAATGTTATTCTTTCTAAAGATGAAACCTATGGCGATATTTCTCCCGTGCGTTTAAATACAAACGGAGTTACAGCTTTTGTTTCTATTACCAGAGGTTGTGATAATATGTGTACTTTTTGCGTAGTTCCTTTTACTAGAGGTCGCGAGAGAAGTAGAGATCCTAAAAGTATTTTAGAAGAAGTAGCTTCTATGGTAGATCAAAACTTTAAAGAAATTACACTGCTTGGGCAAAACGTAGATAGTTTTCTTTGGTTTGGTGGTGGTCTAAAGAAAGATTTTAAAAAAGCTACTGAAATGGCGCAAGCAACAGCTGTAGGTTTTGCAGAATTGTTAGACATGTGTGCTACAAAATTTCCAAAAACACGTTTCCGTTTTTCAACTTCTAATCCGCAAGACATGCATTTAGACGTTATTCATGTAATGGCCAAACATAGAAACATTTGTAAATACTTACACTTACCTGTACAAAGTGGAAGTAACGCCATGTTAAAAGCTATGAACAGACAACACACACGAGAAGAATACATGGCTTTGGTAGATAATATTTTTAAAATCGTACCAGAAATGTCTTTATCTCAAGACATGATTGTTGGTTTTTGTGGAGAAACAGAAGAAGACCATAAAGACACTTTAGCACTAATGAAGTATGTAAAGTACGACTTCGGTTTTATGTTTACATATTCTGAAAGACCAGGAACTCTAGCAGGTAACAAAATGGACGATGATGTGCCTCAAGAAACAAAAAAACGCAGGTTACAAGAAATAATAGACCTACAACAAGAACACGCTTTATATAGAACACAACAGCATTTAGGTAAAACAGAAGAATTCTTAATAGAAGGTACTTCTAAGAAAAACCCTAATGAATGGAAAGGAAGAAACACACAAAATACCGTTGCTGTTTTCGAAAAAGGAGACTATAAATTAGGCGATTTTGTAATGGTTAAGGTAGAAGATTGTACATCCGCAACCTTAAAAGGAACTGTTGTTGGGTATTCTGATAATAATTAGAAGCTATTTCCTGCTTTCCGTTATATCTTTTTATAAAAAAATAAAAAGGATGTCACTTCAATCAGGGCTAAGCATATTTATAAAAAACATAGCATTAGAAAGCTAAATTTCTTTTCTATTATTAATTTAATAAAAGAAAGCAAGAAAATCCTATTTCAAAAAAAGAAACGATGGAAAATTTACAAGCATTAAAACAACGTTTTGGTATTATTGGTAACGATGTACAATTAAACCGTGCTTTAGAAAAAGCTGTTAGAGTTGCGCCTACAGATATTTCTGTATTAGTTACAGGAGAAAGTGGTGTTGGTAAAGAAAATATTCCAAAAATAATACATTCATTATCACACAGAAAACATGCAAAATACATTGCTGTAAATTGTGGTGCAATACCAGAAGGAACAATAGATAGTGAACTTTTTGGACACGAGAAAGGTTCTTTTACAGGAGCAACACAAGACAGAAAAGGATATTTTGAAGTAGCAGACGGTGGAACCATTTTTTTAGATGAAGTTGGAGAATTACCTTTAACAACCCAAGTACGCTTATTACGTGTTTTAGAAAATGGCGAATTTATAAAAGTAGGTTCATCAAAAACACAAAAAACAAACGTTAGAATTGTAGCTGCAACAAATGTAAATATGCAGCAAGCAATCGAAAAAGAACGCTTTAGAGAAGACTTATATTATAGATTAAGTACTGTAGAAATAGATTTACCCGCTTTAAGAGAACGTAATGAAGACATTCATTTATTGTTTAGAAAATTTGCATCAGATTTTGCGCAAAAATATAAAATGCCTTCTATTCGTTTAGATGAAAATGCCGTTACTGTTTTACTAAACTATCGTTTTCCTGGAAACATACGTCAATTAAAAAATTTAGCAGAACAAATATCTGTAATCGAAGAAAGTAGAATGATTACCGCTTCTAAACTTCAGAATTATTTACCTAATAATAAAAGTAACTTCCCTGCAGTTATTGGAGGAAAAAAAGAAAATGATTTTTCTACGGAAAGAGACATTATGTATAAAATTTTATTTGATATGCGTAATGACATCAACGATTTAAAAAAGTTGACGCTCGATTTAATGAAAACAGGAGATATTGAAGAAGTTGAAGAAAGAAACCACCAATTAATAGAAAAAATCTACGCAGACCAAGAATTAAAAGAACATAAGATAGAAGTGATGAATATTCCACAAAATTCATCTAAAGAAAAAGATTATGACTTTATTGAGACTATCGAAGAAGACGAATCTTTATCTTTACAAGACAAAGAAATAGAGATGATTAAAAAATCGCTCGAAAAGAATAACAATAAAAGAAAATTGGCCGCTAAAGAATTGGGTATTTCAGAAAGAACTCTTTATCGAAAAATTAAACAATACGACTTGTAAAGACATGAAAAAATTACTTTATATAACTTTAATAACAATAAGTACATGCTGTTTTATAGGATGTGGAATTTATGGTTTTACAGGTGGAGATGTTGGTAATGCGAAGACAATTCAAGTAGATTTTTTTAGAAATGAAGCACAATTAATCGAGCCAAGTTTAAGTCAAGATTTTACTACAGAACTGCAAGATTTATTTACACGTCAAACAAACTTAACATTAGTTGCTACAAACGGAGACATACAATTTAGTGGTGAAATTACAAGTTATAGGATAAATCCTATGAGTGCTACTTCAGAACAAACTTCTGCACAAAATAGACTTACAATAACTGTAAACGTTAGATATATTAATACTGTAGATGATAATAAAGATTTCGAAAAATCTTTTTCTTTTTATTCAGATTATTCAGCAACGTCGCAGTTAACAGGTAGCGTTTTAGAAGCCGCTTTTGAAGAAATTATAGATAGAATTACGCAAGATATATTTAATGCTTCCGTTGGTAAATGGTAATATTACAATAAAATTAAGAGCTTGAAAACAGATACTTTTATAAATATTGCAAAGAATAAAACGGATATACTACAATTAGAAACTGCAGAATTAAAAGCAGTTATAACAGCATTTCCTTATTTTCAAACAGCAAGAGCTTTATATTTAAAAGGTCTTAAAAACCAAGACAGTTTTAAATACAACAACGAATTAAAAATAACAGCAGCATATACTACAGATAGAACTGTATTATTCGATTACATTACTTCTTTTAATCTAGAGAATAAAAGTGAAGAAAATATTCATGATCAAATCTTAGAGAAAATTTCTTTAGAAGAACCAGAAGAAATTACTGCTGTAATTATTCCTGAAATAAAATCGATTGTAGAAGAGACGGTAAAGATTGAAGAGAATTTAGAGATAGGCAAACCTTTGTCTTTTTCCTCTTCAGAAAACCACTCATTTCATCAATGGTTACAACTATCTACAAAAGAACCAATTGTTAGAACAAAAGAAAAGCCAGTTAAAAAGAATACAAAAAAGGTAGATTTAATTAATAAATTTATTAGAAACAACCCTAAAATAGAACCTCTAGAAAAAGGAAAAACCTTTACTGTACCTGTAGATAAGAATAGGCAAGATGCTGCTTTAATGACAGAAACCTTAGCTAAAGTTTATTTAGAACAGAAAAAGTACGAGAATGCAATACAAGCTTATAGAATTTTAAGTTTGAAATATCCAGAAAAAAGTGGTTTCTTTGCAGACCAAATTAAAAGAACACAAATTTTACAAAAAAATAAATCATGAGTTACACAGCGTTTTTAATAATAATTTTGATTGTAGCTATTGCATTAATCTTAATCGTAATGGTTCAAAATCCTAAAGGTGGAGGATTATCTTCTTCTTTTGGAGGTGGTGGAGCACAATCTTTAGGTGGTGTGCAAAACACAAACAACTTTTTAGACAGAACAACTTGGACTTTAGCTATCGCTATGTTTGTTTTAATTTTATTAGCAAACTTTGCAATTCCTAGAGAAGGAGATGAAAACTTTCAATTAAACAACACTTTAGACGGTGTAGAAGGTACAAATCCTGTAGCTCCAACAACAAATACTAACGATAGTTTAAAATAAACTTCTGTTAGAAATAATTTAAAATGCCAATGTGAATGACACGTTGGCATTTTTTTTTGCTTAAAATTTTAATCATAGTAAAATTGTCAGTTATAATACAGTGGCATAATTTCTGACTACTTTTACAATGTAAAACTTAATTTAATTAATCAATAAAATATATAAAAATGGGATTAAACATTAAACCTTTAGCAGACAGAGTTCTTGTAGAACCTGCAGCTGCAGAAACAAAAACAGCTTCTGGATTAATCATTCCAGACAACGCAAAAGAAAAGCCACAACAAGGTACTGTTGTTGCTATTGGAAATGGTAAAGTTGACGAGCCTTTAACGGTTAAAGTTGGCGATACTGTGTTATATAGTAAATATGGTGGAACTGATTTAAAATTAGAAGGAAAAGATTATTTAATGATGCGCGAATCTGATATTCTTGCAATCATATAAATAACTTTTAGCTTTTGGCTCTTTACCAAAAGCACCAATTAAACAAGTAAACAGTTAAACGAATAAACATTAAAAAAAATGGCAAAAGATATAAAATTTGATATTGAAGCAAGAGACGGATTAAAACGTGGAGTTGATGCTTTAGCAAATGCAGTAAAAGTAACATTAGGACCAAAAGGAAGAAACGTAATTATTTCTAAATCTTTTGGTGCACCAACAGTAACTAAAGATGGTGTTTCTGTAGCGAAAGAAATTGAGCTAGAAAATGAGCTAGAAAACATGGGAGCTCAAATGGTAAAAGAAGTTGCTTCTAAAACGAATGATTTAGCTGGTGATGGTACAACAACTGCTACAGTTCTTGCACAAGCAATTGTAAAAGAAGGTTTAAAAAATGTTGCTGCAGGTGCAAATCCAATGGATTTGAAACGTGGAATTGACAAAGCCGTAGCTGCAATTGTTGCAGACTTAGAGAAACAAGCTAAAAAAGTTGGTAACTCTTCTGAAAAAATAAAACAAGTTGCTGCAATTTCTGCAAATAACGATAACACAATTGGTGAGCTAATTGCTACCGCTTTTACTAAAGTTGGTAAAGAAGGTGTTATTACTGTTGAGGAAGCTAAGGGAATGGAAACATATGTTGATGTTGTAGAAGGTATGCAATTCGATAGAGGTTATTTATCTCCTTATTTTGTTACAGATGCAGACAAGATGATTGCAGATTTAGAAAATCCTTATATCTTATTATTTGATAAAAAGATTTCTAACTTACAAGAAATTCTTCCAATTTTAGAACCAGTTTCTCAAGCAGGAAGACCTTTATTAATTATTGCTGAAGATGTAGATGGACAAGCATTGGCAACTTTAGTTGTAAATAAATTACGTGGTGGTTTAAAAATTGCTGCTGTAAAAGCGCCAGGTTTTGGAGACAGAAGAAAAGCAATGTTAGAAGACATCGCTATTTTAACTGGTGGAACTGTAATTTCTGAAGAAAGAGGATTCTCTTTAGAAAATGCTACTTTAGACCTTTTAGGTACTGCAGAAACAATTACTGTAGATAAAGACAATACTACAATTGTAAATGGTGCTGGAAATGCAGAAGCTATTAAAACAAGAGTAAACCAAATTAAAGCACAAATAGAAACTACTACTTCTGATTACGATAAAGAAAAACTACAAGAACGTTTAGCTAAGTTAGCTGGTGGTGTTGCTGTTTTATATGTTGGTGCTGCTTCTGAAGTAGAGATGAAAGAAAAGAAAGATAGAGTTGATGATGCTTTACATGCTACAAGAGCTGCTGTTGAAGAAGGTATTGTTGCTGGTGGTGGTGTTGCTTTAGTAAGAGCTAAAAGAGTTTTAGAAAAAATTACTACAGACAACTTAGACGAAACTACAGGTGTACAAATTATTAATAAAGCTATTGAAGCTCCATTAAGAATTATTGTTGAGAATGCTGGTGGTGAAGGTTCTGTTGTTTTAAACAAGGTTTTAGAAGGTAAAAAAGACTTTGGTTATGACGCTAAGAATGATAGCTACGTAGATATGTTAGAAGCTGGTATTATAGATCCTAAAAAAGTAACGCGTGTTGCATTAGAAAATGCTGCTTCTGTTGCTGGTATGATCTTAACTACAGAGTGTGCTTTAGTAGATATTAAAGAAGATTCTGCAGCAGGAATGCCTCCAATGGGTGGTGGAATGCCAGGAATGATGTAAGCAACGAATCGCTTCAGATAATTTACCTCACTTTTGGTGGGAAATATATAATTTAAAAAACCGTTAGAAATTTCTAACGGTTTTTTTTATGAGTTAAAATATTTTATACTCTAGAACACATTGCATCCCAGGTTGTCCAAAACTTTACATTTACACCTCCTAATAGTGTTTTTTCGTCAGCTACAAGTCCTACAAAAGAAGCACAATTTGCATTACAACCTATTTCATTTATACTTCCAAGTTGAGCAGGAATATTAACTTTTATTGGCGGGTTTGTAGATGAATTTAATGTAGTTACTTCTATATCAAAATTACCAGAAAGATTAGGTGTTTTAATTTGCTTTGTTGGGTTTTCTGATGTTATTGAATCACTCCAATTTCCTTGAGTAAACTTAACAGACCATTCTTTTATAACCTTAGCGGTATTGTTTTGTGGAGATAAATAAACCCAAAACTGAGCACCACCTCCTAATTTCATTTCAGTTTCTACATTAGCTAATCCAGACATAATAATTTGTTTTAATTTTCTCTTACTCTATTATAGGCTTTTCAGACAACACCTTTCGATGTAGTAAAATTCAATTAAAACAATCATTAAATTTAGCGTGATACTACTATTTTACAAAAAACAGTACTTACACTTAAGCAAAATACCCCATCGAAAAGATGAGGTATTTATACGTAAACATAAAAAGCATTACATTTTTTGCAACCAAGTTTTCACTGCTACTTCTGCTTTTATTATTTCTTTTAAATCTGCAATAGCAACTCTTTTCTGCTCCATTGTATCTCTATGCCTTATAGTAACACATTTGTCTTCTAAAGTGTCATGATCTACAGTAATACAAAATGGCGTTCCTGCTGCATCCTGACGTCTGTAACGTTTACCAACAGCATCTTTTTCATCGTAAAAAACGTTGAAATCCCATTTTAAATCATCCATAATTTCACGTGCAACTTCTGGCAAACCATCCTTTTTAACTAAAGGAAAAATTGCCGCTTTAAAAGGTGCTAAAACAGATGGTAATTTTAAAACCGTTCTTGTAGTACCGTTTTCTAATTCTTCTTCTTGTAAAGAGTTAGAGAAAACAGCTAAGAACATTCTATCTAAACCAATAGAAGTTTCTACTACGTAAGGTGTGTAACTTTTATTTTCTTCATGATCGAAATATTGTAATTTCTTCCCAGAAAATTCTTCGTGTGCTTTTAAATCGAAATCTGTACGAGAATGAATACCTTCTAATTCTTTAAATCCGAAAGGAAAATTAAATTCAATATCTGCAGCTGCATCTGCATAATGTGCTAATTTATCATGGTCATGAAAACGATAGTTCTCTGCTCCCATACCTAAAGATAAATGCCATTTTAGACGCGTTTCTTTCCATTGGTTGTACCATTCTTTTTGAGTTCCTGGTTTTACAAAAAATTGCATTTCCATTTGTTCAAACTCACGCATTCTAAAAATAAACTGTCTTGCAACAATTTCATTTCTAAAAGCTTTACCCGTTTGTGCAATACCAAAAGGAATTTTCATTCTTCCTGTTTTCTGTACATTTAAGAAATTTACAAAAATTCCTTGTGCTGTTTCAGGGCGTAAATATAAATCCATTGCAGTTTCTGCAGAAGCACCTAATTTGGTACCAAACATTAAATTAAACTGTTTAACATCAGTCCAATTTCTAGAACCTGTTAAAGGATCTGCAATTTCTAATTCTTCAATTAATAACTTTACATCGGCTAAGTCTTCTTTTTCTAAAGACGCACCCATTCTTGCTAAAATTGTATTTATTTTTTCTTGGTATCCTAGAACTCTTCCGTTTGTAGAGATGAATTCTTCTTTATTAAAAGTTTCACCAAAACGCTTTTCTGCCTTTGCAACTTCTTTATTTATCTTACCTTCTATTTTAGCACAATAATCTTCAATTAAAACATCTGCTCTGTAACGTTTTTTAGAATCTTTATTATCAATTAAAGGATCATTAAAAGCATCTACATGTCCAGAAGCCTTCCAAGTTGTTGGGTGCATTAAAATTGAAGCGTCTATACCTACAATGTTCTCGTGCATTTGCACCATTGCTTTCCACCAGTAATCTCTAATATTTTTCTTTAGCTCAACTCCGTTTTGAGCGTAATCGTAAACCGCGCTTAAACCATCATAAATTTCAGATGATTGAAATACATAACCGTATTCTTTTGCGTGCGATAATACTTTTTTAAATTGATCTTCTTGTTTTGCCATAATGGCGACAAAGATAAACGTTTACATAAATTTTTCAAGAAAAAAATAGTTTCATTTTAACTCTTTATCATCAATATATAGCAGAAAATATTGTCATTCTTGTATCAACCTTTAAAATTCATTAAATTAAAGTACCTTTAAAAGGAATTGCTATCAAAAAAAATGAAACTTTTAAAAGATTTATTCCTTCTATTTTATCCTGAAATTTGCGCGAATTGCAATGAACAGTTATTACAGAATGAAAAAATAATTTGTACTTTTTGTAGACACGATTTACCTTTAACTCATTTTAAAAGTTTTACAGAAAATAAAGTCTCTAAAATTTTCTACGGAAGGGTAACCATTGAAAAAGCCTATTCTTTATTGTTTTTTAGAAAAGAAAGCATTACAAAAAATCTAATTCATGAATTAAAATACAAAGGAAATGAGGAAATTGGTGTTTTCTTTGGCAATTGGCTAGGAGAAATGCTTGCTCATAATAAAGAATTTTCTACTGTAGACTGTATTATTCCTGTACCTATTCACCTTAAAAGAAAAAAAATTAGAGGCTACAACCAAGTTACTAAATTTGGAGATTGTCTAAGTAAGCATTTAAACATTCCTTTAAATGAAGCCGTTTTAGTAAGAAAATCATCAACAAAAACACAAACTCTAAAAGCTCGTTTTGAAAGATTTAATGATTTGGAAACCAAATTCTCTTTAACAGATATTACAGCACTTAAAAACAAACATATTTTACTTATAGATGATGTAATTACAACGGGTGCAACTTTAGAAGCATGTTCTCTAGAACTATTAAAAACTTCTGGAATAAAAATAAGTATTTTAACAATGGCGTATACAGATTAAACTTTGTGATTTTAATCTCAAAAATAAATTGTTAATTTGTAGAAAATTTACTGTTTGTGAAATTCATTTATAAAACGCTTTTTTTATTACTTTCTATCGCTTTAATTTCTAGTTGTGCAAAAACAGGAAGACCAGATGGTGGGCCAAAAGATGAACTTGCACCACTTTTTGTATCATCGGAACCACCTTATGAAACAATTAATTTTAAGAATAAAGAAATAAGGCTTTCTTTTAACGAATTTGTAAAACTAAAAGATTTAGACAAACAGTTAGTTGTTTCTCCTCCTTTAAAAAGCCCTTTATTAATAACGCCGCAAGGAACAGCTAGTAGATTTTTAAACATTAAAATTCTAGATACTTTAAAGCCAAACACTACATATATTTTTAATTTTGGTAATGCTATTGAAGACAATAATGAAAGTAATAAATTAGAAGGTTTTAAGTACGTTTTTTCTACGGGTACTTACATAGATTCTTTAGTAACTTCTGGTAGTGTAACAGACGCTTTTCTAAATAAAAAACCAAAAAAAACCAATATTGTTTTATATAGAATAGATAGCACTTTTACAGATTCTATAGTTTATAAGAAAAAACCAAATTATGTTGCTACAGCTTTAGATACAACTAAGTTTAACTTCACTAATTTAAGAGAAGGAAAATATCTTTTATTAGCATTAGAAGAAAGCTCTAGCGATTATATTTTTGATCCTAAAGTAGATAAAATAGGGTTTTACACAGATATTATTACCCTACCAAAAGACAGCATAATAACAAAGCCAATTAAGTTATTTAAAGAAACACAGACGTATCGTTTTAAAAGAGCTAAAGAAACTTTTAAAGGTAAAATTGAATTTGGTTATGAAGGTAAAATAAAAGATTTTAAAGTTGAATTATTATCTAAAGTTCCAGATAATTTTAAAAGTGTTTCTAGATTCGAAATAGATAAAGACACTTTAAATTATTGGCACACTCCTATCGATGTAGATTCTTTAAACTTTATTGTATATAATGACAAGTTTTTAGATACAGTAACTGTAAGATTAAGAAAAAATAAATTAGATTCATTAAATATTAAACCTTCTACCAGCGGAACATTGCATTTAAGAGATACCTTTTATATTAAAAGTAATAACCCAATTGTAAAAATAGATACTAGTAAAATAGTTTTTATAAACAAAGATACCATAAGAGTTAAATACGCTAATTACATTTCTAAAAAAGAAAACAAAATAGGTTTCATCTTTGATAAAAAGCAAAAAGAAAATTACACTTTAAAAGCCCTACCTGGAAGTTTTACAGACGTCTACGATATTAAAAATGATTCTTTAAACTACAATTTTAAAACGGTAGAATTAGAAGACTATGGTAGAATTACGCTTAATGTAGTAAACACAACTTCTAAAAATGTAATTATAGATTTATTGTCTGGCAAAGATAATGATCAAATTATTGAAAGAAGATATGTTAGCACTTCTGAAACTCTTGTTTTTAACTTATTAGAACCTAAAACATATACAATAAGAGCTATTGTAGATGATAACAATAATAGAATATGGGACACAGGTAATTACTTATTAAAACAACAACCAGAGAATATTATTTACTACAAAGAAGAATTACAAGTTAGAGCAAACTACTTTCTAGAAGGGAATACTTTTACCATTAAAAACTCTAATTAATTTTTTTTTATAAAACTTTTAACATATATTTACTTCTTACTTTAAGACCCCTAAATCTTGAGAACCCCTATAACAATTATTTTTGTAATTGTTTTTATTCTAGAAATTAAGGCACAACATTACACACATGACATTGGTGGTTTTGTTGGCTCTACTAGTTTACAAACAGATTACGGCGAAAGAAGCCATTTTGGAAGTGAATACAACAACAAAGGTATGTCCTTCTCGGTGGCACATTATCTTAGTTTCTACAACAATACATTACGTTGGGATCCTAATGATGTGATGCACAATCATATCATGATAAAAACAGAACTTCAATACATACAAAACGAAGAACTAGAACACCATGGTACTTATGCCTCTAGGCAAAGTTATGCTGGCGAACAACTTCGAGCAATGAAAGGTAGTTTAAGAATGTTAAATCTAGGCGTGCATTTAGAGTACTTTCTAAGACCTCTAGAAGAATTTGTTTATCCGTATTCAGACATTTCATTCAATCCATTTTTTACATTTGGTGTGCAGTATTCTTTTTACAACAATGGTCTTAAGTCAGACTTAGGAGATTGGAAAGAAGACATCTCTGTCTTACCAAAAAAATACACATTAGAGAACTCTTTAGCTATAGGAAAAGGTCAAACTTTTGCTTTTAGTATGGGTTTAGGTACAAGATATAAATTATCAGAAAAAGTAGATTTAGTTGCGCAGTTTAATTATATCTATTTTTTATCTGATGAAGTAGATGGCTTAAAAGCAGAAGTATTTGAAAATAGAAATAATGAATGGGCATTAAACATGCAATTAGGTATAACATATCACCTTAATTTTAGCACACGCTTATTCGATTAAGGTACTTTATAACTTAACGCTATAAAAACATTAATTAATTCTCTTAGATGTCATTAAATACACAAGCCAATAATTTGTAATGTTTGTCTTAATTATTTAAAATACCGATAAGCAACTTTTTGTTATAATTTGTGTAACCTATGTTTCTGTAGATTCTTTTAAAACAGATCCATAAATTGTATGCAATACATTTTTTCACATTTGATGTGTAGTATTCTTTTTACAAAAACACAATTACGCCTAATTTAATAGATTACAAAAAAGCTATTTCTTGCTACAAGATTATATATTAGAACACTTTTTAAAAACAGGAAAAGGTTGAAATTAATTTATATTGTGGCTTTAGATACAAAATATAAATTAACAGAAAAGTGTATTTAATTCACCGTTTATTACATCTACTTGAAGTCTTATATAGTAGATGAGTTAAAAACAGAAGTAGTTAAAAATAGTAAATGAATATTAAACATGCAATTAAGTGTAGTATAACATCTTAATTTTACCACATATTTATTCGACTGAAGTACTTTATTACTTTAAATTTATAAAGAAATTAGTAAGTGTTTTTGGATATTTTAAAACATATAAGTCGGCAATTTGTAGTGTTTCTTTTATCATTTCTGTATCTACAAGTACCTTTTGCCTAACAATTTGTGAAACTTTATGTTTCGGTAGAATTTTCTTAAACGGATTATTCATACTTTTATAACTCTTCGTATAATTTAACAACCTTTGCTTTTGCTCTCTTAACTCTCATTTTAACAGCACTTTCGCCAATATTTAAAATTTCTTTTATTTCTTTAATACTCATTTCGTCTTGGTATTTCATTAATAAAATCATTTTTTCTGATGGATCTATTAAAGTTAACACTTTTGCTAATTTTGCAGATTTTAATTCAAATAAATTAGCATCTTCAATTTCTTCAAAAGAATCGTTATTCTCTTTAATTTGATCTGTTACAATAGTTACTTTCTCTTTTTTCTTATGACTATTTCTTTGTACATAATTAACACAAAAGTTATATGTAAAAGAATATAACCATGTAGAAAACTTAGAATTACCTTTAAACGTTTTTAGCTTAACAAAAAGTCTCACAAAAACATCATGCATTAAATCTTCAGCTTCTTCTTTATTCTTAGAAAAACCATAACATTTGTTATAAACCACGGTCGAAAAACGATCATATAAGGTTGCAAATAATTCTGTGTTATTAGTTCTAACTATTTCAAAAACTAAATCTTCATCGGTAATCTTTAAGGCTATTGTATTCAATTTGGTTGTATTTATGACACTAAATTAGCGGTTAAGTCACACCTAAAAATTAAAAAAAGATAAACGGTATTTTTTTATCGGTGAATGGTAGAAAACATACTTTTTCAAAAAAAAGAAAACTTTTTTGTAACATAATTATACTTTGCTGCGTATAAGTAAATGTAGCAAGAGTATTAATCCTTAAAAAGGCACAGAGAATTAAATGAGACAACTTAAAATTACCAAGCAGGTTACTAATAGAGAAACCGCATCGTTAGATAAATACTTACAAGAAATAGGTAAAGTAGATTTAATTACTGCAGATGAAGAAGTTGAATTGGCACAGCTTATTAAAGCTGGTGATCAAAGAGCTTTAGAAAAATTAACGAAAGCCAATTTAAGATTTGTTGTATCTGTTGCAAAACAATACCAAAATCAAGGATTAACATTACCAGATTTAATTAACGAAGGAAACTTAGGTTTAATTAAAGCTGCAAAACGTTTCGATGAAACTCGTGGTTTTAAGTTTATATCTTATGCCGTTTGGTGGATTCGTCAATCTATCTTACAAGCCTTAGCAGAACAATCTAGAATTGTACGTTTACCGTTAAATAAAATTGGTTCTATCAATAAAATTAACAAAATGTATGCTTTCTTAGAACAAGAAAACGAACGCCCACCTTCTGCAGAAGAAATTGCTAAGAAGTTAGACATGACTGTTAATGACGTAAAAGAATCTATGAAGAATTCTGGCCGTCACGTATCTATGGATGCTCCTTTAATTGAAGGTGAAGATTCTAACCTGTACGATGTATTAAACTCAGGAGAATCTCCAAACCCAGATAGAAAATTATTACACGAATCTCTAAGAATAGAAATTAATAGAGCCTTAGAAACATTAACGCCACGTGAGGCAGATGTTGTAAAATTATATTTTGGTTTAGGTGAACACCAACCAATGACTTTAGAAGAAATTGGTGAAACTTTCGATTTAACTCGTGAGCGTGTTCGTCAAATAAAAGAAAAAGCAATTAGAAGATTAAAGCACACTTCTAGATCTAAAATTTTAATGACTTACCTTGGTTAATCATTAACTTTTATAAAATTTAAAACTCTCAAATTCATTTTTTGAGAGTTTTTTTTTGAAGCTATTTCCCGCTTTCCGCTTTATCTTTTTTGTGAAAAACAAAAAAGGATGCCGCTTCAATCGGGGCTAAACTAATTTGCAAATTTATTACCAACTTATACTTTTATCAATTATCGAATTAATTACCTTTGCAAAACAAAATAACAACACAACAACAAATAAATGAGTAATTTACTTGCACCTTCAATTTTAGCAGCAGATTTTGCTAACTTACAAAGAGACGTAGAAATGGTAAACAATAGTGAAGCAGATTGGTTTCATATTGATATTATGGATGGCGTTTTTGTACCTAACATTTCTTTCGGAATGCCCGTTTTAAAAGCAATTGCTAAACACGCTACAAAAACAATTGATGTACACTTAATGATTGTTAATCCAGATCAGTACATTCAAACATTTGCAGATTTAGGAGCAAACATTTTAACTGTACATTATGAAGCATGTACACATTTGCACAGAACAATACAAGCAATTAAAGATGCAGGTATGAAAGCAGGAGTTGCTTTAAACCCACATACACCAATTGCCGTTTTAGAAGACGTAATTGAAGACTTAGATATGGTATGTCTTATGAGTGTAAACCCTGGTTTTGGCGGACAATCATTTATAGAAAACACCTTTAAAAAAGTAAGTCAATTAAGACATTTAATCGATTTTACAGAATCTGAATGTCTAATAGAAATAGACGGAGGAGTTACCTCTTATAACGCAAACGCATTAATTGAAGCCGGAGCAAATGTTTTAGTTGCAGGTAGTTTTGTTTTTGGAGCCGAAAACCCTACACAAACTATTGCTGACTTAAAAAAGACTATAGAATAATTGTTATACACAGTAGTAGACATAGAAACAACAGGAAATGGATATAAAGGTTCTAAAATAACCGAAATATCCATTTTTGTTTTTGACGGGAAAGTAATTGTAGATGAATTTACTTCTTTAGTAAATCCAGAACAAAACATTCCTGCTTTTATAACCAACCTTACGGGTATTACAAATGCCATGGTAAGAAATGCACCTAAGTTTTATGAAATTGCAAAAAAGATAGAAGAAATTACCAAAGACACCATTTTTGTAGCACATAATGTAAACTTCGATTATAACATTATTTACGAAGAATTTAAAAGTTTAGGTTTCTCTTTTAAACGAAAAAAACTATGTACCGTTCGTTTGTCTAGAAAACTAATTCCTGGTCTAAGTTCTTATAGTTTAGGTAACATTTGTACATCAGAAAATATTCCTATAAACGGTAGACACAGAGCAAAAGGAGATGCAGAAGCAACTACAGAATTGTTTAGAAGGTTAATAGAAAGAGATACTAATTTTACAATTAATTCTTTTTTAAACCCAAAATCTAGACAAGCAACCTTACCACCACTTTTAGACAAAAAAGTAGTAGACAACTTACCAGAAACTTTTGGTGTTTATTATTTTAAAAACTTAGAAAAAGAAATTATTTACGTTGGTAAATCTAATAATATAAAGCAACGTGTTATTAGTCATTTTTATGACAAAAAGAAAAAAGAGCAAACCATGTGTATGGAGACTGCAGACATTTCTTTTACAAAAACTGGTAGCGAATTACTAGCACTTTTACACGAATCTGCAGAAATAAAACACATTTACCCAAAATTTAATAGAGCACAAAGAAGAGCTGGTGAGGCAGTTGGTTTATTTTCTTATGAAGATCAAAAAGGAATTATTCATTTAGCCTATAATCGTTTAAAATTAGCACCAAACCCAATAATGAAATACTACACTGTTGCAGAATGTAGAAATCATTTAGAGGCCTTGTGTAAAGAGTTTGAGTTATGCCCTAAATATTGTCACTTACAAACCAATGTTTCTAGTTGCTTTCACTTTCAATTAAAAGAATGTAAAGGTATTTGTTGCGACAAGGAAGCTGTTGAAGATTATAACAAACGAGTTAAAGAAGCTATTAAATCTGTTGGTATTGGTGCAGAAAATTTAGTTATTAAAGAAAAAGGGAGAACTAAAAATGAAATTGGTTTCGCTTTAATATTAAATGGAATTTATTTAGGTTTTGGATATGTAGATACCCAACAATCTAAACAGTTAGAAACCCCAGAAGATTACCAATTTTTTGTAGAACCAAAGAAAGATAATAGAGATATTCAAAGAATAATAGCTGCTTATTTAAAGAAAAAAAAAGCACTCAATTAATAGTTATTAACTTCAAATAAGACAACATTTTAACTTCTTTTTTTTTGCCTTTTAATTAAAAATACTACCTAAAATATTCCTCTAAAATTATCGTTTAAAAATAAGTGACTTTAAACAATAATAGGTGTCATAGATATATATAAAATAATGACTACTTTTGTAGCTTAATATAATTTCTAAAATGATCAACCTATTTAAGAAAACGAAATCCTTTGGGGGAAGGCTTCGTTTTGCTTTTATGCCCTCTCTATTTATTTCTTTTTTATTATTTACTTCAATAAGTCTAACCGCACAAACAAATGCACCTAGCATTCAATCTGGCGTAACTTTTCAATGGAGTGATACACAAACAAATCAAAGTAATTCTGCAACTATAAAAAGTATTACCATAAACGGTAGTGTTTATGATGATTTTAAAGCACCTTCTGGTTACGCTTTAACTCAACTTGGGCAGAATGGACATAACCCAAACGGTATAAGATTTAACGGTACAAATATTGAAACTACTAGTTCTAGCGCTACTTGGGCTGCTTCTGCTTTAAGTGCTTTTCAAGACAGAAACTTAAATCACTATTTTCAGGCTTCTTCAAACGGTGTTAATATTTGCGATAATTATACCGCAGAGAATACTACACTTTCTCAAAGGCAAACTTTAACCTTTGCAAATACAATAACAAGTACTGGTTCTATTTTAGCTGTTACAGAAAGAAATGCTAATAACTGTATTCATATAGAAATTTTTGGAATTCCTGCAAACGGAACTTCAGAAGTATCTTTAGGAGAAACTTTTATTAACCCAGACACTACTAGATGGGGTTTTGGTGGTACAAGTGCTAACCCAGGTCTTGGTACTCCAGGTGCATTTAATCCACCAAGTGCAAATTCAGACTATTGGTTAACAGACAGAGTTGTAGATAATAGAGGTACAATTGGTCTTGCCTTATTTAACCTAGAAAGCTTTGTTCCTATCGGTTCAGAAATTTCTAGAATACAATATACAGCAGCTTCATCAGATCATTTCGATGGAAAAGTTTTTGTTTTAAATAACAGTTCTGTAAATAACAATGGCGATAATATTAATGATGCTGATGACGATGATGATGGTATCTTAGATATTAATGAAAGAATTTGTAACAGTGTTTCTGCTAAATCTGCGAGCGCTATTGTTGCAAACAACAATGTAATAAATGCAAATAACATACTAACACCTAGTAGTGCAAGTGCAGAATTTAACGCTATTGGAGATAATTTAATTATAGATTTAGGAAGTTTTATTCCTGTAGGAACAACTTTAAAGTTTCAAATATCTGCAACTTCTACTTCTTCAAAAGCAATTACTATAGAGCAATCTAATTCAGATGGTTCTTCAACTTCTAATTTAGCGGCTGTTACAAAAACATCTACACCGTCACAAAATATTGATTATATCTTAACTAAAGATACAAGGTACATTCAACTAAAAATGACGGCTGTTTCTAATGGTATATTAGCTATTAGTTATTTAGAAGTTCAAGATCACCTAATATGTACAGATATAGATACAGATGGAGATTTAATACCAGATTATAAAGATACAGATAGTGATGGTGATGGTTGTCCAGATGCTATTGAAGCTAATGGAGGTATTACATTATCTCAATTAGATGCTTCTGGTGCAATAGACGTTTCTATAAATGGTACAGATGTAAATGGTGTACCAAATGATGCTAATGGAGGACAAACAGATGTTAGTTCTATTAATTCAAATATTATAAGTTTACAATGTGATACAGACGGAGATGGTATACCAGCAAATATAGATTTAGATGATGATAATGATGGTATTTTAGATACTATTGAAAATGAAAATTGTATTGTAGGTACTCCTTCTAACTCTGGTACTTGGACAGCTTCAGGAAGCGGTTCTGCTAGAACATGGGCAACTACTGCTGGTTTAATTAATGTAGTTGCTTCTGCTACAAATTATGGAGCAGGAACAGGTTTTGCGTTAAATGATTTTTTAACAAACGATGTAATGTCATGTAGTGGAGCTTACAGCGAACCTACTATTATTAACAATCCTTCTTTAAGTATAAGACATACATTTCACCCAGATGGTAATATTAATGGAACACCAAGTACAGGTGAAATAACTTTTGATTTTGGAGTTGATGTAATTAACCCAGTACTACATTTCGACCGTTTAGGTGGTGGTGGTGGTGATGGTAAAACTACTTCTTCATTAATTTCAGTTTTAACATCAGGAATAACATTAACAGAATTACAACAAAATGACATTCATTTTGATACAACTTCTAGCTCAATTACTAGAACATCTGGTATTAGTTACAACAGTACTCCTTCTGAATGTGGACCACCATTAGCAGGAACTGCTGCAGGTAGTGTTCGATTAAATGGTATATTTAGAACCGTAACTATAAAAGTTTCTATGAATCCTAACCAAAATGCTTTGGTTAACGATCGTTGGGAAATTGCTTTTAGTGATGTTGTACAAGCACCAGACTGTGACAATGATGGTATTGCTAATAAATTCGATTTAGATTCAGATAATGACGGTATTACAGATGTAATTGAAGCAGGTGGAACAGATGCAAACCAAGATGGTATTGCAGACGGTGCAGTAGGTACAACACCTACTACAAATGGTGTTCCAAGTTCAGCAGGAACTGGTCTTACTCCTTTAAATTCAGACACAGATAGTATTCCAGACTTTTTAGATATAGATGCAGATAATGATGGTATTCCAGATAATATTGAAGCACAAACATCTGCTGGATACATTCAACCAAGTGGAGTTGGTACAAACATTACAGATACAAATGAAAACGGTGTAGATGATGTTTATGAAAACACATCTAGTAATACTGTTGGTTTTGTTCCAGAAAACACAGATGGAGATAATAAACCAGATTATTTAGACGCAGATTCAGATAATGATGGAGTTTTAGATATAGTAGAAAACGGAGATACAGATAACACATTAGCAGGAACTGATATAGATGGAGATGGTTTAGATGATAATTTCGATGATAATAATGACGCTAGTATTAATGGATCGACAGTAAATGATGGTTTAGGCAATGGTGATAAAGTAACAAACGCTACAAACCTTGAAACAGCATATGGAGATGAAGACACTGATTTTCCTGAAACAGGAGATGTCGATTATAGAGATATTTTAGATAACGATAATGATGGTATTCCAGATTCTATCGATTTAGATGATGACAACGATGGTATTGCAGATACAGATGAGGGGTGTGAAAACCTAATTACAAATGGTGATTTTGAAAATCAAGATTTCTCAGATGCAAGTATATTCCCTGGTGGTTTTACCTCTCCTGGAGGTACATTTATTGGTACAACATATAATACAAATACATTAGAAGGATGGAATTACACCCAAAATTTAGATGGATGGGTTGGTGGTAAATCTCCAAGTTGGGATCCAACTGTGATTTATGCAGACGCTTATAAAGGTAATCAATACTTAGATGCTCTAGGTAACAATGATGTTACTGGTGGTGTAAGTAACATACTTTCTCAAACTGTAACTACTATTGTAGGTAAAAGCTATACACTTTCTTTCTTTTGGGGAGAAGATGTAGGTCATGAAACGAATCAAGATGTTACACTAAATGTTGCCATTTTAGATGCTTCTAATACAGCAATCATAAATCAAACCCTTGTTGCTACATCTGAAGGTAAAATAGGTGGAATTATTGGCCCAAAAAAGTGGTATGTTTTTTCTCAAGAATTTGTTGCAACAACAACACAAACTACACTTCAATTTCAAGCAACACCTCCTTCTACTGGATCACTTGGTGCTGGAGCTGCTCTAGACTTTGTAAGTATTTCTACTTGTGCAGACACAGATAATGATGGTATTCCTAACTCTTTCGATTTAGATTCAGATAATGATGGTATTCCAGATTTAGTAGAAGCTGGTGGTACAGATACAGACGGAAACGGTTTAATAGATAATATAAACCCTGACGGAACACTTACTAATGATACAGATAATGATGGTTTAGATGATCGTTATGATTCAGATAATGGAGGTACAGATCTTTCAAATATCGATACTGATGGTGATGGTATTCCTAACTCGCAAGATCTAGATGCTGATAACGACGGTATTCCTGATGTAATTGAAGCTGGTGGTGTTGATGAAAACGGAGACGGTAAAGCAGATAATTTTATAGATACAGATAACGATGGTTTTAATGATGTTGTTGATGGGGATGTTGGACAAGATGGTACTTCAGAAAACACAACAAATGCATTAATTACTACAGGACCAGATGCAGATAATGATGGTGCGCCAGATTCTTACCCTAACGGAGATACAGATAATGATGGTATTCCTAATCACTTAGATTTAGATGCTGATAACGATGGTATTGCAGATGTTGTGGAAGCTGGTGGAACTGATGTTAATGGTGATGGTAAAGCAGATAACTTTGTAGATGCTGATAACGACGGTTTTAATGATGTTGTTGATGGAGATCCTACAAATGCTTTGGCTAACGGTACGGATACTGCAGGAACAAATACAAACAATGCACTAATTATTAGTGGACCTGATGGAGATAATGATGGGAAACCAGACTCTTACCCTAACGGAGATACAGATAATGATGGTATTTTAAATCATTTAGATTTAGATGCAGATAACGATGGTATCGCAGATGTTGTAGAAGCTGGTGGAACTGATGTTAATGGTGATGGTAAAGCAGATAACTTTGTAGATGCTGATAACGACGGTTTTAATGATGTTGTTGATGGAGATCCTACAAATGCTTTGGCTAACGGTACGGATACTGCAGGAACAAATACAAACAATGCACTAATTATTAGTGGACCTGATGGAGATAATGATGGGAAACCAGACTCTTACCCTAACGGAGATACAGATAATGATGGTATTTTAAATCATTTAGATTTAGATGCAGATAACGATGGTATTGCAGATGTTGTAGAAGCTGGTGGAACTGATGTTAATGGTGATGGTAAAGCAGATAACTTTGTAGATGCTGATAACGATGGTTTTAATGACGTTGTTGATGGGGATCCTACAAATGCTTTAGCTAACGGAACAGATACTGCAGGAACAAATACAAACAATGCTTTAATTGTTACCGGTGAAGACACTGATAATGATGGAAAACCAAATTCTTATCCTAACGGAGATACAGATAATGATGGTATTCCTAATCACTTAGATTTAGATGCAGATAACGATGGTATCGCAGATGTTGTAGAAGCTGGTGGAACTGATGTTAACGGAGATGGTAAAGCAGATAACTTTGTAGATGCTGATAACGACGGTTTTAATGATGTTGTTGATGGAGATCCTACAAATGCCTTAGCTAACGGAACAGATACTGCAGGAACAAATACAAACAATGCTCTAATTATTACAGGTGCAGATACAAATGGTGATGGAAACCCTAACTCTTACCCTACTGGTGATACTGATAATGATGGTATTTTAAATCATTTAGATTTAGATGCAGATAACGATGGTATCGCAGATGTTGTAGAAGCTGGTGGAACTGATGTTAATGGAGATGGTAAAGCAGATAACTTTGTAGATGCTGATAACGATGGTTTTAATGATGTTGTTGATGGAGATCCTACAAATGCTTTAGCTAACGGAACGGATACTGCAGGAACAAATACTTCAAACGTATTAATCGTTACTGGTGCAGATACTAGTAATGATGGAAAACCTAATTCTTATCCTAACGGAGATACTGACAATGATGGAATCTTAGATAATTTAGACTTAGATGCAGATAACGATGGTATCGCAGATGTTGTAGAAGCTGGTGGAACTGATGTTAACGGAGATGGTAAAGCAGATAACTTTGTAGATGCTGATAACGATGGTTTTAATGATGTTGTTGATGGAGATCCTACAAATGCTTTAGCTAACGGAACGGATACTGCAGGAACAAATACTGCAAACGTATTAATCGTTACTGGTGCAGATACTAATAATGATGGAAAACCTAACTCTATACCAACTAATGATACAGATGGGGATGGAATAAGAGATTATCTTGATTTAGATTCTGACAACGACGGTATTGTTGATGTAATTGAAGCTGGTGGTAATGATACTAACAGAGATGGTTTAGAAGATAATTTTGTTGATGCTGACAACGATGGTTTTAACGATGCAGTTGATGGTGACCCTACAAATGCTTTAGCTAATGGAACGGATACTGCAGGTAGCAATACTTCAAACGTATTAATTGCAACTGGTGCTGATACTAATAATGACGGAAAACCTAATTCTTATCCGAATGCAAATTTGGATGGAGATGATAAATTAAACCATGTAGACATCGATGCTGACAATGACGGTATTCCAGATAATATTGAAGGTCAAACTTCGATAGGTTATACTGCTCCAAGTGGTGTAGGTGTAGGTATTACTGATGCGAACATGAATGGTGTAGATGATGTTTATGAAACAGCAACTACTATAGGGCTAGATCCTGAAAACACAGATGGAACTGACAACCCAGATTATTTAGATTTAGATTCAGATAATGATGGTATTTTAGATATTGCTGAAAATGGTGATACTGATAATACTTTAGCAGGAACGGATCAAGATAATGACGGTTTAGATGATAACTTCGATGATAATAATGACGCTAGTATAGCAGGTTCAACTGTAAATGACGGTTTAGGTAATGGTGATAAAGTAACAAATATTACAAATCTTGAAACAGCATATGGAGATGAAGATGCTAACTTTAATCCTGGTATAGGAGATTTAGATTATAGAGATACTTCAGAAAATGGAGTTCCTATGATTACACAAGTATATCAATTTGGTGCAGAAAGATGGATTGAAATAACAAACATTCAAGGTGTAAATAGTATTCCTGCAAATGTTATAAAAATTCAATTATATAAAGATAAAACAGGAGAACAAGTTAATGTAACACCAGATGTAACTTATACAGTTACTTCAGCTTTAGCACCTGGTCAATCTGTAATCTTTAAGAATACTGGAAACGTTATTACAAACATTAATAGTTCAGCAATTAATATTACGAATAATGCTTTAACAGATATTGCAGGAGCAAATGATATTATTACACTTTCTACAACAAATGACGCAACGTCTTATGCTAATAGATATGATGTAGTAGAAGCTTTTGATGATAATACATCTTATGTTAGAATTGATGAGACATTAATTCCTAATGAAACTTATACAGAAAATGAATGGGTTGTATTTATAGACGATGCATTAAGACCAGAAGAATTCTTAATAACTGCTGCAGAAAGACATCCACATGATCCTTTAATATCAGAAATTGTAGGTTCTAGTGAAGAAGCAAACACGTTGTTAGGATTACATAGAATTGAAAAAACAGTAAGAACTGGCAATATCTGGAACAATGGTTTTCCTGATAGATCTAGATATGTAGTTGTTAATGAAAAGTATGAACATAAAGATGAAAGGTTAAGTGCTCGTAAATTAGAAGTACAAGGTTCAAATATTTTATCTTTAGACAGTCAGTTATTAGTAGTTACAAATAATATAAACATAGCAGATAATGCAGAGATTCGTTTATTAGGTAATAGTCAATTTGTACAAACACATACTGGTGTTTCAGATGTTACAGGTAACGGAAAATTATATGTAGAACAAAATACTGGTTTAGCTAATATTTATAGATACAATTATATGAGTTCTCCTGTTACAACTCTTGGTGCACAAACTTATAGTGTAGAAAGTGTTTTAAAAGATGGTACAAACGCTGTTAGCCATAATGGTGTTGTTGGTCAAGGAGCATTAAACATAGCAAGAAACATAAATTTTGTTGGCGGTTTTGATGGTAGTACTGGTACACCAATTAATATTGCAGATTATTGGATTTATACTTTTGCAAGTTCTAATGGTAATAGATCTAGTTGGGCACAGAAATTTAAAAGTGGAACAATGAAATCTACAGATGGTTTTATATTCAAAGGACCAGAAGTAGATCAAAACTATACTTTTGTTGGAAACCCTAATGATGGAGCGCAAACTACTAATGTTGGTGGAAATGATTCTTATTTATTAGGAAACCCATTCCCTTCTGCTTTAAACGGATTAAAGTTTATTAAAGACAACCTTGGTTCTATAGATGGTAGTTTATATTTCTGGGACCATGTAGGTGAAGAAGATGATAGTTCTACTGCTAGTAGTGGTCATAACTATGCTGGTTATATTGGTGGGTATGCAACATTAAACTTATCAATGGCAGTACCTGGTTTAAAACCGTCTGTTGGAGCATTTAATATTACCCTAGAGGCTGAAAACGCAACTACTAATGGTTTACTTTTAGTTGACAGTGCTGTAAACTTTATTACTTTGAATAACAATATAAGTTTTATCCAATTTAATGCTATTACAAGAGCTACAGATGTAATTAATATAAATTATAAATCTGTAACTGGTAAATCATTAATACTTAAAGTAGATAATAAAGTTATAAATACTTACAATTTACCAGCAAGTCCTAACACTTCAACATTTACTATTAATGAATGTCTTACTGTTGGCTCTATAATTAGATTCGAATCTTTGGACACAAATCCAATTGCAGTAGATAACATTGTTATGAATGATGATGATGGAGATATTACTTGTGCACCTTCTAGTGGAACAGATGCTAGTTTGTATAAAACTCCAGGAACTTTTATTCCTGTTGGCCAAGGTTTCTTTATTGGAGGAGATGTAGATGGAGGACCAATTGTGTTTAACAATAGCCAAAGACAATATGTAACTGAAGGTACTACTAGTTCAGTTTTCTTTAAAACATCAAAGAAAACAAAAGATGGAATCGTTGAAAATGATGATTTTAATAGACTTCCTTTATTAAAATTAGGAATGGATTTTGTTAGTGAAGAAGGAAAATCTTTACACCGTCAAATTGGTGTTTCATTTAGCCCTAATAACAGTTCTGGTTTCGACAAAGGGTATGATAGTGAAATAAACGATTTAGGTACAACAGATATTTACTGGAAGTTTTCTAATAATGATAGTAAGTATGTAATTGCTGGAGTTGAAAATGTTTCTACATCTTTAGAAATACCTTTCGAGATTACAATGAATTATAAAGGTACTATCGTTTTAAAAATTGATGATCTTAATAGAATTACAGAAAATATGTTTGTTAAAGATAAACTAGAAAACAGAACATATTCTATTACAGACAATCAAGTTGCTTTACAATTAAATAAAGGAGAGCACAAAGATAGATTTGCAATCGTTTTTAAAGAAGGAAAAGTTTTAGCAACAGACGATGTAAATAACCCCGTTTTAGAAAACCAGATCTCTATTTTCTTAGATAAAGAAAGTAATGAGCTAGTTATTAATAATAGAAACAGTTTAAATATAGAATCTGTAACACTATTCAATATATTAGGTCAGAAAGCTAAAAGTTGGAATACTATAGCATCTAAAATTGAGAATAGATTAAAAGTTACAAACTTATCTGATGCAGTTTATATTGTAAATATAAAAACTGAAAAAGGTATAATTAGTAAGAAAATATTTTATAAAAAATAGAGAAATCTTTATCATAAAATATTCTTTATTGAATAAGAAAAGCCAAACTTAATTAAGTTTGGCTTTTTTTTTATTAAAAATAAATATTACAACTTTCTAATTTTTTGTTTCTTAAATATATTAATAGTAAATATTTCAGCAAAAAGTATCTAATTATTTTATTCTATTTAATGAGTAAAACTAAAAGACAAATAACTATTAAATTTAACTACATTTACAATAGTTACCTTCTACCCTATTATTTCCTTGTTTTCGTTTCTTAAGCTCTAAATTAGAAAATAGCTCTACAAATAATAACTCATTACCTCAAAATAGCAGAATTCAGATGCAAAAAAAAAGAAAACTATAATAAGATAGAAAAAATAAATATTTAAAAAGTAAAATAGCAATTAGTTAACCCCCAAACACGAGCTATGATAGAATCTAAGAATTTAATTCAGGAACTAAAAGCTCAAAACACGAAGCTAAAAGCTCAAAACAAACAACTAAAAAAAACAAAAAGAAGCGCAGAAGTATTTGCTTATAAACTAGATTTATTTTCTAATTTTTCTCCAAATGGACTTTTTATTATCGATTGTGATAACAAAATAATAGATATTAATAAAAGTGGTCTAAGCCTTTTATCTAAGAAACGTAGTGAATTAAATAGTTTAACTTTTAATCAATTTATTACAGAGAAATATAATCTAGACTTCAAGATCTTTTTACTAAAAACAAAAGAAAAGAATAGTGTAAATTATTGTGAAATTGAACTAACTATAGATAAAGATAAACATGTATTTGTGCGCTTAACAGCTAAATTTATAGAAAAAGAGCAACAATATCTTATAATTACTATAGATGAAACAGAAAAAGAATTTTTTAAAAAGAAACTACAAGAAAACGAATCTGTTTTTAAAGAAATTCAAAGAATAGGACACGTAGGTTCTTATCAATTTAACATATCTACTAATTCATTAGAATTATCACAAGAACTAAGGTTTATTTTTGGTGTTCAGAATAATACTCCTTTAAACATCATGGAAACATGGTTAAATATAGTGCACCCATTAGACAGAGAAATAATGGAGCTTTGTTTAAGAAAATGTATTCTTAATAAAACTTCTTTTCGAAAAGAGTATAGAATAATTCGTTTAAATGATGGTGCAGTTAGGTGGTTAGATGGCTGGGGAGAGATTAGTTATGATAACGAATTGGATGAACTTTCTATGATTGGTGTAATTCAAGACATTACAGAAAGAAAGCTCGCTCTTGAAAAAATACAAAGTGCAGAAACACGTTCTCATCAAATTTTCGAAGCTTCTAAAGAAGGTATTTTAATTCTCGATGCAATCACAGGTCAAATTACAGATGCAAATCCTTTTCTTATAGAATTAATTGGTTTTAATTATGATGAATTAGTAGGAAAAGAACTTTGGGAAATTGGTGTTTTTAAAAACATAGCAACCTCTAAAGAGACCTTTATCGAGTTACAAAATAAAGAATATATTCGATTTGAAGACATGCCGTTAGAAACAAAAGCAGGTACATCAATAGATGTAGAGTTTGTAAGTAATGTTTATATGGTAGATACTCGCAAGGTGATTTTGTGTCATATTCGAGATATATCCGACAGAAAAAAAGCAGACAAGGCGCTACAAGAAAGTGCTCAGTTATATTATGCTATGTTCGAAAAAAATCAAACACCACAGCTTTTAATAGATCCTATAAATGGTAATATTATTGATGTAAATTCGGCTGCTGCAAGATTTTATGGTTATTCATTAAAAGATTTTAGATTAATGACTTTATCTGACATTAGTACATTTTCTTCTGAACACATACTAGAAGAGATGAAAAAATTTACACTTACAGGTCCATCATATTTCGAATTTATTCATAAACTAGCCTCAGGTGAAACTTGTGACATTGAGATTTATACAAGTCCTTTGTCTATTAATGGTCAAGCTTTACTTATTTCAACTATAAACGACATCTCTAAAAGAAAACTTGAAGAAGAAAGGTTGGTTCAATTAAACAATAAATTAGAAGAAGTTAATATTTTAAAATCACAATTTATATCTACAGTATCACATGAGTTTAGAACGCCATTAGCAGGAATTCTTTCTAGTGTACAACTTTTACAAATTTATAATGATACATGGGGTAAAGAAAAAAAAGAAAAACAGTTTAAACAAATATTCGACGCCGTCCAACATACTAAAGCACTCTTAGACGATGTATCTCTTATAGATGAAGAACAAACTAGTAAATCTTTTTTTAGACCTACAAACATTAAGTTATTACCACTTATAAATGAAATTATCGAGGAGAACTTAAGTGTCTCAGAAACCAACCAAAAAGTAATTATAAAATCTAAATTAGATATTGAAAGCTATTATATGGATTCGATTATGATTCGTCATATTCTAAATAATATTATTTCTAATGCTTTAAAATATAGTAGTAAAAACATTACAATTCATTTATCTAAAACTAAAAAAAAGGAAGTAAAATTTATAATTAAAGATCTAGGAATAGGAATACCTACAGACGAAATAAAATACTTATTAGAGCCTTATTATAGAGCTTCTAATAAAGGATCTGCTCAAGGAACAGGATTTGGATTATCTGTTGTAAAAAGATTTGTAGACCTTCACAAAGGTAAAATGCTAATAGAATCTGTTGTAAATGAAGGTACTGCTGTTATAATTATTTTACCCTACTTACAACAATAAAAAATAAAATAATTCTAATTAAGACTAAAAATACAGAACGTTCTAATTTTTTATAAATGAAAAAAATTCTTATCATAGAAGACGATATCGTCTTAAGGGAAAATACTGCTGAATTTATTAAGGGACAAAATTTTGAGGTTTTTGTAGCTGAAGATGGACTTGTGGGTGTTCAGCAAACGTTAAAACATTTGCCAGATTTAATTCTTTGTGACATATCTATGCCTAACATGAATGGTTACGATTTTTACAAAACTATTAAACAAATTAAAGCTACTTCTACAATACCGTTAGTATTTCTTTCTGCAAGAACAGAAACAGAAGACATTAGAACAGGTATGCAACTAGGCGCAGATGATTATATTACAAAGCCTTATAGCCTTTACGAGCTATTAAAGGTAATTAATACACGACTAATTAAATATGATAAACTTGAACAAATTAATAATGAAAAACTTCATGCACTAATAGAACACCCAACATTAGGCCTTTATATATACCAAGATGATAAGCTTGTGGTTTATAACAGACAATTAGCAGCTATTTTTGGTTATGATTATGACACTTTTTCTTCAATAAAATTCGAACAACTTCTTAATGAAAATTACTGTAATAAAACAAAAATATTAAATGACTTTAATCGTTGTTTAAAAGAATCTAAAGGTTCTATTTCTATAAAGTTTGAAGCATTTCATAAAACTTCAAATACAGTTTTTATAGAATTATTTGGTTCTGTAATTACCTATAAAGGCAAAACAAGTCTTGCTGGTAATGTAATTAAAATAGATCATAAAAAACCAAGTCCTTTTATATTTAAAGAAACTTCAAAAACATCAATAAAGCTTAGTAATAGAGAACTAGAGGTGTTAGAGTTAATTTGTAAAGGTAATTCTACCTTAGAAACCTCTAAAATTCTTTTTCTTGGACAAAGAACTATAGAAACATATAGAGCAAACTTGTTAGATAAAACAGAAAGTAAAAATATTGCAGAACTTATGATGTATGCTATTAGAAACAGACTAATTATAATAGAGTAATACTTTTTAAAAAAATAAATTTCAGAATATCTTATCTAACAACACCTTTCCGTATAAATACGGAAAGGTGTTTAAATTTTAATAAAAAAGAGTATTAGTACTGATATGTTTAGTTTTTTTTAGACAGTACTTTGCTAAATAACTAGTACAAATAGATTTTTATTAACTACAGATTATTAGTTATACCTATTTTTATTACAATGCTTGTTTCAATTAAAAAATAGCATAGAACAGTTTCTATATCTTCAATAAACCATAAAATACTTATTACGTTATTTTTTTTATGAAAAAAATTCTTATTGTAGAGGACGAAATCGTCTTAAGAGAAAATACAGCTGAATTTATTAGAGGACAAAACTTTAAGGTATTTGTAGCCAAAGACGGTTTTGAAGGTGTTAAACAAACATTAAAGCATTTACCAGACCTTATTATTTGTGACATATCTATGCCTAAAATGAACGGCTATGATTTTTATAGAACAATTAAACAGGTTAAATCAACTGCTGCAATTCCTTTAGTTTTTCTTTCGGCTAGAGCAAAAAATGAAGATATTAGAACAGGTGTGCAGTTAGGGGCAGATGATTATATTACAAAACCATTTAGTTTTTATGAATTGTTAAAAGTTATTAATACACGCCTCGCTAAATACGATAATATTAAACAAATTAATAACGAAAAACTTCATGCCTTAATAGACCATCCTACATTTGCTATTTACCTCTACAGAAATGGTGAATTTATCCTTTACAATACCCCTCTAGCAAATATTTTTGGTTATAGTTATGATGAATTTTCATTAATTAGTTTCGATCAATTGTTAGATAGTAAATACTGCAATAAACTAAAAATAATAAATGATTTTAATTCTTGTTTAAAAGAGGCAAAAGGTTCTATATCGTTAAGAATAGAAACAACTCATAAAACTTTAAATACTGTTTTTATTAAATTATTTGCTTCTGTAATAACCTATAAAGGTAGTACTTGTCTTGCAGGTAATATTATTAAAATAAGTACTAAAAACCTTACTCCTTATACATTTAAAGAGAATCTAAACACACATACTAAATTAAGCAACAGAGAATTAGAGGTACTAGAATTAATATGTAAAGGCAGCTCTACTTTAGAAACTTCTAAAATTCTTTTTTTAGGACAACGAACTATAGAAACATATAGAGCAAATCTTTTAGAAAAAACAGAAAGTAAAAACATTGCAGAACTTATAATGTATGCTATTCGTAATCGATTAATAGTTATAGACTAACTTTTAAACAATTTATATGTTAAATTATTCTACTAATTACTACTCTTAAAAATAACTAATACACGTTTTAAAACAATACAATAAGAATGTTAAAACTTAATTTCTAACATCTAGAAAATAGTTTAATAACAAGGTGTCTACGTATTTTTACGGATTTTATTTTACATAAAAAGAGTATTAGTACTGATTAATTTCAGTTTATTAAAACGGAAATTTGTACTACAATATACTACCTAATAATTCAGTAATTATAGTATAGTTTATCATCAGCAGCCACCTTTGCTATAGTTAATTATGATTATGAAATTTGTTTAATCTAAAAAATATGAAGAAAAAATTACTCATCAGAATAATAACTGCTATACTAATACTGCTCTCAAATATTAGCTTTAGCCAAACATTAGAATTAGGAATACTTTCCTCTTTTGAAGGTTTTAGTGGTGATGGGGGAATTACAAATGGGGCTAATGCAGTTTGGACAGGAGATGTAGGTTCTAACTTAGGTATAATAAGCGGAAATTATACTGGTAATACATACAATGCAAATGGAGTAACAGAACAGGCAAGGTTCGATTTAATGAGGACATACATTCACCTTAATGACCTATTTGTAGATTATCCTGGTACTCACGCTCCTGCTTTTGGAGGTGGTGAAACTATTACTCCCGGAGTGTATTATACAGGTGCAGCAGGTTCCGTAGGAGGAAACCTAATTCTTGATGGAGAGGGAAACTCAGATGCTTTCTTTGTAATTAAGTTTTTAGGTGCATTTACTGTAGGAGCTGCCGCAGAAATCACTTTAATTAATGGCACAAAATCTTGTAATGTTTTCTTTATTGCTGATGGTGCTATTTCTGTTGCCGCAAATGCAGATATAAAAGGAACATTATTCTCTAAAGTAGGCGCAGTTGGTCTAGGTGCAGGTGCTCTTCTTGAAGGAAGAATGCTAACAATGTCTGGGGCAATAACTACTGGTGTTGGTGCTATCGTTGCCCCACCTTCTTGTACAAGTACTATACCTGTGTTTTGCGAATCGAGTTGCACCCCTACTCCCACTTTAGATATTTTAGGTGTTTTATCAGATTTTGCTCTTTACAGTAGTTTAGGTGCTGTAGGAAATACTGGTATATCAGGAGTTAATGGAAAAATTGGTACAAACTCTGGTAGTATAAGTGGTTACACGAACGGAATTCATATAGGAAATGAACATATTGCAAATGCTCTAACGGCACAAGCAAAAACAGATTTAGATGATGCTTATATAGATCTTATGGCTTTAACTCCTACAGCAGTTCATGCTGCACCAGCTTTTGGAGCAGGAGAAACACTTAGTCCTGGTGTTTACCATATTTCTGGAGCAGGCTCTTTAGCCGGAACTATTACTCTTGATGCAGCTGGTGATGCAGATGCTATATTTGTTATGAGATTTGCTGGTGCATTAAATATCGCTGCACAATCAAAAATAATTTTAACTAATGGGGCAAAACGATGTAATGTTTTTTGGCTTGGAGGTGCAGGGGTTACCACAGGTGCAGTTAACATAGGAGCAGGCTCTATTTTAAAAGGAAATTTTATTTCTCATGGAGGTGCTTGTAACTCAGGAGCAGGTGTCTTTTTAGCAGGTAGACAGCTTTCAACAGGTGGTGCAGTTAATACCAATACAGGTATTCTTTATAATAACCCAGAATGTGTTACATCTACTTCTTTATCTCCTATAGATACTGATGGAGATGGTATAACAGATACTTTAGATATAGATGATGATAATGATGGTATTTTAGATATTGAAGAATTAAAATTATGTACAGAAACAATAATTGAATGGGAGCATAATGATCCTGAAACGGCAAATACAACTACTGTAGGAAATGATGAAGGAAACTCTGATTACGCAACATATGAAGACCGAACACAAATAAGTAGCCCTAATTTTATATCTGCAACAAATATTTCTTTTGGATCTTTAAATGAAACCGGCAGTCAATATACATATGTCTTTAATAATGCAAATCAAAATAGCTTTGCAATGGCTAAAGCTTCAAATCATTATGTAGAAGTTTCATATACTCCTAGTATAAACCTATTAACAAAAAACATAGCTCTTGGCTGGTATACTAGTAATAGTGGACCAGAAGGTGCTTATGGTAATTTTGATATGGCACTTGAAATAGATACAAATGCTAACTTTAACACCCCAACTATAAAGTTTCAAGATCTACATATAGCTAGCATGGAAAATGAAGGATATTTACCTTACAATATACCTTCTAATGATTTTTTAACCGCAGGAACTACTTATTATTTTAGATTTTATATCTACAACAATCAGAACGGAACTTCATTTACAAGGTTTGATGATCTTAACTTTGAACATGTATTAACATGTGATACAGATGGAGATAGTATTCCTAATCATTTAGATTTAGATTCAGATAACGATGGAATTCCTGATAGTATTGAAGCACAGTCTACAAGAAACTACATTTATCCCACAGGTACAGATTCTGATAATGACGGTTTAGATGATGCTTATGACACAAGTCTTAACGGTAATTCTAATGGAATAGGGTCTATTGGTATTACTCCAAAAAACACAGATGAAAACACAATAATTAATGCAGATATAATTCCAGATTATTTGGATTTAGATTCAGATGGAGATGATCTATTTGATGTAATAGAATCTGGAAGCAATTTACCAAACGATGGAAATGGATTGTCTACAGGTGTATTTGGTATTAATGGTTTTAACAATCTAGCAGAAATAGGTAATGTCGATTTAGGGTATATAGATGTTAATGGAAAATACGACAATACCCAAACAGACAATTTTATAGATGAAGATGATGATGTTTTAACAATTGGTGATGTTGATTACAGAGATACAACAGATGACGGTATACCTATGATTACCCAAGTATATCAATTTAATAATGAAAGATGGATAGAAATTACAAATATTCATGATACAAAGAGTATTGCGGATAATCTTATCAATATTCAATTATATAAAAATAAAACAGGCGATCAAATGGGTGTTATTCCAGACATTTCTTATTTAATAACATCTTCATTAGCACCAGGTAAATCTATATTAATTAAAAACTCTGCTAGTAGTATTTCTAATTTAGGAATTAATACAGCTGTTTTTACTAATGATTTTATAACAGACTTTATTAATGGAGATGATATAATAACAATGTCTTCATCAAACGATATAACTTCTTTTGCATATAGATATGATATTGTAACTTCTTTTGCAGACAAAACATCTTTGGTAAGAAAAGACGAAACATTAATTCCTAATAAAATTTATACCACAAGTGAATGGGTTGTTTTTATTGACCCTGCATTGGATGCTTATAGAGTTTTAAATTCTGGCGGACCAGAAAGACATCCACATGATCCATTAACCTCAGAAATTATAAATTCGAATGAAAATGCGAATACTTTATTAGGTTTACATAGAGTAAATACAACTACAAGAATTGGTAATGCTTGGTCAAATGGTTACCCAGATAGATCTAGAAATGTTACAATAAGTGAAAATTACAACCATATTAGTACTCCATTTAGTGCTAGAAAACTTGTAATAAATAACAATAGTAAATTAGCTATAACAGATAATTTATTAGTAGTTACTGATGAGGTTACATTAGTAAACTCAAATGATGAAATACGTTTAATAGGTACTTCTCAATTAATACAAACACACGAAGAAATTTCTAAAGTATTTGGTAATGGTAAACTTTTAGTAGATCAAAATTCTATGGTTCCTAGCTTGTATAGATTTAATTACATGAGCTCACCTGTAAGTACTCTAACAACCAATACTTATACAATAGAAAGTGTTCTAAAAGACGGTACAAATAGTCTCGATGCAACAAGTAATATTACTGATATTGCCAAAGACATAACATTTGTTGGTGGTTATGATGGTTCAACTTCAGATCCGATTTCTTTAGCAGATTATTGGTTATACACCTATGCTACTGGTAGTAATGGAAGATCTAATTGGGAACATAAATACAAAAACGGAACAATCAATAAAGGAGATGGTTACATCTTTAAAGGACCAGGAAGAACCCAAAATTATACATTCGTAGGAACTCCTAATGATGGCTCATTTAACTCTACAACTTCTGTAGGTGCTAATGAATCTTATTTAATAGGAAATCCTTTTCCTTCTGCCATGAGTGTTAAAAATTTTATAGAAGATAATATAAACTCAACTAGTGCTACTTTATACTTTTGGCAACATGTAGCAGAAAGTAATGCGGAAGGAAGTGCTGGTCATAATTTCACAGGCTATATTGGTGGTTATGCAACAAGAAACATAGCTATGGGAGTTGCTGCAAATGACCCTTCTCTTAATACTTCTATAGACTTTACTATTGAAGCCGAAGATGCAAACCAAAAAAATGGTACAATACTTCAAGACGGAAATAACACCGTGGTTTCAATGAATAATACGAATAACTTTATAAAATTTGCTAAAATTTCTAGAGGTGTAGATACAGTAAGAGTACGCTATAAATCTTCATCAGATAAAAACATAAACATAAAGATTAATAATACTAGTAGAGGTAACTTTGTTTTTCCTACTACAAGCGGAAATTATACAGAAGGTATTATAAAGTTATGTATTGAAACTGGTAGTGATATTACATTTACATCAAATGATATAACTGTAATTTATATAGATTATGTAAGGTTTAAAAATGTTGATGGCCAAATAGAATGTGCGCCAAGTATTGGTGGTAGTGAACATGCAGCAGCATATATAGCACCAGAGCCATATATTGCAATAGGTCAAGGTTTTTTTATTCAAGGAGATCAAACAAATGGCGGACCAATTGTTTTTAAGAATAGCCAAAGAGAATATAAGACAGAAATAACAGGTACATCGGTATTCTTTAAAAGTAAAAAAGAAAAAATAAATACACTTTCTCAATTTGAACTACCTATTTTAAAACTAGGAATGAATTTTACAAATGATATAGGAAGTTCTTTACACCGCCAAATTGGTATTTCTTTCCACCAATCTAATTCTTTTGTTTTTAATAAAGGTTATGATTCTGAAATGTATGATTTAGGCAATACAGATATCTATTGGAAATTTCCTAATAATGAAATTCCATATGTAATTGCTGGTGTTCAAGAAATAACAAATAACTTAGAAGTACCTCTAAATATTATAATGGCTTATGATGGTAGTGTATCTATAATGATAGATGAAAAAAGATACATCAATCAGAATATATTTATTAAAGATAAAATTACAGGAAAAATACAGAAAATAAATAATTCTTATGCAACATTTCAACTAGAAAAAGGTACGTATACAAATAGATTTGTTCTGTCTTTTACAGAAGATAAAACACTCTCAAATGAAGACTTATATACACCAAATACATCTCTTAAAGTTTTTTTAGACAACAACAAAAACATTGTTATTCATAAAAATGGAGAATTAAATATAAAAGGTGTTGAGTTGTTTAGTATTCTTGGTAAGAAAATTGAAATGTGGATCATTAAAGAACAAAAGAGTTCTTTTCAGTTAAAAATAAAACCTGAATTACTATCAGGAATTTATATTATAAGAGTTACTACAAATAATGGTAAAATAAATAAAAAAATAATTTTTGAATAATTAGAAAAAGCATACCCATTCATAGGAATTTGAAAAAAAATTCTAAAGAGCTTATAGAAATGATTTATTAAAGTTTTTTTAAACATTTTACTTTAATTGTAATTATTAGTGGCGTCCCCAACAAAACTAAACTCATTTATATAAGTTTTAAATTTATACATAACAGGTTATAATCAAGTGATAACGGTAATTAGGGGTAATTATACTCTATCATTTGTAGGACTCAATAAGAGGTTTGTATTTAACACATAAGTACAACCTCCTTGGGTCTTTTTTTAACATTAAAAAATATAATAAAACGCCTTTTATAAATTGTTCCATCAGCTACAAATATTACTCCACATCCTGAACTTTTTGTAAATAATAAAATCGTTATAGTAATTATTTATGCACTTTTATCTATGCGTTACAGTAGACTGAAAAAAGGAAAAACCTAGAGTTAATAAAAAAATTTAACTCTAGGTTTTTTTATTGTGATTTAAAAAAGATTCAAACTTGCAATACTAACTGTTTAAATCTAATGTTATACCTAAATTAGGTAAGGCACAATTTAAAACGAATAAATTATTTCATTAAATGTTTTCTAACTAATGTAGAAATAAGTTTACCATCTGCTTGTCCTGCTAATTCCTCTTGCATAACAGCCATTACTTTACCCATATCTTGCATTCCAGATGCATTTAAATCATCTATAGTAGCAATAACTACACCTTCTACTTCTTCTTCTGTTAAAGCTTCTGGTAAAAATTGTTCTAAAACTGCTAACTCAGCTAATTCTGGTGCAGCTAAATCTTCTCTATCTTGTTCTATAAAAATAGCGGCACTGTCTTTTCTTTGTTTAACTTGTTTCTGAATAATTTGAATTTCTCGTTCTTCTGTTAATTCTTCTTGAACACCTGTTTCTGTTTTTGCTAATAAAAAAGCAGATTTAACAGCTCTTAAAGCTTGTAAAGCAATTGTATCTTTCGCTTTCATTGCTTCTTTCATCTTGTCCATTACTTGTTTTTGCAAACTCATATCTTTTATTTTAAATTAATTATTTTTTCACCTTTCTTAAGTACAAAGCATTTTTACTATAATCTATAAATGCCTTTCCTTTCTGTAAAATATCTGCGCCTATAATACCATCTACTTCTTTTGCCTTATGCTGAGTTAAAGCTGTATTTACATGTGATAAATCGAAAAGAACTAAATGTAATTTATTAGTAACCCATTTTCCAATTACTAAATTATTGCTTTTAGAAAGTTGTGTTTCCATATCAGTAGCTCCTGCACCTGCTGCTTTAGTTTCACTTTCTGTTGCTATTAGGTTAAAGTGTTCAATCGAATTTAAACCAACACAAGAATTAGATGCTCCAGTATCTAGAATAAAACGTCCTTTCACTCCGTTAATTTTTGCTTTTAACTCTAGGTGATTTGTCGCTATTCTTTTTAAAGGAATTTTAATATACTTATGCTTCTTTAATATTTTTTCTAAACGTTTCATATAAATAGATAAGACATCAAAAATACAATTTATAAAATTTAGAAATTACTACCGGTCTAAAATTTCTTGTAACTTTAGTTTGTACAGTTTAGAATCTCTAATATTATGATGTGTTCCTCCTTCAATTTTAACAAAATAATTATCTCTACAACTATTTTGCTCTAAAAGAAGTTTTGCTTCTTTAAAAGAGGTTATTTGGTCTTTATTACCATGAAAAATAGTTATTGGTGCAGAAACATTTACTATATCTAAATCAGATCTAAATTTATACTTTAAAAGAAACGTTGGTGCAAGTTTAGAATAGAATTTAACTGCTTTATTAAAATTGAAAAAAGGTGCTTCTAAAATTAATTCTTTCGGTTTATTTATTGATGCAATTTTAGTTGCAAAAGTACTTCCTAAAGAAAAACCATAAACCACAATTTCTTCCTCTTTAAAACTTGCTTTAATGTGCTTATAAACCAACAATGCATCATTATACATTTTATCTTCTATAAACGCACCAGTACTTTTACCATAATTTCTATAATCAAAGACTAACACATCATAATTGTAGCTAAGAAAATAAGAAACTCTACTTCCCCACTTTTCTAAATTACCATTATTACCGTGGCAATATAAAATAATTCCTTTTGGCTTGTCTAATTTAAAATGAAGCGCATTAACTACATTATTTCCGTCTGTTTTAATAAATATTTCTTCAAATTTATTAGAAAATGTGAATTGATGTTCTCTGTCAATTTTTTCACCTTTCAAGAAAATAAACTTCTCTTGCAATAGGTATACAATCATTAAAACGATAGCAATAATAGCTATTAATGCAAGAAAGATAAGTAGCAAATTCATTAGCGTTTACTCGTTATATAAACTAGTGTTTTTTTATAATTAAAAAACCGACTCATTTCTGAATCGGTTTTCTTTATAGTTGTTTTTTTGAGGCTTAACCTCCAAAATCATCAAAACGTATATTATCATCTGAAAGACCAAAATCTTCTCCCATTTTCTGAACAGCATTGTTCATTAATGGTGGACCACAGAAATACAATTCTAAATCTTCTGGTGACTCGTGGTGATTTAAGTAGTTTTCTATAACACAATTGTGAATAAAACCTACAAAACCATCTCCAGCTTCATCATTAATATCTGTCTTTTTTGTCCAATTATCTGCCTCTGTAGGATCAGATAAAGCGATGTAAAATTTAAAGTTTGGAAAATCTTTTTCTAAAGCTCTAAAATGATCAATATAAAATAATTCTGCTTTAGAACGTCCTCCATACCAATAAGATACTTTTCTACCAGTTTTTAATGTTCTAAATAAGTGATATAAGTGAGAACGCATTGGTGCCATACCTGCTCCACCACCTACATATAACATTTCTGCTTCAGATTCATTTATAAAGAATTCTCCATAAGGTCCAGAAATAACACATTTATCTCCTTTCTTTAAGTTAAAAATATAAGAAGATGCTACTCCAGGATTTACATCCATCCATCCACCTTTCACTCTATCAAAAGGAGGTGTAGCAATACGTACATTTAACATAATTTCTCTTCCTTCCGCTGGATAAGAAGCCATTGAGTAAGCTCTTTCTACAGTTTCAGTATTTTTCATTACTAATGGTCTTAAGTTAAACTTGTCCCATTCTGCTTCAAACTTATCTGGTGTATCGTGTTCTTCTGGATGCGCTGTAATGTCCATATCAGAATAGTTAACTTCACAAGCTGGTATTTCAATTTGAATATATCCACCTGCTTTGTACCCCATATCTTCTGGAATTTCTACAACAAATTCTTTAATAAAAGTTGCAACGTTATAGTTTCTTACAACAACAGCATCCCATTTCTTAATTCCAAAAACTTCTTCTGGAATAGAAATATTCATGTCTTGTTTTACTTTAACCTGACAAGCTAAACGTGCGCCATCTTTTAATTCTTTTCTAGAAAAATGAGGAAGTTCTGTTGGTAAAGCTTCACCACCACCAGAATTTACATGACATTCACATTGAATACATGTACCACCTCCACCACAAGCGGATGGTAAGAATATCTTATTACTACCTAAAGTAGTTAACAAAGAAGACCCAGATGCTACTTCTATTTCTCTTTCACCATTAATCATAATCTTTACAGGACCAGATGGTGATAATTTTTGTTTTACAAATAATAATAATGCTACTAATACCAGCGTTAAGATTAAAAAAGCTGCTACTGTTGCAATAATGGTTCCTGTTGTACCTGCTGCTAATATCATGCTACTATTGGTTTATATTTGTGTTTTGAGCTACAATTTCTTTAGCCTCTTTCTTTAGTTCTACTTTTTCAATGGTAGCTTCTACTTTTGGTTTTTCTTCTTTCTTTTCATCTCCACCAGTTAACATACCACCAAAGCTCATAAAACCAATTGCCATTAATCCTGTAATAATAAACGTAATTCCTAAACCTCTTAATGCAGGTGGAACGCTTGAGTATCTAATTTTTTCACGAATTGCAGCAATTGCTAAAATTGCTAAAAACCAACCAATTCCAGAACCAACACCATAAGTAAGTGCCAATCCTAAAGAAGGAATTTCTCTAGATTGCATAAATAAACTACCTCCTAAAATGGCACAGTTTACTGCAATTAATGGTAAGAAAATACCTAATGAATTGTATAGTGAAGGTGAAAATTTTTCAACAATAATTTCTACCAATTGTACCATGGTTGCAATTGTTGCAATAAACATAATAAATGATAAGAAACTTAAATCGTACTCTGCATATTCTGGGCCTAACCAAACTAATGCTCCTTCTTGTAAGATATACTGATCTAACAACCAGTTTAATGGTACAGTTACTGCCAATACAAAGATTACTGCAGCTCCTAAACCAACAGCCGTAGCTACTTTTTTAGATACAGCTAGGTAAGAACACATTCCTAAGAACGTTGCAAATACCATGTTATCTATAAATATCGATTTGAAAAATAATTCTATATGTTCCATATTCTATATTATTTAAACGTTAAACGTTTAGTTTTCTTCTATTAATGATGTATTTCTACTACGTTGTATCCAGATAATAATACCTACAACAATTAATGCCATTGGAGATAATAACATAAAACCGTTATTTTCATATCCTATTGCATACAATCCTGTTTTTTCTATTGGATCTCCTAAAACTTTAAATCCTAATAATGTACCAGAACCTAACAACTCTCTAAAGAAACCAACAATTACTAAGATTACACCATAACCAACTGCATTTCCTATTCCGTCTAAGAAAGATCTCCATGGTTTGTTTGCTAAAGCAAAAGCTTCAAAACGTCCCATAATAATACAGTTTGTAATAATTAACCCTACAAAAACCGATAGTGTTTTACTTAGTTCATAAGCAAATGCTTTTAGTACTAAATCTACTATAATAACTAAAGTTGCAACTACAATTAGCTGTACAATAATTCTAATTTTAGATGGTATAATGTTTCTCATTAAAGAGATAACTACGTTTCCTAAACCTAATACAAACATTACAGAAACAGCCATTACAATAGAAGCTTTTAATTCTGCTGTAATTGCTAAAGCAGAACAAATACCTAATACTTGTATAGTAATTGGGTTATTATCTGCTAATGGGTCTGTAAGTAATACTGCGTCTTTTTTTGATAAAAGTCCCATAAATTATTTTTTTAAGTTTTTGAAGTAAGGCACGTAAAGTGCTAAATCTTTCTTTATCATGGCAGAAACACCATCACCAGTAATTGTTGCACCAGCAATTGCATCTACTTCATAATCTGTTTTCTCTTCGTTCTTAGGATCATTGTTTCCTTTAGCAACTGTAATTCCTTTAAATACTCCACCGTCTGTCATTAAATGCTCTCCGGTAAAATCGTCCATAAAGAAACGTTGTTTAATATTTGCTCCTAAACCTGGTGTTTCACCTTTATGATCAAAATATGCTCCTTGAACAATCATATTTTCATCCATAGCTACATAACCCCAAATAGCATCCCAAAGACCTTTTCCTCTAATTGGTGCTACGTAAAATGTTTTACCATCTTTCTCTCCAATAAATAAAGGTAATTTTCTTTCTTTACCATCTTTAGCTAAAGCTTGTTGTTTTTTTACATCAATTAAATACGCTTTGTCATCTTCGGTAATTTTATCTCCTTGAATAACTAATTGTTTTTTAATATATTTTGTAAATTCTGTACCTGCAACGTCTGTAGAAACAAAGTTTGCACTTGAATCATCATTCTCATTTATGCCCATAGCATAAAAGATATTTTGTTGCTTTTCTATTCTCTTGTTCTCATCGATATTTGGTTTTAAAGACGATGCAAAAAACGCCAATAACGAGCCAACAATTAACACCATAATTACGGCGAAAATCATTGTATATGAATTACTATCTGTTCTCTTACTCATAATTAGGCAGTTTTAACTTTAGTACGTTTTAATCTTCTTTTTACATTTCCTTGAACCACGTAATGATCTATTGTTGGTGCAAATACATTCATCAATAAAATTGCTAAAAATACTCCTTCTGGATATGCAGGGTTAAATACACGAATCATAATTGAAATAAAACCAATTAAGAAACCGTAAATCCATTTTCCTTTATTTGTTTGTGATGCTGTTACGGGATCTGTTGCCATAAAAACAGCCCCAAATGCTAAACCACCAATCATTAAGTGTTCCCACCAAACTGTGTTCATTAAACCATAAAACTTGCTAGATTCTGTAATAATATCTGCTGCAACTATTTGGTTAAAAATGAAACCCATTACTGCTGCTCCTAAGAAAGTAGAGACAATAACTCTCCAACTTCCAATTTTTGTAAAAATTAAAAAAGCGGCTCCTAAAAGAATTAATAATGTAGATGTTTCTCCAACAGAACCAGGTATAAAACCTGCAAACTTGTCCCAAGTAGAATATATTACTTCTTGGTTTTGTGCATAGCTTCCTAAAATAGTTTCACCAGAAATTGCATCTGCTGTTCCTACTCTATTTACTGCATCGTGTACCCAAACTTTATCTCCAGACATCCAAGTAGGATATGCAAAGAATAAGAATGCTCTAATTGTTAAAGCTGGGTTTAAGATGTTCATTCCTGTACCACCAAACACTTCTTTACCTATTACAACTCCAAATACAACTGCAACTGCTAACATCCATAAAGGTGTGTCAACTGGTACAATTAACGGCACTAACATACCTGTTACTAAATATCCTTCTTCTACTTCATGTCCTTTTATAACTGCGAAAATAAATTCAACTAAAAGACCTACTCCGTAAGAAACTATTACAAGTGGTAAAACTTTTATGATTCCAATCCAAAGATTGTCCATCGTAAAAAAGTTAGCTAAAACATCTGTTCTTAAAGAACTATCTATAGCTGCATAGTGTTGGTAACCTGCATTAAACATTCCGAAAAGCAAACAAGGTATTAAAGCCATAATTACAATATTCATTGTACGCTTTAAATCATCTGCTGCTTTTATATGAGTTCCTCCGTGAGTAACTTCATTTGGTAAATATAAAAAGGTATGGATTGCGTTAAACGCAGGTGCCATTTTGGTTCCTTTATATTTCTCTTTTAAATTATGTAAGTTTTGTTTTAAGCTCATAACCTTATCCTAATTCTTCTCTCATTAAATCTAAACCTTCACGAATTATCTTCTGGTGAGGTTGTTTAGATACACAAATAAATTCTGTTAGTGCAAAATCTTCTGGCGCTACTTCGTAACCACCTAAAGCTTCCATTTCATCTAAATCTTTATACATAAATGCTTTTAATAATTGCATCGGATAAATATCTAAAGGAAATACTTGTTCATAAGAACCTGTTACTACAAAAGCTCTATGTTCACCATTTGTATTGGTGTTTAGATCGTATTTTTTCTTTGGAGTTAACCAAGAGAAAGTAAATGCTCTAGAAGTAGAAATTTTATTAAAGATTGGCTTATTCCATCCAAAAAATTCATAATCATTTCCTTCTGGTATTGCAGTTATTTGATTGTCATAATATCCTAAGAACTCATCTTCTTTTACTTCCTTTCCAGAAAGTACGTTTCCGCTGATAATTCTTGTATTATCGTCATTCAAATTATTTGCAGTAATTGCTGAAATTGATGCTCCAGAAATTGCAGTTACATATTGTGGCTTATTAAACTGAGAACCTGTTAAAGCAACTGTTCTAGTTAAGTTTAGTTTACCTGTTAAGAATAACTCTCCAATAACTACTAAATCTTGAGGTGTAATTACCCAAACAACTTCACCTTTATTAATAGGATCTATTTTTGCTATTTGTGTACCTACATTTCCAGATGGATGTGGCCCTGAAACTTTATGTAATTCTATACCTGTTAACTTTGCCAATGGAGAATTAGAATTAGCACCAACTGAAACATGTACTTTGCCTTCAGTTAATTTAGAAACAGCTGTAATTGCTGCTTGTAATTCTGCTTCTTTACCCGCTAAAGTATAATCTAAGTCTGCTGCTAAAGGTGCACTTGCATATGCAGACACAAATATAGCTTTTGGTGCTTGGTTAGGATTTGCAACAACATCATAAGGACGTTGCTTTACAAATGGCCAACAACCTGCATCAAATAAATAATTCTTAACCTCTTCTGCAGACAATGTGCTTGCATCTTTGGTACCAAAATCTTTATATGTTTGTGTAGCATCTGCAGTTATTTTAACTGCTAAAACTTTTCTTCTTGCGCCACGTATTACCTCAACTACTTTACCAGAAACCGGACTAGGAAATAAAATACGAGCATCACTCTTCGAATGAAAAAGTGCTTCTCCTGCTTTTACCTCTGTACCTTCTTTGGCAATAAGTTTGGGTATTATTCCGTGAAAATCTTCTGGCTTTACTGCATAAACGCTACTTTGAGAACTCTTAGTAGTGCTTTTTTCGGCAACGCCAACAAGCTTAATATCTAAGCCTTTTTTAATACGAATGTCTTTTGACATAGTAAATTGGAATGTTTAGTTATCTAAAAAAATCATGCAAATTTAAAGATTTTGTGAATGAAGACTGATATAATTAAGGCTTAATCTTAGTAAAATATTCTTATTTATATTTATTCTAAATAAATTTATTTTAGAAAACGATATCGTAAATTCTATAAAATAGAAAGTAGGATGTTCTAAAAACGAATTTAAATAAATTTTAAAAAAGAGATTTTTTCTGTTACAGAGAAAAAGGAACAGTTTTTGTATACTATTTTATGAGTATAAATTTTAGTATTTTTGAATTATAATTACAGCAAAACATGCATCAAAAAATAACTTGGCTTTTATTCTTTTTTTTAACATCTGTAAATGCACAGAACATAGAAACCATACAGCTAAGACCGCTACAAGAAAATAGTTTTTCTTCGATTGTGCCTTTAGGAACTATTTTAGAATTGTCTTTTGATGATCTAGATGCAGATAGTAAAGATTACAAATACAAAATAGAACACAAAACCCACGATTGGAAACCGAGCAGATTGTTATCTAGCCAATTTATTAATGGTTTTAACCAAAATACAATTATAAACGTAACTAATTCTTTTAACACACTTCAAAACTACACCCACTATTCAGTTCAAATTCCGAATATAAATACCGTAATTACCAAAAGCGGAAACTATCTTTTATCAGTTTTAAATACTTATGATGACGTTGTTTTTACAAGAAGATTCGTCTTATATGAAAACGCAACAACAATACCTGTTTCTGTTGCTAGAAGCAGAAATACAAAAACATTAAATACACAACAAACAGTTCAGTTTTATATAAATCATAAAGGAATTCGCATTAATAACCCAAGTCAAGAAATTAATGTTGCTATTATTAAAAACAATAATTGGAATGAAATGATTACCAATTTACAACCTACTTTTTTTAAACCAAATCAGCTTTTGTATACTTACAGCAACAAGACAAATTTTTGGGGCGGAAACGAGTATTTAAATTTTGATAGTAAAATCATCAGAAATACAAGTTTAAACATTGTAAAAATTACAAAAGGAGATGTTTATAATCATTATTTATACCCTTTTACTTATAATAAATACAGACAATACAGTTATAACCCAGATATTAATGGCCAATTTGCGGTTAGATCTTTAGAAGGAAATGACAATAATACAGAAGCCGATTATGCATTAATGCATTTCTCTATGGAAGTAGAGGAAATGTTTAAAGAGAAAGAAATTTATGTTTTTGGGGCTTTTAATGATTTTTCTATTTCTGATAAAAACAGAATGTACTTCAACCCAAAAAACAAAACTTACAGCGCAAATATCTTATTAAAACAAGGTTTTTACAATTACACTTTTGCTACAATTGGTAAAGATAATTTTGTAAATACAAATGAAGTTAATGGTACTTTTTTTGAAACTGAAAACGAATACACGGTTATAGTTTATTACAAACCAGCTGGTAGCTTGTATGACAGAGTAGTTGGTATTGGTAAAGGTTATTTTAGCCAAAATAGATAAATCTGTACGTATTCTATGAAGTCATTAAAAAAAAGGATTACTTATAAAGTTATAATAGGTTATATTATTCTTGGTCTTTTAGCTACAATTTCTGGCTACTTGGTACTTTCTGAAGTTAAAACATTTACGAAACTACAAAAACAAGATGTTTCAGATAGAAACATAATAGTTAAAACAGGTACTTTAATTGCCAATATCTATAAAAACGAAAGTTTGGCTAGAGCTGCACTTCAGTTTAATTCTAAAACAAAATTTACCGAGTATTTAAGTGAAAATAAAAAATTAGTATCTAAAATTGACTCGTTAAGTCTTATTGTGACGAATGATTCGCAGGAGTTTATCTTAGACAGCATTAAACTAATTATCGATAAAAAACTTAAAAACATTATTGGTTTAAAGAATTTAAATGAAAATTATAATTCAGATCAATCTATAAATAAAGCTATTAATAAATTAAGCGCTATAGATTCTCTCTTAGGCAAAGAGACCTTTAATAATTTAGTTGAAAATTCCTTTTTTTTATATAATGAATCGCGTTCTAAATTCGAAAACTTTACAAGTGCACTTCGTAAATACATACCAAACGATTCTACCAACAATATAGAGCAAAAAAAAATAGATTCTCTAGTTTCTATTTCTAGTAGAATGTTAAAAGAAGCTCAGAAAAAAACAAACAACCATCGCATATACCTTAAAAGAAAACAAAATGAACTTATAAAAAATGATTTAACCATCTCTAGAAAATTACAAGAACTTTTAGAAAATCTGGAAAAAGACATTACTCTTTATACCAGTAATATGAACAAAAAGCGAGAAGAAACACTTAATCATAGTAGAAATATTATCTTATTTGCTGCAGGAATAAGTTTTATTATAATTATAATTTTTTCAATTATTATTTTAGGCGATTTTTGGAAAACCCAGCGTTATCGTATTCAATTAGAGAAAGCAAATACTACAACAAAATCACTTTTAGAAAGTAGAGAACAATTAATCTCTATGGTTAGTCACGATTTAAGAACTCCTTTAAGTACAATTTCTGGTTTTAGCGAACTACTTCAAAATTCTACACAAAACACAAAAGATAAAAATTACATAGATCATATTCGAAGCGCATCTGGTTATATGGGGCAATTAGTAGATGATCTTTTAGAATTCTCTAAACTAGAAAACGGACATATAAATATTGAATCTATACCTTTTAATTTAGAAAATTACATTAATGAAATTGTTCTAAATGCAAAAAACACCATTCCAAACAAGCCAATTAATTTTGTAATAACAGAAGAAAATACTATTAACAACCTTGTTATTAGCGACCCATTTAGAATAAAACAAATTTTATCTAATTTAATTGTAAACGCGTGTAAATTTACAAATAAAGGAACCATAACTATTAAAAGTTCGATCAAAGAAAATGGAGATAGATGTACCTTAGAAATTTCTGTAAATGATACAGGAATTGGAATTAGTAAAGATCAAAAAGCAAATATTTTTAAAGCTTTTAACCAAGCAGACAATGCAAACGACAACAATGTAAAAGGATTTGGTTTAGGATTAACCATTTCTAAAAGATTAGCAGAATTATTAGGCGGCACATTAACTTTAGAAAGTAAATTAAACACAGGTAGCACCTTTAGCTTAAAAATACCTGTAAAATTATCTACTAAACGATCTACAAAAATTAATGTAGATAAAAAGACAGCTGCTTCTTATAACTTAACAGCTATTGTTGTTGAAGATGATGCTTCTATGCGACAACTTTTAAACGATTTTTTAAAACAATTTGATATTAAAGTACACACGTTTGATAATGCACAAAGTGCTATTGAACAAGTTGACAACATAGATTATGACTTTGTTTTAACGGATATTCAGCTTCCAAAGATGAATGGCATCCATTTTATGGAAATTCTTAAAAATAGTAAGTATTACAAGAAGCAACCAATAATTGCAATGACTGGTCGTGCAAATATTTCTAAACAAGAATATATTAAGAGTGGTTTTTCTGAAGTACTTATAAAACCATTTGATTCGAAGAAGCTACAAAACATTTTAAATCTGTTTTTTAAAACAACTATTTTAGAATTAAAAAGACAACCTATTTCTAATAATAAAACAGCAATTGGTTTTAATATTGAATCTTTAAATTCTTTTTTAGATAATGATACCGCTGCAATAACAAATACTCTAAACCTGTTTTTAGAAGACACTAAAAAGAATTCTGAACTACTAAAAAAAGCAAAACAAAACAACGATATTAATTTACTAAACGAGGTAAGTCATAAAATGCTTAGTATGTTTAAGCAGTTAGAAGTTATCGCCATAATTCCTTTTCTAGAAACCTTTGAAACCGCTAAATCTATAGATAATGTTGTTTTTATTAATTTTGAAGAACACTTAAATATTTTTATAAAGTCGTTAAAAAAACACCTTAACTAAGCTCGTATTCTTTCATTTTATTATAAAGTGTTTTTCTTGTAATATTTAGCAATTTAGCCGCTTGGGTTTTATTATTACCAGCCTCTTCTAATGCACTAATAATAAGTGTTTTTTCATTTTCTTTTTTAGAAAACTTATTAGATGAAATTGTATTCTCTTTCATTTTTGTTAATTCAGAAGGCAAAACATCAACATCAATAATTTCTAATTTAGTTAATAAAGTAGCTCTTTTTATAACATTAGAAAGTTCACGTAAATTACCTGGCCATTTATAATTCTGAAAAATAGTTAATACGTTTTTAGAAAAACCTATTACAGATTTATTTAACTGCTTATTTGCCTTATTTAAAAAGAAGTCTGCATATAAAATTAAATCATCTTTTCTATCTTTTAAATTGGGTACTTTAATAGAAAACTCATTTAAACGATGATACAAATCTTCTCTAAAGTCTCCCTTTTCTACTGCGGCAAGTAAATCTTCATTTGTTGCTGTAATTAAACGAATATCAACATTTATCTCTTTGCTGCTACCAACTGGTTTAATTTTTCTTTCTTGTAAAGCACGTAATAATTGTACTTGGTTTTCATAGGTTAAGTTACCAACTTCATCTAAAAAAAGTGTGCCTCCATTTGCCGATTCGAAATGCCCAATTTTATCATCATTTGCACCTGTAAAAGAACCTTTTTTATGACCAAAAAATTCGCTAGAAGCTATTTCTCTAGGTATTGCACCACAATCTACAGCTATAAAAGGTTTATTGTGTCTTGGGCTTTTTAAGTGAATCGTTTTTGCAACCACCTCTTTTCCTGTACCACTCTCTCCTGTTATTAAAACAGACATATTAATTGGTGCTACTAAACAAATATATTCATCTAGTACTTTAGACGAACTACTAATTCCTTTTACAAAATCTGTTGTAGCTGTTTCTTTTTCTTCTTGTATTTCTTTTTTCGGATAAACTTCAAGGTCATTGGTCTTCTCCTCTAAAGCATTACTAATAACCTCTAAGACTTCTGTAGGGTTAAAGGGCTTCGAAATATAATCGAAAGCACCTTGTTTCATTGCTTGTACTGCAGTAGAAACCTCTGCATAACTAGTCATTAAAACTACAGGAGTGTTATGTTTACTAAGCTTTATTTGTTTTAACAAGGCAATCCCATCTCCATCTGGTAGACGTAAATCTGTAAAAACTAAATCGTAATTTTTCTTTTCTAATTGTTGCGAAGCATTTTTTATATTATAGCTTACATCTACAACGTACTTGTGTCGCTTAAGAAATTGCTTCAACATTTCTGAAAATGCTACATCATCTTCAACTAATAAAATCTCTTTCATAAAGCTTATACATTTACTACAAAAATATTAAGATAAATCCATAGAAATAAAAAAAAAGACATTTTAATTAAAAAATGTCTTTCATTTAGAAAAATCGAGTTTAAAGGTTCTTAATCAAATAATTACTCTACTTTCCCGGTATTAACTTCCCCTTCTTTTAACCATTTACCTTCTTTATCTGCATACACAACACTTTCTGTCTCGTCTACTGTTAGTGTAATTTTATATTGCTTACTTTCATTTACGTAAGCTTTAGCAATAGTAGCAGTTGCGTAATCTTTTAGAATTGCTTTAGTAACTGCTTCTGGTAATTCTTTTAATGTAATTTCTTTAAAATCGTCTTTTACTACTACAGTAATAATTTCTTCTGAATTATTATTGATGTTTGCTGCAGAAATTGATACTCCGCTTGATAAGATTGCTACTGTTAATGTTAAAATTAATTTTCTCATAATTTGTTTTTTTATATTAAGTTATTATTTACGATTAGATATATAGAAATAAATATGCCATTTAAAACTACCTCATCTACAAATAGCATAAAACCCCATAAAACTTAAGAATTTAATAAATATGACTTACTTTTTGCTACAAACAATATGTATAAAACATGTGTAATTAAAAGTAAAACCGAGTAAATTTTACTCAACCTAAAATAACATCATACAATCTGTTATAATTTTAATACTTAACAAAACTTCATTTTCTACTATTGTTAACTTTGATAATAAAATGAGATTCGAAATCATTTGTAATTAATAATCAAAAAAGCTACATTTACCTAAGTATGATTGAACAAATTACAAAAGGGATAAAAATTACCGTAGAAACAAACTTTAACGGAACAAGCTTAAGAAGCGATAGCTTGTACTATGTTTTCTCGTACACAATATCTATTGAAAACAAAAGCTTAGAAACGGTAAAGCTAACAGATAGATTCTGGACTATTTTTGATTCTTTAAACGGAACAGAAATAGTAAGCGGAGAAGGCGTTGTAGGACAAACACCAACGTTAGAACCAAATGATAATTACACCTACAAATCTGGTTGTTTTTTAGAATCTAATTTAGGTGCAATGAAAGGTTTTTACACAATGATAAATTTAGAAACTTACGAACAATTTAAAGTATACATACCAACTTTTCAACTAACAACACCTGCCTTATTAAACTAATTAAGACCAAAAAAAAAGTCGCTAAAATTAAAGATCCAGCATGTTTAAATTGCGGGCATCCGTTTAGTGGTCAGGAAAAATTTTGTCCTGGTTGCGGACAAGAAAATAAAGGAGACCAAGTAACATTTGGTAATTTTGTTCATGAAATCTTTAATGGTCTTTTTTCTTTTGATGCTAAATTTTGGCGTACATTAATTCCGCTTTTAATAAAACCTGGTAAAGTAACCAAAGACTATAAAGAAGGAAAAAGAAGCAGATACTCTAATCCTTTTCGTTTTTATATAACTGCGTCTATACTCTTTTTCTTGGTCTTAGGGTTCTCTAAAAATTATGACAAATATCAAAATCTTACAAAAGAGGAAATAACAAAAGAAATTAACCTAGAAGATGCTCTTAGTAACAATGAGATTAAAGCAGATTCTATAAAAAAGATAGTTCAAAAAGAATTAAACAAATCTTATTATTTTGGTTTATCAGAAAAAAAGAAAAAAGAAATTCTAGATGAAATTGAAGAAAAAACCAACGATTCTACAAAAAGAAAAAGTATTAAAAAAAACAATATCTCTTTTGAAGGCACAAGGTTAGGAACTTTTTTAAAGCACCAAAAAGAATACCCAAAACAAGCTACAAATGAAGCTTTAGATTTATTAAAATACCCAAAAAACTTTAAAAATAGATTTTTATACGAAAGATCTAAGACTATGAGTCAGGTTTTTGTTGATGAGGACAGTGCAGATAAGTTTCTAAGCGAAGCATTATCATATGGTTCTGTATCGTTGTTTATATTTTTACCATTATTTACACTGTTTCTTAAATTCTTTTACATTAGAAGAAAATACACATATGTAGACCATTTAATATTTGTTTTTCACACTCAAACGGTCTTCTTTATATTGTTAACTATCTTTACAATAGTCTATCTTTTTGTTAAAACAGAAGATTTATGGATATTTCTAATCGTATTCTTAGTTTATCTCTTTTTAGCAATGAAAAAATTCTACCAACAAGGTATTATTAAAACATTTATAAAGTTTCTAATGCTAAACCTAGTTTACTTAACTATGGGCTTTATTGGAACTCTTTTTGTAGCAATTATTTCATTTGCACTTTACTAATTTAAAAGATCTTTGTACAACATTATAATGTTTTTACTTTCTTTTTTAACAGAAGTAACACTTACTGTTTCTACAAACTCTCTTTTCATTTTTGGTGAAGTACCTAGTTCGCCTAAGTTTTCATTTTGATGAAATTCTAATATTTCTTCTTGAGAGAATTCTTTATTATCTGCAAGCCAATTAGCAAACCAGCCTTTTCTTAACGCCTTCATTTCTTCTGTATATAAAGTTGAAGAAGACCATATTACAGGCTCTTGAGAAAGCTCTTTAAAATACTTAGTTTCTCCGTCCCAAACCAACTCATATGTTTTTAAGCTTGTAAACCAATCTACCAAGATTAATGTAAAAGGCTCAATACCATCAAAATTAAAAGTATTAATAAAAGAAACTACCTGCTCTTCAGAAAGTATTTTCTTTACAATAATACCTCTACTCATTTTATATGGTGCTTTTCTTTTGTGAATTACAAAACCACCATTTAATAAACAAACTAAACGTTTTTTCTCACTTAAACCAACCCAAGTTCCTCCAGCCAATTCATCTTTTGGATACGTTAAGGTTACACCATTTTCTAAATAATCTTTTGGTGGAATCGTTTTTCTTAATGGAGATTCGTCTCTATTAGAGGTTAAAATAAAATTATTATCTCCTAAAGGAAGATACGTTACTGTACACATATATAATTTTTAATTAATTACGATAACTTTTGCTTTTATTAAGAAAAATTAAGATTTCCTTAATAAAAGACATCAAAAATCAACTAAATTTATTGAAACAAAAACCGTAACTTTGGTGCTCAAAATTAGTCGATTAAAACTTAAAAACATAACAAAATGGCAAGAGGATTTTTTAATGTTCCAAAAGCAGTTAACGAACCTGTAAAAGGGTATGCTCCAGGATCTCCAGAAAGAGAAGAATTATTAGCTACGTATAAAACAATGTTTAACAGCAATATTGATGTGCCAATGCACATTAATGGTGAAGAGGTTAGAACAGGAAACACTAAAAACATTACACCTCCTCATGATCATAAACATGTTGTTGGGCAATATCATACTGCAGATAAAACGCATGTAGATACTGCAATTTCTACAGCTTTGGCTGCAAGAGAAGCTTGGTCTAGCGTAAGTTGGATGGAAAGAGCTGCAATTTTCTTAAAGGCTGCTGAATTATTAGCAGGACCTTATAGAGCAAGAATGAATGCTGCAACAATGATTGCACAATCTAAAAACGTATATCAAGCAGAAATTGATGCTGCTTGTGAAATGATAGATTTCTTCCGTTTTAACGTAGAATACATGACGGATATCTTTAAAGATCAGCCAACATCTTCTCCAGGAGTTTGGAACAGAGTTGAGTATAGACCTTTAGAAGGATTTGTATATGCAATTTCTCCTTTTAACTTTACATCTATTGCAGCAAACTTACCTGCATCTGCTGCTTTAATGGGTAATGTTGTTGTTTGGAAACCTTCTGATCATCAAGCATATTCTGCACAAGTAATTGTAGATTTATTTAAAGAAGCTGGTTTGCCAGATGGTGTGATAAACGTAGTTTACGGAGATCCAGTTATGATTTCTGATACTGTTTTAGCATCTCCAGATTTCTCTGGATTACACTTTACAGGTTCTACACACGTTTTTAAAGAATTATGGAAACAAATAGGTAACAACATTCATACCTATAAAACATACCCAAGAATTGTTGGAGAAACTGGTGGAAAAGATTTTATCTGGGTACACAATTCATCTAATCCTTTACAAGTTGCAACAGCAATGACAAGAGGTGCTTTTGAATACCAAGGTCAAAAATGTTCTGCTGCTTCACGTTCTTACATTCCTGCGTCACTTTGGCCAGAAGTTAAGAAACATTTAATTGCACAAGCAAGCGAGTTAAAAATGGGTTCTCCAGAGGACACTAATAACTTTATAAACGCGGTTATTCATGAAGGTTCTTTTGATAAAATTGCAAGCTATATTGATGCTGCAAAAACAGATAAAGATGCAGAAATAATTATTGGTGGAAACCACGATAAATCTGTTGGTTACTTTATAGAGCCTACTGTAATTGTTAGTCAATCGCCAAAATATGCAACCATGACAACTGAGTTATTTGGCCCAGTGATGACTGTTTATGTATATGAAGATGCAGAATGGGAAGCAACATTAAAATTAGTTGATGAATCTACAGAATATGCATTAACAGGAGCTATCTTTTCTACAGATAGATATATTGTAGAAAAAGCTTCTAAAGCATTAGAAAATGCTGCAGGAAACTTCTACATTAACGACAAGCCATCTGGTGCAGTTGTTGGTCAGCAACCCTTTGGAGGAGCAAGAGCTTCTGGAACAAATGATAAAGCGGGTTCTGCACAAAACTTATTACGTTGGACATCTGTTAGATTGATAAAAGAAACTTTTATTTCTCCAGTAGATTATAAATATCCTTTTTTAGGATAAACAAAAAATAATATTTAATAAAAAAACCGTATCAAATTTGATACGGTTTTTTTTATTTCCTATTTTAGTAAAAAAACTATGGAATATAAATATTTAATGTACGCTCATTTAATAACTGTTGTTCCATGTGTTTTTATTGGCGCTTATCTTTTATCCGTAAAAAAAGGAACTCCTTTTCATAGAAGTTTAGGTAAAATTTATATGCTGTTAATGATGATTACAGCAATTATTACATTATTTATGCCTGCTTATGTTGGACCACAATTTTTAAACCATTTCGGATGTATTCATTTGTTTAGTTTTTTAACACTTTACAGTATTCCTACAGCTATTATCGCTATAAGAAAGAAGCAAATTAAAAAACATAAACTAAAAATGATTTTTCTCTATGTTGGTGCTATTGTAATTGCTGGAGGATTTACGTTTACTCCTGGTAGATATTTACACACACTATTTTTTAGTTAGTAAACATAAAAAAAAGCCATATCAAGATTGATTTGGCTTTCTTATTTTTTTAAAAATATTTTACTAGTCTACAGTAAATGTAAAAACTTGTCCTATAGATTTTGCACCTACATTATCCGTTACATTTATCTTCCAAAAATATGTTTTTCCTGACACTACAGAAACTGAAAATGTTTTTGCAGTAAGTGTGTTATCAATAGAAGTTAGCGTAGAATCCTCCCCAAAAAATAATTCATACGTTAAAGTGTCTGTTGTATTAATATCTGATGCTTCCCAAACTAAATCTACAGTTCCTGCAGCTACACTTCCATTATTTTCAGGTGTTTGCAAATCAGCCATAAAAGGAGCATAATTTGTAACTCCATTTCCTTTGGTATAAAATGCAAATACAGAAGAATTACTTCTTTGATTGTTATTTACATCTATAGCACTTACTTGCCAATAATATGCCGTAGCTTTTTCTAAAGCAACCGTAAACTGACTTGCACTAAGAGTTCTATTCTCTACAACATCTGTTAATTGCCTGTCTTTAGCAACAATAACATTATACTCAAGAACATCATTCTCTGGGTCTGTTGCATCGCTCCAATTAAAAGGTATTGTATTATCTATACACAAAAGGTCTTGTGTTGGAAACTCTAATTGAACAATGCTTGGAATTTGATTTGCTGCTTCTTTTTTAGAACAACTTACAGCTAAAAAGCAAATACTAAATAAGTTAAAAATAATTATCGCTTTTCTCATTTCTTTAATATTTTAATTGGTTTAACAGCTATTGGTAGTTTTAAAATATAAATACCTTTTGCAAAATTCTGAAATGGTATAGACATTGAATTACCTTGAACACTTACCATTTCTTTAAAAACTAATTTTCCATTAATATCAAAAATTATCGTTTCCATTATCGTTTTTTCTGTTCCTAAAGGAAGCAATAATTCAATAGAATTTACAACAGGGTTTTGTAATAATAAAACGGTATCTATTGTTGTTTTAAATACCCCTTCGCAATCTTTAGCTGTTTTAACTTCTAACTTTCCTCCTTCTTTCAACTCAATTTCGAAACTTTTTTCGTTTGAAACCCTTAACAATTTATTGTTTAAGAAAACACTAAAAGGAGCTGTACCTTCATCAATATTAAAAGAATATTTTTTTGAAGTTTTACTTGCACTTGCTTTTAAAGATATTGGCTGAGATTCTATAATTTCAACTTCGAAACATTGGGTATAACTTAATTGAACCGTTTCTACACAAACTTCATAAATACCAGGACTTAAACCTGAAAAAGCTTTACTTGCCCCAATTACTTGAGAAGTATCTGTTCCTGTAGAACTAGTTAAGGTTACATTATAATCGAAAGCAGTTTGTGCTACATTTACACTAATAACACCGTCGTTTTCATCTACACAGGTTTCTGATATTGTTTGCACAGAAACATTATTTGTATCTAAAACAGGTTCTGAAACAGTTATAGAATAATCTTCTGTTTCTCCCCATTCTGTTTTATGATCAGAATCACAAGGTCCATCTCCAAAACCTTCTGTAGGATCATCATAGGCTATGATAACTCTCATTCTAGTTTTTCCTGATTTTGAATCTGCAGGTACTTTTATACTAAAGGTTGCTGTAGAAATATCGTCTAACTTGGTTCCTAAATCATAGACTTCTGTGCTCTTATCAAATATAAAATCCTGATTCCAATCTATAAAAACATAACAATGGTCTTGAAAACCACCAGTATCGAACGTTACAGTTATCGTATAACTAAGATCTCTAATAACAGCAGTATTAATAGATGTAAAATCTTCATAACCATCAATTAAATCATTCCCAGAAGCATTATTTATAGAGTTAAAAGTAACATTTGTAATGTGTTCCGAACCTCCTGCTTCATCGGTAAAAGTAGAAGTACAATATTTTGGTATTTCTGTTGTAAAACTAAATACACTAGAAAATGAGCCTTCATTACAATTATTCTTTGCCTTTACCCTCCAATAATACAGAGTATTTGGATCTAAGTTAGATACTTCGAATGCATTTGTTATGGGTGTACCACTAGACACAATAGCTGTAAAAGCAGTATCACTTGCAACTTCTACAATATAAGAACTTGCATTTGTATCTTCTTGCCAAGTTAAGGTTTCTATAATTGAAACCTCTGTAGCTGTATCTGTTGGTGACATTAATGTTACAGTTTCTAAATTTGAATCTGTTATACTTAATACTACGTCTATATTCTGATTTACACTGTTACTATTTCCTTGAATATTTATAGTATAATCTTGCGCTACTATTCCGTTTAAACTAGAAACTGTCATAACAACATCTCCATCATTATTAATAGTTGCAGGACTAAAATTTACTAAAGAACCAGATGGTTGACCGGTTGAAACAAAAGAAACTTCCTCTGTAAAACTATTTATAAAGTCTAAGTTTAGAGTATAACTTACCGTTTGGCTACCAGAATTACAAGCAGATAATTCTCCGCTTGTATTTTTTAATATAAACGAAGGTGTTATAGATTTAATTTCAAAATCTATACTATTTACATTATAGAAAATATTATCCACAGCCTCTATCATTATTCTAGCTTGCGTAGTAACATTATTTGGTACAATTATATTTTCTGTACCATCATTTGCTGTATTTGATATTAATATTATAGGAAACGTTAATCCTCCATCTTCAGATAGTTTAATTGTTACATTTTGGCAATTTATAGGAGCTACATCTGTCGTTCCTTTTGTCCAAGTAATCGTCTGTGTACTTCCTGCATCCCAAACTGTAGTTGTGCTTTGAGAACTCACAGTAAATGCCTCGGCATCTTCTACAGTAACCACCATATTATCTCTAGATGTTGCTCCACCAGTTGTATTATTGTCTCTTACTAATAAAGAAAAATCCATATCTCTTGCAACACTTGGCACTACTTCCCAAGTAGAAGAAGTATTCCCAGAAATTACTGTTGTAAGCGCTGGCATATATCTATTTGGCGAAATTTTAGAAGGTAAAGATCTAAACATTGGCCCTACAGCATTTGTTTGTAACGGCGGCATTGTTGCTACTTCATTATCTGTTTGTTCCCAGTTGTATGTTAAAGTTGAAATACCATCTGCATCTGTAGCAGCTCCTTTTAAAATAAAAGGTGTAGATTTTGGAATGCTATAATTTAGACCAGCATCTGCAACAGGGGCACTATTTCCATTACTTGTTAAAGTAGCACAACTTGCTGAAGAAGCTATAACTGCTGACATTTGCGCAATGCTTACCGCATGAAAATAATCATCACTAATACCTTGTACATTAGGCGAACATATACCTGCATATCCCATAATTGTAGAAGCACTTCCAGGTTCTACAGAAGTAGCAGATGTTCTTTCGCAGTTATTATTTTGAGTGTGAGTTGCACCAAATTGATGTCCCATTTCATGTGCAACAAAATCAATATCATAAGGATCTCCAATAGGAGAACTTCTTCCTGTAACTCCTCTTGCCTTTTGGCCAGAAATACAAACAACACCTAAACCCGCTAAACCATCTCCACCAATACTAAAAATATGACCAATATCATAATTTGCTGTACCTATCTGAGAATCTACAATAGTTTGCACTTCGTCTATCATCTTATTAGGGTCACCATCTGTAATATTATCTGTATTTGCATCTAAAAAAATCAACTGATCATTATCTTCTACAATTACCATTTTAACGGCTAAATCTTTTTCAAAAAGTCCGTTTACTCTTGTCATAGAAGTATTCATAGCAGATAATACTGCTGTTTTTTTATCAACTTCAGATGCAGTGCTTGCAACTCCTTGATTTGTTAAGTGAAATTGAGCATATTCTCCACTACAAACCAATGCTAACCTATATGTTCTAAGATTTCCATCATTTGTAATTTTTGCAGATGTTCTTGTAAAATCTTGTTTTCTTGCTGTTTCTTCAACCTCACATTTAAAAATAGTATCTTCTTCTTTTAAATCGGATGTTTTATAAACGATATACTCTTGGTTGTCTTTCGAATAAGGATCTATATAAACAGTTTTTCCTTTTGGCGAAAAAATTACCGCATGAAAACCATCTGATCCCATACTAATTTTAGCAACAGAACTAGGGTCATCTATACTAACAGCTGTATACGATTTTATCGTTGGAAACTTATCTGATAATGCTTTTTCGAAGTTTGAAGATTCTTTCATCTCGAAAGTTTCTAAAACACCTTCTGAATTAGGTAACATTATAGTCTTACTAAAAGATCTTGCTCTTGTATTTAAAGTGTTTTTTACACCATTAACATCTAATTTAAATAACAAATGCTTTGTAGGAAAGTTTTTAAAAGTTCTTACTTCTTTCTTCTGCTGAGAATAATTATCTTTATTAAGTACTTTCCATAATTCTTGACTATTGCTCTTAAAAGAAAAAAGAAATAGTACAGCGAATAGAGAAAGTTGAATTTGTTTTATTTTCATAATAACATTTTAATAGATATAAGGATACCAAATATAACGAAATAATTACCTTTGTAGTCGATAATATGAACAGAAACATACTACTTAAAGACTTAAAGTCTAAAGATTACAAGGAAACTTGGGATTATCAAACTGAATTACTACAAGAAATTGTTGATGTAAAAATTGATAACAGAAGAAATAATCTTAAACAAGAAACAGAAAATCATTTTTTATTTGTTGAACATCCACATGTTTACACATTAGGTAAAAGTGGCGATTTAAGTAATTTATTACTAAACGAAAAACAACTTGAAGAAAAAGGAGCTACCTTTTATAAGATAAACCGTGGTGGAGATATTACTTATCATGGTCCTGGGCAAATTGTTGGCTATCCTATTTTAGACCTAGAAAATTTCTTTACAGACATACATAAATACCTTCGTTTATTAGAAGAATCTATTATTTTAACCATTGCAGAATATGGCTTAAAAGGAGAAAGAAGTGCTGGCGAAACAGGTGTTTGGCTAGATGTTGGTACACCTTTTGCTCGTAAAATTTGTGCGCTAGGAATCCGTTCTTCTCGTTGGGTTACTATGCATGGTTTTGCATTAAACGTAAATACTAATTTAGGGTATTTCGATAATATTATTCCTTGCGGAATTCGTGGAAAAGCAGTTGCTTCTATGGAAGCAGAATTGGGTAAAAAACTAGATTTAGAAGAAGTAAAATCTAAAATTTTAACTCATTTTAAAGTGTTGTTCGAGGTAGAAGAGTTTATTACAAAGTAATTATTTAACAACCATTTATAAAGTAAAACCCACCAATATTTTAAAAATACTGGTGGGTTTTACTTTTTAAATATCTTACTTAAAAACTATTTTTCTTCGTTAAAATAGACTTTATAATATTTCATTTTCTTTTCTTCATCATATCCTCTTTCTAAATATTCTGAAGCTGCTTCTGGTGCATCTACATCTAATTTAATGTTGATGTTTGTATCTAATTTAATTTCTGTTTTTAGCTTGTTTTTTTCTTTCTTTAAAACAACGCCAGAAACATCAAAATTATTTCTAATTAACACATCATTTAATTCTTCGAAATGTTTTTTATAATCGTCGAACTTTTCTTTGTGCTTTTCGTCTTCGAAAACCTCGTCTTTAAAAGTAGCGTAATCTACAGATTCATTTTCTTTAAAATAATCTACTGTATTTGCAAGAAAGTTACCTTGTTCTTGCATTCCTAACTCTGGTTTAATAACTTCTTCTGAAAACTCTTTACACATTTCTAAATAACTCTGTGTATGAGAATTATAATCGTCTGCAAGTTTTACATCTAAGAAATTCTTAACCCAATATTGTGCATCGTAATTATTATTATCTACAGATAATACAACAGTACCTTCTTCATCTGTTGTGTTTAAGATTAAACAACCTTTGTCTATTCTCTTTGTAGAAATTCCTTTTTGAACAACAACATCGAAACTTTCATTATCGTCTAAATATGTTTGAAAGAAATCTGTCTTATTTTCTATTTTAAAAATACCAATTGCTTCTGTTAAAACATCTTTGTGTTCTATACCTTCTATAAAAACAACTATTACATCTCCTGTTTTTATCTGAGCAGAATTAGATTGTTCGAACAAATGGTTTACAATACTTTTAGAGTATTCTACAAATGAACCTTCTTCTTTAAAAACTTCTGAAGCAAAATTATTTAGTTGATTTAAACGTACATCTTCATGTTTTGTAAAACGATAACTTTGCGTTAAACTGCCAAATGGTTTTAGTAAAAAGTTTTTCATTAAATCGTAACTCTCTTGATCGAAACGAATTAAGTCATCTGAAAAAACATTCTGACCACTATTAAATTTATTTGCTACTTTATGAAGGATACATTTGGTAATTTCTGCACGTGTTTTCTTAATCATCTTATAGAATTAGAGCGTAAAAATAGTTGAAGTTTTTTAATAATTAAGAAATAAATTAATGAGTTTCTAAAATTATTTTTCTGAAAGCAGGCAAATTAGTCTAGCCCTGATTGAGCGGTTTGTTTGAGCTCTTTTTTATTCTTTTTTAAGAATAAAAAAAGCGAGTAGCGAAAGCAGGAAATAGCTTCTAAAAAAAATTAGACCTTCAATTTAATATGTTCTGGTAATAGTCTAAATGTTTTTCTGTGATAATCTGTTGCACCAAACTCTCTTATTGCATTTCTGTGTTCTTTGGTTGGGTAGCCTTTGTTCTTTGCCCAATTATACATAGGAAATTCTTTATGAATCTTCTTCATATAATCGTCTCTGTATGTTTTTGCTAAGACAGATGCTGCTGCAATACTTAAATATTTAGCATCTCCTTTTACAATAGTTTCGTGCGGAATTTCTTTATAATTCTTAAACTTATTACCATCTACAATAATAAATTCTGGTATAATTTTTAAAGCATCTATAGCACGATGCATTCCTGTAATTGATGCTTGTAAAACATTAATTTGGTCTACTTCTTCTTGCCAAACAAAAGAAACACCAAAAGCCAAAGCATTTTCTTCTATAAAAGGTCTTACTTCTTCTCTCTTTTTTTCTGAAAGTTGTTTAGAATCTGTTAAAAAAGGATGTGAAAAACCTTCTGGTAAAATAACTGCTGCTGCTACAACTGGCCCAGATAAACAACCTCTACCTGCTTCATCTGTACCTACTTCTAAAGGGAAACCACTATAATTAAGTTTTAACATGCTGCAAAGAAAAGAAATTTTCTGCTAGATTTCTATTCTTAAATTAAGTTCGAAAAACTAAATTTATAATTAACAATTTTCGAGATAATTATTAACTATTACTTTCGTTTTATTATTTTACATTTGTTCACGAAGAAATTCTATATGAAAAGTAACATAATACTCACTTTATTAATTAGCCTTTTTATTTGTACTAGCTTGTTTTCTCAAGGTGGGCTTGGTCAAGGTAGTTTTGGTAATGGCGCTAATATCTTAAGAGATTCTACCGATACTTCTGGCGAAATTAACGTAACATTATCTGGTAAAACTAAATATACAGATTATAAGGTTTTTTCTCATAAAGGAGACATTACCTATATAGATACTACGCTTACTCTGCAAAAAGAATACAAGTTTAATTACTTAAGAAAAGATTTGTTTGAATTCTTAGAGTTTCATAATCAAGGCCAAACTCTAAATAACTTAGGCTATAGTTTTAATAGTATTAACAGATTACCTGGTTTTGGTTTTTCTGCTAAACAAGCAAGTTACTTAGATATTGAAGATATAAAATATTACGAAGTGCCTACACCAACTACAGAGATTCTTTACAGAACTGGTTTGCAACAAGGGCAAGTTTTAGATGCTTTGTTTTCCTTAAACTTCTCTAAAAGATTAAACGTATCTCTTTCTTACAAAGGTATTCGTTCTTTAGGTGCTTACAGACAATCTTTAGTTAGTAATGGTAATTTTAGAGGTTCCTTTCATTATAGAACCAAAGAAGACCAATATCAAATTAGAGGTCATTTAACAGCACAAGATTTCTTTAATGAAGAAAGTGGTGGTTTAACTGCAGAGTCTTTGGTTAATTTTACAGAAAACGACCCAGATTTTACTACAAGAGCGCGTTTAGATGTTAATTTAGATAATACAGAAAGTCAGTTTGATGGTACAAGAGTCTATTTAGAACAGAGCTACAAATTAGTTTCTAGTAAAGATTCTATAAATAATAAAGATTTTAGCAACCTAAAAATTGGTCATATTTTTATGACTGAAAATAAAACGTACGAATTTATTCAAACAAGTTTAACAACTGGTTTTTTTGGTGATGCAAATTCGTCTAACCCAGATGATAAAGAGGCAACAAGTAAGATTACAAATAATGAATTGAACATAGAATTTAATTCTAAATATGTTTTAGGTAAGTTTAAAGCGAAAACAAATCTAACAAGTTATTCTTATGGTTATGATACTATTTTGAATAGTAACAGCGCTATTAATAAATTAAAAATTGAAGGAAATGCAATTTCTTTTGGTGCAGATTGGAATGCTAAAATTAAAAACTTTCAATTAAATGCAGATGCTAGCGTAACTCCTGGTAACGGAAGACTTTCTGGTAACTATTTAAAAGGTGAGGCGCTATTTAAAAAAGATAGTATTTTTAGTGTAAGAGGTACTTTATTAATTAGTTCTAAATCGCCAAACTTTAATACCTTATTGCACCAAAGTGAATATGACGCTTACAACTGGCAGAAAGATTTTAGCAACGTAAACACAAAAGATTTAGGTTTCGACTTTGCTTCTAAATGGATAAATGCTTCTTTAAACTTTACCAATTTAGACAACTACACTTACTTTGATGAAAATAGCAGGCCACAGCAATTTACAGATCAAATAACATATTTAAAAGTAAAAGCTAACAGAGAGTTTAGACTTGGCAAATTTGCTTTAGACAATACCTTAATGTATCAAAACGTAAGTAGTGGAAGTTCTGTTTTTAGGGTTCCAGAATTTGTAACAAGAAATACTCTTTATTACACAGATTATTGGTTTAAAGGGAAACCAATGCTGGTAAATATTGGTGTTACTTTTAAGTATTTTACAAAATATAATGCAAATGCTTATAACCCACTTTTAGCTGAGTTTAGGATTCAAAATGATGAGCAGATAGGTTTTCCTACTTTTGATGTTTTCTTTAACGCACAAGTACGAAGAACACGTTTATATCTTAAAGTAGATAATGCAACCTCTAGTTTTTCTGATAAAAATTATTTTTCTGCACCTAATTACCCTTACAGAGATTTAACAATCCGTTTTGGATTGGTTTGGAACTGGTTTATATAAATTATTCATAAAATAAAGGTCTTGAGCTTATTACGTTATGACTTTAATCTTTTCATTTATATTAATTTTACTAATAACAAGTATTCTTAGTCTAGTACTACTGTTTAAATGGAATCATTTAGCAACTTTTATTTTACTAAATTTATCAATAATTATTATTTACGTTACTTTGATGTATTTTATAAATGACAAATATAGTTTTGGCTTCTTCTTTAGAATTTTAACTTACATTACTTTTCAATCATCTATAATTTTTATCTTTTCGATTTACAAAAATTTTAATTTAAGAAAAAATGAAAAACAAACTTAAAAACAATTGGAAACTCTTTCTATTGGCTAGTTTAACTTTAGGTTTAGCTCCTTTTAATCCGCCACATATTTTAGGTAAAATGGAATGGATTATGGGTGGAAATGCTTTTTCTGGCGAACACGTAATGCAAACTAAAGATTGGTTTGATGTTTTACTTCACGGAACTCCGTGGATTCTTTTGTTAATTTCTGCAATTTTAAATCTCCCTAAAAAGAAATAATTTTAGATATTCTTTAGAAACTTTAATTCCAATTCTGGTAAAAACCTTCTAGGGTATTACTTTCTATTTCTGCAATTAAATTAAAACCATATTTTAAATAAAAAGCCTTTGCATTTGGGTCTAAGAATACTTTTAAAGCAGCAGCAGAATTACCAATACATTTTAATATTGCATGTGTTAAGAACTGCTTACTAATATTTTGTTTTATGTATTTAGAAGAAACAAATAAAAATTCGAGAATAGGAATTCTAATATTTTTGCTATTCAAAATATAGAATCCTACAATATCTAAATCTATACAGTATTTATATGCCGTACAATCCTTTAACATTTGCGAAGCAACGGTTAAATCTTCTCGCCAACTATCTAATTGCTCACGAGAATAACCCCAAAACGCTTTCGATTCTAATGCTATTTCTGTGAGTCTAGTTGCAACAGAAACTAAAGCATTAACAATTATACTATTTTTTAATTAATTGCTTTATTTTAATATTTAAAGCCGCAAATAATAAGGTAGTAAACGGACTTAAATAATTAAAAACTGCATAAATAGCATAATCTGCAACAGAAACTCCTAAAACAGTAGATTGGTATGCTCCACAAGTATTCCAAGGAATTAAAACAGATGTTACAGTACCAGAATCTTCTAAAGTTCTACTTAAATTTTCTGGTGCTAAACCTTTATCTTCATATGCTTTTTTAAACATTTTACCAGGTATTACAATTGCTAAATACTGGTCTGATGCAATTGCATTTAAACCTAAACAACTAATAACTGTGCTTGCAAACAAACCAAAAACAGAACTAGCAACAGAAAGCAAACTCTTTGTAATTTTTGCTAACGCACCAATTGCATCCATAATTCCACCAAAAACCATGGCGCAGATTATTAATAAAATCGTCCAAATCATTCCGTTCATTCCTCCAGAAGAAAATAATTCTGATAATTTATCATTATCTGTTTCTATATTTACATCTGTTAAAATAGCATTTACAATTGCTTGAAAATTAGAGTCTGATAAAGTTCCCAAAACATCACTTTGAAAAATAAATGCAAAAATAGCTGCTAAGACAACACCTGTTCCTAAAGCAACTAATGGTTTTGTTTTCATTAAAATCATAGCAATTACAATTCCTGGTACTAAAAATAACCAAGGTGTTATATGAAATGTATTATCTATTGTAGCTAGTAAATTGCTAATATCTGCACTTCCTGTTGTATCTATTGTTCCGCTTAAAACAGCAAATACAATTAGAGTTACTATAATTGTTGGTACTGTTGTTATTGCCATATATTTTATATGAGTAAACAAATCTGTACCTGCCATTGCTGGTGCTAAGTTTGTTGTATCTGAAAGAGGCGACATTTTATCTCCAAAATAAGCTCCAGAAATAACAGCTCCCGCAATCATACCAGAAGGAATACCTAAGGCACTACCAATACCAACTAGGGCAATACCAACGGTTGCTGAAGTTGTCCAAGAACTTCCTGTTGCAATAGAAATTATTGCAGCAATAATTACAGATGCTGGTAAAAATATTTCTGGACTTAAAACCTGCAAGCCGTAATAAACCATTGCAGGAATAATACCACTAACCAACCAAGTTCCTGCCAAAGCACCAACTAAAAATAAAATCATTATTGGTACAAAAACACTCTTCCAATTTTCCCAAATTTCTGCAAGCATGTTGCTTAAAGGTACTTTATTTAAAAAACCAACTGCTGCCGCTGCCAAACCTCCCATTATTAAAATGTATTGATTTGTGTACGCACCAAACCATTCTTGTCCTTCAACAAAAAAGATATTATAAGCTAATAAACACATTAGAATTACTACCGGAACTAAAGATTCTAAAAGGTTTAATTCTTTGTTGTCTATAATTTTTTGATCCTCAATTTTTATTTCTGAAAGATTTTTTTCGTCTTGCATTCTATACATTAATTTTGGTGTTGTAATGTTACGATTTTAGAAGAAGCTATGCAAATTGATTTGGTTGACTTACTTTTGCTTGATGGACTCCTTAACTCAAATTATTTTAGGCGCTGCTTGTGGCGAAATTGTACTTGGTAAAAAGATTGGAAACAAAGCTTTATTATTTGGTGCAATTGGCGGTACAATACCAGATTTAGATGTTTTTATTGGTAAATTATTATATAACAACGAAATTCAAGCGATGGCTTTTCATCGTGGTTTTATGCACTCTATTTTGTTTGCAATACTTGGTTCTTTTTTCTTCGGATGGATTACTTACCGTTTATATAACACAGGTAAAAGAACTAACTCTACAAATCTAAAAGGTTGGATTACTCTTTTTTTCTGGGCTATTTTTACACATCCGCTTTTAGATTGCTTTACGCCTTATGGTACACAATTATTTGCGCCATTTTCTAATTACAGAGTTGCTTTTAATAATATTTCTGTTGTAGACCCTCTATATACATTACCTTTTTTAATTTGTATGATTGTTGTTTTATTCTTTAAAAGAACAGATTCTAAAAGATTAAAATGGACTAAAGCAGGAATCTATATTAGTTCTTTTTACATGCTTTTTACGCTTGGAAATAAAATTTATATAGATTCCGTTTTTAAAAAATCTTTTAATAAAGCAGGTATTGCTTTCGATCGATTTTCTGCTCAACCAAGTATTCTAAATACTATTTTATGGTATGCCGTTGCAGAAACTAAAGATAAATATTATCTTACTTTTTATTCTTTATTAGATAAAAGTGCTACTGCGAATAAAATTATTACCATTGATAAAGACCATAATTTGGTTAATATGAATGATGAAAATCTAAAAACACTCGCTTGGTTTAGTAATAATTATTATAAAATTTCTAAAAAGGATAAAATTGGTACTTACAAGTACACAGATTTACGTTACCCAATGTTAGATCCTGATAATTTAGATACTTCTGTTTTTAATTTTACAATATATTTTAAAAATAAAGAATGGGATATTTTACCTTTTAATGGAAACCCACCAAACTCTAAAGATTTTGCTAAGTTTATAGAACGTTTAAAAGGTATTTAAATAACTGCCTTTTTTAGAGTAGCAATATGCGTTAAGGATTGAGTGGTTTGTTTGAGCTCTTTTTATTTTTGTTTAAAAATAAAAAAGCGAGTAACGAAAGCCTGACCCTTGTGGTAACGCCAAAACTATGAAACTTTATAAATTATTTAAAAATATCTAAAAGTATTGGTTTTAACCCGCTAAAGAAAAACTCTACAGCAATTACCATTACAATTAAACCCATTAAACGCATCATTACATTTATGCCGGTTTGCCCTAAAATTTTTATAATTTTGGTTGAACTATAAAGTATTAAATAAGTACAAAGAATAACTGCAAAAGCGGCAAAAATTAAGATTCCTTTTTTCTCTATAGAATCTGCATCTTCCATCATAACAATTGCATTTGTTAATGCTCCAGGACCACAAATCATAGGAATTGCTAAAGGTGTTACAGATATATCGTCTACATAGGTTTTAATTTCAGACTCTTTTACTTTTACTTTTCCTAGTCTTGCTTGTAGCATATCCATTCCCATTAAAAAGAAAATTACACCACCAACAACTCTAAAACTATTTACAGAAATACCAAAGAAATTAAATAAAACCTGACCAGAAAACGCAAAAATTATAATGGTTATAAAACTTACTATAGATGCTTTTTGAGCCGTTTTTGTTCTATGACTTTTATCTAAATCTGCCGTCATTGTCATAAAAATGGGCATGGTACCAAATGGATTTATCAATGTAAAAAAAGACGTAAATGATAAAATTCCGAATGCGATTACTTCGTTCATTGTTACTATTATTATAAAACTCCTATTTCTTTCATACACATTTTCATTATCTGGTAGGTTCTTGCAATATCATTATCTAAACCAATAGAAAAACGGATTAATCCGTCTGAAAGTCCCATTTCTTTTTGCTCTTCTACAGGTATTTCTGATGATGTTGAGCTTCCTGGTGCTGAGAATAACGTTTTATAAAAGCCTAAACTTACTGCTAAATATCCTACGTTTTTATATTGCATTAACTCCATTAGCTCGTTTGCTTTTTCAATAGAACCAACATCTAGCGTTAACATTCCGCCAAAACCATATTCTGTATTCATCATACTTTTAAATAGTTTGTGAGAAGGATGAGATGTTAAACCTGGATATACTGTTTTTAAGCCATCAGACTCAAATTTTTCTGCTAAAAAAGCTGCATTTAAACTGTGTTGTTTCATTCTAATATGCAATGTTCTCATATTTTTTAAGACAGAAGAAGCTCTTAAAGAATCCATTGTAGCGCCTAATAACATACTTGCGCCACTGTTTACATTTCTTAAATCGTTTATAAATTCTTGTGTTCCACAAACAACACCTCCAACAGTATCTGAAGATCCGTTTATAAATTTTGTTAAACTATGAATTACTACATCTGCACCTAGTTTTGCTGGTGAAATAGACAATGGAGAAAATGTATTATCTACAACTAATTTTAAGTTATATTTTTTCGCTAAAGCGGATAAACCGACAATATCTGCCACTTCTAATAGCGGATTACTAACAGATTCGCAATACAAAACTTTTGTCTTTTCTGTTATTGAAGCTTCTACAACATCTAATTTTGTAATATCTACAAATGTAGTTGCTATGCCTAATCTTGGTGTAAAGTTTTTTAAGAATGCATACGTACCACCATAAATAGTTCTACTAGAAACAATATGTTCTCCTGCGCCAACTAACTGCAATAAAACAGGTGTAATTGCTCCCATGCCAGATGCTGAAACATTTGCTGTTTCTGTACCTTCCATTGCTGCTAAGGCTTCGCCTAAATATAAATTTGAAGGTGTAGAATGGCGTGAATACAAATAGCAACCATCTGCATTTCCCTCAAAAGTATCGAACATGGTTTTTGCCGAAATAAATGTATACGTAGATGAATCTGAAATTGACGGATTTACTCCTCCGAATTCACCAAAATATTGTAAATCTTGAATTTTATCTGCTGGGTTAAATTTCATAATTGTAGTTTTTAATACAATACAAAAGGACAATTAATTAGAAATTAAAACAACATAAAGTATTAAATATAGATTATTTTTCTAAATTTGATTCAATATTTAATTTTAAAAACTATAAAACACAATTTAAGTCTCCTTTTTTAGAAAATTCATATGCTAGATACTACAGATAAGAAACTAATTAATTTATTACAACTAGACAGTAAGCAAACTACAAAACAATTGTCTCTTCAATTAAATTTGTCTGTAACTGCAGTTTATGAAAGAATTAAAAAATTAGAAAACCAAAAGGTAATTGAAAAGTATGTAGCCATTATAAACAAAAATAAAATTGAAAAGTCGTTTTTGGTTTTTTGCCATATAAAACTAATTCAGCATTCTAAAGAATATGTAACTACATTTGAACGTGAGGTTTTAGAATTGGAAGAAGTTTCTGAGTGTTTTCATGTAAGTGGAGATTACGATTATATCTTAAAAATTTACGTAAAAGATATGGAAACTTACCGAAATTTTATGGTTACAAAATTAACTGCCATAAAATATATTGGTAGTACACATAGTACCTTTGCTATTAAACAAGTAAAAAACACAACCGCTATAAATTTATAAATTATGCAAGCTACTCGTTATAAATTTCTCGAACTTTTTATCATTTTTGTCTTAATACCAATAAGCTTTGCTTTTGACTATGCTCCGCTTTTAAAAATGATAATTGGCGTTTCTGGTTTTATTTACATTACTTATATTCTTTTTAAGGTTGAAAAGATTAAAGTTAGAATTGAGAAGAATATTAATTGGCCTGCATTTTGGATTTCGACACTTATAAAACTACTAATTATAGCTACCATAACAACCTTTTTTGTTTGGTATACAGACAATGAAAATTTATTTTCTGTAATGCTAAACAAGCCAAAATTATGGGTTATTATCTTACTTTTTTATTCGTTATTTTCTGTATATCCGCAAGAACTATTATACAGAACTTTCTTTTTTAAACGTTATAAAGAGTTGTTTAAAAATGAGCGCTTATTTATATTTATAAACGCCCTATTATTTTCTTTAGCACATTTATTCTTTAAAAATACATTGGTTATATTATTTACTTTTATTGGCGGAGTTTTATTTGCAATTACATTTAAAAAAACAAAATCTACATTTCTAGTTTCTATAGAACATAGTATTTATGGTTGCTGGTTATTTACTGTTGGTATGGGAAACATGCTTGGTTTTCCTTCTTAAAAAAAATAAAACCCAAAACTTTCGTTTTGGGTTTTATTTCTTAGAAATTATTGTTTTACTAACACTATTTTTTCAGATTGCTTTTTCACAATCTGACCATAAAAGTCTTTTAATGCATTGTAATATTGTGGAGCAATAATTGCGTTATTAAATTGTAAAACACATATTGTATTTATTTTTCCGCCACTTTCTTTAACTTTAAACTTAAAAACACCTAGGTTTTCTGGTAAACCAACAGCTATACTTTCTGGCAATTTTTCAACTTTATAACCTTTAGGAATTTTAATAGAAACCATATTTTTCACTTTCCAAGGAGTTGTAAAATCTACAGGAAACTTTCTTCCCGCTAATTTAAAAGGATTTGTATGTTGAGTTAAAAACAACATTGGTTCTAAGTATATTTTACCATTAATACTTTCAACTAAATTGTCACTAGAAAATTTTACATTTCTTATTACTGGTTTACCTATTAGGTTCTCATTTATTAATTTAAATTCTTCTATTTCTAAATTATTTTTTTCTTCTAAACTATTAATAACAGACTCTTCTGTTAAATGATTATGATTTTTTCTATAGGTTAAACCACTTAAATTAAAATACTTAGTTCTAAAAAGACCAGTTACTAATAAGTCTTTTGAAATGGTTACCATTAAATTATTATCTTCTGCAGCTGGCTTAGATGAAGTTAATTTAACCCAAGATGAATTTCCTTCTTTTGTTATTTTTCTACCATTCCAATTTAATGTTCTTTTTGGTAAAATATTTGGAGTACTGTAAGGCTCTGTAGCATCTAAAAGCACATAACCTCTATTAGTTAATTCTACCATAGAAATTACATAGTTAAAACCATCTATTGTTGGAAAAACAGGAACTCCGTTATTTCTGGTACTTACTAAAACTGGGTTTGCATTTAAACCCGCAGAACGCAACATAGATGTAAGCATTAAATTAATATCTGCAACATTACCAACCCTGTCTTTATAAGCTTTTCTAACACCTTTATCTGAATAAATTCCATAATATTCATTCCATTTTACTTTTCCTTTTATAAATTGGAAGACAGCTAAAAGCTTGTCTGTTTCTGTTGTATTTTCTGTCAGAATTTTTTCTAAATCGTCTTTATAATAACCAGATTTACTTAACTCGCCACCAAAACTAGATGATTTGTAAATTTGCTTACTAACGTTAGACCAAGAACTAGAGAATGTCTTAAAATCTCCTCCAATACTAATAAAATTCATTTGAGTCAACTCAAACTTCATACCTGCTCTATAGTTACTAATATTACTTACAAATGGCTCGTCATTTTTTAAAGCTGGTATATTATCTTCATCAAACTTAAAAACATTTACTCCATATTGAGTATCTCCTATTCTACCTCCTTTAGATTCTTTAATTAATTTTACATTGTAATAACCAATGGTTTTCTTGTTAAAAACAAAATATTCTGGTATTTCTACTTGAGCTTCTAGTTTTTTAACAGGAATATGATGTTGAAAATGAAAATCATTAATAGATTGAATGTACGGTGAAATTAATTTATATTTAATTTCTATTACACTACCTTCTTTAATTTTAGGCATTGTAATTTTTTTAGAAGTTCTAAATCTGTTTAGTTGTTCTCTAAAAACACTCTTTTGAGAAAGTTTTTCTTTTTGTATTTTATTTCCTACCAGATTAAAAGTGTAGCCTTTAATAGAATTAACTCTTTCATCTTCTCCTGATTCTGGTGTATAATAAACTATGGCTTTTGTAGCCATATCAAAACCTTCTTTTGTATAGATTTTAACTCTTTCATGAATTTCTGTTACCAGCTGAAAACCCATATTTTGAACATAGTCATAATAAGTTCTTCTACTCTTATACAAATATGCTGCATCTGCTGTAGAATCTAATGGATAAAATTTTTCTTTTAATTCTTCCTTACTTACTTTTCCGAATTTATAATCTTGTGCCAATACTATAAATTGGCTAATTAGTAATAATACTAGTAGTACTTTTTTCTTTCTCATTATTTTTTAATAATTGCAATTCTTAAATTTTCATATTTAGCAATACTTTTTCTAAAACTTCTGTAGACTTTATAATCTTCCTTAGAATAGACTCCTTCTTTTATTATTATAGTTTTTTGATATTTAAAAGAAGTTTCATCTATTTTTTTAAGACTAACCTTATAACTTCCAAACTTAGTAGATATTTCTTTTTCTAACGGAATAGCACCCAAAACGTAACCTTCTGGTAAAACAATAGTATAAAAATCTTCATCTTTATAACCTCTGCTAATTTTTAGAGGTAATTTTCTTTTTCTGTATCTTTTTGGCACATAACTGTTTTTATTAAAAACATTTACTCTAAAAAGATATTCTGTGTCATTTACAGTTGCATAATTTTTTATAGTTGCTTTTATATCTTCCGTAAAAACAATATTATTTTTATCGTTTTCTAAAGTTGCAGTTTCAATTTCTAAGTTATTATTGTAGCTCCAAATATTAGATTTATATCTCTTAAATAATTCATCTTCACTTAAAGTAACTAAACCCTGTTTATCATCATATTGCAAACCTTTAGAAACAATCTTTAAATTAGCTGCTAAAGAACCATCTTTGTTTAATTGAATTTCTGTAATTGTTTTTTGTGAATTTTCTTCGTCTTTATAAGAAGTTGTTCTTTTTATAATTCCTCCTTTTGGTGTTACTACTAGCACATTTCTATCGTCTGTAAAATCACCTAAAAAACCAAAAGGCATTGTTTGACTTGTACATTCTAACCAAATATCTTTCCCACCAGAAACTTCGGAATTAGGTATATTTAAAATCGCATGATTTCCTTGCATTGACGTAAAATCTTTATCGATATCTCTTTTTTCATCTGCATATACAATTGTATAATAAGAAGTAACCCCAGCAATATCTAATAAAGCTTTTGTGTAATTTGCTAAACCTTTGCAGTCTCCGTAACCAACTTTATCAACTTGGTTTGCAGCAATTGGTTCCCAACCACCAATACCAACTTGTACACTTATATAGCGCGTTTTATTTTGCATAAACTCGTATACAAGTTTTGCTTTTTCTAAAGGATCTTTAATACCTTCTACTAAATTTTTAATTTTTGTAACTGTTCCTGATTCTAGAACATCTCTTCCTTTTAAGAGTTTAGAGTTCATCCATAAACCAAATTCGTTCCAATTTTTATATTGACCTGGCACACCTTTTAAAGAAAAATTATTTAAAGTTACAATTGCTTTTGGTAGAATTTCTCTGAAATGAACAGCTGAGTTTTCATATTTAAAACCTGGTTGATTTTCTATAGAAAAGGTAATTTCTGTATCTAACTCATTTTCCTTTACGTCAAAATCGTTAAAGTTTGTTTTTTTTGTTCTCCAAGGAATTTTATTAGGATTATTTATCTTGTAAGTACTCTTTTCTACAGAAACATAATAACCGTTTATGGGTTGCCACCAAGGTATAAAACCTGTTGTAGATGTTTTGTATTCAGATTCGAAAACAACAGTATAAGGGTAAGAAGCCGGCGTATAATCTATATATTTAACTCTAGAATCTGAATATAAAGTTCCGCCTGAGACTGCACTAACATCAAGAAAATCTCGTTTTTTGTATTTTTTAATCTCTTTACCAAAAGCATTATAAATTTTAACAGACAAATCTGTTATTTTAGTGTCTAGATCATAACCTTCAGAAATTCTTGCATCTACGTTTCCTAGTTTATTAAGAACAGTAACTACTTCTCTTTTCTTAACAAGCATCTTGTCAAAATTTTCTATTGTAATTTCAATAGAACTATTTCTAACAACTGCATTTGCATCTTCTTTTAAATTAGCAGGAATTGTTAATGCACTGTAATTATCTTCTTGACTTAAAGTTATACTAATAGTAAATAATACAGTTATAAATGCGAGGTAAAATTTTTTATTCATTATGTTCTTTTTATATAGCGCTGCTAATATAAAAAGAAAACCCAAAACTTTCGTTTTGGGTTTTAATTATAATTTTAAAATAAATAGTTTCTTATACTATTTATTTGCGTGTGATCCGTCGCAATTTCCATTTGCATCAGATGTAAGTCCACATCCACAAGGTCTATCTGCTTTCATAAATTTAAGTTTTTATTAAATTAATAATTTTTAGTATTAGTTAAGCTTTTGTTTTTACTTCAAAAGATAATTCGATCATATCATCAATAAACTTATCTTTTAAGTTATCGAAGAATTTTTTAGAAGCATATTTTACGTTAAAATCTGCTCTATCTACATTAAATTTCTCACTTTTAAAAGTAGTAATATTTCCTTCTGTCATTAACATTGCAGGAATAGTAATACTTTTTGTAACGTCTTTTATAGTTAAGTTTCCTGTAACAGCTAATTTAGCTTCTACTTCTTCTACATTAGTAATTACAAATTTAGAATTTGAATAAGTTGCAACATCAAAAAAGTCTGGTGCAGATAAATGACCAACTAATTTTGCGCCACCTTCAGCATCTAAATCTTCATTTTTCATAGAAGACATATCAATTGTAAAAGAACCACCAACTAATTTTCCTGCTTCTAAATTTAAAGAACCATCTTTTAACATAATCGTTCCATTGTGCGCTCCTCCAGGTTTTGTTCCTTTCCAAGTAATTACAGAACTAGCAACATCTACATTATTTAAATCTGCAACTACCTCAACTTTTACAGCTTCTTTAGCTTCAACTTTTTCTTTCTTTTCGCTTTTACATGCAGTTAAAACTGATGCTACTAATGCTAATGATAAAAATACTTTTTTCATATTATTTTAATTTAATTAATTCAGAATTATTTTCCATGGCAAATATACAATGTTTTATTTCCCTTGGAAAGTATTTTTTACTTTTTTATAAGGAAGTTTATAACATGTGCCGCTGCTTGCAAGCCAAACGCAGCTGGCATATAGCTTATTGTACCGTAATAAGATTTCTTAAAGTTTGTACCATCTGTTTTTTTTAGACTTGTTGCAATCTGTATTTCTTCAGAATACACAGCTCTTACACCTTTGTCTACTTTGCGTTCTTTTAAACGCTTGCGTAAAACTCTTGCCATAGTACAGTTCTTCGTTTTAGAAATGTCTTTTACTTTAATTTTAGTTGCATCTAACTTTCCTCCTGCTCCCATAGAAGAAATAATTTTAACTTTCTTTCTTCGAGCAGCAACTATTAAATTAACTTTTGGTGTAATTGTATCTATACAATCTAAAACATAATCAAACTCTTTAGAAACAATTTCATATGCTCTTTCTGGCGATAAAAACTCTTCTAAAACAGTTAACTCTAAATCTTTATTAATATCTTTTAAACGTGCTGCTAAAACCTTTGCTTTAGATAACCCAATAGTAGAATCTAAAGCTGGCAGTTGTCTATTTTTATTTGTAATATCAAAAACGTCACCATCTACAATTGTTATTTTATTAACACCAGCTCTTGCAATAAATTCTGCTGCATAAGAACCAACACCACCTAAACCAACTATTAAAATATTGGCTTTTTGTAATTTCTCTAAACCTTCTTTTTGTACTAATAATTCTGTACGTTCTAACCAACTCATTTCTTAAAAATAATTTTAAAATTTTGTGCTATTTTTTGCTGAAGTTCTTCAACTGTAATGTCTTTTAATATTGCTGTTTGTTGATATACTTGTTTAATATGAATATCCGTATCGTCTGTTTCTAACAATAGAGATGAAATAGCAACTTTAGAAACAACTTCTTGTAATTTTTTATTATTAATAATTGCAGATCCAAAAGACAAAATAATTCCGTTTTTTAGTAAACCTTCTGCAACCTGTATATTTTTATTAAAACCATGTAAAACCCAAATCTGTAGTGGTTTAAACTCTTTTTTAAATGCAATAATTTCTTGAAATGCTTTTACACAATGAATAATTAAGGGTTTTTTATATTTTTCTGAAAGTTGAATCTGTTTTCTAAAAACTATTTTTTGAAGTTCGAAATCTACTTCGTTAACTTTATCTAAACCACATTCTCCAATTGCAAAACAATTTTCACTGTGTAGTTTTTCTTCAATAATTAAAAGTTCTTTTGCTACATTTTCTTGCTTAATAAACCATGGATGAATGCCTATTGAAAAAGGTCTTGTAAAGTTTATAGAAGTTGGATATTTATTTTCAATCGAAAATACAATTTCCGATGAAGATGTTTTATGCGTATGAACATCAAAAAAAAACATAAAAGCTATTCTTTATTCTTAGAATCTATAATAATAGTAACAGGTCCGTCATTTATAAGTGCAACTTTCATATCTGCACCAAATTCACCTGTTTGCACTTTTTTATCAATTTCTTTCTCTAAAGTTTGTACAAATTTCTCATACAAAGGAATAGAAATAATTGGTTTTGCTGCTTTTATATAACTTGGCCTGTTTCCTTTTTTTGTTGATGCTTGCAACGTAAACTGACTTACAACAATAACATCTCCATTATTGTCTATAAGTGAATTATTCATAACGCCGTTTTCATCATTAAAAACACGAAGGTTTGCTATTTTTCTTACCAAGAAATTAATATCTTCTAACGTATCATCATCTACAATACCTAATAAAACTAACAGCCCGTTATTTATTGCTGCAACTTTAACTTTATTAATAGTTACACTTGCTTCAGAAACTCTTTGAATAACAATTTTCATGGTTTACTCATTGTCTTCTTCGTTCCAAATATCTGTTCTAAAATGCTCTTTTTCTTCATCTCCACTTAAAATCTGAAGGTAACTTTTATAACGAGACCAAGAAACTCTTTCTTCTTCTAAAGCTTCTTTAACTGCACATTGTGGTTCTTTTGTGTGAATACAATTATTAAATTTACAGTCTTGTTTTAATGCGAAAAATTCTGGGAAATAATCTCCTAATTCATATTTATCGATATCTACAACACCAAAACCTTTTATACCTGGTGTGTCTATAATTCTTGCATCGAAACCTAAATCGAACATTTCTGCAAATGTAGTTGTGTGTTTCCCTTGATTGTGTTGGTCTGAGATTTCTTTTGTTTTTAAGTCTAAAGTTGGCTCTATTGCGTTTACTAAAGTAGATTTACCAACACCAGAATGACCAACAAACATAGATGTTTTACCAGTCATTATTTTTTTAACCTCGTCTATATTTATATTTTCTGTAGCAGAAACCTCTACACATCTATAACCAATTGCTTCGTAAATATCTTTTAAGTATAGTATTTCTGCACGTTCTTCTAATTGATAAGAATCTATTTTATTAAACACTAAAATAGTGTCTATTCTATAGGCTCTTGCAGAAACTAAAAAACGATCTATAAATGTGGTAAACGTTGGTGGATTATTAATAGTTATTAATAAAAATACCTGATCTATGTTTGAAGCAATAATATGTGTTTGCTTAGAAAGGTTTACAGATTTTCTAACAATAAAATTGTCTCTATCTAATATCTTTTTAATAACACCTGTTTCTTCATCGTTTTTATTCTCTAAATCGAAGACCACTTTATCTCCAACCGCAATTGGGTTGGTGCTTTTAATGTCTTTTAATCTAAATTTTCCTTTGATTCTACATTTGTAAAATTCTCCGTTATCAGATTTTACATGATACCAACTTCCTGTAGATTTATATACGATTCCTTTCATTGCTACAAAGATGCTGAATTAAAATTGAATTAGGAATTAATTTTTACCACATAGAAACATAAAATAAATAGTTTTTAATAAAAGTATTGCTACAAATTCACTTTTATGCAGTTTTGTCTTTTCGACAATAGTAGAAATATTATAAAGGTTAATTTCTATATTGTTATCTCTGTTATGTAACTTCTAAATACTTAGAAGTTACAATTATTGTGTTTTTTTAATGAAACTCACCTTAAAATTTAAGTGATATTCTTAAAAACAAAAAGACCTCACAGGTTTTAAAAACTTGTGAGGTCTAAATATTTAATACTAATTTTAAAAAACTGCCTTATTAGGGTTGCTCTTGCGTTAAGGATTGAATGGCTTGTTTGAACTCTTTTTTGTTATTTCTACAAAAAAAGTGAGTAATGAAAGCCTGACCCTTGGGGGAACGCACAAAAATTATGCATTAATTACTTTTTCTTGATGATTGATAGATTCTTGGTGAATTGCTTTAAACATTTTTAAAACAAATTCTTCACTTAAACCTTTACTTTCACCTTCTAAGATCATGTTTCCTAAGATTTCGTTCCAACGTTTCGATTGTAAAACCGCAACGTTTTTCTCTTTCTTTAAAGCTCCTATTTGATCTGAAACTTTCATTCTTTTACCTAACAACTCTATTAGTTGATCATCTGCTACATTAATCTGAGCACGTAAATTATCTAAAGAACTTTGGTATTCTGCTTCTGTATTTGTCTCTTTTCTAATTTTTAAATCCTCCATTATTTGCTTCAACTTTGTTGGTGTAACTTGTTGTGCAGCATCAGACCATGCATTTGCTGGGTCGAAATGAGTTTCGATCATTAAACCATCGAAATTTAAATCTAAAGCTGTTTGAGAAACATCAAAAATCATTTCTCTGTTACCTGTAATATGCGATGGATCACAGATTAATGGTAAATCTGGAAATTTATTTTGAAACTCGATAGCTAATTGCCATTCTGGAATGTTTCTATATTTTGTTTTTTCATATGTAGAAAAACCTCTATGAATTGCTCCAAGATTTTTAATTCCTGCAGTATATAATCTTTCGATACCACCTAACCATAAAGCTAAATCTGGATTTACTGGATTTTTAACTAATACAATTTTATCTGTTCCTGCTAAAGCGTCTGCAATTTCTTGCATAATAAAAGGAGAAACTGTAGAGCGTGCACCGATCCACAATAAATCTACATCATTTTCGATTGCTAATTTAACATGTGCTGCATTGGCAACTTCTGTACAGGTTTTCATACCTGTTTCTTCTTTTACTTTCTTTAACCATCTTAAACCTATCTCACCAACACCTTCAAACATTCCTGGTCTTGTTCTTGGCTTCCAAATTCCTGCTCTAAAATAGTTTACATCAGAATCTTTTAGTTCGTGTGCAATTTTTAAAACCTGTTCTTCGGTTTCTGCACTACAAGGCCCTGCTATTACTAGTGGATGATCTAAATTCATATCGTCCAACCATGTTCTTAATTCTTTTGTATTCTTCATTTTTCTACTTGTTTTGGCTTTTAATTTATGCCGTTTAAAATTTGCTTTATGTGATTTGTATTCTCCATTTCATTATAAATTTCGGAGAAGTTATCATCTTGCATTAACTCTTTAAATCGCTGTAAATTGTTAATGTATTCTTCTAACGTTTCTATTACGTTTTCTTTATTTTGTTTAAAAATTGGTGTCCACATTGCTGGCGAACTTTTTGCCAAACGAACTGTTGATGTAAAACCAGAACCTGCCATATCGAAAATATCGCGTTCATTCTTTGCTTTATTAATTACTGTTTTACCTAACATAAATGAACTTATGTGAGACAAGTGCGAAACATACGCAATATGTTTATCATGCGATACAGGATCCATGTAACGAATACGCATCCCAATGTCTGCAAATAACTTTAATGCTTTTTCTTGAAGCTTAAAAGTTGTCTTTTCCACTTCGCAAATAATATTTGTTTTTCCTTTATATAAGCCAGAAATTGCTGCTGTTGGTCCAGAATTTTCTGTTCCGGCAATTGGGTGGCATGCTAAATAATTTCTTCTTTTAGAATGATGTTCAACCACTTTACAAATTGCTTCTTTTGTAGAACCTGCATCTACAACTAAACCATTATCGGAAATTTTATCTAAAATAATTGGTAATAATTTTACAGTTGCATCTACCGGAATAGATACAATTACTAAATCTGCATTTTCTATATCATCTAAAGTTGCTTTTTTCTCAATAACACCTAAAGACAAAGCTTCTTCTAAATGCTTTTCACTTGCATCTATTCCGTGAATTACAACATCTGGATTGTTTTTTTTAATATCGATAGCAAAACTACCACCAATTAACCCAATACCAATCATGTATATATTCTTCATTTCTTTTTTACTTTTCTACAAGGTCTAAAATTAATTTTAGTCTTCTTTTTTATCTCTTTTATTTAAAATATTTCCAACTGCTATACCAACAGGAAGACCAACTCCAATTCCTAAACCTACATTGCCAAAAACACTTCCAAATACAACTCCAAAAATTAATCCTAAAGAGATTCCTTGTGCTAATCTATTTTTATTCATTTTGTTATTGTTTAAGTAAGATTACTAAAGTCTACTAATTGCTTCTTTAATTACATCTGTTGTTACACATAATGAAAAACGAATATAACCTTCTCCCTGAGAACCAAAAATAGTTCCTGGAGTTATAAAAATATCATTATCGTATAATACGGCATCTGTAACTTCTTCAGATTTTTTTCCTTCTGGTATTTTTGCCCAAACAAATAAACCTGTTGAATTTTTACTATAAACTGCGTCTAATTTATCTGCCAATTGCCAAATTAAATTTCTACGTTCTTCATATATTTTATTCTGTGCTAAAAACCAATCATCAGATAATTGCAATGCTTCTATGGCTCCTTTCTGTATTCCGTAAAACATACCAGAATCCATATTAGATTTTACTTTTAAGATTTCATTAATATAAGTTGCATTTCCTAAAACCATACCAACTCGCCAACCAGCCATATTAAAAGTTTTGCTTAAAGAATTTAATTCTAAAGCAATGTCTTTTGCGCCTTCTACTTGTAAAATACTTATAGGATTATCATTTAAAATAAAACTATACGGATTGTCATTTATAATTAGAATATGGTGCTTTTTACCAAAAGCTACTAACTTTTCAAAAGTTTCTAAAGTTGCATTTGTTCCTGTTGGCATATGCGGATAGTTTACCCACATAATTTTAACTTCACTTAAATCTTGTGCCTCTAATTCATCAAAATTTGGTTGCCAATTATTCTCATCACTTAAATTGTAAAAAAGTGGTTCTGCTCCAACTAATTTTGTAACCGAAGTGTATGTAGGATACCCAGGATTAGGAATTAATACTTTATCGCCTTCATTTAAAAAAGCCATAGAAATATGCATAATTCCTTCTTTACTTCCCATTAACGGCAGCACTTCGTTTTCTGGATTTGTAACTACAGAAAACTTGTTTTTATAAAAAGTAGCAATAGCATTTCTTAATTCTGGTAAGCCTTGGTAAGATTGGTATTTATGTGCACTTGCATCATTTAAACTACCTTGTATTGCTTCTATAACTTTTGCTGGTGGTTGCAAATCTGGAGACCCAATTCCCATATTAATAATTGGTTTACCCGCAGCTGCTAAACCTCTAACTTCTCTTAATTTCTTAGAGAAATAGTATTCTTGCACTGTATCTAATCTTTTGGCAGCTTTAATCATTTTCTCCCGTTTTTATAAGTTCCTAAAATTTTGAATTCTTCTGCCATAATTTCTAAAATTGCTTCCGCTTTTTTATAATCTTCATATACATCGAAAGTTACATCGACAAAAAATGAATATTTCCAAGGAGTTTCTATTACTGGTAAAGACTGAATTTTGGTTAAACTCATCTTACAATCACTCAACACATTTAAAATAGCGGCTAAACTTCCTCTTTTATGATTTAATTGAAATTTTAAAGATGCTTTATTAATTTCATCAATGCCATTATTTGGCACTTCGGTTTGCACTATTACAAAACGAGTAGCATTGTCTTTAATGGTTTGAATCTCATCTTCAATTACCTCTAAACCAAATATTTCTGCTGCAATTTTTGGTGCAATAGCTGCAATACCTACTAAGTTTTTTTTCGCTATTCTTTTAGCTACTTCTGCTGTATCTACGTCTTCTACTAATTTTATCTTCGGATATTTTTTAAAGAATTCTTTACATTGTAACAATGCCATTGGATGTGACCAAACTTCTTTAATATCTTCAATATTTTGTCCTTTTAAACACATTAAATGATGATGAATATTTAAGTACTCTTCTCCTATAATATGAAGGTTATTACTATCTATTAATGCATAATTAGGAATAATAGAACCAGCAATTGTATTCTCTATTGCCATAACACCAAGGTCTGCAGAATGATCTAACAAACTATCTACCAAGACATCAAAAGACATACATTCTTTTAGATGTATTTTTGTACCATAAAAATCGCGTGCAACTTTATGGTGGTTTGAACCTTCGGCTCCTTGTATGGCTATAACTTTTTTCATTAATAAAATAAAATCAAAAAAAAAGTCTCGAATTAAATTCGAGACTTTATATATTTTAAATGTTTTTTAACAACATGATACAAAGTCTCTCCTCTTATTGTAAAAATAAAAGTAAAAGTAGAAACGTGTCCAAGTATTATTTAACATCTTAATTCTCTTTGTTTGAATGACAAATCTAAAGATTAAATTGAGACAAACAAATTATATATCATTTTTTATAAAAGATTTGATAATTTGGTAAAAAGAATGCAATAAAATTGAAAAGATTTACGGATTTCTTCAATTATTTGAGACTCAATAATAAATATCAGAAAAGAAAAAAATGAGACCTATATATAATGTCTACTAAAAAAGCTTCTTAAACAAGCTTAAGAACCATGAAGCGCTAGGAAATATCTCTATATTCAATATCTTTTTATCAAAAAAATAATAGTATATTTGCAGCTTCGATGAAATATTTTCATTGATATACATAATAATCATTTAAATAATATTGGCATGTACTTAACTAAAGAAGTAAAAGAAGGTCTTTTTGAAAAGCACGGTAAGGGTAAAAGCGATACTGGAACATCAGAAGGGCAAATTGCATTGTTCACATTTAGAATTAACCATTTAACTGAGCACTTAAAAAGAAATCGTAAAGATTTTAATACAGAGCGTTCATTAGTAATGATGGTAGGTAAACGTAGAAGTTTATTAGATTATCTAAAGAAAACTGAAATCAACAGATATCGTGCGATTATCAAGGAATTAGGAATTAGAAAATAATTCTTACTAAAAGAGGCTCTATAAACGTGCCTCTTTTTTTTATTTAAAAAACTATCGAAGCTTGCTTCAAAATAATAAATTGATTTGTGCGAAAGCAAGAATCTAAAGTTTAAAAGTCTGATTTTAACAGCATCAGCAAACAATATAAAAGGTCAGGGTTACCAACAATAATTCTGTATTTCCATTGTAACAACAGACAACAACACAACAACAACAAACAAATTAAAAATTTAGAATTAAAATTTATGATTCCAAAAGTATTTAGAGAGGTTATAGACCTTGGAGATGGAAGAACCATCTCACTTGAAACCGGTAAATTAGCGAAACAAGCGCACGGTTCAGTTGTTGTTCAAATGGGAAAAGCTATGTTATTATGTACTGTAGTATCTAGCTACAAGGCAGGAACAGTAGATTTTTTACCATTAACAGTAGATTATAGAGAAAAATTTGCTGCTGCAGGTAGATATCCTGGTGGTTTCTTTAAAAGAGAAGCAAGACCAAGTGATGGTGAAGTATTAACTATGCGTTTAGTGGATAGAGTTTTACGTCCATTATTTCCAAAAGATTACCATTCTGAAGTACAGGTAATGATTCAATTAATGTCTCATGATGAAGATGTTATGCCAGACGCATTAGCAGGTTTAGCAGCGTCAGCAGCAATTCAATTATCAGATTTCCCATTCGAATGTCCTATTTCTGAAGCACGTGTTGGAAGAATAAACGGAGAATTTGTAATAAACCCAAATAGAGCACAATTAGCAGAGTCTGACATCGATATGATGATTGGAGCTTCTGCAGATTCTGTAATGATGGTTGAAGGTGAAATGGATGAGATTTCTGAAGAAGAAATGGCAGATGCAATTAAGTTTGCTCATGAAGCTATTAAAATTCAGTGTGCTGCTCAAGTACGTTTAGCTGAAGCTTTTGGTAAGAAAGAAACAAGAGAATACCAAGGAGAAAGAGAAGATGAAGAATTAGCTGTAAAAATAAATGATTTTTGTTACGACAAATTTTATGCAATTGCTAAAAAAGGAACTTCTAAAGTAGAACGTACAAATGCATTTGCAGATGTAAAAGAAGAATTAAAAGCTACTTTTACAGAAGAAGAATTAGCAGACTACGATGAGTTAATTGGAAAATATTTTAATAAATCTCAAAAAGCTGCTGTTAGAGAATTAACATTAGCAGAAGGTTTACGTTTAGACGGTAGAAAGACAGACGAAATTAGACCAATCTGGTGTGAAGTAGATTATTTACCATCTGTACATGGTTCTTCTATTTTTACTCGTGGAGAAACACAAGCGTTAGCAACAGTAACTCTAGGAACATCTAGAGATGCAATGAAAATAGATATGCCATCTTACGAAGGTGAAGAAAATTTCTATTTACATTATAACTTCCCTCCTTTTTGTACAGGTGAAGCGAGACCATTAAGAGGAACTTCTAGAAGAGAAGTTGGTCATGGTAACTTAGCACAACGTGGTTTAAAAGGAATGATTCCTGCAGATTGCCCTTATACAGTAAGAGTAGTTTCTGAAGTTTTAGAATCTAACGGTTCTTCTTCTATGGCAACTGTTTGTGCTGGTACAATGGCATTAATGGATGCTGGTGTGCAAATGAAAAGACCAGTTTCTGGTATTGCAATGGGATTAATTTCTGACGGAGATCGTTACGCAGTTTTATCTGATATTTTAGGTGATGAAGATCACTTAGGAGATATGGATTTTAAAGTAACTGGTACTTCTGAAGGAATTACTGCTTGTCAAATGGATATTAAAGTAAAAGGATTAGGTTACGAAATTTTAGTGAATGCACTAAAACAGGCTCGCGATGGTCGTTTACATATTTTAGGTAAAATAACAGATACAATTGCTAGTGCAAACGTAGAAGTTAAAGAACATGCTCCTAAAATGATTAACAGACGTATTCCTAATGACATGATTGGTGCATTTATTGGACCAGGTGGAAAACATATTCAAGAATTACAGAAAGAAACAGGAACTACAATTGTAATTACTGAAGACGCTGTAACTGAAGAAGGAATTATAGAAATCTTAGGAACTGACCCAGAAGGAATTGAAAAAGTAATTACTCGTATCGAGTCTATGCTATTCAAACCAGTTGTAGGTAGCGCTTATGAAGTTAAAGTAATTAAAATGTTAGATTTTGGTGCTGTTGTAGAATATGCAGAGGCTCCAGGAAATGAAGTTTTATTACACGTATCTGAATTAGCATGGGAAAGAACAGAAAACGTTACCGATGTTGTTAACATGGGAGATGTTTTTGATGTAAAATACTTTGGTTTAGACCCAAGAACTCGTAAAGAAAAAGTTTCTAGAAAGGCATTGTTACCAAAACCAGAAGGTTATGTAGCAAGACCACCAAGAGATGATAAACGTTCTGGTGGACGTGATAACAGAAGCAGAGATAACCGCGGACGTGATGACAGAAAACCAAGAGAACCAAGAAAAGAAGAATAAGTTCTTTTCTTTTAGATATTTAAAAATCGCCAATTAATTTTGGCGATTTTTTTTTGTTTAAAACCCAATTATCTAAATGCTTTTATTTTCTTTGTAACTCTATATGAAAATACAACACACTACATATTTATCTTTAGGAACAAACCAAGGAAATAAACTTGAAAACCTACAAAATGCTTTAAATTTAATTGGAGAAAAAGTAGGTGCTATTAAAAAAATCTCTTCAATATATAAAACAGCGGCCTGGGGTTTTAATGGAAATGATTTTTACAATATCTGTATTCACGTTTCTACACACTTACCTTCAGATCTATTATTAAATACTGTTTTGTCAATTGAAAAAGAACTAGGAAGAAAAAGAACAGATCAAGAAGGATATCAAAATAGAAATATAGATATTGATGTTTTATTATTTAATAATGATATTATTTTATCTAAAACACTAATTGTTCCACATCCAAAAATGTTAGAACGAAAGTTTGTAATGATTCCTTTAGTTGAAATCGCTGCAAACATAATTCATCCAATAGAGAAAAAGGAATTAAATATTTGTCTACAAAATTGCAATGATAGTTCAGATGTAATTAAGATTGATGAGCAATTAACAAGACCACTAGAAATATCAGAGAAGTATAATTATATTGCTATTGAAGGAAATATTGGTGCTGGTAAAACATCTTTAGCAAATTTAATATCAGAACAATTTAATGCTAAATTAGTTTTAGAACGTTTTGCAGACAATCCTTTTTTACCTAAATTTTATGAGGATAAAGAACGATATGCATTTCCTTTAGAAATGAGTTTTTTAGCAGATCGTTACCAACAATTAAGTGATGATTTAGCTCAATTCGATTTATTTAAAAACTTCATTGTTTCAGATTATTATATTTTTAAATCTTTAATATTTGCTCAAGTAACACTTTCTAATGATGAATACTTGTTGTACCGAAAAATGTTCAACTTAATTTATAAAGAAATCACAAAGCCAGATTTGTATGTTTATTTATATCAAAATACAGATCGTTTATTAGAAAACATTAAAAAAAGAGGCAGAATTTACGAACAAAACATTGAATCTGAATACCTTAAAAAAATTCACGATGGTTACAAAAGCTTTATTGAGACCCAGAACGACTTAAATTTATTGGTTATAGATGTCTCTGAAATGGACTTTGTAAACAACAAAATAGACTATAATTTTATAATCAATAAAATAAAGTATAATTAAAAAAAAAATTATATTTTTGCAGAACCCAAGATTCCCCCCAAATTTTTTAAATAAACTATATATATAAACCTGATGAGGAGAATTTTTTTAATTGCAATTTTAAGTTGTTTTAGTACAACTGCAATATTTAGTCAATTTACTACAGACGAAATAACATACGGAAACAGAATCGATTTAGAGAATTCTAACAGTTGGGCTGTTGGAGCCGGTTTTAGTAACTTTATTATGCATGGAGATTTACGCTCTATTGGTACAGGTGATGATACTAATTACTTTAATTTTGGAGGATACATATATGTAGACAAAATGTTTAACCCATTATTAGGGTTAGAATTAAAAGCTACTTATAGTCAAATTTCTGGTGGAGCTCAATACTTTAACAACTCTAACCTTTACTACAACATACAGTATGCAGAGAGTGTAACCGATTTAAACAACACAAACTTTAAAGGTAGAGCTTACGGAGCAGAACTAAATTTAATTTTTAGTTTCTCTAACTTATACCAAACTAAAGCTTCTAAATGGCATGCAGCTGGTTACTTTGGTGTTGGTTATCACCAATACAATTCTGCTCTTTATGAGTATAAGAATGGAGACAACATAAAAATAGATGATGCTGATTTTGGTAGAAACCCAGATAGAAACAGTGTTAACGAGGCTAGTTCTATTTATTTATCTGCTCAATTAGGTATTAAAAGAAGACTTAATAAACGTGTAGACTTAGAGTTTAGAACAGGTATGTACTTTAATTATGAAGATCATTTAGATGCTGCAATTTCTAGAAAACAAGATTGGGAAACATTTTTTGTTACAAGTATAGGTGCAACTGTAAAACTTGGTAAAAAGAAAGTATTTACTATTTGGGGAGATGAAAACGGAGGAAACGATAAATTTAAAATTACAGATACCGATAATGACGGTGTAATGGATGAATTAGATACTGAACCAAATACTCCTGCAGGAGTTATGGTATACGGTAACGGTAAAGCGGTAGATTCAGATAAAGATGGTTTACCAGATTATAAAGATAAATGTCCTTTAGAATACGGTCCTATAACAAACGACGGTTGTCCGTTAAATATAGATTCTGATGGTGATGGTATAATGGATGGTAAAGATTTATGTCCTAACACAAAAGGTCCTGTTGAAAACAGAGGATGTCCTCAGCAAGAATTAGTAACAAATACAACTACAATTAATCAACAAATTGGGTTGTTAGCTGCTAGTATCTACTTTGACACAAATAGTGATAGAATTCAGTCTATATCTCTTATTACTATTGATAAAATTGTTACGCTAATGAAACAAGTACCAAAAGTTAAATTTGTTATTGAAGGTCATACAGATGATAGAAATAGCGATAAATATAACATGTACTTATCTCAGAGAAGAGCAAATGCTGTTAGAAAATACATGATTAATCAATCTGTAGACAATGCAAGACTTGAAGCAAAAGGTTTTGGAGAGTCTAGACCTAAGTTCTCTAACCTAAATGCTGGTGGAAGACAATTAAACAGAAGGGTAGAAATAAAACCTGCAGATTCTATTGACTAATAAGAATAATTATAAATAAATAAAAAGAGGATAACTGAAAAGTTATCCTCTTTTTATTTACCTCTATTTTCTATTTCTTTCTATAAAACTTAAATCTATTTTACTTCTATAAAAAAAGGCCGTTAACAAATTAATGCAAACGACCTTTAAATAACTTATTGTAAATAAATCTATTTCTTTAATTCTAATTTTTCTGCAAAATATTCACAAAAATCACGCATTGTTGCTCCCATTTTTTGATCATCTGTTGCACGTTCAAAAGTTTCTGCCATAGACACTAATGTTTGATGATAAAATTGCTTCATCTCATCTACAGGCATGTCTTTTGTCCACAAATCCATACGTAAAGTATCTTTCTTCTTATGATCCCAAACAGAAATCATAATTGCCTTAGATTCTTCATTATCTATACCACCATCTTTGGCCGTCCAAGAAATTTCTTCTGGCACTTTATTTTCGTCTAAACCTATTTTAAACTTAATTTCTGAGTTATGTTTTACTGACATTATTTTCTGGGTTTATATTTCGATTTTTTATATAAATCTAGTTCATTAATTTTTAATAATTCTTGCAAAGATACATCATTATGTTGCATATAAGAACGTACAATTTGCCAACCAACCCAAACACCAACTCTTCCTGGTGATAAGTTATCATGTTCCATATAAAACTTAGAAAAAGGCGCAGGTTCTAAAAAACGTTTATTCAAATTGGTATCTGTACTAAATAGTATTTTCTTCTCTATAAAATAACTCCAAATTTGCTCTTCATTAGAAATTATCCAGTTATACTTATCTAATTCATATCCAATTTTTTCTTTATCAGATACGGTTGGTAAATAACTATCTAATAAGTACATTTTTTTTCCTTCATGTATCATCTTCCCCACAAAACTTCTGTCTTTAGAGTTTTTAACTTGTTTGTTAATAATAGCTTCTGCAACTGCTACGGCAATATGATCTTTTGTATTATTTTCTTTAATATACTTAGGATAATCTGAATAAAATGGATGCTTTTTACCTAAAAAGACATCCAAAGAAATTATTAATAAACTGTCTGCATAAATTACTCTACTATCATAATCTATATTAGTTAACATGTTAACAACGTTGGGTGCCGTAAAATTTGGATTGTAATATTTAACATGTTTAAAAAGTGATGCCAATTCTTTTTTAACAGAATCAAAGCTTTTGTAAACCTTCTGAGTCTCTAAAAATAATTCCTGTTCGTCTTTATTGTTTATTTTCGACAATGAAATACTATCTGTTACTCCTATTGGAAAAAAGTAAGGATATTTTCTTTTTAAGTCTTGTAAATTATCTGTTTCTGATGTATAAAAATCTACATCGAACCTCTTCACTTTAAAATCTACATTAATATTAGAAACATCTACTTTGCCTATCTCATCTGTATTACATGCACAAAAACTGAATAAAACCGCTAAAATCACTAGAAAAAATCTCATAAACGTTGTATATTGCTATTAGAATTACAAACGATAAAAATACTAAAATAGTTTCTCTAATGAATACAGAAAAAGTAGCAACTCATATTATTTCTTGGTTAAAGGATTATGCAGAAAATGCAAAAGTAAAAGGTTTTGTTGTTGGTGTATCTGGCGGAATAGATTCTGCATTAACATCTACACTTTGTGCAAAAACTGGTTTCCCTACATTATGTGTAGAAATGCCAATTCACCAAGCAGAAAGTCAAGTTACTAGAGCAGAAGAACATATTAAGCAGTTGAAAGAAAATTTTAGTAATGTTTCTGAAGTTAGAGTGAATTTAACTTCAACTTTTGAAGATTTTAAAAACGTAGTTCCAAAAGCAGAATCTTCTGCAAAGGTAGATTTGTCTTTAGCAAACACAAGAGCTAGATTGCGCATGACAACATTATACTACTTTGCAGGTTTACACAGTTCTTTAGTTGCAGGAACAGGTAATAAAGTAGAAGATTTTGGTGTTGGTTTTTACACAAAATATGGTGATGGTGGTGTAGATTTAAGTCCGATTGCAGACTTAATGAAATCTGAAGTTTATGAATTAGCAGCGTATTTAAAAGTACCAAATTCAATACAAAAAGCGCAACCAACAGATGGCTTGTTTGGAGATAGTAGAACAGACGAAGATCAAATTGGTGCTTCTTATGACGAATTAGAATGGGCAATGAAGCAACAAAACGAAGGAAAAAACGAACATGATTTTTCTGGAAGAGAGCAAGAAGTTTTTAAAATATACGAAAGGCTAAATAGAATTAACCAGCATAAAATGGTTGCGATACCTGTCTGTGAAATTCCTGAAGAATTAAAATAGCATAAAAAATCCCGTAAATTAATTTACGGGATTTTTTTATATAATTATTGATACAAACCTTTACAATATATTGGCTGCAATCATCATTTTTTTAATTCTCATATAAGCTCTTCTCTTAGAACCGTTTGAAATTTCGAAAGGTAATAAAACAAATAACTGCACTATTTTTAGTAAACGTAAAATTCTTTTCATAATCTGAGGTTTTTTCTTTAGCACGTGCAATATACAAAAAAACGTCTCGTATAAACTTAAATTTATATAGGGAAAACACCTAATTTTACATTTTAATAACTTTAGACAACTCTATTTAACTTTTCGAAAAGCCTTATTTTAAGGCCTGTATAACCTTTTATAGTCTCTAAATCGATAACACCTTCATCTGTAACTTCTTTAACCAACTCTTCAATTTTCTTACCAATTAATACTCTTCTAAGATTAAAAACAGCATCACTTACTAGCTTTGGTAAAATTTCTAATGCAGTCTTTACTTCAATATTTTGTCCTTCCCAATCACTTAATTGATGCTTTTCTTCATCCATTAAAATAGAAGTAACGGTACTAGAAATATCTGTGTTTTTATGATTTACTAAAGTATCTATTTCTAATTTTTGCGATTGATTTAATTGATGAATAATTTCTGTATAAATTTCTTGAAAAATAATGTTTGTAAACTCTGTTTCATCATCTTGTAAGTGTACATAAATTTCTGAAGAAACTATATTGTTGTATTTTCTTGAAGTTACCTCTACTCGCCCATCTTCGTCTTCATTTTCTATTTCCTCTACAAATTCTGTTTCTTCGTTACCAAACAACAATAGAATTCTAATAATTTCTTTTTCTAAAATAGAAATTTGATCTATTTTTTCTACGGAAGGCCCACCTTTTACAACTCCCATTTTAGCTTGTTCCTGTTCCATAAAATATTCTGATGGAGGCTCATTAGGATCTTGCTGTTGTCTATTTTGTTGTTTACTTATTTTACTTTTTTCATGCTCTCCTTTCTTTATAATTTGAGCTAACTCACTAAACAAAACACGCTCAGAAACTTCCATAATTCTAGCACACTCTTGTACGTAAACTTCACGCTGAATACCATCTGGAATTTTAGAAATACTAACAACTATATCTCTAATTACACCTGCTTTTTTTATGGGATCGTTATTAGAATCTTTTAATAAAAGTGAAACTTTAAAACTTATAAAATCTTGTGCAGAATCTTCTAAATATTTTTTTAATTCTTCTCTAGAGTGTGATTTTGCAAAACTATCTGGATCTTCACCATCTGGAAACTGAACTACTTTTACGTTCATTCCTTGTTCTAGAATAATATCGATTCCTCTAATAGAAGCTCTCATACCAGCGGCATCACCATCAAAAAGTACTGTAATATTTTTAGTAAGTCTGTTTATTAACCTAATTTGATCTGATGACAATGCGGTACCAGAAGAAGCAACTACATTTTCTACACCAGATTGATAAAATGAAATTACATCTGTATAACCTTCTACTAAATAACAATTATCTTGTCTTGCTATTTCTTTTTTTGCCTGAAAAAGGCCATATAGAATTTTACTTTTATGATAGATATCGCTTTCAGGAGAATTTAAATACTTCGCTGCTTTTTTATCTGCAGTTAAAATTCTACCACCAAAACCTAAAATTCTACCAGACATAGAGTGTATTGGAAACATTACACGTCCTTTAAACCTATCGAATTGTCTATTATCTTTAACAATAGATACACCTGTTGAAGCTAAGTATTTTAAATCGTACCCTTTTGCCAAAGCTGCATTTGTAAAAGCGTCCCACTCATCTAAACAATACCCTAATTCGAATGTTTTTATAGTATCGTCTGTAAAACCACGCTCTTTAAAATAAGAAAGTCCTATTGCTTTTCCTTTATTAGTATTTAGCATTAAGTCATGAAAATAGTCTTTTGCAAATGTAGAAACCATAAACATGCTTTCTCTTTCGTTCATTTGCTCTTTTTCTTCACTAGACTGTTCTGTTTCTTCAATTTCTATATTGTACTTCTTAGCCAACCATTTTATGGCTTCTGGGTATGTATAGTGCTCGTGTTCCATTAAAAATGAAATAGCATTTCCTCCTTTTCCTGTAGAGAAATCTTTCCAAATTTGTTTTACAGGAGACACCACAAAAGAGGGTGATTTTTCATCTACAAACGGACTTAACCCTTTAAAGTTACTTCCTGCTTTTTTAAGTTGAACAAATTCACCAATAACCTCTTCTACTCTTGCAGTTTCAAAAACTCTGTCTATTGTACTTCTTGATATCATTTAGTGGCTTATTGGTAAAGGGATAACAAATATAAGAATTAGATATTTCTAATGATTTGCATTTTAATAAAATAAATAAAACCTCACTAATTAAATTAGTGAGGTTTTTATAGTCTTAAACTGTAATTTTATAAACTAACTAAGAAGCTGCACTTAATTTCTTTAATGCAGTGTTGGTTAATTTTGCTTCTGCGTATTCTTTAGTTACATTAAATGTTTTCTCATCCGAACTTGGTAGATCAAACATTGCACCTGTAAAAATAGCTTCACATAAAGAACGCAAACCTCTGGCTCCTAATTTATATTCAACTGCTTTTTCTACGATATAATTTAAAGCCTCTTCTTCGATGCTAAAATCTACATCATCCATTGTAAACAACTTAGAATACTGCTTAATAATAGCATTTTTTGGCTCTGTTAAAATTGCTCTTAACGTTTTTGCATCTAAAGGATTCATGTAGCTTAAAACTGGTAAACGTCCAATAATCTCTGGTATTAAACCAAATGCTTTTAAATCTGATGGGATAATGTATTGTAACAAGTTTTCTTCATCTACTTTATCATCATCTAATGAAGCGCCAAAACCTACAGCTTGCATATTTAAACGCTTACTTATAAACCTTTCTATACCAGAAAATGCACCACCAGCAATAAATAAAATCTCTTTTGTATCTACTTCTATAAATTTTTGCTCAGGATGTTTTCTTCCACCTTTAGGTGCAACATTTACAACTGTCCCTTCCAATAATTTTAATAAAGCTTGCTGTACTCCTTCACCAGAAACATCTCTTGTTATTGATGGGTTATCACCTTTTCTAGCGATTTTATCTATTTCATCAATAAAAATAATACCTCTTTGTGCTTTTTCTACATCATAATCTGCAGCTTGCAACAACTTACTTAAAATACTTTCTACATCTTCACCAACATACCCTGCTTGTGTTAAAACAGTTGCATCTACTATTGCAAAAGGTACATTTAGCATTTTTGCAATTGTTTTTGCAACTAAAGTTTTCCCTGTTCCTGTTTCTCCAACCAAAACAATGTTCGATTTTTCTATCTCTACCTCATCTTCATCATCTTTTGTTTGTAATAACCTTTTGTAGTGATTATAAACAGCAACAGACATGGCTCTTTTAGTTTCTACTTGACCAATAATATATTGATCTAAGAATTCTTTTATTTCTTTCGGCTTTTTAAGCGTTAAGTCTTTAGATAACCCATTTGTTTTTGTTTCAGAAACTTCTTCTTCGACAATACCGTGGGCTTGTTCTATACATTTATCGCAAATATGAGCATCCATCCCTGCGATTAGCAAGTCGGTTTCTGCTTTTTTTCGTCCGCAAAACGAACATTCTAAATTTTCTTCTTTCGACATTTTATTTCTCTTTTCGCTTTTAGCTATTTGCTTTTGGCACTTAGCTGTATGCTTTTAAAATATATCTTCTGCTAATGGGTAATGGTAAAGTACAAGAGCTTTAAAAAATTACTTTTTTCTTGCTAAAACTTCGTCAATCATTCCGTAAGCTTTTGCTTCGTCTGCTTTCATCCAATAATCTCTATCAGAATCTGCTTTTACTTTATCAAATGTTTGTCCAGAATGGTCTGAAATAATATCATATAGTTCCGTTTTTAACTTCCCTATTTCTTTAACCGTAATCTCCATATCAGACGCTTGTCCTTGTGCACCTCCCATTGGTTGGTGAATCATAATACGAGAATGTGGTAATGCAGAACGTTTTCCTTTTGCACCTGCACACATTAAAACAGCTCCCATAGAGGCTGCCATACCTGTACAAATTGTTGCTACATCTGGTTTTATAAACTGCATTGTATCGTAAATACCTAAACCTGCATATACTCCTCCTCCTGGTGAATTTATGTAAATTGAAATATCTTTATTAGCATCTACACTTTCTAAAAATAATAACTGCGCTTGAATTACATTGGCTACTTGGTCGTTAACTCCTGTACCTAAAAAGATAATTCTATCCATCATTAAACGAGAGAAAACATCCATTTGTGTAATGTTCATCTGACGTTCTTCCATGATATAAGGCGTTAAACTACTTGTAATTTTACCTAAATATGTACTATTTATTCCTTGGTGCTTTGTTGCGTATTTTTCGAACTCTTTTCCGTAATCCATTTTCGTGATTCTTTTAATATTTGTTTTGTAAATATAAGAACTATTTCTTACTCTTTTGTTTCAGTTTGTCGGTAAAAAAACCTGAATCTAACAATTCAGGTTTTTTATTTTTATACCTCTTTACATCATTTGAACAACAATGTGAGGTTCTAAAAATAGTCTAAAACTATTTGTAAACTTCTTTTGTAAACTCTTCGTAAGAAAGTTCTTTTGTTTTAAAGCTCATGTTCTCTTTATAAAAAGCTAGTAACTTCTGGCTAATTAATTGAGATTGTAATTTCTGAGCTTCTTCTTGATTTTGTAAGACTCTACCTGCAATTTCATCCAACTCTTTTTCTTCTGGATTCATGTTACCAAATTGAGCCATTTGCGTGCGGATAAATCCTTTTGCATACTCAACTAATTCTTTATAGTCTAATTTAATATCGTTTTCCTTCATAATCTTTCCTTCGATTAATTGGTAACGTAAACCTTTTTCAGATCTAGAAAATTCTGCTTCTGCTTCTTCTGCAGTTAATGGTTTTTCTCCTGCAGTACCTAACCATTTCTTTAAGAAACTAGTAGGTAAATCAAACTTAGTACTTTCTACTAAATGTTCTGTTACAGCATTTAATAACTGCTGGTCTCCTTGTTGTTTGAATTGTTTTTCTGCGTCTTCTTTAATTTTTGCTCTTAATTCTTCTGTAGTAGAAACGCTACCATCTGCAAATAATTTATCGAACAATTCTTTGTCTAAATCTGCTGGTTCTGTTTTTGTAATTTCTTCTATAGTAAAAGAAACAGTAATATCTAAGTCATGAATTTCATCATGAGAAACTCCTAAAAGATGCTCTAATCTATGGTCATCTTCAAATAATTTCTTAGTATCTAGCTCAATTACATCTCCTACTTTAGCTCCTATAACTTTCTTTTCGTTCTTCTTTCCTTTAAGATCGTTTACTAAAAAAGTTCCTTTTTTGTTAATTTCTTTTTCTTCGTTAACAAAAGTACCAGTTACATTAGAATGTTCTGTTGCTTCTTCTAAAGGAGAAACTTTACCAAAACGAAGTTGAATGTTTTTAACCTCTTCGTCTAATAAATCTTCTTTAGCAATAATATTATATTCTACTACTTTATTTTTAGATTTTAAATCTACATCAAATTGAGGTGCTAAACCTAATTCGAATTCGAAAGAAAGCGTTTCTGCATCCCAATTAAAATCTTCTTGAACTCTAGGTAAAGGATTTCCTAAAAGCTCTAATTTTTCTTTTTGTAAGAATGTATTTAAAGATTCTTGTAAAAGCTTATTCACTTCTTCCATTAAAATAGATCTACCGTGCTGCTTTTTAATCATACCCATTGGTACTTGTCCTTTTCTAAAACCAGGAACATCTGCTTTTTTACGGCGTTCTGTTAATAGTGCAGTTACTTTTGGTTGATAGTCTTCTGCTACAATATCTACTTTTACAACTGCGTTTAACGCATCTATGTTTTCTTTTGTAATATTCATTTCTTGTCTATTATGCTTTAAAAAAATCGAATGTAAAATTAATTAAAAATATGATACTTAACAAGCATTTAAAAGATTCTGTTTCTACAGAAAATCTTATAAAAATAAAGCTATATTCTTACTAATTAGACTGATTTTCATTATTATACTTATATTATTTTAATTTTCTTTATTGAATAAATGTAACTTTAAAAATAAATAAAATTACTTTTTAGTTAATTCTCTTATCTTCTTTTAGTAACGAAAATAATGCCGATCTAAAAATAGATAACAATATGCTAAAAAACAACGCTGCAAAGAAACCTGATACTGCAAAACCATCTATTAACTTATCTGCCAGAAGTATTATAATTGCATTTATTACAAAAATAAATAAGCCAAATGTAACTATAGTTGCTGGCAACGTAAAGAAGATTAATAAAGGTCTAACAATCATATTTAACAATGCAATTACTACTGCAACTACAATTGCAGATACATAACCATCTACCGAGATACCAGGTAAAACATTGGCTAATACAATTACCGCTACTGCAGTTAGTAAGATTTTTAAAAATGTTTTCATTTGTTTAATTTTAATACAGACAACTAAAAGCGAAAACTATACCAAATGAAAAAGACTGCAACTTTGTCATGTTATAATGAAAGTATTATCTGTTTCTAAATTTAGATATAACTATATATTTAATATTATTACTTTTACTGATAAGTTAGCTGTAATTCCTGCAAATCTCAAAATGAACGAATTGAAAATTGAACCATATTATAATCAACCTAAGGAAGATTCTTTTTTATACAGATATTTAACAATTGATAAACTTTTAGATTTGTTATTAAGTGAAAGGATTTCTCTTGTTAGACTTAATATGTTTAATGATAAACTAGAAGGTAGTTCATTAAAACATCTACTTTTAAATCATATTAGTGAACTCACTAAAAAAAACATGCAAAGTCTAGGAGGAACTTTTGGAAGTATTTCTCTAACAGTTAATCCTACAGAAAGGAATAAACATAGTCGTCAAAGGGAAGTTTTTCAGGCCACAAACTATGCAAGTTGTTGGTATATTAACAATTATGAATCAGTAGCAATGTGGCAATTATATTCAAAATCGGATAGTGTTGCTATAAAAATTCCTTACAAAGTTTTAAACAACGAATTATTAAATGGGAATTTTGAAATCAATAGTAAATATGATAAATTAAAATTTGGAGCAATTTCTTATCATAGATTTAAAAATATTGAAAATTTAGAGGAAGCAAAAATTAGAACTGACGCTCAAGGGTTTATTAAAGATTCTAGTTTTGAGCATGAACGAGAATTTCGAATAATGATTGAAAATAAAGATTCTGAAAAAAAATATTTAGAAAATCGAGGTATATTATTGGACGAAGATGTAGTTAAAATAAATACTTCTAATGAAATAAAAGTAAAACACTTAAGACTAAATAACTTTAAGGAATTACCTTTTGAAATTATTTTTCATCCTGAATGTCAAAAATGGCATAAAAAAAATATTGAAAAAATAATTAAACAGTTCAATATAAAATTCAATGTTATTGATTCTGAATTAACGAATACATTTAAATAAAACTACATATAATACCGTATAAACTTTATTGCTTCTTTTAGCTCACTTGAGAAATTCCTTTGAAATTTAACCGTTCGTGTTTTATTTACTAAAATCAATGCTTAAACAACGCAACAAAGCTGATACAACTAAGTTAGCAAACATAAAAATGGAATACAAATTTAGAACAATTTCAATTTTTTATTTTATAACCATACTTTTGACCTTAATTCTTGCTATTGGAATTACGGGAATGAAATTAGTTGGAATAATGGAATCTATTCCTGCTTTTTTATTTATAATTTTAACGTTTATAATATCTTATTTAGTTGCTTCTAGATTAACATTCGGAAAAGCACAAATTACATTATCAAATAAGAAAGTGGAATTCTTGTGGGTTGAGAAACCAATTTTGACAATGCAAAAAAATGAATCTGTTAACATAGAAGATATTGAAAGTTGGAAATATAGAACTGAATTTCAATATAGTTATTTTAAGATTTACAATCCTTCAGAAGTTATTACTGTGATGAGACTTCCAAATTGGAATCCTGAAAAAGATGAATTTGAAAATTTCCTATTTACATTTAAAAAAAGAATTGAAAATCTGAACAAAAAGAGAAAAAGAAGAACTAAAAATCTGAATGGAAATAAAATTAAAGACACAAAAAATGAATTAATAATAGACAGAGAACAAAAACATTATAAATCTAATATTGGAAAAATATTGTTTTTTATTTACATAATTTCTGGAGTTTTAGGAATTAAATATGTCTACGACAACTGGAATACAGGAAATGCAAATATTGGAATAATAATATTCGGAATTTTAGGCTGCCTTTTTTATATCAGTAAATATAGAAATTTAGGAAATAATAAATAACGTTTGCAAACACCGTGAATTAAAAATTGATAAATTAGTACTTAAATAAAAGTAGTTTCTTAATTCTTTTTGAAAAAGACTACTTTAGAAACCTAAACAGGCTAACAATCTTCTATTAATACTAATAAAAAGCAACGATCTTTTAAGAAATCAAATTAGAGAAAACAACCAAAAAAAAATATAATTCATAAGAGATTCCTAAAAATTCTTTTTAATAATATTGATTTTAACAAAAGGCAACACCTAATTAATTTCTTTTTAAGGTAAAAAAAAGTAATAAGAAAACCTAGCTTTTATAAATAAGCACGCGTTAGGGATTGCAGAGGAAAGCCCACAAGGAGGAACGACTGAGGACTTGAAACGAAAAGCCCGACCCTTTTTAGGGTAACGCCCAAAACACATTAAATCTCTTATTTATTCTTTTGTAATTCCGTAGCTTTTCTTTCTAATTCTGCCTGAAACTCTTCCATAACTGGTTTTACAGTACTATCTGGTATGTCTGCAACTTTAATATACATTAAACCATCTACGGCATTATTAAATTTAGGATCTACATTAAAGGCAACCAAACGTGCGTTTTGCTTAACGTACTTTTTAATTAAAACAGGTATTCTTAAGGCTCCTGGTTCTATTTCATCTATAATTTTATCGAACTTTTGCATGTCTGCTTTTGTTGCATCGAATACAAAATCTTTGTCACCATCTTTTAATTTTACCTTAAATTCTTTCTTAGGATGAATGTATTGTGCAATATATGGGTCGTAATAATGAGATTTCATAAACTCGATCATTAAAGATTTTGAGAAATCTGAAAATTGATTACTTATAGAAACACCGCCCATTAAATATTTATATTCTGGGTAACGTAAGGTAACGTGTACAATTCCTTTCCATAATAAAAACAAAGGCATTGGTTTCTGTTGATATTCTCCAATAATAAAAGCTCTACCCATTTCTATGGTATTGCTCATCATTTGGTGTAATTCTGGTTCAACTCTAAACAAGGTTTGAACATAAAAACCGTTGATACCGTATTTTTTATAGATCTCTTTTCCAAGTCCCATTCGATACGCTCCTGCTAAGCAACCTGCTTCTCTATCCCACAATAATAAATGATGATAGTATTTATCGAACTTATCTAAATCGATCTCTTTATTGGTTCCTTCACCAACATCTCTAAAAGTAATTTCTCTTAATCGACCAATTTCATGTAATAAATTAGGAATCTCTTTTGCACTTGCAAAAAACACTTCGTAATTTTTACTTTCTAATAATCTACCTTCTTTTTCTCTTAAAGAATTTATTTCTTTTACAAATAAATCTGGACTTCTTTGAAGTGTTATTTTTTTAACCTTTTTTTTAATTTTAATATTTTCTCTAGAAATTAACTTATGTGCTTTCTCAAAAGGATTTGCCAACATATAGGTTTTCTTTCTAATAAACTCATAAAAAGCAGGTATGTCTTTATACTCGTCTTGGTCTTTTACAGAAATAGGCTTCCCTATTCTAACTTTAATAACTCTACCGCCTTGAGACATTACCTCAGATGGTAATTTTGCGGTTCTTAAAGTATCAGATATTTTAGACAGAAAATAGAATAATCTACTGTTTTTAGCATGAAAATAGATAGGAATTACAGGTACATTTGCTTTTTTAATTAATCTTACAGCACCTTCTTCCCAAGGTTTATCTACATTTAATTTACCGTCTTTATAAGTAGAAACTTCACCTGCAGGAAAAATACCCAAAGGCTTGCCTTCTCTTAAGTGTAATAGTGCACTTTTAATTCCTGCAACACTCGATTTTGCGTCCTTTCTTGTTTCAAAAGGATTTACCGGCATTACATAAGGCTTTAAAGGAGCTACTCTGTGTAATAAAAAGTTGGCAATTATTTTATAATCTGCTCTTTTCTCAATTAGTAATTTTAACAACAAAACACCATCTATTCCTCCTAAAGGATGATTAGATACAGTAATAAACGGGCCTTCTTTAGGAATTCTTTTTAGATCTTCTTTAGGAATTTCGAATTTGATTTTACAATCATCCAAAATTCCGTTTAAAAAGTCTAAATCCGATTTATTTTTATTTTTTTCGTAAATTTTATTGATAGATGATATACGAAGTGCTCTTAAAAGAACCCAACCAACAAAAGTTCCTAAAAACCCAAACTTCTGTAAACCAATTACTTGTGCTATTTCTTTAGATGTTACTAATGCCATAAATTACGATTAGACGTAAATGCAAATGTACAAAAAAAACAAATATCGGAATGCTAATTTGCTGCTAAAACTATTTGAATCGTTTCCTTATTCACTTGCGTTAATAGTGAGGCTCCTTTTTCTTCAATACTAGCAACAGCTTTATCATCGAAATGACGCACCGTAAATAAATCTACTTCTTTTTGAACATCTATTTTAAACTCCTTTTTTAATTCATTGTAAAAGGCTTCAAAATTACCAAACTTATCATCGATACAAACAGAAAAGCTTAAAGCAGAATTCTGAATAAGATTTACCTTTAATTGATAATCATGTAATTTTTGAAAAATATAACTGATGTTGTTTTCTACCATAAAAGAGAAATCTAGTGCAGAAATAGAAACTAAAATCTGATTTTTCTTAACTATAAAACAAGGAATATAAGGTACCAATCTTGTGCCTTGTGTTACTCTTGTACCAGTCTCTTTAGGATTAATAAAAGAACGAACCAATAACGGAATTCCTTTTCTTTCTAAAGGTTGTAATGTTTTTGGGTGAATTACAGAAGCACCATAAAAAGCCATTTCAATTGCTTCTTCGTAAGAAATTTGCTCTAACAAAGTAGTTTCTTCAAAAACACGAGGATCTGCATTTAAAACTCCGGGTACATCTTTCCAAATAGTTACATTTTCTGCATCTAAACAATATGCAAAAATACCAGCCGTATAGTCTGAACCTTCTCTACCTAAAGTAGTTGTGTTTTCTGTATCATTTGCCGCAATAAAACCTTGTGTAATATTTAATTTTGAAGCATCTATTTTATTGGTAATAATATCTTGAGTCAAATCCCAGTCTACCTTTGCATCTCTATAATTACTATCTGTTTTAATATAATTTCTAACATCAAACCAATTATTTTCTACACCAATCTTAGTTAAATAAGCGCTTACTATTTTTGTTGATAAAAGCTCTCCAAAACATATAATTTGATCGTAAACATAATTATATCTCTGCGATGTATTTCTAGCTAAAAACCAACTTAATTCTCCTAAAAGGATATCAATTTCTTTATAAATTGCATCTTCTTTATCAAACAAACCAGACATAAGGCTTTTATGAAAATCTTCTATAACACCTAGTTTTTCAGATAATTTATCTGTTTTATTATAATAAGCATCTATTACCTCTTCGAAAGCATTAGTTATTTTACCCATTGCAGATATTACAACTACCGTGTTTTCTGTGCCTTCACTTTGTAAAATGTTTGTAACATTTTTTACACTTGCTGCATCTTTTACAGATGCTCCACCAAACTTAAAAATCTTCATTTTTAATTATTTTGAATAAATTTCGCTAAATTTTCTTTGTTCATTTGCACTACAGACCAATCATTTAAATACGTTGCTCCCGTACTTTTATAAAAATCAATTGCATTAGAATTCCAATCAATTACTTCCCAAGCAACTCTATTAAAATTATTATCATGTGCGTATTTTAATACTGCAGAATACAAGGCTTTACCCGCACCTATTTTCTGTTTACTCTTCGTTACAATTAAATCTTCTAAATGAATCGCACGTCCTTTCCAAGTAGAAAAACGCTCGTAAAACAATGCAATACCTATAATATTATTTTCTTGCTCTGCTACAAAAACTTTAAACTTAGGTTTATCAGAAAAACCATCTCTTATCAAATCTTCTACCGTAATTTCAACAGCTTCTGGTTCTTTCTCAAAAATAGCCAATTCTGTAATTAAATTAAAAACAGATTGCATGTCTTTCTCCTCTCCTAATCTTACTTTAAAATCCATATTGATTTAATTTTAGCCAAAGATAGTTTTTTTGATTTCGCTTAAAAATAATTGAATATTTTACACAGTTATTTTTGATTTGTTTAAATTTAAAGACAAGTAAATTATCTTATTGACAATAATTTAGAGTTATTTTTATGAAAAAAACGATTACGAAATCGGTGTAGTACAAGAAATTTTAGCATCTTTGTAAGACAAACTATACACAACATTATGTTATCTAAGAAACAAACTTTAGGCGAATTTATTATTGAAAACCAACATTCTTTTAAATACAGTTCTGGTGAATTATCTAGTTTACTAAACTCTATAAGATTAGCAGCAAAAGTAGTAAATCATGAAGTAAACAAAGCTGGTTTAGTAGATATTATAGGTGCTTATGGCGATACAAATATTCAAGGTGAAGATCAACAAAAATTAGATGTTTACGCAAATGACAAATTTATTCAAACACTAACAAAAAGAAATATTGTTTGTGGTATTGCAAGTGAAGAAGAAGATAGTTTTATCTCGATTAACAGTCAAGATGAAAATCATCAAAACAAATACGTTGTTCTTATAGACCCTTTAGATGGTTCTTCTAATATTGATGTAAATGTTTCTGTTGGAACAATTTTTTCTATTTACAGAAGAATTACACCCGTTGGAACTCCTGTACAATTAGAAGATTTTTTACAAAAAGGAAGTGAACAAGTTGCTGCCGGTTATGTTGTTTATGGTACATCTACAATGTTAGTTTACACCACCGGAGACGGTGTTAACGGTTTTACTTTAAACCCTGCAATTGGTACATTTTACTTGTCGCACCCAAACATGACTTTCCCTGAAGATGGTAGCATTTACTCTGTAAATGAAGGAAATTACTTCGATTTTCCTGAAGGAATAAAAAAATACATAAAATACTGTCAAGAGGAAGAAGGAGACAGACCTTATACAAGTAGGTATATTGGTTCTTTAGTTTCAGATTTTCATAGAAATATGATTAAAGGTGGAATCTACTTATACCCAAAAGGCTCTAGAAACCCCGACGGAAAATTACGTTTATTATACGAATGTAATCCTATAGCTTACATTGCAGAACAAGCAAATGGTAAATCTTCTGATGGTTATACAAGAACTATGGATGTTCAACCAACAGAATTACACCAAAGAGTTCCTTTTGTTTGTGGAAGCAAAAACATGGTAAATAAGGTAGAAGAGTTTATGCAAAAGTTTGGTGAATAAATCTTTTTTATACTATTATAAGTTAACTAGACCTTAATATTTTGTAAAACTGCATCATATTGAGTAAATTTACATCATCAATAATTATACGAACTTTAAAAACATAAAAAAATGGCTTTTAAATTACCAGAATTAGGTTATGCATATGATGCATTAGAACCAAATATAGATGCTAGAACTATGGAAATTCACCATAGTAAACATCACAACGGATATACAACAAAATTAAACGGAGCAATTGAAGGGACTGAATTAGAAGGAAAATCTATTGAAGATATTTTAGCTAATTTAGACATGAGCAATGGTGCTGTAAGAAATAATGGTGGTGGTTTTTACAATCATTCATTATTCTGGACAGTATTAAACCCAAATGGTAGAGGAAATTTATCTGGTGAATTAAAAGACGCTATTGAAGCTGCCTTTGGTTCTAAAGAGGCTTTTATAGAAGCTTTTTCTAAAGCTGCTGCAACTCAGTTTGGTTCTGGTTGGGCTTGGTTATGTGTTTTACCTGGTGGTAAAGTAGAGGTTTGTTCTACTCCAAACCAAGATAACCCATTAATGCCTGGTGTAACTTGTGGCGGAACTCCAATCTTAGGATTAGATGTTTGGGAACATGCTTATTACTTAAACTACCAAAACAGAAGACCAGATTATATTGATGCTTTCTTTAAAGTAATTAACTGGAACGAAGTTGAGAAAAGATATGCTGACGCCAAATAAGTATTAAACTACTTAATTTATAAAACAAAAAGCATCCAATTAATTGGATGCTTTTTTTATTCTATAATAATCTTTTTATTAATAATTCCTTTTTCTGTTTTTACAGAGACTAAATAAACTGCTTTAGCCAACTTACCTATATTAAAACTTAATTCTTCTTTACTATCTTCAACTTCGAAGTTAAATATCTCTGCACCTAAAAGGTTATAAACTCTTATAGCTTCTATTTTTAAATTAGTCTTGTTTTCTATGGTTAATAAACCATTATCTTTCCCATAAACAGAAATTAAATATTCACTTTCATTTACATCTTCATTACTTAATGTTTGAGAAGTAAAAGTTATAAAAAATCGGTCTGTATACTCACCTATGGATAAGTTTATAGCCTTAGGACCATCCCCTAAATCGTAATACTTATTCAATAGTTTATCGTACAAATACACAGGAGAATCAATTTTAATTTTTTCACTAACAGAAAAATTAACTTCTCGATCTTCATCTAACTGAACAACTAAAGGCAATTGTAAAGTATTGTCAAAATCAAATGTTCCAGTAATTATATACGGACTGTCAGAACCTTTAACCTTTAGATACAAATCTGTTGGTTGTAAACCCCACATAACTGCATCAAATCCCATATCATATTCATCTGTTAAACCTCTAAATACTGTTGCCACTGTTCTTGTGCGTTCTTTAGTTTCAGATAAATTAAACTTAAAATCAATTTTTAAAGTTGGTAGTTCTTTTTCATTTTGAACAACACCGTTTTTAACATCTTTACTTTTTGCTAATATAGCACCCGTATTTGATAAAGTGGTTAATGTTCTTTGAGAGTTTCTAAAGGTTAAAGTACCAGTTCCTGCGGCTTCTCTTGTTACAAAAAAGGCTTGTCCTATTGGTAAATATCTTCCACCACCAACAGTAACTCCACTAACAATTGTATTATAGGTACCAGAATAATCTCCTCTAACATGCGTGTCATCAGAAAGACCATTGTAAACATAAATAACTCCATTAAAACTAGAAGAATTGTCTGTTATAAAAGCTTCTGCATCTAGTGCTGAAGGATAAGGATTTCCAATTAAATTGAATTTATTTTGATCTAAAGGAAATGAATAATCACCGTCATTAGGTGTTCCTAAAAAGGTAAATGTAGCTCCTACACTCTTCATATTCCAACCTTCACCAGGTGTAAAAATAGCGCTTGTTGGGTTTAAAAATCTAGTAAAATCACTTGCGTTTATAAACTTAGCAAGCCATCTAGAACTTATCTCTATAGGACTTGTTGCTGCATTGCTATCAAAATTTGAAGTAAAATTAATATCGGCTGCTTCACCCAATGTTGGTGTTGCAGATGTAGATACATTTGTCCCATCTTTTAAAACATCACTTATAGAAAAAGGGGTTCCTGCAACTGTACCAGATTTTCTTACAGGAGAAGACCAATAACCAGATTGAAAAACGGTAGATGTTGCTCCTGTTTGGTCTACATATAAATTACCCGTTCCAGAGTTTAAATTTGCTCCTGTTGTATGGGTTTGTACTAGCTGAGAATTCCCAACCAATCTTAGTTCTCCGTTATTTACAATGCCGTTAATTACTTTTAGTAAAACCCCTGAGTTAACTGATAAAATACCGCCTGTTTCTATTTCTATCTCTCTAACAATTGCATCTTCTGTTATTGCTAAAGAACCATTAGAAGTACTTTTTACCAATAATTTGAAACAGCCATTACTTAAATCTGGCACATTTACTGCTCCAGATCCATTATAATATTGAGTATCATCTACAACTATTAAATTTTGGTATTCTATCGAAAAATAATCGTTATCTGCAAACACCACATTATTTGCCTTATACAAACCTCCTCCAATATCTACTAAATTGTAAGTAGATGTTGGTGATAATAAATCGCTATCATTATCTATGATTAACCTTAAAGTTGAACAAGATTCTTTTGAAGACAAATCTATAGATGATAAATCTAAAATAAAACTTACATCTCCAACGTCATTTCTTTTACTTACACGCCATTTAGTAGAGGTTCTTTGTTGATAATTATCTTCATTTGTTTCAAAAACTACATCGTCTTTATTATCTCTTCCCCAGAACAAGTACTCATCATTAGCTAAGTTACTTGGATTATAAATTCTTACAATTCCTGTTCCTTGTGAATCTGTATGGTTAGAACCATCTGTTGCCTGACCAATACCTGCAACATCATGATCAAAATTACCAGAAACTACCTCATCTTGAGCATAGAAATTGGTTGCTGCATTAATTCCAATATTGTATTTAGCAGATAAATAATTACCTATAATAACTCTTTCTGCTTCATTAATATATTTATTAAACATAATTACCTCAGAAAAATCTCCTTGATGCGCTTGTGACTCTGCATAATTACCATCATTCCCTCCAGCACCATCATCTACACTATCTTGCTCTCCGGCTAAAGCTAAAGATCCTCCTGGACTTATTACTCTACCACTCGTAAAAGTAAGATTACTATCTGTACCATTTAAAGAAGTATTTGCAACTCCAGAACTTTGCCATCTGTAACCAATAACATTCCAATTTGCAGTACTAACATTTAAACCCGAACCTCTTGCCTGATTACCAATATACATAGACAAATTATTACTATTAAACAGAAGAAAATCATTATTAAGACTAGATGAAGATGCATAAGAAAGCGTTCCATCTCCTCCTTCATTAGCGTCTTCAGATCTATTAACGTAAAAACCAGAAATGGCTGTTGTAGGAAAATTTGTAAAGTTTGTTTTTCTTAATCGTTTATTTACTGCTTCAAACCTAACAGCATCATAGCCATTAACAATATTCTTTTTTATTATTGGCTGAAAAGCAACGTCTTCTTGAGTTAATGTTGAATTAAATCCTGATAAATCTGACCAAGAAACAAAAGGGTCATTATCAGCCTCAGAAATATTATCTGGATTTGTCCATAACATAAGACCTGAACTTCCATCGATGCCTCCTACTCCTCCAGGTCCTAAATAATCTGTATTTGTTGGTGTAAATAATTCTCCTAAAACCTTAACATTGTCAATAGCCCACCAATAATCCCAAACACCAATGTAAGTAAATTTTACTTGTGCATTGGTTGCGCTTCCTGCAGCACTTTTAATATTTATAGATTCTAATGTAGCTCCTGTTGTAAGATTTACATAATTTTCTTCTCCAAATTCTTTTCTAAATACCTCAATCCAATCTGTACCATTAAAAACCTCTATTACGCAAGACTCTCCACCATTATAATCTCTATATTGATAATCGAATTCTAAGGTTATAGCTTCATATAAATCTGCTGAAAAAGTTGATGTTAAAAGCGAAGCATTCTGGTTATTTCCTGAACCATAAGCATCACTATCTAAAATTGCATAATTACCATTTATACCACCAGCTGTTATACCTCTTGCTGCATTAAATTGCCATATTTGAGTATCTGTACCTCCATTATTTTCACTAGACCAACCTGTTGGTAAGCTACCAGCTGTAAAGTCTTCATCTATAATTGTTATTGTTTGTGCAGAAATTATTGATCCCCAGAAAAGGAATGCAATATAAATTATATACTGTGTTTGTCTTAACATATTTTTAAATTTTGTTAATACTACACTTAAGATAATTCTTGGGGGAATGTTTCTTATATCAACGTTAATTGACGTGTAAGTTTACACTAAAGTAGGGTTTTTATTTTATTAATCAATAATTATTTTTTGATTAACTACTCCTTTTTCTGTTTTTATACTCAGAATATAAACAGATTTAGCAATATTTCTTACATCTATATTTTTCTCTAGAATATTTGCATTAATAGTATAATTTAAAATTTCAGCTCCTAATAAATTGTAAACTTTAATAGATTTTATATATAAGTTAGCTGAATTATCTACAACAAGCTCACCTTCTTTTCTTTTAAACACACGAATACTCTTTTCATCTTCGTTAATAGTTGGTACTTCTAAAGTTTTATTTGAAAAAGTAATAAAAAATCGATCTGTATATTTACCTGAAAGTAACTTTAGAGTTTTAGACTCAACATCTAAGTTATGATATGTACCTAAAGAAGCATCAAACAAATAAACAGGTGTATTTATATTAATCTTTTCTTCAATTAAAAAAACAACTTCTTTTTCTTGATCTACCTGAACAACTAAAGGAACTTTTATAGAATTATTAAATGATTCTATACCTGTTATAATAAAAGGAAAATCTAAATCTTCTACCTTAAGATATAAATCTGTTGGCTGTAATCCCCACATTTGTGCATCATAACCTTTATCGAATTTATCTGACAAACCTCTAAATGTAATAGCAACTTCTCTATTTCTCTTAACTGTTTCAGATAGATTAAACTGAAAACCTAACTTTAGTACAGACAAACTTTCATCTTGCTTTTTTTCCTCTGTATTCTTAGCTACTAAACTACCAGTTTCAGATAAATTAACCATAATTCTTTGCGAATTACTAAAAGTAATTGTTCCGGAACCAGCAGCTTCTCTTGTTACAAAAAAGGCTTGTCCTATTGGTAAATATCTTGTACCACCAACACTAACTCCGCTAACAATTGTATTGTAGGTACCAGAGTAATCTCCTCTAACATGTGTATCATCAGACATACCATTGTATATGTAAATTACGCCATTAAAACTAGAAGAATTGTCTAATATAAAAGCCTCTGCATCTAAAGCAGAAGGATAAGGATTACCAATTAAACTATAATTGTTTTGATCAATTGTAAAACTATAATTACCATCATTAGGTATTCCTAAAAATGTAAACCTAGCTCCCACACTTTTCATATTCCAACCTTCTCCAGGAGTAAATATTGATGCTGTTGGACTTACAAAACGAGTCCAATCTAAAGCATTATTAAATTTAGCCAACCACCTTGTACTAATTTCTATAGGAGTTGTTACTTTACTACCATCATGTCCAGTAATAAAACTAACATCTTTAGCTTCTCCTAAAGTTGGTGTAGCAGCAGTTGCAACAGTACCGTCTTTTAATATATTATCTATACTAAAAGGCGCTCCTGCACCTGTACCAGAACTTCTTACAGGTGAAGACCAGTAACCAGATTGGTAAAACGTTGATGTTGATGCTATTTGATCTACATATAAACGACCAGAACCTGAATTTAAATTTACAGACGAGCTATGCGTTTGAATCAATTGAGAGCCTTCAACCAACCTTAGCTCTCCGTTATTTTTAATACCATTAGCTACTTGTAATTTAATATTAGAACTTGTTGATAAAACACCTCCTGCTTCAATTTCAATTTCTCTTACAAAAGCATCTTGCGTTAACGTTAGCGTTCCATTTGCTGTATTTTTAACTAATAACTTATAACATCCATTAGTAATATCTGGTACACTAACTGATCCAGAGCCATTATAAAACTGTGCATTGTCTACTACAATTGTATCTACATATTCTAAAGTAAAATAATCGTTATCTGAAAAATTAACACCTGTTGCCGTATATACTCCTCCAGACAAAACAAAGTCGTAAGAAGTTTTTGTAGCAAAATTTGAAGAATTACTTACAATTAACTTTAATGCATTACAGCCTTCTGATGAATTAAAATTAATATCTGTTTCTTTTACCTCAACATTTACTGTACCTAAGTTATTACGCTTACTAACTCTCCATTTAGTATCTAACCGCTCTAAATAGCCTGAAGCAGAAGATGATGAGAAAGTATAGCTAGCATTTTTCACATCTTCTCCCCAAAACAAATAATCATCATTAGATAATGCTGATGGTGTATTTATTCTAACAATACCTGTTCCTTGAGAATCTAAATGACTAGAACCATCTGTAGCTTGCCCAATTCCTGCAACGTTAAAATCGAAGTTTCCCACAGAAGTATCTTCGTCATAAAAATTTTTACTTGAAAGTGGAATATTATATTTTGCTGATAAATAATTGTTTATTATTATTCTTTCGACCTCTGTAACAGTATAATTAAAATGTATAATTTCTGCATAATCTGCACCTAGATAAGTTCCATAATCAACATTTAAAGCACCTATAGCTAAAGGCCTATTACTATTTCCTATAGAAGTACTACTTTCTGAAGCAACTTTAATTAAACTCATTTCATTATAAATTTTACTTCGTTGGCTTGTAACCAAACTACCATCAAAAGTAAAAGAGAGAATATAATTAGTAGCATTGGTAAAAGTTGTAGCAGTATTAAATCGATTATTTTGAGTCTCTAAATCTAAATACATTGCTCTACTACCTTGCCAAAAAAACCAAGTGTAAGAATAGTTTGATGTAGTACCAGAACTTATTCTTTTTCCTAAAATACCTCTAGGGCTTGCGTTTATATTATTGGGTCTTATAACTGTAAAGTAGGTAATACCTGAAGTACCATCCAAAATATCTGCATCTGCTACAGCCATTTGGTCGTTACTTCCATCAAAACGCACAATTGGCATTCCATTTAAAGCACTTGTAGACATGGAAATAGGTTGTTGAGTTGATTCTAATTGCGCTGCATTATTACCATTACCCGAAACATCTGTCCAAGTACTAACATTACCAAAATTAGAAAAAGTATTGGCTTTTAACCAAAGCCCATTATTAGAAGTATTTCCAACACCTCCAGGACCAGTTTGTGAAAACGAAAAGTTTATATTTAAAAACAGTAATGAGAAAAAATACATTTTTATATAAATTGTATTTTGTTTTTGTCTTAGCATAAAATAATTAGAAATAATAAACAAAATTAGAAAAAATAAAATAAAAAATGAGTTCATTTTTGTTAAAATGAACTCATTTTTAGTTTATTAGAAAGAAACAATAAGTAACTTTTTAAAGGAAAATAAAGTTCTTTTAATAAGCACGCTTATCATTTCCTTCATAATAATTAATAAATGCTTCGTTTACAACTCTATGACCACCTGGTGTAGGATAATCTCCTGTAAAGTACCAATCTCCTAAATTATCTGGACAAGCAATATGTAAATTATCTACTGTTTGATAAATAACCTCTACATCTGCCTTAATGTCTTTTGTCTTTAACATTTGAGCAATTTTAGCTGAAACTTCTTCTGTAGTAAAAGGAGCATATATTCCTTTAACATAGTTTACTATTTCCTCATCTTTTTTAGATTGCTGTGCTTTAGATTTTTTATAAACCTCCTCTATTACACTTTCTTGCTTTGTGTCTTTTAATAACTCTACTGCTGCTTTAAAAGCAATAAAATCATTAATTCTAGCCATATCTATACCATAACAATCTGGGTATCTAATTTGTGGCGCAGAAGAAACTACTACTATTTTTTTAGGACTAAGTCTGTCTAAAATTTTAATAATACTTTTCTTTAAAGTTGTTCCTCTAACAATACTGTCATCTATAATAACAAGATTATCTGTTGGTTTTACAACTCCGTAAGTTATATCATAAACATGCTCTACTAAATCATCTCTACTACTATCATCAGCAATAAAAGTTCTTAACTTTGCATCTTTAATTGCTATTTTCTCAAAACGAGGTCTTTCAGACAAAATCTCTGTAACTTGTTGTGCAGATAGTTTTGTTCCTCCAGCTAAAATTTTTGCAGTTTTTTGTTGATTTAATAAATCTTCTGCAGCTTCTGTCATTCCATAAAAAGAAGTTTCTGCTGTATTTGGTATGTAAGAAAAAACCGTGTTAGATATATCGCTATCTATAGATTTTAAAATCTTTGGAAAAACTAATTTCCCTAAATTCTTTCTTTCTTCATAAATAGAAGCATCACTTCCTCTAGAAAAATAAATACGCTCAAAAGAACACGCTTTGTTTTCTCTTGGCTCTAAAACTTGTTTTATTGAAGTTTTACCGTTTTTCTTTATAATTAATGCATGCCCTCTTTCTAATTCTTTAACATCATCAATTTTAACATTAAAAACCGTTTGTATAACTGGTCTTTCTGAAGCCACAACTACAACCTCTTCATCTTCATAAAAATAGGTTGGTCTAATTCCGTTAGGATCACGTAAAACAAAAGCATCTCCATGACCAACTAAACCAGCCATAGCATAACCACCATCCCAGTTTTTTGCAGATCTTTTTAATACTTTTTTAATACTTAAATTTTCTTCTATATAAGGTGAAGCGTCTTTTTTATTAAAACCTGCTTTTTTTGCTTTTTGATACAACTTAGCAACTTCATCTTCTAAGAAATGACCAATCTTCTCCATTACAGTTACAGTGTCTGTAAACTCTTTTGGATGCTGACCCAACTCTACCAATTCTTCTAACAATTGTTTAGAATTAGTCATGTTAAAGTTACCTGCTACAATTAAATTTTGGTGTTTCCAGTTACTTTGGCGCAAAAACGGATGTACACTTTCTATACTATTCTTACCAAAAGTACCATAACGAACATGTCCTAAAAACAAATTACCAACATATGGCATATTTTCCTCTTGCCAAGCAACATCATCTTTTTTATCTGGGTTTTGTTCTAAAACACCATTTAAACGAGCGTTAATTTGAGCAAAAACATCTTGTATTGGTTGCGATTTATTAGAACGTACTCTACTAATATATCTTGTACCTGGTTCTACATTAAACTTTACACTAGCAAAACCAGCACCATCTTGACCACGATTATGTTGTTTCTCCATTAATAAATACATCTTGTTTATTCCGTAGAAAGCTGTACCGTATTTATCTTTATAAAACTGTAAAGGTTTCTTTAATCGAACAAGTGCAATTCCACATTCATGTTTAATAGCGTCACTCATTTTGTGTTATTTTTTGTTGTGTTGTGTGTTGTTAAACTCGTATTGTTTCAAAAAAAAATCCGCGGTCGAAACCGCGGATTAAAATTAAGATAATTTTATATCAAATTGTGTTAAATCTTTAAAAGCTTGCAAGCGCGTTTTAACATCGTCTGCTGTAAGATTTTGCATGCGTTCTGTACCAAATTTCTCTACACAGAAGGATGCTAAATTAGAACCATATATAATGGCGTTTTTCATATTCTCAAAAGAGATGTCTTCTGTTTTTGCTAAATACCCACAAAAACCTCCTGCAAAAGTATCTCCTGCTCCTGTTGGATCGAAAACCTCTGCTAATGGTAAAGCTGGTGCAAAAAACATTTTTCCTTCGTTAAACAACAAAGCACCATGTTCTCCTTTTTTAATAACTACGTATTTAGGTCCCATTTCATGAATCTTCTTAGCGGCATTTACTAAAGAGTATTCACCAGACAACTGTCTTGCTTCCTCATCATTAATAGTAATTACATCTACTCTTTTTAAAACAGTATGTAAATCTGCTAAAGCAATGTCCATCCAAAAGTTCATAGTATCTAAAACTATTAATTTTGGTTTCTCTGTCATTTGATCTAAAACAGAGGCTTGTGTTAATGGGTGTAAATTACCCAACATTACAATACCTGCATCTTTAAAATTTTCTGGTACAACTGGTGTAAATGTCTCTAAAACATTTAACTCTGTTACCAAAGTATCTCTAGAATTCATGTCATTGTGGTATTTACCACTCCAAAAAAACGTTTTACCGTTTTTATCAACTTCAATTCCATCAGTATTTATACCTTTAGAATTCATCATTTCTAAATATGAAGCAGGAAAATCTCCTCCAACAACAGAAACAACTCCTGTTTCTACACCAAATTGAGAAGCAGCCAAACCTACAAAAGTTCCTGAACCTCCTAAAATTTTATCTGTTTTACCAAAAGGGGTTTCAATAGCATCAAAAGCTACCGTACCAACTGCTAATAATTTACTCATTTCTTAGATTTTATGCGTAATTTTGTATTTTATAAAAAACGCTTTTTAAAAGCGCAAAAATAAGTTTTAAAAATGACTATCAAAGAAATACAAGAAGAAATTATTGATGAGTTTTCTATGTTTGATGATTGGATGGAGCGCTATGAATATATTATAGAACTTGGTAAATCTTTACCTATTATATCTGAACAACATAAATTAGATGAAAATTTAATAAAAGGTTGCCAATCTAAAGTATGGTTATACTCAGAATTAGATGCAGATAAAATAAAATTTACAGCAGATAGTGATGCCATTTTAACCAAAGGAATTGTGGCATTATTATTGCGCGTGTATTCAGAACAAAAACCATCAGATATTTTAAATACTGAAACCACTTTTATAGATGAAATTGGTTTAAAAGAACATTTAAGTCCTACCAGAGCAAATGGTTTGGTTTCTATGGTAAAACAAATAAAAATGTACGCGATAGCGCAACAAACAAAATTATAAAATTTAAGACCTTATATAATGACGGATAAAGAATTAGAAGAGATTGGAGACAAAATTGTAGGAGTTTTAAAAACTATTTACGATCCGGAAATACCTGTAGATATTTACGAATTAGGCTTAATATATGATGTTTTTGTTTCTGAAGAAAACAATGCAAAAATATTAATGACTTTAACGTCGCCAAATTGCCCAGTTGCAGAAAGCTTACCTGTAGATATTGAAGAAAAAGTAAAATCTTTAAAAGAGATAAATAGTTGTGAAGTAGAAATTACATTCGACCCAACTTGGACTTCTGAAATGATGAGTGAAGAAGCAAAACTAGAATTAGGAATGCTATAATTTAGTTAAGCGGTATTAAAACTAAAAAAATCTCAACTTTTAAATTTAAAAAATGGCAGAAATTATAAATAGAGTTGCAAATAGCAAACTAAAAACATTTGATCTAGAGGAAATTTATCCCGAAGGAAAAAGAGTTGTGTTTGATATTAAAGACTGGTTATTTCAAGAAATTATTTTAAAAGAAAAAGATTTTAGAGAATCTGTTAAAAACCACAATTGGTCTCAATATAAAAACTGCTTTGTTGCCATAACTTGTTCTGTAGATGCAATTGTACCTTCTTGGGCTTTTATGCTTATTGCTGCAGAAATTACACCTTATGCAAACAAAGTAGTTATTGGAGACTTAGAATTATTAGAAACAGTCTTATACCAAGAATTATTAAATTTTGTAGATTTAAAAGATTTTACAGATTGCCCAGTAATTATTAAAGGTTGTGCAGATAAGCCAATTCCAAACTCTGCTTTTGCCTTTTTAATAGCAAAATTACAACCTATTGCAAAATCTATAATGTTTGGTGAAGCGTGTTCCACAGTACCATTATACAAATCAAAATAAAATTATTATTTTTACGTTTTAACTTAAAACCTTACAGTGAGAAGATTACCCCTTCTTTTATTAATGCTCTTAGCATCTACTTCTTATTCACAAAATAAGAAGAGGCAAGACACCTTACCCAAACCAAAATGGAAGATTAACGGAAGATTAGCTTTTGTATTTAATCAATCTTCTTTCTCTAATTGGGCATCTGGTGGCCAAAATACTATTGCAGGAAACATTGATGTAAATTATGATTTTAATTATAAAAAAAATAACGTAAACTGGGATACAAGGTTAATAACTGGTTACGGTTTAAGCCACATTAGTGAAAAAGGTTATAGAAAAACAAATGACCGTTTCGAACTAAACACGCTTTTGGGTATTAAAACTACAACTTATTGGTTTTTATCTTTTATAGGAAATTTTAAAACGCAATATACAAAAGGGCACAATTACAAGACTGAGCCTAAAACATTAGTTTCTGAATTTTTATCTCCTGCATACTTAACTTTTGGACCAGGAATGCTCTGGAAAAAATCTGATGACCTTCATTTAAATATTGCCCCTGCAACAGCTAGATACACCTTTGTTAATGAATTTTTCGCAGGAAAATTTGGTACAGAAGAAGGTGAAACAACTGCTTTTAGTTTAGGTTTTAACTTTTCTGGTTATTATAAATTTGGTCTAATGGAGAATATAGAAATGGAAAACATTCTTACAGCTTACTCAGATTATTTGGCAAACATAGGTAACGTAGATCTAGATTACCAAACAAACATTCGTTTTAAGGTGAATAAACACATTAAAATGCACATGACTTTTCATACAATTATTGATGATAATTCTTCGAGTAAAATACAATTTAGGCAATTATTTGGCTTAGGTGTTAACTATAGCTTTCACGAAAAAGTGACTTATTAATATTTTCTTGTCTAAAAATAATAAAAGTGTACTTTTGCACGCTTAAATAAAAAATTAAAAAAAATGAAAAAATTATCAATCTTAATCTTATTGGTATTTATTAGCTTTTCTGCGCAAGCTCAAACTGCTGAAGAATTAAAAAAAGAACAAGCTCCTAAAAAAGCTCAAATTGCAAAATTAAATGGAGAAGTAAATGCTATTCAAGCAAAAATTGATGCACTTCCAGGATGGAAATATGGTGCTTTTGGTACAATTGGAGGAAGTATCTCTGGTTTTAACAACTGGTACTCTAGAACTGCTCCTACTGCATCTGCTGGTAATATTGGTGTTACAGTAAATGGTTTTGCAAATTTAATTGAAGATGACTTTTTCTGGAGAAACTCTGGTGCTATTAATTTAGGTTGGGTAAAGTTAGATGAAAAAGGTGTTGCAGGAGACGAAGGTTTCGATACTGCTACAGATGTTTTTACAATTTCTTCTTTATATGGTAAGAGATTAAACAAAAAATGGGCTGTTTCTGCTTTAGGTGAATACAGAACAACTATAATAGACAACTTTAACGACCCTGGTTACTTAGACTTAGGTGTTGGTATGACTTGGACACCAACAAACAACTTAGTAGTAGTTATACACCCAGGAAACTACAATTTTGTTTTTAGTAAAGGTGAAACTGTTTTTGATTCTTCTTTAGGTGCAAAAATAGTTGCAGACTACACAAAAAAATATGGTAAATTAAGTGTAAAATCTAATTTATCTGTTTTTCAAAGCTATAAAACGTCTGACTTATCTAACTGGACATGGACAAACTCTTTTGGATATACTATCTGGAAAGGAATTGGTGTTGGTTTCGAATTAGGTTTACGTAAAAATAAACAAGAAGCTTTAAATAATGCTTTAATTGACTTCCCTACAGAAACTTTTGATACTGTAGATAATAAATTACAATCATACTATTTATTAGGTATGAGTTATGCATTCTAAATAGTACAACAATACAAACGAAACCTCAAGAAGAAATTCTTGAGGTTTTTTTATTTTATGTAACTTCGCACTTCAAACTAAATTGTTTATGACTTTATTAATAATTTTCGCCACTATTTCTATTTTTTTCTCATTTCTCTGTTCTATTTTAGAAGCAGTATTACTAAGTATTACTCCAACTTTTATTAATCTTAAGAAAAGTGAAGGTGCAGAATATGCTAACCAATTAGAAATATTTAAAAAGGATGTAGACAAACCTTTAATTGCTATTTTAACAATTAACACTGTTGCACACACTGTTGGTGCTATTTTAGTTGGTGTACAAGCAAAAGTTGCCTATGCCGAAATTTATGGAACAGAAATAAAAACAATTTTTGGAATTAAAGTTACAGAAGATGTTATGGTAGGAATTGTTTCTACAGTAATGACCATTTTAATTTTAGTAGCTTCAGAAATTATCCCAAAAACAATTGGTGCAACATACTGGAAACAATTAGCTAATTTTACATCTAAAGCTTTAAACGTAATGATTTTCCCTTTAAAATACACAGGTATTCTTTGGGTTTTACAATTAACTACAAAGCTAATTGGAGGTAAAGGTCATGGAAGTATTTTAAGCAGAGAAAGCTTTTTAGTAATGGCAGATATGGCTGAGAAAGAAGGTGTTTTTCAGAAAAATGAAGGTAAAGTAATTAGAAATTTATTAGGTTTTAAAAACATAAAAGTAAATGATGTTATGACACCTAGGTCTGTTTTAGAAATTGCAGATGAAACTCAAACGATTACTTCTTTCTATAACGAACATAAAAAATTACGCTTTTCTAGAATACCAGTATTTTCTGAAAATCCAGATGCGATTACAGGTTATTTTTTAAAGGATAATTTATTAGAAGCAATGATAAATGGAGAAGGAGAACAAACGTTAGCTTCTATTAAAAGAGATATTATTGTAACAGAAAGAGAACTGTCTATTGCAGATTTGTTTGACAAGCTAATAAAAGAAAAAGAACACATTGCATTAGTTGTTGATGAATATGGCTCTGTAAGCGGTATTGTATCTCAAGAAGATGTAATAGAAACGTTATTAGGTTTAGAAATTATGGACGAAAGTGATTCTGTTGCAGACTTACAAGCTTTGGCAAGAAAATCTTGGAAAAACAGAGCTAAAAGAATGGGAATTATTGAAGACGAAAAAGAAGTATAAACTCTAATTTAAATACTTAAAAAGAGCCTAAAAAGTTGCAAAATATTGCAACTTTTTAGGCTCTTTTAATTTTATAACTAAATAGTCTTTTTAACTTTACTACTCTTCTTGATTATACTCATCATACAAGAAATTATTATAAGGAAAACGCTCGATATGAATCTTCTTTACTTCTTCATAGGTAGTTTCTTTAAAGTCTTCTAAATTCTCTTTGTTTAGTGCAGAAATAAAAATAGAGCTTTCTTCTTTATCATTCATCCACGTTTTTTTCCAATCTTCTAGAGTATAATGTACTTTAGTTCTTTCTGTAACAATATCATCTTCATCTATTGTTTCATGAGAATATGCATCAATCTTATTAAAAACCATTAAAGTTGGTTTGTCTGCACACTTAATATCATCTAAAACACCATTTACAGAAGCAATATGATCTTCAAAATTAGGATGTGAAATATCTACAACATGTAATAGTAAATCTGCTTCCCTAACCTCATCTAACGTAGACTTAAAAGATTCTATTAATTGAGTTGGCAGTTTTCTAATAAACCCAACAGTATCTGTCATTAAAAAAGGAATGTTCTTAATAACCACTTTTCTAACTGTTGTATCTAAAGTTGCAAATAACTTATTTTCTGCAAAAACGTCACTCTTACTAATTACGTTCATTAAAGTAGATTTACCTACATTAGTGTAACCAACCAAAGCAACACGTACCATTTTACCACGATTCTTTCGTTGAACAGCCATTTGTTTATCAATGGTTTTCAATTTCTTTTTAAGAATATCTATTTTATCGCGAATAATACGTCTATCAGTTTCAATTTCTGTTTCCCCAGGACCACGCATTCCAATACCACCTTTTTGCTTATCAAGGTGTGTCCAAAGTCTTGTTAACCTTGGTAATAAATATTGACATTGAGCTAATTCTACCTGTGTTTTAGCAGAACTTGTTTGTGCTCTTTGTGCAAAAATATCTAAGATTAAATTTGTTCTATCTAAGATTTTACAATCTAAAACCTTTTCTATATTTCTTATTTGTGCTGGCGATAACTCGTCATCAAAGATTGCGGTACCAATATGGTTAGATTCTATGTAAGCTCTTACCTCATCTAACTTACCAACTCCTAAAAAGGTTTTAGGGTTTGGTTTTTCCATTTTTTGAACAAAGCGTTTTACAGCAACTCCACCCGCTGTAGAAGTTAAAAACTCTAACTCATCTAAATATTCATCAGACTGTGTTTCGTTCTGTAACTGTGTAATTACACCAATTAAAACTGCTTTTTCTGAAATTGCTTCTCTTGCGTCTATCATAGACTACAAAAGTACGAACTATTCTTCTCTTTTAGGCATAAAAAAACCTTAACAAAAGCCAAGGTTATATTCATTAATTCAAATACAAATACAAAAAGTTTACAACGTTTTCTGCAAGACAAAATTAGATTATAATTCGAATTCTAATGTTTAAACTATATTAAGAAAACTTTTTCTTTAGGTTAATAAATAGGTTTTTCTAAAAAAAAGAATTCATTTTTTTAGAAATCTATATTTAAAGGATAAAAAATTAAATTGTTTACATTTACTGAAATTCTAACTTTATGTTCCCATCTATTTCTTCATACAAACAAAGTAAAAACATAACCACAATTGGTTTTTATAATGTTGAAAATCTTTTTGATACTATTGACGATCCTAAGACTTTTGATGATGATTATACTACAGATGGAAAGAGAAAATGGACGTACAAACGGTATAACGTTAAAGTTAAAAAACTAGGCTCTGTTATTGCTCAATTAGGTATGAACAGATCTAAATATGCGCCAGCAATTGTTGGTTTGGTAGAAGTTGAAAATGCAAAAGTTGTAGAAGACTTGGTAAACTCTACCAATTTAAAAAAACTACATTACGGCTTTGTACATCACGATTCGCCAGATGAACGTGGTATTGATGTTGCACTTTTGTATAACAAACAAGCTTTCGAATTATTAACATCTAAAACATTTCCTATCTTTTTAAAAAATGATGAAGGTGAAAGAGATTACACTAGAGATATTTTAAAGGTAAGTGGAAATTTACATGGCGAATTGGTATACATTTTAGTAAACCATTGGTCTTCTAGAAGAGAAGGTACAGCAGCCTCTGAACATAAAAGAGTTATTGCTGCAGAAACGGCAAGAGCAATTATAACAGAAATAAAAGAACAAGATGCAGATGCAAAAATTATTGTTATGGGAGATTTTAACGACGACCCAACAAGTATTAGTGTAAAAAAATTGGTATCAGATGATTTTATAAACCCAATGGAAAGTATTTTAGACCCAGAGAAAACGGGTTCCTTAACATATAATGGTAAATGGAATTTATTTGATCAGATTTTATTTTCTAAAAACTTTACAGAAAAAAAAACAGGCAAACTCTACTTTAAACACGCAGAAGTTTTTAATAAAGAATGGTTAAAGATTTTTAAAGGAAAATTAAAAGGCAGCCCATTTAGAACTTATATTGGACCTTGGTATCAAGGTGGTTTTTCAGACCATTTTCCTGTATATGGTTTTTTAAAGAAAGATGAATAATTACTTTTTTCCTTGCTGACTAAAAGCTTCTTTTAACTTCTGATCATTTAATATGTACTTTTTATATTTACCATCTTTATATCTAAAGTAAATAAACAAAGGCATAAATATAAAAGACAAATACATAACACCTAAGCCCATAACTACTTGTGCTTTCTCATGTTCTGTATTTATTAAGTATGCTCCAACTGCCATCCAAACTAAAAAGATAATAAATATTATTTTTAACGCTAATTTCATATTGCAAAACTACAAAAGTTATATCTTTAAATTCTAATTTTCATTCAAATGAAATCGATTTTAGTATTTTTACTTGGTTTATTACTCTTTTCTTGTAAACAACCACTAAATAAATTAAAAATGAATACAACGATTGTTATTGCCCACAGAGGAGCTTCTGGTTATTTGCCAGAACATACAATGGAAGCTAAAGCAATGGCTTTTGAAATGAATGCAGATTATATTGAGCAAGATTTGGTGTTGAGTAAAGATGATGTACCTATTGTAATTCATGATATTTATTTAGATGATGTTACGGATGTTGCCATTAAATTTCCTGAAAGGAAAAGAAAAGACAATCGTTTTTATGTAATAGATTTTGCGTTTAATGAGTTACAAACTCTAAAAGTAACAGAGCGATTTAATCCTAAAACTGGAGAGCAAGTATACCCTAATCGTTTTCCGAAAGGAAAAGGGAATTTTAAATTACATTCTTTAAGTGAAGAAATAGAGTTTATACAAGGTTTAAACACCTCTACAGGAAAAAATATTGGAATTTATCCTGAAATTAAAGATCCAGAGTTTCATAAAAAAGAAGGTAAAAACTTAACAGAAATTGTTTTAAAAATTCTTGATAAATATGGATATAAAACAAAAAAAGACAACTGTATTTTACAATGTTTTGATGCATACGAACTCGAAAGAATTAGAAAAGAATTAAAATCTGAATTATTTTTAGTGCAATTAATAGAGTTCCCTGAAGAAGTAAAACAATTAACACATTTTGCAACCTATGCAAACGGAATTGGACCTTGGTACAAGCAAATTTTAGATAAAAAGGTAAATGGTAAATTCACTTTTAGTACTTTGGTTACAGATGCTCATAAATTAGGTTTAAAAGTACATCCTTATACTTTTAGAGCAGATGCTTTAGATGAGTTTTCTTCTTTTGAAGAAATGATGCAAACACTATTTATTGATGCTAATATAGATGGAGCTTTTACAGATTTTCCGGATTTGGTTGTGAATTATTTAAATTCTAGAAATTAAAATGACAAAAGAGGTTTATAAAATAGATCATTCTACCAATAATTTTAAAGCGTATAATGCTAAAAATATTTTGAAGTTTACTTCTAGTTGGTTTTTAGAATTTGGCAAAACAACGTCTGAAGTTTATAATTTAGAGAATGAAGTAATCTATGAAATTACTAAAAAATTTAAGTTTTGGAAATGGAGAATGTCTTACGATATTATAACGAACAAGAAAGAAACGTTGTTTTTAAATTCTGATAATAAAGAGAATTCTATTTTTAAGTTACAATTAGATAAAAACCTTTATGAAATAAAGATTCATTATTCTCAAAAGAAATCTGTTTTTAAAGACGGAGTTAAAATTGCAGAAATAAATGATGCGTTTTTTGAATCTATTGAAGAAAACACAAGTAATGTTTTACTTTTAAATGTTGAAGATTTAGAAATTGTTTTTTTACTTTTTACTTGCTTAAAAACTGGTGAAGTAAATCTAAAACCACTAATGAAATCTCAAAAAGAATTAATATCTATTGAAGATAAATGGGGCGCTTAATTTTACAAAATAAATAAATTATCAAAAAATATTAGCCCTGATTGTAGCATTTGTTTGAGCTCTTTTTTATTCTTTTTCTGAATAAAAAAAGCGAGTGCGAAAAGCAGGAAATAGCTTCAAAAAAAAAATTAACTTGTTACTTCTATTAATTTATTTCTATAAGCAGTCAATAATTTAGATTTAGAGATGAAACCAATGTATTTATTGTTTTCGACAACCGGTAAATTCCAAGCGCCACTTTTCTGAAATTTTTTCATAATATCTGTCATTCTATCTTTACCTACTTCGATAATTTCTGGTGGTTTTTGCATTACTTCTTTAGCAAAAATGGTCTTGTATAATGTTTGATCGAACATTATAGGTCTTATGTCATCTAACAAAATAATACCTAGTAATTTATTGCTTTCTTTTTCTACTACAGGAAAAATATTTCGGTTCGATTTTACTACTGCTTCTTTAATCATTTCACCTAAATTCATGTTCGAGTAAATGGAAACAAAATTGTTTTCTATTACTTTATCGATGTCCATTAAAGTTAAAACGGCATGATCTTTATCGTGTGTAATTAGTTCGCCTTTTCTACCTAACTCCATTGCATACACAGAATATGGGTGTACAAATTTTGCTATAGAATAAGAAATTGTAGCGGTAATCATTAAAGGAATAAAGAGTTGATAACCTCCTGTTACTTCTGCTATTAAAAAAATTGCGGTTAAAGGTGCGTGTAAAACGCCTGCCATTAAACCTGCCATACCAACTAGGGTAAAGTTACTTTCTGATACGTTAGAAAAACCTGAAACGTTAATAATTTTTGCAACACAATTACCTAAAATACTTCCCATAAATAAGGTTGGTGCAAAAATACCTCCTACTCCACCAGCGCCAAATGTTAATGCGCTTGCTATAATTTTAAAAAAAACCAAACCAGCTAGCAGTAAAATAACAACCCAAACGTTTGTTAAATCTAATTGCATAAAGTTGTTTTTTAATGCTTCTTCTGGGTTACCAGCAATTAAATTATTAATAACCTCGAAACCTTCACCATACAAAGGCGGAATGAAATAAACCAAGACTCCTAAACCAATTCCTCCAATTAATAGGCGTTTTACAGGGGAATCTATTTTATCGAATAATTTTTGAATTCTGTCATAAACTTCTGTAAAATAAATAGAAGTTAAACCGGTTACTGTTCCTAAAATAATATAAAAAGGGACATCTTTTATAGAGAAAACATCTTCTGTTTTAAAAGGAAGTAAAACATCTGAACCAAAGAAAAAGTAGGACGTTATAATTGCAGATAATGACGCCAAGAGTAACGGCAACATAGAAGCAATTGTTAAATCTAAACTAAATACTTCTATAGCAAAAATAATAGCTGCAATTGGGGCTTTAAATATTGATGATAATGCACCTGCTGCTGCACACCCAATTAATAAACTTCTAGTGGTTTGGTTTAAGTGAAATAAACGCGCAATGTTAGAACTTATTGCTGCTCCTGTTGCTACAGTTGGGCCTTCTAAACCTACAGAACCACCAAAACCTACTGTTAATGGTGCCGTTAACATAGATGCAAACATGCTCTTTTTTTTTATAATTCCTTTTCTTTTAGAAATTGCAAAAAGTGTTGATGGAATGCCATGATCTACTTTCTTTTTTAAAATATATTTTATAATAAAATACACAATTGTAAGCCCAATAATAGGAAACACAAAGTAAAAAGCATGATGGTAATAACGCACTAAATTCCCTTCTAAAAGGTGTTGAAAAAAGTGTGTTAAGTTCTTTAAAATAAGAGCAGCAACACCAGACAAAAAGCCAACTAGAATACTTAATATATAAATAAACTGACGTTGAGAGATATATTTATATCTCCAAATTAATATTTTTTTGTATATTTTTTTTGCTGTTGGCATTTATTTTATTGGTACTAAAAAGAATTATTTATGTGTTTATTTTTTTTCTTGATGTTTTACATCTTTCAATAAATCTAAAGCAAAATAGACAATTAATATACTTACAAAGATAATGCAAGCCCACATAAAAATGCTGGTTTGCCAAAATGCTTTTTCTTTAATAATTGTTGTCTTACTTTTAATTTTAACGAAATTTTTAAAAGTTAATTCTTCTATTGCCGCTGTGTTTTCTGAAATAAAGTTTCCTAAATCGTAAATAGGTTTAGAATATGTAGTGTCTATTATTACAGTATAGTTTTCTCCTTTTTTTAAATTTGAAATAAGATAAACAGGTTTTTGAAACAAGGCTACCTTTGTTATTTCTAAAGCAGGATTGTCTTGGTTTTCTATTTCTATAACAAATTCCTTTTCATTTAAATTATTTAAAATAAAAGTATTCTCTTTTTTAGAACTTAACTGAAAATGAGAAATTACTTGTTCATATGTAGATACTCTCTTCTTAACCTTACGCTCTTTTTGTACTATTAATTTAGCTTTTCGTAGAAAAAATGCCGTTTTAATACTAAAAGATATACTATTAATTTTGTGAGAGTTTTTCGATGTAAATTTAATCTGAGTTACTTTTCTTTCTTTTAGCTGCGTAACTTTTTGACTATAATATGTAAGTTCTATTGGTTCTTCAGAAAAAAACTTATTTGTATAAACACCAATACCTAAAACATTTATTGGCAAAGAATTAGTGTCATTAAAAGCTATTTTTAAAAACTGATAAGTTGTTGTTGGAAAATTTATTCTTCTTTCTAAAGAAGAACTATTTGCAGAATTACTAAGATTTAAAACGGTGTTAGAAGTTATTCCAAACCAAGTTTTAGCATCATTGCTTCCAAAAAGATGATATCTTTTAGAAATATTTGTATTTGCTATTTGTAAAACAAGGTTTGTTAATTTTTTACGTTTTTTATTTTCTAGAACAATAGCAGTAACAGAGTCTTTAATTCTTTTGCTTGATAAAATATCTATAGGCGTAAAAACAGAAAATAATCTATCTGAATAATCTTTTAAGACATAAGGTACTTCTGTATTTGCACTGTCTTTAATCCTTAATAAATTAAAATTATTTTTACTTGCAGCTCTTACTTCTGGTGTTAGCATTATTTTATGCAAACCTTCTTTTGTAACTGTATGTAAAGCGCCTTTGTAGTTCTGACTAAAACAAGTTAAACCTATAAAAAAAACGATTAAAAAGTTATATTTCTTCATCTTCTGGAGTTTCATCATTTACTAATTTTTTAATTTTTTGATATACAAATGAGATAATCAATATTAAAACACCTAATAATATAAAGGCTATTATTTTTCCTGTTTCAGAAGCATTTTTAATATCGTAGGCAAATAGTTTTATAATGGTAATACCTAATAAAGAAAGTGCTATAATTCTTAAGTTTTTCCATTGTTTCTTAATTCCGATAATTAAAAATATAAAAGAGAAAATTCCCCATAAAATAGGATACCCAATTTTAATTATTTGAGACTCAATAGCATCTATTTTATCTTCTATAATAGTATACTTTAAATATTCATTGCCTTGTGTATCTAAATCTGTTGTAGTAGCAATAGTATCTGTAAAATGCAATCCATGTACCATAACTTCATTACTTAACGTATACACAATTGCGAAAACAAAAACCCACGGCAACCATTTACTTTGCGTTGGTTTTATATTAAATAAAGTACTTGTTTTTCTAAATAATTGAACTCCGAAATAGATAAGACAGCCTAAAATTATATAATGTAAATAAAAGGCGTAATTACTATTTATAGAAAGTGCTAGATTTTGTACAATTTCATCTGTTGGTAATTTATAGAAGTTACCTATGTAAGCAAAAATTGAAATACAGCTTATTAATAAGACTACTTTTTCTATATTTTTCTGCTTAAGCTTTTCTGTGAAAAATAATAAGATTGCAATAAATACAAAATGATATGTAAGAGGAAATGATACTGCAGATGCTGTATTTTCTAAAAATTGACGAGCCTGATAATCAATTTCTAAAGCACCCGTGCAATAAGCAACTAAAACTAATGCAATTAAAACAATTGTCTTGTAAACCTTTATACTTAATGTAAAATATTTAGTTACAATATTTGCTTCCTTTTTTAATAACCAATAGGTTAAGAATAAAGAAATACTAACTACAAAACCAGCTATAAATAACGGATTAAATATTACAGATAATTCTTCTGAATACGCGTACAGTCTCCAATCTAACAGCAAGCTAATAATAGATAAAACTTGTACAACAATTGCACCTAGTTTAAACGATGATATTTTAGATTTTTTAGATAACCAAAAGAGTAAAACTACTTCTGCTGCCCAGAAAAGTGTAATCTGGTTTCCGTTAAATTGAATAGGAATCGTTAACGTAACAAATGTTAATGCCAAACCTATTAAAATATAAATTGCATTTTTGTCTAAACCGAATTTCTTATATAAGATAGTTGCGTATGCTACATTATAAACTGCCAATAATAACGTGAATAATCCTGTAAAATTAGATTCTAAATCTTTAAGAATTAACATTCCAATTCCGAAGAAAATAAACGTATTTGCAATTAAAATAAAATATTCTATTTTAGAGAATACACCTTTATTTTTTAAGTTATTTAAAACAATTATGAGGCTAAAAATAAAGTAAAAAATGGTTGCAAAAGTTAAGGCTCCCATATGCTCGAAACTATCTTTATGAATGTTTAATAAGCACCAACCACCAAATAAAATAATGGTAAAAGCAAAATCTACAATCGTTGCTATTTTCCATTTTTTAAAGTAAGAGATTGCAAGAATACCCAAGTTTAAAATAGCGATATAACTAAATAACACAACATAATTTCCTTCGCCAGTACTTAACATAAAAGGTGCTGCAAAACCACCAATTAAAGATAAAACAGCCAGTTCTTGTCTGTTATAAGAAACGGAAACTAATGCACTAAAAGCAGTAATTACAGCCATAATACAAAATGCAACTGTCTGACTAAATAATTGGTATTCATGAAAGGCAATATAAATAGTAAGGTAAAAAACACTAATTGCTCCCGCCACTAAAACAGAACTAAAAGAAGCATAATTTTTCTTTAATTTATGTGCAATCATCATTATTAAAGAGCCACATAAAACACCAATACCAACTCTTGCAGGTTCGTTAATCCAATCTTTATCTATGGCAAACTTTACAAAGAAACTAATACCTAAAACAAGTATTAAAACTCCTATTTTGTTAATTAAATTCTCTCCAATAAATTTCTCTAAATCTGGATTTTTCTCTTTAAAAGATGCTATCCAAGATTTTTTAGGAATTGCTTTTTCTTTCTTTTTTTCTTCTTTAATAACTGCTTTTTTATCTGCAATTATTGGTGTTACCTTAGCAACATCTGTATTAAAAATAGGTTTAATAGCTTCCGGTTCTTTAGAAACAACAATTATAGGTTTGTTTTCTTCTACAACAATTGGTTTTGCTTTTTCTAAAGGTGCTGTTTCTTTTTTAGAAACAGTTTCACTTCTATTTTTTAACAACTCTTCTTGTGATAGTATTTTTCTTTGTAAGTAGCGTAGTTTATCATCTAACTGAAAAACAGAATTCTGCAATTCTTTTAGTTTAGAACTTACACTCTTGTTTGTAATTAATAAGTAAATAATGATAAAAATAAGTAATACGATTTCCATATATAGCAATGTTTTTTTTTGTGGAATTCTAATAAAGTAAAGCGTTATGCTGTCTTTATTTTTTTGATGATAAAATATCGGTTCCTAAATAACCATTATCTTTATTGTAGTACCAAGCTCTATTTTTTGGCATTTTAATGGCATTAATAGTTTCTAAGCCAGAAAGTAAAATATATTCTCCACTGTCTTTTGCTTCTTTAAAAAACTGATACACTTCCATGGCATACGTGTTCTTATTAAAGTAAAAGTACCAAGTATCTTTACCCACTTCTTCTGAATATGTAACTTTTAAGACCAAATATTCTTTTCCTTTAAATGTTTTCTTTTCTACTTTTTGATGAATAATTGTTCCCTCGTCTTTTAGTTTCATTGGCAGACCAAACAAAAATGTGTAATAATTTTTATACATTTTTGCACGTTCACAGTTTAAACTGTATTTCTTCTTCAATTCATTAGACGGATTTATATTGCCATTAAGTGCAACACTACAATCTGTCTTATGAACTACATGTTCTGTAATAATTGTATCTCTTACAGCTTTTACTAAAAAATATTGCTCTGGTAAATTAATTCTAATTCTACTTTTTCTTGGAGAACGCTTTGGCGTTTCCATAGTTACAAAAAGCTCTCCTTTAAAGGTTGGCCAATTCCCGTTAGGATCATGAAAATTTATGGCTTTTTCTAACAACTCATCTCCAGTAATTTCTTGTGAAAAAGAAATAATAGAAACAAATAATGCTAAAAGTGTAAGTATTTTTTTCATAGTTTAAAAGTAATTAATTTCTATAATTCTGTTTTTTTAATTCCGGTAACTATAATACCGTGTTTAGTTAACGTATCTACTTTAGCAACATTATTGGTTAACATTTTTACAGATTTTACTTTTAAAGCAGTTAAAATTTCTGCGGCAACTGTAAAATCTCTTCCGTCTTTTTTAAAACCAACTTTTTCATAAGCTTCCGCTTGCGGAACACCTTTTTTCTTGTGTTCTATACTTTTAATAAGTGCAAAATGTCCGTTTCCTTTCCCTTCTTGTTCTAACCAAATAACAATTCCTTTTCCTGCTTTCTCAATTAATTGTTGAGAAATTTCCATTTGTTCTCTACAATCACATTCTATACTATTAAAATGATGTGCAAAAATACAAGAAGAATGTACTCTACATAAAACAGCTTCTTCACCTTCTACATTTCCCATTACCAAAGCATGAGATTCTTTTTGGCCGTTATAAAACAAGGTTTCTTTAAACTCGCCAAACTTTGTTTTAATGTTTGTTTCCGCTAATTTTACAATCATTTTTATGCTATTAAAAAATCCCGCAAAAGCGGGATTTTAAATTGTTATTCTTTAATATCTAATTTTAAACTTAATTCTTTTAATTGATCATCATCAATAAATGCAGGTGCATCAATCATAACATCACGTCCAGAATTGTTTTTTGGAAAAGCAATAAAATCTCTAATTGTTTCTTGTCCGCCTAAAATAGCAACCAATCTATCCAATCCAAAAGCCAAACCACCATGAGGAGGCGCACCGTATTCAAAAGCATCCATTAAGAAACCAAACTGCGCTTTTGCATCTTCATCAGAAAAACCTAAATGACGCAACATAGTTGCTTGCATTTGTTTATCATGAATTCTAATAGAACCACCACCAATTTCATTTCCGTTTAAAACCAAATCATACGCATTAGCTTTAACAGCTCCAGGATCTGTATCTAACAATTCCATTTGCCCAGGTTTTGGCGAAGTAAACGGGTGATGCATTGCGTGGTAATGACCCGTTTCTTCATCTAATTCTAATAATGGGAAATCAATAACCCAAAGCGGTGCAAATACTTTAGGATCTCTCAAGCCTAAACGTTCTGCTAATTCCATACGTAAAGCAGATAATTGTGCTCTTACTTTATTTGTTTCACCAGATAACACACACACTAAATCTCCAGGTTTTGCACCCGTAATTTCAGCCCATTTTGCTAAATCTTCTTGATCGTAGAATTTATCTACAGAAGATTTAAACGTTCCGTCTTCGTTAACTCTAGAATAAATCATTCCTAAAGCACCAACTTGCGGACGCTTTACCCACTTAATAATATTGTCTATTTCTTTTCTTGTATATGCATTTCCACCAGGAACTGCAATACCAACCACCAATTCTGCGCTATTAAAAACACCAAAATCTTTATGTTGTGTAACTGCATTTAACTCGCCAAACTCCATTCCAAAACGGATATCTGGTTTGTCGTTTCCATACAATTTCATTGCATCGTCATATAGCATTCTAGGGAATTTCTCCACTTCAACATTATTTACTTCTTTTAGTAAGTGACGCGTTAATCCTTCAAAAATATTTAAAATATCTTCTTGCTCTACAAACGCCATTTCACAATCTATCTGTGTAAATTCTGGCTGTCTGTCTGCACGTAAATCTTCATCTCTAAAGCATTTTACAATCTGAAAATATTTATCCATTCCACCAACCATCAACAATTGTTTAAATGTTTGTGGAGATTGTGGTAAAGCATAAAACTGACCTTCATTCATACGAGAAGGCACCACAAAATCTCTAGCACCTTCTGGTGTAGATTTTATTAAATAAGGCGTCTCAACTTCTATAAATTCTTGGTCAGACAAGTATTTTCTAACTTCCATCGATACTTTATGACGAAAAATTAAACTGTCTTTAACAGGATTTCTTCTAATATCTAAATATCTATATTTCATTCGAATGTCTTCTCCACCATCCGTTTTATCTTCAATTGTAAAAGGTGGCGTAACAGATGCATTTAAAATTTCTAACTTAGAAACCAACACTTCTACATCTCCTGTAGCCATTTTAGAATTCTTAGATTCTCTATCTATTACAGTACCTGTAACCTGTATTACAAACTCTCTACCTAAAGACTTTGCTTTCTCCATCATTTCTTTTGGCGTACGCTCCTCATCAAAAATTAGCTGCGTAATTCCGTATCTATCACGTAAATCTACCCAAACCATAAACCCTTTATCACGGCTTTTTTGTACCCAACCTGCTAAGGTTACTTCTGTATTTGTATGCGATGCTCTTAACTCGCCACAAGAATGACTTCTATACATTTCTTTATTTTTATATTCTTATCTACCATTTCTACGAAGGCAGAAGTCTCATTAATTCAAGCTGCAAAATTAATCATTTTCTATTGAATATGAGTTTTTTGGGCGTTCATTTCTAAACAGAAATGCCCCGCTTTCCGCACTCGCTTTTTTTAAACAAAAAAGAGCTTAAACAAATGCTGCAATCGGTAACGCAGAATCCGTCCAATTCTTTGTAAATTTGCTTTATGAATGTAATTAATATTCAAGAAAAATTTAAACTATTTTCAGATTTGTGGACACCAAAAAAAGTTGGTGAATTAAACGGACAACAGATTTTATTAGCAAAACTAAAAGGAGAATTTGTTTTTCATAAACACGATAATGAAGACGAACTTTTTATGGTTGTAAAAGGTTCTTTAGACATTAAGTTACGTAACAAAACAGTAACTTTAAAAGAAGGTGAATTTTACATTGTACCAAAAGGTGTAGAACACAAACCAATAGCAAAAGAAGAGGTTCATATTTTATTATTAGAACCTTTAAGCATAAAACATACAGGCGATGTTATTGCAAATATTACTGTAGAAACGTACGAAAGCATTTAAAAAATTATGAGTAAACTATATTTAGTACCAACACCAATAGGTAATTTAGAAGACATGACTTTTAGAGCCATTAGAATTCTAAAAGAAGTAGATTTTATTTTAGCTGAAGATACACGTACAAGTGGTAAGCTTTTAAAACATTTTGAAATTGCTACCCAAATGCACAGTCATCATATGCATAATGAACATAGATCTGTACAAGGTGTAGTAAATAGAATTAAAAACGGAGAAACCTGTGCTTTAATTTCAGATGCAGGAACGCCTGCAATTTCAGATCCTGGTTTTTTATTAACTAGAGCTTGTGTAGAAAATAATATTGAAGTTGATTGTTTACCTGGCGCAACTGCTTTTGTACCAGCTTTGGTAAATTCTGGTCTTCCAAACGACAAGTTTGTTTTTGAAGGTTTTTTACCAGTAAAAAAAGGAAGACAAACACGTTTATTGTTATTAGCAGAAGAAACAAGAACAATTATATTTTACGAATCGCCACACAAATTAGTAAAAACACTTGGGCATTTTGTAGAATATTTTGGTGCAGACAGACAAGTTTCTGTTTCTAGAGAATTAACAAAAATGTTTGAAGAAACTATTAGAGGAACAGCTACAGAAGTGCTAGCACATTATACAGCAAAGCCACCAAAAGGAGAAATTGTTGTTATTGTTGAAGGGAAGAAATAGCAGAAAATAAAAAACTAACTGAATGAAAGTTTTACGCTTTTTCAGTTAGTTTTTATTTTAATAATTAGAAAAGAAGGCTTTAATTATCTAAATAATTAATTATTATTTCTTCTTAAGTGTTAATATTATTACACCATTGGGTGAGTTGTATTTTTTAATAGCTTGCTCTCCTTTTAAAACCTCCATTTTTTCAATTTGATTAGGTTTTAATTCGTCAAGAGTTTTTTTATCTGAAACAACGCCATTTATAATAATCATTGGTTTTTTCTTATTAGAAACAACAGCATTATCTAAACTCTTTGTTTTTTTTGTTTTAATTAATATTACGCCATTAAGTGCATTGTATTCTTTTTTTGCTTGTTCTCCTTTAACTACAAATACAGCTTCAATTTTACTCTGATCAATTAATTCAATTGGAAAATCGAATCTCTTACCATCTACATAAACATCTGGTTTTGCTCCGTCTTTTAACTTTACATATAACTTTTCTTTTATTTGCTTGTCTTTCTTTTTAGAATCAGTCTTCTGAGCCTGAATTATAGAAATTGAAAATAATAGTACAATAGTTGTAAATAATAATTTTTTCATGGTTTTAAATATTTAATTTTTAATTGATTTTTCTATTCTGTTTTTGTGTAAACAACAACCAAGTCGCTTTCAATAATTATATTCTCAATAGGTAAAGTTTCTTCAGAAATTAAGAACATGTTTTGGGCTTCCTTCAATAATGCAACTTTATCTGTATAATTAAGTTTACTTTCTCTTAGATTACTAATATAAAGGGTAACAATTAACAATATTGATGCTGCCACAGCTAAAAAATGATATCTAAAATGGCTATTTTTTATTGTTTTTTCTTCAAAAGAATCCCATAATTTATCATTAAAACTATCTGGAATTTCTTTTTTATTCATCTTAACAAAAACAGAAGATGCTTCTATTCCAATATCTGTTTTATCTACATTATCAAATAAGAACTGTTCTTCTTTTAAAGAACTTGTACCTAATTTATACTTATCTATAAGGTTCTTAATATTTTCCTCTCTCATAACTGTATGTTTTTTCTAATGCTATACCAATCGTTTTTCTTGCTCGAGATAACAAAACTCTAACGTGTTCTACTTTAATTTCTAATGCTGCAGCTATTTCTGTAAATTCATAACCATCTATATCTCGCATCATAAAAACGTCTTTTTGTTGTTCTGGTATTTTTTTAAGAATTTCTTTAATAATAGTATTTAACTCTATCCATTCGAGCTGTTTGTATTCACTTTTAGATTCTAAAATCTTAAAATAATCTGTTGCGTCTTCTAAAATAAACGGTTTTTTCCTTAGCACATCTATACAATAATTACGTGCTGTTAAAAACACTAAACCATTAATATTAGGATGTTTTGCTATTTGCTTACGTTTCTCCCAGAGTTTTAGCATTATTTCTTGAATGGCATCTTCTGCATTTGCTGTACTACCAAGCAAACGCGCAACCATAGGAAATATACGTGCTGATAATGAAAATACCTTAAGCTTAAAATCTGTTTTATTCATTCTTTTTATATAACGTTAAAACCTATGTTTTTATAACAAGAAACCGTGTTTTTATTTTAAATTTGATAAAATTTGATAAAATTTGATAAAATTTGATAAAAACAAAGAACGTAAAATATAATATCTATAAAATAATATAATGATAATTCAACAATTTAAAACGAAATTAAAAGCAAATCCTACAGCAATTAATTTTGCAGAAACCATGGAAGTTATAGAGGATAATTACAACTTTAGTCCTACTGGCTTTACAAACGGAGAAATTATAAACAAAGCAAAAGAAAACGCTGGCTCTTGTAAATTATTTGCTTTTGCTAAACTTCAGAAATTAACAAAAGAAGAAACATTATTTTGTTTTGGCGAACATTATAAAAATGTTTTAGAGGATGAAAAAGGAGATTCTCATCAAAATATTAGAAACTTTATGAAGTATGGTTTTAATGGTTTGTCTTTTGAAAATAATGCTTTAGTATTGAAGTAAATATTTGTGAAGAAACTTTTATCAGAAATAAAACAGTGTACCATTTGTGTTCCTCATTTAGATTTAGGAGCTAACCCTGTTGTTACTGCACATAAAAATTCTAAGATTGTAATTATTGGTCAAGCTCCAGGAACTAAAGTTCATAAATCTAGTATTCCTTGGGATGATGCTAGTGGTAAACAATTAAGAAAATGGCTCAATGTTTCTGATGAAGTTTTTTACGATATAGAAAAATTTGCAATTGTACCGATGGGATTCTGCTATCCAGGAAAAGGAAAAAGTGGAGACAAACCGCCACGTAAAGAATGTGCTCCACAGTGGCATCAACAATTATTTAATTTAATGCCAAATTTGCAAATGATTATTTTAATAGGAATGTATGCACAAAATTATTATTTAAAAAGTGCCGCTAAAAAAACACTTACAGAGACAGTAGATAATTATCCAGAATATCTTCCTAAATATTTTGTAATACCACATCCATCTCCAAGAAATCGTTTTTGGTTAACTAAAAACCCTTGGTTTGAGAAAAACGTAATTACTGAACTGCAAAAAAGAGTTGCCAAAATTATCAATTAAAAAAATTACTTTTATAACTTCTAAAATAGCAATTATGTACAAAAAAATAATTCCTTTCTTATTTGTTTCTTTCTTATTAATCAATTGTAAAAAAGAAAACTCTTTAAAACTTACTACATCTAATTATTCTAAGGTAATTAATAAAGAGTTTACAGGAGATTTGGCTTTTGAAACTACTTCTTTTGTAGAAAAATACTGGCGTGTTGTTGGTAATACAGGCTTTAATAAGAGTGTTTATAAAATTGCAGAAGAATTAGAAAAAGCTGGCTATGTTTTAGAAGAAAACGCAACAACAGAAAATATTTTAACTTATAGAATAGAGAAGCGTCCGCTTAAAAAACCAACTTGGGAATCTGTTGATGCAAGTGTAAGAATAGAAGGTGAAACACTATCTTTATTAGAACACACAACCAATAGAAATATGATTGCTTTAAATTCTTACAGCACACCAAAAGAAGGAATTTCAGCTGAGGTAATTTATATAAAAGATGTTACAGAATTATCTAAAATAGATGTAACAGGAAAAATTGTTTTCGCAGAAACAAGTCCGTATAGAATTTTTAAAACAGCTATTATAGATGGAAAAGCAGCTGGAATTATTACTTATAATAATCCTGATTATTTGCAACCAGAAAAGAATACTACTTCTATACAGTTTCGCTCGATTCCGTTAGACACAATAAATAAACCTTGGGCAATTGCAATGTCTTACGCTGCAAAGCAACGTTTAAAAAATTCTTTAGAAAAAGGTAAAGTAACTCTTAATGTAAAAGTTAAAACAAATATTTATCCTTCAGAAGAACTAACAATTGTTGCCGATATTAAAGGAAGTAAAAGCCCAAAAGAACGTTTGGTTTTTAGTGCTCATATACAAGAACCTGGTGCAAATGACAATGCTACTGGTGTTGGTGTTGCTTTAGAAATGGCTACTTTAACGGCTAAATTTATCAACAAAAAAGAGTTTCAACCTAAAAGAACTTTAACCTTTTTATGGGGAGATGAAATTGTCTCTACAAGAAGATATGTGCAAGAAGATTCGATTAGAGCAAAAGATATAAAATGGGGAATTTCTCTAGATATGGTTGGTGAAAATACAGAGAAAACTGGTGGAGTTTTTCTAATAGAAAAAATGCCAGATCCAAGTGCAATTTGGACTCGTGGAAACGATAAACATACAGAATGGGGTGGTTCTAAAATGAATTTAGATCAAATGAAACCGCATTATTTAAATGACTTTTTAATAGACAAATTTAAAGAACAAGGTAAAAAAGCTAATTGGCTAGTTAGTACAAATCCGTTTGAAGGTGGAAGTGATCATGTTCCTTTTTTAAGAGAAAATATACCAAGTGTTTTATTTTGGCATTTTACAGATCAGTTTTATCACACAGATAATGATAGAATAGATAAAGTTTCTAAAACTACTTTAAAAAATGTTGGTACAACTGCTCTTATTTCTGCTTATACATTATTAAATGCAGATGAAAATACTGCTAAATCTATTTTATTAAATTTAGAAACAAAAGCTAAAAACAGATTAATTGAAGAATTAAAACAAAGTAAAATTGCTATTAACAATGGAGACTCCTTAAAGACTCAAATAGAAATTATTAAAGCATGGACAGACTGGTATAAAAAATCGTTTACAACAACGTTAGATTTAGTTTCTAATAATAAACTCATCAATAAGAATATTCAAGAATCACAAAAATTAATAGATTCTATTTCTAAGACAATAATAGATAAACTAGAAAAATAATAATTTTAAATTGATTTTTTTCTTTTTTCTATTTTCTTGTATAAAAAATTAAAGAATTTTTTTCTTTCAACAGCAGCATCTCCAGAAAGATTATTAGAATATTCTAATTGTGTTTTTAAGTTTTGCTCTAATTGGTTTGTAGTATTCTCATCACTAACTTTAAAGTAACTTAAATTCGTATATGGTACAAATACTTTTTTATTAGTATCAGATTTCATAAGAACAGTATTTAGCAAAGAAACCAAGTTATTATGATACAGGTGATAACTGTTATCACTACTATTTCTTTTTCCATTTTGAGCTTGAATTTCAATTAAACCTAATGATTCAATTAAACTATCTGCAATATCTAATGATTCTACTTTTGTAGTTAACCCTATTTCCAAAAAATACTGAATTTGATTTAAAATATTGTCAATTGTAGAATCACTCCAAATTTCCACTAAAGAGATTTTACTATATTCATTTATAAAAGTGTTAAACTTTTTAAGAATGTTTTGAGGTGGGTGAAACTCCGAAAATGGTAATTTCTTAATATCTGAATTAGTAGTAGACATATTAATTAAAGTATAGATTCTAAATCTAGAAAAATAACCATTTCCAGCATGATATAGTGGGTAATCTTTAAGAGAATTAATTATTTTTCCTTTTTTAGATACTAGAATATTTTGAATTTCATTAATCGATTTATCAAAAAATGTTTCTAAAAAGCTATCAGAGATTGTATTATGTGTCTTCTCTACAATAATTTTCTGCACATCATCTTTAGTATCAACTAATAGTGCATTTAAATCAATGTTATAATAATTAGATAGTATTAGTGTTTCACTTAAATTTAAAGGTGTTTTTCCATTAATTCTCCTATATGCAGCGTCATAACTTAAATCTAAAACCTCAGATATTTCATCTGTAAAAGAAATGTTTTTAGGTAATTTATATTGAATATAATTGAATAATTTTTGTTCTACTTTCATCTTTAAGATCATTTTTTTCTCTAATACTCAAATTTCACAAAAGGATAAAAATTATTTTGTAAAATTTACAATAGTAAAAATATTCATTTCACTATCTTTGAGTTTAAATTTGAAGAGGTTGGGGGACCTTAATAATTTAAAATAAGCCTTTTCAACTATTACTGAAAAGGCTTTGTTGTATCTAATGTGTAAATATAATATATAATTATTTAAACGTGTTTACCTACTTCAAAACCATTTTTTCCAAGATATTTATTTCCGCTGCCAATAGCATCTTCTTCTAAAGTTGTTCCCATAGAATCATTCCAACGATTTAAATATCCAAATAAAGAAATTACACCTAGCATTTCAACTATTTCACCTTCATCCCAATATTTATAAAGCGCTTCTTTAATTTTTTCATCTACAGCATTAGGAACCATAGAAGCGGCCAAAGAAAAATCTAATGCTACCCTTTCTGCTTCTGAAAAAGCAGCATGTGTTTTGTATTCCCAAATATTGTCTAATTGCTCATGCTCTGCACCATAACGTTCTGCAGCTCTAATTGCATGTGCTTGGCAGTATCTACAACCAGTGGCATTACTAGATACCCAAGCAATCATTCTTTTTAAAGCAGATGTAACATTCCCTTCATTTGCCATTACTGCTTTATTTAAATTAATAAAAGCCTTAGATATTGCAGGTCTACGTTGCATTGTTAAAACAGAATTAGGACAAAATCCTAAAGTCTCATTAAAAAATTCTGCTAATTCTTTTGTTTCTAAATCGTGCTCTGCACTTAATGGTGATACTAATGCCATATTTTATATATTTATTAATAAATCAAAATGTAATAACTGTCCGATAAATATAACTTTATATATTGGAAAACTAAACTACTTTTTCTTAATGTTGGATTAAATATCTTATTAAAATTATCTAAAAGAATATTGTAATAAACTATAAATATTTGTTCAGTAGCACTGATTTTTTTTTGTTTCAAAAAATCTTAAAACTCATTTGGGCGTGCCCATTTCTAAAGAACTACGTTTGCAAAATAAACAAATAGATAAATGGTCAGGCTATGCATTACAAGTCCTCGTTAGTACCTCACTGCGGGCTTTTCATTTCTATCCTTCACGCAAATAATAAAATAATATTATAAATAGTTAAACCCAATAGATAGTTAATTTATCAATAACTAAATAAGGCTCATAGAATCAATTC
>NZ_JAWZSV010000004.1:569594-571538 GCF_033875165.1 Polaribacter sp. PL03 | reverse complement strand
AACAATTTAAAAACAAAACTAGTTCAAAATATTTTTTGCCTTCTAAACGACTAAAAAAAAAGTTTGAACGGTATAAATTAACCTAAAAAAAGGTCAACCTATATCAGTATAATACAAAAAACATGAACTTGAAAAAATACTCATTTACCCTAATTATTCTATTTATAATTTCTTGTAATGGAAATGAAAAAAAATTGAATTTAAACTTTACTAAATCATTTACTGGAAAAATAGACAATAAATACCCTTTACATATGGAACTAAATTCTATAAATGGAAAGGTTAAAGGCACTTATTACTACGATAAAATTGGTACAAATATTAAAATAAAAGGAACCCTTTCAAAAGACAGTATATTATCATTGGATGAGTTCGACCAAAAAGGTAAGCAAACTGGATTTTGGAATGGGAAGTTTATAGATAAAAATAGAATAAGTGGAACTTGGAATAATTCAAACAGAAATTCAGCAAAAGACTTTACATTAATACTAACTTCCGACAATATAATTAGTCAGAATAATAGTATTTTAACGAAAGAAAAAACTATTCCTAACAATTCAAAAACAATAAGAGACTTTACATTTACATTTTTAAAAGTTGACGAAGAGAGAGAAGCTCTTGAAGGCTTTTTACTAATAAAAAATAATAAAACAAAGAAAGAAAAAAAAGTACTAATTGAAATAGTAGAAATAAAATCATCAGACATTAACTCTTACATTAAATTTGAAGATTTTGACTATGATGGTAAAGATGAACTATTAATTGAATTAGGAGAACCCGCTTATATGACAAGAGGTTTCCGAATACTTGACTATAATTCATTAGAACCAAAAAAAGTATTTAAAAAAACAAAAGAACATATTTATATTGGTAATTCTGAAGAAAAAAATAAATTAACGAATATTATTAATGTTAGTAGTAGGTCCACTTATGAAATTAATAAAGAAAATAAAAGTATAGAGTTTGGTGGAGCTTGTGGTGCCTCTTGTACAACTATAGAAATTTATGCTTTTAGCAACAATGTATATACATTAAAAACTTCTAAAAGAATTGAGAATGGAGTAACAACTATAGAGCAAGTAGAAAATGAATTTATTTTAGATGATTTATTAATTTTCAATTCTCAAAAAGAAATTGAGGAAAAATTTGGAAAAAAAAATATTCGAACAGAAGTTATATTTCTAGGAGACCCTGAACCTGTAGACGGTGAACTTCCTCCTTATTCTACTATACTTTTCCCTAACACGAAAAATGAAGTTACTTTTTTCTGGAATAATAAAAAAGAGCTTAAAGAATTAGATTTAATTTCTATGAAAAACAAAAATTCACTATGGAAAACAAAAGAAGGTGTTACAATTGGAACTAAATTAAAAAAACTTGAAAAACTTAATAATCAGTTTTTCACCTTTTATGGTTTTAATGAATTCTTATTGGAAGGTTCTGTAAACTGGAAAAATGGAAATCTTGCAAATCGAGGGCTTTTAATAAGCTTAATCCCATCAAGACAGACTCCTAAAGAATTAATAAATAGTAGAAGTATTATTAAAAGTTCATCTCCAATTGCTCAAAAAGCAAACTTAACTGTTGGAAATATAAGATTAAGAAAAAAGAAAAGGTAAAACTTTTGCTAACACCGTATATAATTTATTGCTGGCTTATCGCCTACTTACGAAAGTCCTCGCGGACTTTCTTTGTCGGTATTTATTTACTAAATTAGTTGCTTGAAACACGCAACAAACCATATACATCAACGTTAGGCTCAATTGCTCAGAAATTTAAAAACTTTGTTCAAATTCTGAAAATATTTTCATTTTTTAAGTTTTTTATGTCTTTTAATCTCAAGTTTGTGGAACACTCTCTCGCTCGTCGGAAAATTAAATCAAGGTTAACATTGTGGAAGAAAACAAAAGGTATCACTTAAAAACAAAAAGTATCTTTAATTTA
>NZ_JAWZSV010000004.1:0-569584 GCF_033875165.1 Polaribacter sp. PL03 | reverse complement strand
GAACACTCTCTCGCTCGTCGGAATTTTTCAAAATTGCGGAATTTAGCAAGTTTGTGAAAATTTTGAATTAAACCAAGTTTGCGGAATTTTTACTCACACAAAACTGAAACGGAATTCCAAAATTGCGGAATTAAAAATCTTTGCGGAATTAAAATGTTGGAATTTAATCGGAAGCAAAAAAGTGGAATTTTTTCTCGATTTTTTATTTTATAAAAAGTGTTTTAAAAGTAAAATGCAGGAATTTACTCAAACGCTGAAAAGTTCAAAACGGAATCAAAACGTATTTACTCAAATGTTTCGCAACAGAGCCTAACACAATATAAAAAAAATTGCTAAATTAGTGCTTTAACAATGTTCATTGCTTTTTTAAGTTTGCTTCTGAATTTCGTTCCGAAATTCCTCGCACACTTAAAACGCAACTATTTTTATACACAAACGTTGGCAAACATTTACCAATCAAGAGAGCAAAAAGAATGAAAAAGGAATTAACAGAAAATGAATCTATTTCAATTGATTTAGCTTTGAAAAGATTTTTAGACTTACATCAAAAAGAAAACGTCTTTAAAGGAGTACTTTCGTTCTTTTTAAAAGAAACAGGAATTGAAGAAGAGCGTATTGAATTTATAATAATTGAGTTAAGTACTTTAAATATTCTTTCCTACAAAAACGAAATAGGAGATACAACTTTAGGACATAAATTTAATCGCGAAGAAATTATTGAGCTTTTGAAAAATGGAGGAATGACAGATAAATGGCTTGAAAAAGAAAGTAAACGAGTTAACATAAAATTAATTAACAAAACTCTTTCTGAATTTTTATATACAAAATGGATTGCTCGAATTAGTTTTTCAATTACAATAATTCTTCTAATTCTAAAATTAATTGAATTATCAAACAAATATTAATAAACAAATTACGGTAACTTATAAAATTGAAAAAATGAAAAACAAACTAAAAAAAATCGCCTTATTATTTACATTATTAACTTATTTAAATTCTTACAGCCAGGACAAATTCAATTTCGACAACAAAGGTTTAAATGATTATTTAGTTTTAGACTTTAAAGACAAAACAAAATCGGAATTATATTCAAAAACCATAAATTGGATAAAAGAAACATATAAAAAACCAGATGAAGTAATTAATTCAAAAATAGAGAATGAAAAAATTTTTATCCAAGGAATAAGTCCTTCTACTTTGACAATTGGTGGTGGAAGTTCTATGAATGCAAAATATAGCATTGAAATTGCTTTTAAAGAAGGGAAAATAAAATTCAATCCAACAAAATTAGAATATTATACTAAAGAATACGGTTGGAACGATATTTTTATAAATGAAAATGCCAAACGTTATTACAAAAAAAGCGGAAAAGTAAGAGGTTTATATTCAAAATTAATAACAGACATTCCAAGTGTTTTTAATAATCTTTCTACAAGTTTGGAAAACTATATAAATGGAAAAAAGAAAATAGAAGAAGATTGGTAAAATAATTTCAAAGAGAGAAAAATTGAAAATATACTGATTAATAAAAAAAACGATTTGCCAACACCGTATAAAATTAATTGCTGGCTTTTAGCTTATTTACGAAAGTCCAAACGGACTTTCTTGGTTCGTGTTTTATTTACTAAATTCACCGCTTAAAACACGCAACTAATCTTATACAAAAACGTTGTGCATAATGCGGAAATCGTGCTAAAATCGAACATTTGAACTAAAAAAGCCAACGCTAAAACAGCACATTCATTTTTTCCAACCACATAAGCCAACGCACAAAAAAATAAAAGAGCTGTTTCTTCCCACCGCACAAATCCGAACAAACCAATGAACATCTTTGCAACACCATTGCATTAATAAATTCATATATTTGCATCAATGAAACATTTAGCATTCATATTGTCAATTTACATTTTCGCACTTAATCTAACACCTTGTGCAGATTACGTTGTGTCTGATAATGATGTTAAAACTGAAATCTCACAAGCTATGGATAATGACCATCAGTACCAAGATTCAGATTTATGTTCCCCTTTTTGTATTTGCCAATGTTGCCATATTAGCGCAACATATTTGCACTTTGCAGATTTAACACTCGATATAACTCTTATTTCTACTCAAGATTTTCTACACCTAAACGGTACAGAAAAAGATTTTACCACTTCCATTTTACAGCCACCAAGGGCATAATTCAGTTTTTTTTAAGGATATCTATATCCAAACGTAACGCTTTTTAATGCAAGCGTTGCTTCGCTTTTATTTTGCGCTTCGCGCAAAATGATATGTTTAACTGAATTAACACCTTTTATATGATTAATAAAATCATTGATTTTTCAATCAATAACAAATTCATTATTGGTTTGCTAACGCTAACCATTGTGGCAGCAGGTATTTGGAGTATGACCCAAGTACCAATTGATGCTGTTCCAGACATTACCAACAATCAAGTACAAGTCATTACACAAGCACCAAATTTAGGAACAGAGGACATTGAGCAATTTGTAACCTATCCTGTAGAAATTGCAATGAGTAATTTGCCTGATGTCAAGGAAATCCGTTCTATTTCGCGCTTTGGCTTATCTGTTGTAACCATAGTTTTTGATGATGCTATGGGAACATATTTACCTCGTCAATTAGTGTCTGAAAAATTAAACGAAGTCAAGGAAGAAATCCCAAATGGTTTTGGCAAACCAACAATGGGTCCAATATCTTCGGGATTGGGAGAAATTTACCAATACACACTTAAAGTAAATCCAGAATATAAAGACAAATATTCCATTACAGATTTGCGAACGATGCAAGATTGGATTATCCAACGCCAAATGGCAATGGTAGAAGGTGTTGTTGAAGTTAACGCCATTGGTGGTAAAATCAAGCAGTACGAAGTTGCTGTTGACCCAAACGAATTAAAGGCAATTGGAATAACAATTACCGATGTTTTTGAAGCTTTGGAAGCCAACAACCAAAATACAGGTGGTGCATATATCGAAAAAAACCATCAAGCTAATTTTATTCGTGGAGAAGGCTTGGTGCGTAGTTTGGAGGATATTAAAAGTATTACTATAAAGAATTTAAACAACATTCCCATTACCGTTGGCGACATTGCGACAGTTCAATATGGTGCTGCAATCCGTTATGGTGCAATGACGCAAGATGGCGATGGCGAAGTGGTTGGCGGAATGGTTATGATGCTAAATGGTGCCAATTCAAACAAAGTAATTAAAAATGTAAAAACCCGAATTGCTCAAATTGAAAAGTCCTTACCAGAAGGTGTTACCATCGAACCCTTATTAGACCGAAGTAAACTAATTGCAGAAACCACATCAACCGTCTCAACCAATCTTATTGAAGGTGCTTTAATAGTAATTTTCGTTCTTATTTTCCTTTTAGGAAATTGGCGAGGTGGTTTAATAGTAGCTTCAACGATTCCATTATCCTTATTATTCGCATTTATATTAATGAATGTTTTTGATGTTTGGGCAAACCTAATGAGTTTGGGCGCAATAGATTTCGGGATTATTGTTGATGGTACTGTAATTATTGTAGAAAGCACCGTTTTCCTAATAGCTTCCCAACTCTATAAGAAGAAAAAATTGACATCTAAAGAACGTGATGGCGTCGCTTCCAGCGCATCAAAAAAGATGATGAACGCTGCGTTTTTTGGGCAACTTATCATATTGATTGTATTCCTTCCCATTTTAGCTTTGGAAGGGATTGAAGGTAAAATGTTCAAGCCAATGGCATTAACGTTCATTTTCGCAATGATTGGCGCAATGGTACTTTGTTTAACGTATGTGCCAATGATGTCTGCATTAATTCTGCGAGCACCAAAATCTGATAAAAAATCTTATGGAGATAAATTTGTGCATTGGGTAGAACGTAAATACCAACCTTTATTAGAAAAATCTTTATCTAAAGGAAAACTAATAATAAGTATTTCGGTAGTTCTCTTTGGAATTGCTTTGTTTACGTTCAGCAAAATGGGTGGCGAATTTATACCACAACTTGATGAAGGCGATATTGCTTTTCACGCTATTTTAAAACCAGGTAGTTCACTTACAGAAACGATTGAAACAACAACTAAAGTTGAGCAAATTATAAAAGCGAAATTTCCTGAAGTTGAAAAAATAGTCAGTAAAATTGGTGTTGCCGAAATTCCAACCGACCCAATGCCAATGGATTTAGCAGATGTTTTTGTAATTCTAAAACCTAAAAGCGAATGGACTACTGTTTCGACAAAAGATGAACTCATTGAAGAAATAAAGAAAGCAGTTGAGATAATTCCTGGAGTAAACTATGAATTTACCCAACCCATAGAAATGCGTTTTAATGAATTACTCGAAGGTGTCCGTGAAGATATTGCCATAAAAATTTATGGAGAAGATATAAATATACTGTCACAAAAAGCAGAAGAAATTACCAAAATAATCGCAGGAACTGAAGGTATTGGCGATATGAAAGCGGAAGCAACCACAGGCTTACCACAAATGACAATTACCTATAACCGAAGTAAATTAGCACAATACGGACTTCAAATAAATACTTTAAACCAAATCGTACAATCTGCATTTGCAGGTGGAACAGCAGGCGTTATTTTTGAAGGCGAAAAACGTTTTGATTTGGTGGTGCGTTTAAATTCTCAAAATCGAACAGATATTTCAGATGTTCAGAATTTGTATATCAATTTACCATCAGGAACTCAAATTCCGCTACGTGAAGTTGCAGACATCAGCTACAAAGCTGGTCCAATGCAAATAAGTAGAGATAATACCAACCGAAGAACCTACGTAGGTATTAACGTGAGAGGTCGTGATGTAAAATCGTTGGTAACTGAAATTAAATCAAAACTGGATGCCAACCTCGAACTGCCATCAGGATATTTTATTCGGTATGGTGGTGCTTTTGAAAATTTGGAACGTGCAAGCAACCGTTTACAAACCGTTGTACCAATTGCGCTACTGTTGATTTTTGTGTTAATCTATTTTGCACTAAAATCACTTCCACAAACTTTAATGATTTACATCGCTATCCCAATGGCAACCATTGGAGGTGTTTTTGCATTGTGGTTACGTGATATGCCTTTCAGCATTTCGGCAGGTGTCGGTTTTATTGTCTTGTTTGGTGTTGCTGTTTTAAATGGCTTGGTAATGATTAGCGGATTAAACGAGCTAAAAGATGAAGGCGTTACCAATCTTAAAGACAGAATTATTGAAGGTACAAAACGAAGAATAAGACCTATTATGCTAACTGCTTTTACAGATGTTTTGGGATTTTTACCAATGGCAATTTCAGCATCAGCAGGCGCAGAAGTACAACGACCTTTAGCAACAGTAGTTATTGGTGGATTGTTGACATCTACATTATTAACCTTATTCGTTTTACCAATTTTATATCATTGGGTGGAAAATAAATCGTTCACGTTTAGACCTAATAAAAAAGTGGTAACAGTTACTGCAATGGTAGCATTTTTGTTCTTATTGCCAATAACAGGAAATGCACAACAAGTAAATGATACGTTGCCGACTGTTTCAATGGATGAAGCTGTAAAGATTTCAAAAGAAAACTATCCAAGTTTAAAACAAAGGCAGTTGGAAATTGAAAAACAGCAACAATTAAAAGGTACCGCTTATGATTTTGGCACAACTCAAATTTTTACAGGTGGCGAAGAAATCAATAATGGAACAGGAATTTATACCACAGTTGGTATTGGACAATCAAATATTGATGTCTTTGGTATTGCGCCAAAACGAAAATTACAGGAGCAGCGTATTTTATTAGCGCAAAAAGCCTTTCAACTTTCAGAATTAGAATTGGAATTGGAAGTTAAAAAAGCGTGGTCAAATGCCTTTCAGAGTAAACAAAATTATAATCTGTATGCAGCATTGGATTCCATTTACACCAATTTTGAAAAAGCGGTGGAATTAAATTATGAAGTGGAAGCCATTTCGAAACTGGAATATTCCGCAGCTAAAAACCAAGCTTTACAAATTCAAAACAAGTTTTTGCAAACAAAGAGCAACTATCTAATTGCATTACAGCAGTTGAATCTATGGCTCGTTTCGGATGAATTTTATAACGTACCAGACGAATTGGATATCACTAATGAAATTGATATAAACGATTTCAATGCAAAAGAACATCCTTTATATAACCTTGCGCAAATTCAAATAGATGAAGCAGAAGCAAATTACAAAGTTGCAAAAGCCGAAAATCTACCCAAATTCAATCTTCAAGGTGGTTTGCAAAACGTAAATGGTAATTCTGGTTTTTACACCTATCAAGCTGGTATATCAATTCCATTTCTATCTGGCACAACAAAAGCGAATATTAGAACTGCAAAAATTGACAAACAAATTGCCGAAACTAATATTCAATTCAGACAAAACGAAGTTGAATCTAAATTTATTCAAGCCAGAGAAAACTATCTAAAGTGGAAAACATCGTGGCTCTTTTATAAAGAACAAGTATTACCACTTACAAAAGACCAAAAAACAGGCGCATTATTCGCTTACAAAGAAGGCGAGATTGATTATTCGGCATTTACACAACTTATAAAAGAAGCTATTCAGAGCGAAATTGAAGCACAAACAGCTTTGGCAAATTATTTAGAAAGCACTTTTGAATTACAATATTTTAAAAATTAGAACTATGAAAAACACACTATATATCATCTTGACAATTTTAATATTGTCATTTTCAGCTGCCTCTTGTGCCAACAAAGAAAATCACAATGAAGAAGATGGACACGCACACGATGAGGAAACCAGTACTAATCCTAAAGAAGAACATCACGAAGGAGAAGAAGTTATGTTATCATCACAACAATTTGAAGCCTTAAAAATGAAAATTGACACCATTACCTCACGCAATATGAGTGGCTATGTAGAAGCAAACGGAACTTTGGAAGTGCCACCACAAAATGAAGCTGCCATAACTTCGGTTGTTGGTGCAAATGTGGTTTCTATTGAAGTGATTGAAGGCGATAAAGTAAACAAAGGTCAAGTTGTTGCATACCTTTCACATCCCAATATTATACAAATGCAAACCGATTATTTGAATGCGTATAGCAACAGCACTTTTCTAAAGAAAAACTATGAACGACAACAAAAATTATATAATGCAGGTGTAGGCTCTGGTGCAAATTTTCAAAAAGCAGAAGCAGAATATGACGCATCAAAAGCTATGGTTAATGGAATGGCAGCACAGTTAAAATTGTTGAATATTAATTCAAATTCAGTCGCAAATGGTACGATAGCGCAACGTGTGGCATTACGCAGTCCCATTGAAGGTTATGTGCAAAAGGTGGAAGTGAAAACAGGACAATATGTTGAACCACAAACCGAACTCTTTGAAATTGTAGATACGCATCACGTTCACGCAGATTTAATGGTTTTTGAAAAAGACGTTTACAAAGTAAAAAAAGGTCAAAAAGTTACCTTTAATATACAATCTATTGAAGATGATGAATTGAGTGCAGAAATATATTCAGTAAGCAAAACTTTTGAGGATAACCCAAAAGCGGTTCACGTTCACGCAGAAATTGAAAACAAAAAAGGAAATTTAATTCCAGGAATGTACATTCAAGGTAGAATACAGACAGAAAGCACTAAAACAATGGCATTGCCAGAAAGTGCTATTGTAAAAGAAGGCGACAAATTTTATGTGTTTTCAGTTGAAAAAGAAAATGTGGATTGGAGTTTTAAACCAATTGAGGTTATTTTGGGAGATAAAGATGGCGATTGGGTAGCAATTCAATTTTCCGAAGAAATAGCAACAAATACAAAGTTTGCTTATAACAATGCGTACTACCTAATTGCAGAAATGAAAAAGGGCGAAGCAGAACACGCACATTAATTATGCAAACAATAGAACAATTATTAGAGTCAAAAGATATACGAGTTACGGCAATGCGATTACTTATTTATAAGTTTCTTGCACAAAAGCAAGTAGCGGTAACATTAAGCGATATTGAAAACGCTTTTGAAAAAGCAGATAGAACAACTTTGTACAGAACGGTAAAGACATTTGAAGAAAAAGCAATCGTTCATCAAATAGATGATGGCACAGGAATTACCAAATATGCACTTTGCGAAAAAGGTTGTAATTGCGAAATTGAAACCGATTTACATTTACATTTCCATTGCAATAATTGCAATGAAACCGTTTGTTTAACAGAACATAAAATCCCACAGATTAAAGTGCCAAACGGGTTTATTTCCGAAGATATAAATTTGGTAGTAAAAGGTATTTGCGATAAATGTAGTGGTCAATAAATGCACTTCCATTGCACTTATTTTTTAAGCATTTTTACAATATAATTGAATATAAATGAAAAAGAAAAAACTTAATTTAAAAGACCTAAATCCAAATTCTGAAAAAGAACACAGTCACGATGATGGTCATAATCACGGAAGTAAACCGAATAATTTTAAGGCATATATTCCAGCAATAGTAAGCTTCATAATACTTATTGTTGGTATTGCTTTAGATTACTTTGATGTTGCATTTTTTAAAGATTGGATTCGCATTATTTGGTATAGCATCGCTTATTTACCAGTTGGATTTCCAGTTTTAAAAGAAGGTTGGAATAGCATAAAAAAAGGCGATGTTTTTACAGAGTTCTTTTTAATGTCAATTGCCACAATTGGCGCATTCATTATTGGCGAATATCCCGAAGGTGTTGCGGTTATGTTATTTTATGCAGTTGGCGAATTGTTTCAAAATGCAGCAGTCAATAGGGCAAAATCGAACATAAAAGCGTTGCTCGACGTAAGACCAAACGAGGCTTTGGTGTATAGAAATAATGATTTTATTTCGGTTAATCCTGAAACTGTAGAAATTGGCGAAAAAGTACAAGTCCGTGTTGGCGAAAAAGTGCCATTAGATGGTATTTTACTTTCTGATAAAGGTTCGTTTAACACAGCAGCTTTAACAGGCGAAAGCAAACCTAATACGATTGCCAAAAGTGAAAAAATTTTTGCAGGAAGTATTAATCTCGATGGTGTGATTGAAATTGAAACCACTAAAGAATTTAAAGATAGTTCCATTGCAAGAATTCTCGATATGGTACAAAATGCCACAGCCAGAAAATCAAAAACCGAATTGTTCATTAGAAAATTTGCACGTATTTACACACCAATCGTTGTGTTCTTGGCAATTGGAGTTACGTTTTTACCTTACTTTTTTGTGGATGATTATGTATTTAGAGATTGGCTGTATCGTGCCTTGATATTTCTTATAATTTCTTGTCCTTGTGCGTTGGTAATTTCAATTCCGTTGGGTTATTTTGGTGGATTGGGAGCAGCTTCAAAAAATGGAATTTTATTTAAAGGTGCATCTTTCCTTGATGCTATGACCAAAATAAACACGCTGGTTATGGATAAAACTGGAACAGTTACAAAAGGCGTTTTCAAAATTAAAGAGGTAAAAGCAATCGGTTGGGAAGAAACCGAATTTATGAAATACCTAATGGCAATGGAGGAACAATCCACACATCCAATTGCCAAAGCCATTTTGGAATATAAAGCAGAAGGCGCAGATTTTAAAGCTTCCGATGTATCAGAAATCGCAGGAAAGGGTTTAAAAGGAATCGTAAACGGAAAATCTGTTTTAGTTGGAAATAAGGCTTTAATGACTGCCAATAAAATTGAAGTCGCAAAAGAAACCAACTCGATTGTAGAATCCATTGTTTTAGTTGCTATAAATGATAAATTTGCTGGTTATGTAGTTATTGCAGATGAATTAAAGGAAGATGCAAAAGAAACAATTATTAATTTACGTAAGATAGGAATAACAACTATTATGATGCTTTCGGGCGATAAAGATTCCATTACCCAAAAAGTAGCATCCGAATTAAATATCAAACAAGCCAAAGGTGGATTATTGCCCGAAGACAAATTGAATGAAGTAGAAATATTAAAGAAAAATCCAGAAAACAAAATTGCATTTATTGGCGATGGAATAAATGATGCACCAGTTTTAGCAGCAAGTGATGTTGGTATTGCAATGGGTGGTTTAGGAAGTGATGTTGCAATTGAAACCGCAGATGTTATTATTCAAACCGACCAACCTTCAAAAGTGGTCAGAGCAATAAAAATAGGTCGTTCCACTCGAAAAATTGTTTGGCAGAATATAGGCTTGGCATTTGGAGTGAAAGTGATTGTGTTGATTTTAGGAGCAGGTGGATTAGCTACAATGTGGGAAGCGGTCTTTGCAGATGTAGGTGTGGCACTTTTAGCAATTTTAAATGCAGTTAGATTACAGAAAATGAATTGGGATTGAGTAACATTGCGTAAAAATTTGGTGCTAAATTGAAAAATCGATAACCGAAATGCCAACGCTTAAGCCATACACATTTACAGTCGCATCATCCAAGCTTCGCCAAAACTGTAAAAGAGTATGTCTTGCCAACGCTCACATCTGAACTAAACAAAAAACATCGGAAAACCAAGCTGAACGTGAAAAGCACTATGCACAACAATGTATATAAAACATAGCTATTACAGGCTTTCCGAGAGGTTTTTGCTTATTTGTTAAGTCCGCCAATTTTTTATTTTTGTATATTTAGAAAATTAAAGATAAATAGAAAAAATAAAAAATCGGCTCGTGTATAATCCGAAACGAAAGTGTCTTTTTACACGCTACGTTTCATATACGGAGTTAGGCACAATACGAAATAGGTTGACTAAAAATTCATCACTTAATGATAGTCACTTATGAAAGCACAAAAAGAACACTGGCGAAAAAAAAGCTACAAAAAAGCAACTTTAGAACTCAAATTATTCGTCGTTGACCAAATTCAAAATGGTCAGATTTCTACAAACTTTGCCTCTAAAAAATATGATATTCCTAGAACTACCATTTCTTATTGGATAAGAAAATATAGTACCTTAGTGCAACAAAATACAGGTATGAGTAAAAACGATGAAATTAAAAAACTAAGGGAACGCATTGAAGAACTAGAGTTTCTAAAAGACTTTCAACAAGATATTATTGCTGATATGGAACTCATTACAGGCGTCGATATGTCAAAAAAGTCATTGCCCGAAACATTAGCAAACGAGATAGAACTAAAGAAGAAAAACATTTTAAAAGAAAATGGCTCTATCAATGTTTTGGGATCTCTAAACAAGCCTTCTACAAAAGACTCAAAGCGCAACAAAAACAACAAATAGACCATCTAAAATTAATCAAAATGGTCAAAGACTACCGTAAAAAAGTAGGCTCTAAAACTGGCGGAATCAAACTACATACGGAACTTAAACAAGACTTTATAAACGCTGAAATTAAAATAGGCAGAGACAAGTTCTACAGTTTCTTGAGACTTAATAAATTACTAGTACCTAAGTCAAAAAACTACATCACAACAACCAATTCTAATCATATGTTCAAAAAATATAAAAACCTCGTAAAAGACCACGTTCCTACTCGACCAGAACAACTTTGGGTAAGCGATATCACTTATATTAAAACCCAAAACGGACATAACTACTTAGCATTAGTTACAGACGCCTATTCTAAGCAAATTATGGGCTATAAACTCGACAACCATATGAAAACATCGCTTTGTAAAGATGCTCTAGCTATGGCTATTAAAAATAGAAAATATCCTAATCAAAAGCTTATTCATCATTCAGATAGAGGGTTTCAATACTGCAACCCTAAATACACCGAATTTGCAGAAAACAATGGAATTACCATGAGTATGACCGAACAGTATGATCCTTATGAAAGCGCTATCGCTGAACGAATTAACAGGACTCTTAAATATGAATATGGATTAAAACAAACCATTAAAAACACTGACCTAGCTCAAAAAATGAATAAACAAGCTGTATATATTTATAACAATCTGAGAACACATTTTAGCCTGGATCTAAGAAAACCAGCTGAAGTACATTTGAATCCTAACATCATATACAAATCCTATCGGAAAAATAATGTAAATTTACCTGAACTAATGATTTAAAACAGACCTAGTTCAAACTATTTTTTTGCCTTCTAAATGGCTGAAAAAAATCTTTTGAACGTCGAAATAATAACTAAAAAAAGGTCAACCTATTTCAGTATAATACAAAAATATAAAAACCTAATTAAAGACCAAGTTCCTACTCGACCAGAACAACTATGGGTAAGCGATATAACATACATTAAAACAGATAATGGACACAATTACCTAGCAATCGTTACAGATGCATATTCTAAGCAAATTATGGGATATAATCTCGATAATCATATGAAGACATCACTTTGTACAGAAGCGCTGGAAATGGCTATTAAAAATAGAAAATACACTGATAAAAAATTAATACATCATTCTGACAGAGGTTTTCAATACTGTAACCCAAAATACACAGCCTTTGCAGAAAAAAATGGCATAATGATGAGTATGACAGAACAATATGATCCTTATGAAAACGCAATTGCAGAGCGAATTAATAGAACTTTAAAATATGAATACGGACTGAGAAACTGTATTAAAAACACTGCCATTGCTCAAGAAGTAACAAAACAAGCTGTATATATTTACAACAATTTAAGAACGCATTATAGCATAGATTTAAGAAAACCAGCTGAAGTACATTTAAACCCGAATATCAAATACAAATCGTATCGAAAAAATAATGTAAATTTGACTGAACTAAAAATTTAAAAACAAACGTAGTTCAAAATATTTTTTGCCTTCTAAACGGCTAAAAAAATAATTTGAACGATATAAATTAACCTAAAAAAAGGTCAACCTATATCAGTATAATACACCAAGTTCAGATTAAATAAAACCTATTTTTACACTAAATAATAAATCAATATGAAAAAAAAAATACTTTTATTAATACTATTATCGTTCCAGGTTATACAATCACAAGTTCCAACTAAAGAAAGAGATGCATTAATAGCTTTTTATAATTCAACAGATGGTGTAAATTGGAACCCAAGTTCAAGTACAAACTGGAATACATCTTTACCTGTTAGTGATTGGGCAGGTGTAACAGTTGAAAATATTACTGGACAAGACCACATTGTAAAAATAAAGCTTGATAATAGTTATCTTAACGGTACACTACCAAATGAAATTGGAAATTTATCTGAATTAAAAGATCTTGAAATTACTTTTAATGAATCTTTAACTGGAAATATTCCAACTACAATGGGTGATTTATTAAAATTAGAATCTTTAGTCCTATGGAACAATAATTTGACAGGTAATATCCCTTCTGAAATAGGAAATTGCACAAATTTAATCAACTTATATTTAGATAACAACCAACTTACTGGTAATATACCTCTATCATTTGAAGCGTTAAAGAATATAAAACTTTTTTTTCTTGATGGAAATAGATTTTTAGGAGAAATTCCTAATATTTTTTCAGATTGGAGTGATTTATCATATTTTGTAATAGGCTTCGAAGAAACCCTTGATTTTTATAATAATTTTAGTGGACAAATAGATTTAAGTAATAATACAAACCTTTTAGTTTGCAGTATATATAATAACAATATATCAACATTAAATGTTAAAAACGGAAATAACAGTAATATAACTAATGGAAGATTTAATACAAAAAGCAATCCAAATTTAAATTGTATTGTTGTAGATGACATAACATATAGTGATAAAAATTGGTCAAATATTGATTCGACAACACAATTTAGAAGTACTGAACAAGAATGTAATACTTTAAACGTTAATGAAGAAATATTTGAAAATAACATTATTGTTTTCCCTAACCCTACAAGTGGAATTATTAATATTTTAAATAGTTCTGAAATAGAAATTAAACAAATAATAGTTAGGAACATATTAGGTCAATCAATAATAATAAATGAATTCAAAAAAACAATTGATATATCTAAACTGCCAAGTGGGTTTTATAACATTGTTTTTGAGCGAGAAGACGGAGAAATTTTTAATCATAAAGTTATTAAAGAATAAAAGCCCATAACACCGTATATAATTTATTACTGCCTACTCGCCTACTTACGAAAGTCCTCGCGCACTTTCTTGGTCGGTAATTATTTACTAAATTAGTTGCTTGAAACACGCAACAAAACATATACAACAGCGTTGTACTTAATGCGGGATAAAAAGTCACACATCTAATTTATTTGAACTATTTTTCGTATTTTTGGTACATATAATATTTATTAGAGATAAAATGTCCCATAACAATAAACTTGCAAAACTTCCTCCAAAAAGAGAAAAAGTAGAAACAATTGAAATTCTTCGTCAATTGAGTAAATCTTCAAATTCATTAGGTGAATTAAAAGGGATTGCTAAAACTATTCCTAATCAGGAAATGTTGATTAATGCAGTTGTTTTACAAGAAGCTAAAGATAGTTCTGAAATTGAAAATATTATTACAACTCAAGATGAATTATATAAAGCATTAGCTACAAACACAAAACAACCAACTCAAGTTAAAGAAGTTATAAATTATAGAAGCGCAATTTTTTCAGGGTTCGAATTAATTAAAAAACAAGGTTTTTTAAAGTTAAAGGATATTGAAACAATTCAAAAAACTATTATCGAAAATAATGCTGGAGTTCGTTCAATGGCTGGAACTGTATTAAAAAACGATAAAACAGGAGAAGTTGTATATACTCCTCCACAAGAAAAAGATGCAATTTTAGATTTATTAGGTAATTTCTTAGAACATTTTAATGTAAAACAGAACGATTTAAACCCATTAATTAATTTAGCAATTTTACATTATCAGTTTGAGAGCATTCATCCTTTTTATGATGGTAATGGAAGAGCAGGAAGAATTCTAAACATCCTATACTTAATTATAAACGATCTTTTAGATATTCCTATTCTATATTTAAGTTCATATATCAACGAAAATAAAGCAGATTACTACCGTTTATTAAATACAGTTAATAACACAAATGAATGGTCTGAATATATCATTTACATGCTAAAAGCTGTTGAAGTAACATCGAACAGAACTATTGAGAAAATAAATTCTATAAAAACACTATTAGATGAAACTATACTATTTGCACAAGAAAAAGAACCGAAAATTTATAGAAAAGAATTAATTGAATTACTATTTGAACAACCTTACTCTAAAATAGAGTTTGTAGTAGAGAGATTAAACGTTGAGAGAAAAGCAGCTTCCAGATATTTAAAAAAAATGGAAGAAATCGGAATATTAACTTCTCAAAAAATTGGAAGAGAGAGTGTCTACGTAAATACAAAATTGATAGAAATATTGAAGAAGCACTAAGTACAACAAAGAACTGAGGTAAAAAATAAACCTTTTCTTTGTAAATTTTAAAAATATTATTCTAGGCTCATAATTATATTAATTAGTATTATGAGCTTTTATTTTTCTGAATAAAAGCTATTTATTTAGGCAAAACAGAAACATGCCTTTCATCATAAAGCAATCCCGATTTTGCTATTGCAAAACATTGTTTTAACAACTTATTAGAAACTGCAATTAAAGCTAATTTTTTACTCTTACCCTTGTTTACAATTCGCTCATAGAGCTCTATACATCCCTTATTATGCTTACAAGCCGTAAATGAACACAGGAATAAAAGATTTCGTAACTTTCTGTTACCAACTTTACTGATTCTACTTCTGCCTCTTACACTACTTCCTGACTCCCTTATAGTAGGCGTTATTCCCACATAGCTGCATAATTGTTTTGAGTTTTCAAATTTCTCAAAACCATCTGTAACCACAATTAAAAACAACGCTGTTTTTTGACCTATTCCAGGAATACTTGTCAATAATGTCAATTGTACTTGTTGCTCTTGTTTTACTAAAGAAAGTACTTTGGATTCAACTCCTAAAATCTCTTTATCTAAATGTTTTTTTGTCCTAATTAAAGATCGATAAACCCACTTAGACGGAATCCCTAAAACTTCTTCTCCATGGATTTTATTTTTAACTGCTGTACGTTTTTTAATATCACTATCTAACAATCTAAACAACTGTAAACACTCACTTTGAACATCGGTAAGAGCTGTATACAATGGAACTTCAGTGATTTGACCATATTCACAAATCGCTTTAGCATCACTTTTATCTGTCTTTACTTTAGCTAATTTCATTTGTATAAAACGCTTTACTGATAATAGATTTACAACGGAAACTAAAACACTTTGTTTATATAAAAAAGGTCAACCTATATCAGTATAATACAAAATGCTATTGCAGAAAGAATTAATAGAACTTTAAAATACGAATATGGGCATCTACAAATGAAAACCAATTGAAAACTACATTACATGCTATAAAAGAAGTGATACAACAAAAATAAATTTAGAACAAATTAGAAAAACTATTAGCAACGCCGTATAAAAAAAATGCTAGTATAATACAATCTATAGCATACTTACTATTTGTAATTTATTTACCCTCTTGCTTATTAATATATGTTAATTTTATTAAGCAGACCCTTGTATGCCATTTTGAGAACAACTTAATTAAAAATTAAGCAACATAGAATTATAACTATCTTCAACCGATTGAATAACATAAGACTTATCTAAATTTAAACCTTCTATATCTTTTATTTTATTGAATTCTCGCATATTACTATCGCCCCACAAACTGAATTCAACGATTATTGGAGTTAATCGAATTCCTTTTTCTGTTAACAAATAAATATTCTCTTTTTTATTTTCAGGTATTTTTGTTTTGAATATTAATTTATAAGATTCCAATAATTTTAATCGTGCAGACAAAATACTTGGAGCAATCCTTTCGTCCGAATCAGATATTTCTTTAAAAGTCTTTTTGTGTTTAACTAGCATATCTCGGATAATTAACAAAGACCACTTATCGCCTACAACATCTAATGCAGAAGAGATTGGACAGCCTGAACGAAATTCTTTTTTCATTATTTATAAATTATTACTATCAATTCGAAAGTAATTACTACTTTTGCTATCGAATTGAAAGCAAAAATACAAAAATTATGTTAGCAGGTCATTTTACTACCGCATTAATAGCAAAACAAAAGTTTCCAAAAGGAACCTTCCTTTATTTTTTAATTATATCACAATTACAAGATTTATTATGGTTTACATTCCATTATTTAGGACTTGAAGTTACAGACCCAAGTGATGCTTTTGATGCTACTTTAAGCAACATGGCAGTAGATATGTTATATAGTCATGATTTAGCACCTTTATTATTTTGGCTAGCGATCGCATTTATAATTGGAAAATTATTATTTAAAAGCACGAAAATAGGATTAGTAAGTATGGCTTTAGTATTGGCACACTTTGTTTTAGATTTCTTTTCTGGTCATATGCATCATCTGTTTGGAGCAGGTACAATGGACGCTGGTCTAGGCTTATATGCTTCCAATGTATATTTAGCTATTTTCATAGAATTAATGTTCATCATTGGATCACTTTGGTACTTCTTTAAAGGAGAAGCAAAAAAAGGAATTATACGAACTACTAAAAATAAAGTAGCTATTATTTCTGTTTTCGCTTATGGAATTATTTTCATGTCACTAATAGCAACAAACTCTTTTAGAGAAATTTTAAGTATTCCTGAATTTGATTTAGGCTTTAACACCAATATGCCTACCTTAATTTTTACTTATGGTGCAATGTTGTATTGTTTAAATTATTTTGTTCCTAAATATAAGGTTGAATAAAAAATAGAACTATGATTGAAGGAATTATCAGCTTTATAAAAGAATTGAAACTTCGTAACGAGTACTTATTTTATTTTGGCCTGTTATGTTTAATTCTTTCAATAGTTTGTATTGTTCTTACCAAAACCACATCAACACAAATTAACGGCGTAAATGCTTGGTCTAAGCCTTTTAAATTTGCAGTATCAATAGGCTTATACTCTTGGACTATGGCTTGGTACTGCCATTATCTGTCTAATTTTAACGTAACACCTTTTAATTGGACCGTAATTACATTGTTCGGTTTCGAACTTTTATATATTATTTTTCAAGCTTCAAAAGGGCAATTATCTCACTTCAATATTAGCACACCAATATATTCACTTCTGTATTCTTTAATGGGTATAGTGGCAGTAATTGTAACACTATATACTGCTTATATTGGCTTACTATTTTTTACACAGTCTTTTCCAAATTTACCAACTTATTATGTTTGGTCAATTCGTTTGGGTATCTTAATTTTTGTTATATTTTCATTTGAAGGAGGTTTAATGGGATCTCGAATGAACCACAGTGTTGGAGCTATTAATGATAATTCGAATTTGTGGATTTTGGGTTGGAGTAAAACTGTAGGCGATTTAAGAGTTTGTCACTTTATAGGAATGCACGCTTTACAACTATTACCATTACTTTCCTTTTACATTTTTAAAAACACAAAAGCAACAGTAATTATTTCAATACTTTACTTACTTCTTGCAACATCAACATTAGTTCAGGCATTAAAAGGTAAACCTCTTTTCACACAAAAAGACGTGAAAAATTCAAAATAAAAAACGGCATACAACAATATACAAAAACAATAACAGGTTTAGGTTTTAACTCGAATTATTGTATAACCTTTAACCACATCAAACAAACAATGAGAAAAATTTTAAGTTTAGTATTATTAATTAGTTTTTTTTCGTGTAAGAATTCAAAAAAGGAAAATAACCTAAAAGAAACTGAATTAACGCAGAAAGAGAATAACCTCGAACCAAAAACAAAAGAGCAAATATTAGCACTTAATTCTGAAGTTAAAAGCAACATAATCCATTGTGAAAATGAAATGTTTATTATTAAAATTGATGACCTTAAAAATGGAGATTTAAGATACACTTCTTGGGATAAACCAAAGTCGATATTAGATGAACCAAATCTTATCTTGTATAAAGGAAAAGTAGAACGACAAGGAACTAGTGGTGGTTATCATTACATCTTTAAAAGTGGTGAGTGGAGTTATATTATAGAAAATAATTTTATTGGAGAAACTGCCGAATCAATGGGGATTTTTCTAAGGTTGCTTAATAACGGAAAACAAGAGAAATACTCTAAAATGACGAATTTAACTACCGAAAAAGATTATGATTTGGAGTCTTATTCGAAAAGTAATTTAGTTGGAAGTTGGTGGACACCACACTATGCTATTAGAAAAGTAAGTTTTAATGAAAATGGAACATTCTTATTTGATAATGGGGATGGGAAAAATTTAAAAGGAAAATTTAAACTGAATAACAAATCCGTAAGCTTAAATTTTAATAATGGACTAAGCAAAACATTAAAAATTGGACGTGGAAAAGAAAATACTAGTTTTACTTTAATTGGCGAAGGAGAAAACTTTGTTAAAGAATGGAAAAATTAAAACTTTTATTCTAATATTTTATAACCTAAAATTCCGTATTAATTGTATCGCAATTATTACGAAATTTTTAGCTTGTTTTTAAAAATGTTTTTTTCTAAACACTTACTCGTATGACTTGGAAGTGAAGTTACTAAAGATATGCCTTCAGATGTTTTTACAGTTGGTATTGCTTGTAAAGTTTTACGAAAATTAGAACAGTAACTTAAATTTTATTACTGATTTTGGCTCATTTAGAAAATACCTTCAAAATTTGGGTATGAATGCTTTATTTATTTAATTTACTATTAGGAAAAAAAAATAAATCATCACAAAATTAAACTCATTTCGAAGAATGAATACCAAAGCTATTGGAAAATATTTTTTAGATATTAATATGTTCAATATTCCTTTATCTCTAGTAATAGGCATAACACTTAGTTTTGGTTGGGGTATGATAACTTTTTGTTCTTTTGGAATTTTAATAGGTTATTTAGGATTTGAATATTTTAAGGAAAATGAATATTACTCTTACTATAATCTTGGTTTCACAAAAAGTAATCTTATAAAAAAAGTATGGCTGTTAAATATAATTATTTCTAATTTATATAATAGTCGAATAAATGAATGTATTAGAAATAAGTAATATTAACAAGTCTTATGGTAGTAAGATTATTTTAAATGATGTTAATCTTAGTTGTAAAACTGGAGAAATAATTGGCGTTTTTGGTAGAAATGGAGCAGGAAAATCTACTTTATTAAAATTAATATTTGGAACATTAAAAGCTGATTCAATTCTTTTAAAAATAAATTCAGAAGTTATTACCCAAAACAATATTATTCCTTCAAAAACAATAGCATATTTACCACAAAACACTTTCTTACCAAAAGAACAAAAAGTAAGAGCAGTAATATCATTGTTCTTTCCTAATGGAGACGATCAAAATAAAATTTTTTATTCACCACGAGTATCAAGTTTTGAGAAAATAAAAGTTGGTAACTTGTCTTTAGGTCAATTAAGATATCTAGAAATACTAATTATAGGAAACCTAAAACACCCATTTTTAATGTTAGACGAGCCTTTTTCTATGATTGAACCTATTTACAAAGATATTATCAAAAATTTATTACTAGAATTAAAGGAATCTAAAGGCATAATATTAACAGACCATTATTACAATGATGTTTTACAAATTACAAATATAAATTTTGTAATAAAAGACGGAAAGAAGATTGAAATTAAAAATAAAGAAGATTTAGTTAAGTATAGATATTTGAATTCTAGTGAATAATAAATAATTTGCCCAATACCGTCCTATAAAATTGTCTATTCATAAAATATAAAGCTTCCTTTTTTAACATTCTAAATTCTTATAATAAAGAGATTCTTAATGATCTTTAAAATATAAATGTTTCGGTTTACTTAACAAAAAGAATAAAATTGAACTTGAGAGTTAATAAGTAACTTATTTATTTAATTTCGTTAACAAGATATTTTAGCCCTGATTGAAACGACATCCTTTTTTATTTTTCTTAAAAAAGATATAGTGAAAAGCAGGAAATAGCTTCAAAAAATAAATGCTTATTATTCTTGCCAATTTTTTAAACCCCAATTATCTAAACTTATTAATATACTTTTTAAAGAGCTACCTCTACTACTTAATTTGTACTCTACTTTAGGCGGAACAACGGGGAAGACTTCTCTTAAAATAAGGCCGTCTTTTTCTAACTCTCTTACCGTTTGTGTAAACATTTTATTTGAAATTCCTGGTACTTTCTTTTGCAAGACTCCAGATCGTAATTCACCTTCTAATAGATGAAATAAAACCAAAGGCTTCCATTTAGTACCAATTAAACTCATTGTGTAATTTAAAGGACAAATATCTTTTTTACTCAAAATTATAATTTTAAAATAATGATAATCAACTAAATACTCTTTTAAGTAACTATAGTACTTTTAAGTAAGTACTTGTTACATATGCAAATATAGATTAATTTTGTAGTCTAAATTAAAAATTATGACAACAAACAAAGAGTACCCAAAATCATTTTCGCATGTAGGAATTACAGTGCCCAATATAAAAGAAGCTGTAAAATTTTATTCTGAAGTTATGGGTTGGTATGTTATTATGGAGCCTGCCATTGTTAAAAAGGAAAAAGAAACAGCTATTGGCCAAATGTGTATAGATGTTTTTGGAGAAGATTGGACTACTTTTGAGATTGCTCATTTGGCAACATCTGATGGAATTGGAATTGAGTTATTTTCTTTTCCTAATGGTAAAAAAGAAACGCCAGAATTTAATCCTTTTAACACTGGTCTTTTTCATTTTTGTGTACAAGACCCAAACATAGAAGATTTAATTGAAAAGATTGTGTCTTATGGAGGTAAACAAAGAATGCCAATAAGAGAATATTACCCAAAAGATAAACCTTTTAAAATGTGTTATGTTGAAGATCCTTTTGGAATTGTTTTTGAAATTTACACACATAGTTACGAGTTAACATATTCTTCTGGTGCTTATTCTAAATAAAAATGAATGCTCTGTTATTTTAAAATATCAAGTTTTTATAATGCTTAATATTTTTATATAAATTCTTTATAAAAATAACTTCTATTCTATTGGTAGAAAATTGCAAAACGTTTTGTTAGATTCTTTAAAAAAATCTAATTGACGTATCTTTGTAGCCTATCTAAAGTTAAAAATTATGCAAGACAATAAAATACTGAATTATATAAAAGAGGTTTTAGAAAACATGCCAAATGGCTGGTTAAATACAACTACCCATCGATTAGATATTTATGATGAAAAATTGGCTAAAACCCAGTTTTTGAATCAGTTTGAAAACTTATTTAATAACAATAATTCTAAAGCAACTGCACTTAGCGAATTACCAACTGCTTATGATTATATTAGATTAGGCCATCCTTTATCTTGTGTTTTAGAATGGGGAATTGGAAAACTAAATAACTTAAAACCTGAAAACATAATTAGTTTTTCTTCTAAAATTGTGCCTATTTTATCTATTCTAAGAAAGAACTTGTTAGAAAATAAAAAAACGCAAATAATTTATACCGGTAACTTGCCAAGTTTTTTTAATATTGAAATTTTAAAGAATATTTATGGTTATAATTTCGAGTTAAAAAAAGTTGAAGAAGCTGCAACCTTAAAAAAATTTAATGGTAGTACTATTTTCATTTCACAACAAAATGAAATTGGTGCTTTTAATAGTAATTCTAATATCGATTTTTTTATTAATATAAACGAAGAACTAGGAAGTATTTTAGTTATTAACGGAGCACAAAACGAGAGTTATGTTAAAGATATACAACATGTAAGAAGAAGAGAAACTATTGCAATGACACCTGCTAATTCTCTTGCTGCTTTAAATTTATTAATAACTAATACGTCTATTAATAATAAAGAAAATAATAAAAATGCAAATAAAGAACTTGTTGTAAATTCTATTAAAGAAATTACCAATGCACATACAAAGGCATTAGTTGCATCTAGTGGGTTGTCTATACAATATGCTATTTTAATGGGGCTTATTCATGATGCTGTTGAAAAGCATGTTGATAAGGCTATTAAAATTATTGTTCCGCCAAATTGTTATGGTGGTACAAATGACCAAGCAAGACGTGTTGCTGCTTGTTTAGATAATGTAGAAATTGTAGACTTACTTGTAGATGGTGATAATGATATGGTACAAAGTATCGATACTGTTTTAGCTAAAATTGCTACCGAAGATGCAGTACCTTATATAATTGCAGAAATACCTACAAACCCAAGAGTTGAAGTACCTAATCTTATTGCCTTAAGAGATGTTTTAAGTAAAAAACGTTTAACAGAAAAAGGTAAAGTAGCAATTGATCCTGTTTTTATTTTAGATCAAACTTTTTGCCCTAACGTTCACTTTTTAGGTGAAGATGATATGCTGGCAACCGTTAGAACTATTTCTTTTGCTAGTGGCTCTAAATTTCCTAGTGGCGGACAATGTACTGCTGGTTACTGTGTAGGAAATAAAAGAACGGTTGCATTAATGGAAAAAATAGAATTACATCTAACTCTTTGCGATAATGAAGCTACAGATTTTCAATATGAAATATTAGCGAAGCAATTGCCTTCTATGAATAAAAGAATTATAGATGCTTATAAGAACACTCGCGAGTTTGTTAACTTTATTCATGATGCTTTACCAGATGCAAAAATTAACTTTGTTTCAGAAGAATTAGCTTCTCAAGGGTTTACTCCTTCGGTTTTCTCATTAGACCTTCCTACAAAAGGAAATACTGATGAAGAAAGAGAATCGTACAAGAGGGCTCTTAATTTAAAATTAATAAATTTAATGATATCCAAAATACCTAATGAGAGTAAACATTGTGTTAGTTATGGCCAATTAAACGGTTGTTATTGGACAATACCTGCTACCTCTACACAAGGTACAACTAAAGAAGGTGATAAAGATTATATTGCTCGTGTTGCACTTTCACCAAACATGGATTTAGATCTTCATAAAAAAGTGTTTTTAGAATTTGTTAAAAGTATTTAATATTACAACAATCTTAAAGTAAAAAAGAGCCGTATATACATTTGTAAATACGGCTCTTTACTATTAAAAAAAACAAATCGTTTGCTTCTACTCTATCTTATAACATTAAGAAAAAGTAATACTTACAAAAAAGATTATTTTCTAATACTTTCTGCTTCTGTTATTAAATTAGTTTTAGCTATTGATGCTTCCGAAGATAAAGTAGTTCCTATTAAATTAGATTTTTCATAAGGATCTGTAGAAAGATTGTAAAATTCTTCGATACCATTATTATAGATTATGTACTTATAATTTATATTTCTAATAGTATAAGCATCTTCTTTTTCTGAATAAATAAACGATCTTTTAACACCATTTTCATTTGCAAATAAGTCTTTAAAACTTATACTATTATAAATTTCTGTAGATTTAACTCCTGCTACATTAGCAATTGTAGTATACAAATCTGTAGCATTTATTAAAGCTGCTTCCCTAACGCCTACTCTATTTACACCTTTTCCAGAAAGAACCATTGGTACATTAATTCCGCCTTCATATAAACTACCTTTTACTGTTTGTCTAGAATATGGTGCTTGAGCTACTTTAGCAGGAGAACCGTTATCGCTAATAAAAATAATTAATGTATTATCTCTTTCTTCTTTAGATAAACTCTTTAAAAAGCGTCCCATTTCTGTATCTAAAGTTTCTAAAGCAGCTATATAATAAGGCAAAGGATTGGCATTAATAGAAGCGCTATCTGTTGGTAAATTGCCTTGAGAATGTAAATCAATTGGAGGTAAGTGAAAAGGTGTGTGAGGCGCATTGTATGCCAACCATAAAAACCAAGGCTTTGTTTGTTTGTTAGTCCAATTTATAGCTAAATCTGTTAATTTTGTAGTTGTGTATTCTGTTGATGTTGTACTTGTTCCGTTTTCTATTAAAGACCAATTATTATAATCTGAAACTCCGCCAGAAAGAATACCTGCAAAATAATCTGCACCCATTGTTATTGGATCATTAGCATTATTAGACAAATGCCATTTACCAATTAAAGCTGTTGCGTATGCGTTGTTAGTATTCTCTTTTATAAACTGTTGCAAAGAAATTTCATTTGTAGATATTTCATTCCCCACAGCTATAACGCCAGTGTTAACACCGTACTTTCCTGTTAAAATTGATGCTCTTGTAGGTGAACATACAGAATAAACCCAAGTATTATCGAATGTAATACCAGAACTCATTAAGCTTTGTAAATTTGGCATGCTTGCTTTTACATTTCCTTCTATATAATTTGGTATTACATCTTTACTTACATCATCTACAATTACTAATAAAATATTAGGCTTTGTAATCGTTGTAGAAACTTCTAGTTCTTCAAATGTATTTGGTGACGAACTACAATTTATCAATATAAAAACTAGTATGAAGTAAAAAAAAATAGTGAATTTCATAAATTAATATTTAAATTTAGACTTCATTTTATCTGAATAGTTTAATTTAATTCATAAAAACTGTAACAAAACCTCTAAATTAATCGTCTTAATAGCATAATCATTCAACCAAAGCCATTATGAAAAAGTATCTTTTATCTTTATTTTTATTAGTTATATGCATTAGCTGTTCTTCATCTAAAAATTCTGAAGTATTTATTGAAAATGCCGAAGGACGTTATTTGTTTAATGCCAATGAAGTTTTAGAGGTATACTTTAAAGATAAAGAATTATTTGTAAAATGGAGAAACAGAGACGATATTAAGCCTTTAAAATTAAATGATAGTTCTTTCTACATGAAAGCTTTAAATGAAAAAATAATGTTTGTGAATTTGCCAAAAATGCATATTGAGTTGGCAGAAAAAACAGAGCACAAAGGTGTTAAATATCATTTTAGAAAAATGATAGCTAATGAAAAAACACCAAATGAATATTTTGAAGCTAAAAATTACAAAAAAGCTTTGGAAACTTTCTTAGAAATAAAAAAACAAGATTCTTTAAGTCCGGTAATTAGAGAATATAACATTAATAAAATAGGTTATAATTATTTAGAAGGTAATGAAATAGGTAAAGCTATTGAAGTCTTAAAAATAAACACTTATTTATATCCAAAAAGTTCTAATACTTATGATAGTTTGGGTGATGCATACTTAAAAGCTAAAGACACCACAAATGCTGTTGAAAATTATACGAAAGCATTGTCTATAAACTCAGAAAATAATAGTGCCTTAAGAATGTTAAAGAAAATTACAAAAAAATAATGGACATAGAACAGTTAAAATACCCTATTGGAAAAGTAGTTTTACCTACAAAAATCACTAAAAAAGATATTGAAGAATGGGTTTCTGTATTAGAAAGATTTCCTCAAGAATTAGAATTTTTAACAAAAGAATTATCAGAAAATCAATTAGATACTCCGTATAGAAAAGATGGTTGGACAATTAGGCAAGTAATACATCATTGTTACGATAGTCATCATAATTCTTACACTCGTTTTAAATGGGCTTTAACAGAAGACAAACCTATTATAAAAGCATATTATGAAGAGCGTTGGGCAGAATTAGAAGATTCTAATACTGCACCTATCTTTTTATCTATAGATGCTTTAAAAGCCCTACACTCTAAATGGGTCTATTTATTAAGAACGCTATCTATACAAGATTTAGACAAACAATTTAGACATCCTTCTAATAACGAAGTAATAAGTTTAAAAGAAAATATAGGCATTTATGCTTGGCATTCTAAGCATCATTTTGCACATATAGAAGAGTTAATGCTTCGTAAAGGTTGGAAAGAATAGCAATCTATAAATTTAATTTTCTATTTATTAAAATACTCATACCTTTAAAACTTAATTTAAAAGTATGAAAACTGCAAAACAATGGTTTGATGATTATGCAATAAGCCATCAAAATGAAACCAACCAATTAGTGCATTACATTTGTGTGCCTATAATTTTCTTTAGTGTAATTGGCCTTTTAATGAGCATACCAACTACTTTTTTAGAAAATAATTTAGACTTACATAATCCTTTATTAGAAAATTGGGCAGCAATTATTGGTGTTCTTATTTCTATATTTTATTTGCGTTTAGGTTTTTGGTATTTTATAGAAATGTTGTTTGTAATACTACTTTGTATTATTGGTAACTTTTGGTTAGGTAATAACACAAACTTATTATACGCCTCTATTATTATTTTTGTTGTAGGTTGGATTGGGCAATTTTGGGGTCATAAAGTTGAAGGAAAAAAACCATCTTTTGCTAAAGATTTACAATTTTTATTAATAGGACCGCTTTGGGTGATTCAAAAACTAGGCAAAAAGAAATAATACGTACTTATGAAAGATGAGATAAATTTTGAAGATTTTCTAAAAGTAGATATTAGAATTGGTACTATAATAGAAGTTAACGATTTTCCTAAAGCAAGAAAACCTGCTTATCAACTTAAGATTGATTTTGGTGCTTTAGGTATAAAAAAATCGAGTGCTCAAATAACAGATTTGTATACAAAAGAAGATTTACTAAACAAACAAGTTTCTGTAATTGTAAATTTTAAACCAAGACAAATTGCCAATTTTATGAGCGAATGTTTAGTTATTGGCGTTTATAACACAGAGGGAGATGTTGTTTTATTACAGCCTTCTAAAACCAGTAAAAATGGAGAACAGATTTCTTAATCTTTTTTATTGGCTTAATTATTGATTCTACTCAGAAAAATAATTAAGCTTTATGAAAAAAATTACTTTACTTACTCTTCTGTTTTTAAATCTTGCACTTTTTTCTCAATCAAAAGAATTTGTTATTGTAGATGCAAATTCGAATAAACCAGTAGATTTAGCACAAATTTCTTACCCAACTCTAGCTACTGGAAGTATTTCTAACGAAGACGGAAAAATAAGAATACCGCTTCATAAACAAAACATACTTGTTTCTCATATAAACTATGTCGAAAAGGAATATCCTTTTGATATTTTTTATAAAAAAGACACCATATTTCTTGTACCTAAAAACATTCAATTAGATGAAATTATAATATCTAATGTCGATTTAAAGGCTAAATTTTCTAATATTTTAAAGAAAACTTATTTATCTAATTATTCTACAAAAAGAGCAATTAATAAAAGTACTTATAAAGAAACATTTAAAATTAACGATTCTCTTAACAGGCTATTTCAAGTACAATTAAATTGGTGGAGTAAAGAAGCTTTGTTTAAATCTGGTAAAGCAATTCATAAACAGAATAAGATTTTTTTAGAATCTGTAGATTATTCTAAAATTAAACAAACAGATGCTAGTATTTTAAACGCTAACGGCGCTTATATAGCTAATAAAGATCTTTTTAGAGTCTTACACCTTAATTATTGGCTAGAAGTACTAAACAACTTAACATTCGATTTTAATGTGAAATCTATTGAAAAAGAAAAAAAGGCAATAAAAATATATTTTGATGCAACTTTAATCGAAAAAGGAAAAGAAATTTATTATCATAAGAATAGTGTAATTGTCTTTGATGAAAATTATAATTACATTAAATATTTAAAATTGAATATGTTTTATAATACCAAATTTGAAAAAGGAGTTTCTAGGTTACATAAAATTCCAAATGAAAAAAAGACCACTAAACATTCTGTTGAATTATCTTTTAAAAGGTTAAAAAATAACAAACAAATTCTAAATTATTTTATATCTGAATTTGAAGGTATTATAAAAACTAAAAAGTATATAGATACTGTTGTTTCTAAACAAAGTATATTTATTTCTGAAAGTCTTTTAGATAAAAAATTGAAGAAAGAAAATATAGATTTCTATAAACCATTTTTCGAAAACTTGCCAACAAACTTAAAAAACAATGATGTTAAGATTTTATTAACCAAAGAAGAAAAAGGTTTTTTAAATAGTAGTAATTAATTTTTCGGATTATTTAAAATAACCAACGCTCCTATTACACCAGGAATCCAACCACAAAGGGTTAATAAAAAGATAATAAAAAAAGAACCACATCCTTTATCTATAACAGAAAGTGGTGGAAAAATAATAGCAAATAATACTCTAAAAAAACTCATAATTCAATTTTGGTTGGTTATACTATAAAGACGAGTTGTAGCCCATTTTGTTACACTTATATTTTTTTTGTAAAATTTTACTACTCTTTTCTAATTTAGAATAACACATAACTATAAATTAAAAAAAGTTGTGAATTCACAATATAAATAATGAACGCACAACTTTTTTGATCTCTTATATTAATTTAAATACTACATCTTATCTCCAAAGAAAATAGCATTCATTAATAACTTATTTGTACCATACCAAAATGCTCTAAAATTAGTATTGTCTGTAAAAACAATTACTCTTCCTCTTCCCATTCTTTGCACTTTAAAAGGAACTGTATTTTTAATTACTTTTGCATTTTCCTTAGAAATATAACCACTTAATAAAGGGTTTGAAGTATACTGAATTGGGTTATTATAACTGCGCTTATCAGCTTTAATAAATAAAGTAGAGTTTCTAAACAACGCTAACTTACTATTTTTATACCCAAAATTTATTGGGTGAGACCTATCTACATTTGCTTCAAAAATAGCACCACCAATAACTTGTGCACCAGATCTTAAAGATTTGTTTTCAAAAGAAATATCTTTAATAGTATCTGTTTTTGCGTTATCAAACTCTAAATTTATAAACTTACTTCTAGCTAACCATCTTGCAGTATTTTTGTAACCAATTAAAATTCCACCATTTTTAACCCAAGTCATTAATTTATCTTCTGCACCTTTACCTAGATTATAACTACTAGGAACAACTATAGCAGAATATTTACTAATATCTAATCTTGTAAAGTAACTCATATCTAAACGAGTTATAGCCATATCAAAACGTTGATCTAGCAAATGCCAAATTTCTCCAGAATCATTTCCTGCAATTCCATCACCAACCAACATGGCTACTTTTTGCTTTTTAATATTGCTAAAATTATTACTACCTAAATCAATTCCGTCATTTAAACCTGTAGCTACACCATTTATAGAAACATAACTTTCTGTTGCTATCTTTTGTAAAAATTGAAACAATTCTAAAGTATTTAATTCCTGATTCTGAACCGGTATAAAAATGGTTCCGTAATCATAAGAATTTCCTCCATTTTTAAAATTTTTCATAGAAACTTTAGCACGAATTCCTTTCTGTAAAATTGCATTTAGAGCTTTTGGTGTGTAATATTCATTCCAAGACATTAAATACCCATAATCACTTTTAGAAGAAACTATTCCTTCTTTCATTTTTAAATCTAAAATTTCTTTTCCAGCTTTAGAAAGAGAAATATTCTCTGCATAATCTACACCAAAGGCGTGGTTAAAAGTCCACGCAGAAACATCATAAAACAAACTGTCTTTAAATGTTGTTCTAACATCGAACATTGCTTTAACTAAGCGTTGATTTTTCTGGTTCATTGGAACTACATAACTATATCCTTTTTTATAGTTTTTTCCATTTTCTGTAAAATCTGTTTTTACTTCGTGAATTTTAATTTGATGACGTTTTAAAACTTCTGCTAAACGGTATGTTTTTGCAGCATCTTTCTCATCACCAAAAACAATTGCTTTATTTGTTCCTGTATTTCTAGATTTTTTATAAAAATCTTGCTGATATTTTAAAATCTTAGTTCTCATTTTTCTACCTGCTTCTAAAGTAGATAATGCCGCAGTAAACTGGTTTCTAATTGTAAAAGGAAACGTTAAAACTCCATTTACAGTTTCTTGTGCATGTCCTCTAGAACTTCCTTGTTCAAACAAAATACCAATACCACCGTTAATGTCTGGAAAGGTTGACCCTTTACCGTAATAAAAATCGTCGTAACTTTCTTCTGAATAATATAAAGAACCAATCTTATCGAATGCTTTTGCATGGTACGTTCCTATTTCTTTTGTTAAATCCTGATTCATCTGTGGTGTTAAAGGATTTGTTCTACTAGGAATTCCTGGTTGAAAAAAGAAACTAGAATTGCTTCCCATTTCATGATGATCTGTTAAAATATTAGGCAACCATTTATGAAAACTTGCAATTCTTACTTTACTTTCTGGCAATTGAACTGGCAACCAATCTCTATTCATATCAAATTGATAATGGTTTGTTCTACCACGAGGCCAAATTTCTGAATATTCTCTATCGTTAGGATCTGGGTTTATATTTTTACTTCTATTTGTATTTGCCCAATACGCAAAACGCTGTAAACCATCTGGGTTTAAAGAAGGATCGAATAAAATAACAGTATTATCTAATAAATTATCGATATCTGTACCTTGTGCAGCAGCCAAATAATAAGCTACAGCCAAAGCTGCATTAGAACCACTAGGTTCATTACCATGAATAGAAAAACCTTGGTAAACTACAATCGGATTTTTAGAAATGTCTACAGTACTATTGTTAGTAGCTTCTATATGTTGCTTTCTAATATTTTCTAAATTATTATGATTTTTTGGTGACGTTATCGTTAATAACAACAAAGGTCTATCTTCATATGTTTTACCTCTATTTTCAATAGAAATTCTATCTGATGAAGCTGCTAAAACTTTCATATACTCCACCAATTTGTCATGCGTAATATGCCACTCACCTACTTCATGACCAATAATAGATGCTGGTGTTGGTATGTTTTTATTATAAGTAACATTTTTAGGTAAGTAGTAAGATAAATCTACCTTTTGGGCAGTTATAGAAAAGGATGCAAATAAAAAAAGAAGTAATATTTTTTTCATGTGAGTACGAATTTGGTTAGCTAACAAATATAAGAATTCAGAAAGTGTAATCTCATTCTTTAACAACACATTAACTACTCATTAACTACTCATTAAACTTAAAAGTAATTTAAACTACGTTGACCCTTAAAATAAAAAAAGCCCAAGAATAAAATTCTTGAGCTTTTAATTTATATAAAATTATTCTTTTATCTTCTACTGTAATTAGGTGATTCTTTTGTAATAGCAACATCATGCGGGTGACTTTCATTAATTCCACTAGCTGTAATTCTTACAAATCTTCCAGTTTCTTTTAATGTTTCAATATCTTTTGCACCACAATATCCCATTCCTGCACGTAAACCACCAATAAACTGGTGAATACTTTCATCTAAATCTCCTTTATAAGGCACTCTTCCTACAATTCCTTCTGGCACTAACTTTTTAATATCTGCTTCAACATCTTGAAAGTATCTATCTTTAGAGCCTTGTTTCATTGCTTCAACAGAGCCCATACCTCTGTAAGATTTAAACTTTCTTCCTTCGTAAATAATTGTTTCACCAGGAGATTCTTTTGTTCCGGCTAATAAAGAACCTAACATAACAGAATCTGCACCAGCAGCAATTGCTTTTGGTATGTCACCTGTATAACGAATTCCACCATCTGCAATAACAGGCACTCCACTTCCTTTAATAGCAGCTGCAACTTCTAAAACTGCAGAAAACTGAGGAAAACCTACACCTGCAACAACTCTTGTTGTACAAATAGAACCAGGTCCAATACCAACTTTTACGGCATCTGCACCAGCTTCTACTAAATATTTAGCAGCAGCACCCGTTGCTATATTACCAACAACAACATCTAAGTTAGGAAATTTTGCTTTTACTAGTTTTAAAACAGTAACCACACCTTTTGTGTGCCCATGTGCTGTATCTATAATTACTGCATCTACACCAGCATTTACTAATGCTTCTGCTCTTTCTACAGCATCACCGGTAACACCTAAAGCAGCAGCAACTCTTAATCTACCAAAAGTATCTTTGTTTGCTATTGGTTTCTGAGTAACTTTTGTAATATCTCTAAACGTAATTAATCCTTTTAATATGTAAGCATCGTCTACAATTAAAAGTTTTTCTATTTTATAATTTTGAAGAATTTTTTCAGCATCATTTAAAGAAGTACCAACAGCTGCAGTTACCAAGTTTTCACTTGTCATTACTTCTACAATTGGCTTATTAACATCATGCTCGAAACGTAAATCTCTATTGGTAACAATACCTTTTAAAGTACCGTCTTCATCAATAATAGGAATTCCACCTATTCCATGTTCTTTCATGCTAGATTTTGCATCTAAAACAGTAGCAGTTAAAGGTAAAGTAACAGGGTCTAGAATCATTCCAGATTCTGCACGTTTTACTCTTCTAACTTCTTGTGCTTGTTGCTCAATAGTCATGTTTTTATGTAAAACACCAATACCACCTTCTCTTGCAATGGCAATTGCCAAAGCAGCTTCTGTAACAGTATCCATCGCTGCAGAAGCAATAGGAACGTTAATAGTAATATTTCTAGTGAATTTTGTTTGAATGTTTACTTCTCTTGGAAGTACATCTGAAAAGGCAGGAACTAATAAAACGTCATCATACGTTAAACCTTCTCCTAAAATTTTGTTGTCGTGTGCTGTCATGTTGCAATTAAGGTATAATTGCGAACAAATTTACAATTTATTATTGAGAATACATTTTTTTATCACTTAAATTCATACGAATAGTTATTTGTTCTCTTTAAGGTATTTTAAGTGCTCTAAGAGTTAAACAACAAATTATTCGTCTTGGTTTAAAAGATAGAATAGTTACAGAAACTATTTTATTAAATAACAATAAATTTAATAGTTATTAAGACTGTATTTCTTAAAAAAACAATCTAATACATTTTATTATAAACCAAACAAAAGTTGATTAATTTGTTTAGAAAGCAGACAATTTTAGAGATTATTCTAAATATCATTCAAAAAAAAAATCCTCGATATATTAACTCGAGGACTTTTTTTTGTTAGAATTTTAACTCTAAGCCAACATAGTAATTTCTGGGCGCAGAAGGTATAATTCCTGGTCCTGGATAACCGGTTGCTCTTCTTGTAAAATAAGAATTATCTAACATGTTATTTACACCAACTTCTAACTTTGCAAATTTGTATTTATAAGATGTAGAAAAATCTAAAATACTATATGCAGGTATTTCTCCTGTTACACCACTAATACTTCCTCCAGATGCATTTGTTGCATCAGAAAATTGGCTAGATAAATAAGAATATTGTAAACTAGATAAAAAGTTATTATAACCAAAACGAATTCCTGTTTTTATATTGATATTAGGTATAAATTCTACCTCATTACCAACAACCCCATTCTTTTCTGATTTTGTATATTCTGATGTAATAAATGATGAATTTATAAAGTAATTAAAAACATATTCTGAATTCATGTTAAAAACTTTCTTTAAATTAAAATCTATAAGACTCTCTATTCCTAAAATTCTGGCATCACCAATATTATCTCTTTCTGCTTTACCATCTGCTCTTGTGTAAATATTAATTCTATCATTATAAAATACTCCGAATACATTTGCATCGTAAGAAAAATAATTTTTATAATTTCCTCTAAAACCAGCATCAATAGTAAATCCTTTTTCATCTGTAATATCTGGTGAAATTTCAAAAGCTGGGTTTGCAGTACTAATATCAGAAAAAGTTACAGATCTATAATTCTGAGAAATATTACCGTAAAACTCTAACGATTTACTGTATTTATAACTAGTTCCAACACCTAATAAGATAAAGTTTCTTTCGTTTGTTTCTTCCTCATCCCTTAAATTATCATTAATTACATTTCCTGCAGCATCAGTAACAATATCTTTTATAATTTCATCTCTTTGTGTATTTATATATTCCATTCTAAAACCAGGGGTAATAGATAATTTATCATTTAAATAGAAAATATTTTCACCAAATAAAGACACATTTAAATTAGGAAACCTACTGTCTGATTGTCTAGAATAATTAGGATATTCATCTAAACGAATTTTAAAATCTGCATCTGAACCATCTGAACCAGGACCTTGCATATTTGTATTGTTGGCTTTATAAAACTTTGTACCTATTAAAAAAGTAGCTTTTTTATTAAAAACTTTGTAATTACTTAACAATCTTGTTTCAAAACCAAAATTCTTAAAAGTTCCTTTTATTAAATCTCTTTCTGTACCAGGATCTACTTGGTTTACTCTATTTGTTCTAAAACCAATAGCGTCTCTAGATGCATCTAACCCAAAGAAATTAAAAGAAAAATTGGTTTTATTAGAGAATTTATGTTCCCATTTTAAGTTGTACAAAAACCACTTTACTTGAAACCAATTACGCGCTCTATTACTTTGGTAAGGATCTTCATTAAACATCGCATCTGTTAAACCACCAGCTTGTTGCGCTAAATAATCTAAAACTGTTAACTCTAAAGAAAGTTTACTTTTTTCATTAAATTGATATCCAAGATGTACAAATGCATTTTTAGATTCAAAATTAGAATTTGGTCTAAAACCATCTCCTTTCTTATAGTTTAAAAATGTATAATAACTCCATTTTCCTTGCGTATCACTTAAACTTGTAAAATTAGTAAACAAACCAAAACTACCTGCTGTATTTCTAAAAACAATCTCTTGTTCTTTTGTAGGTTTCTTAGTTACAAAATTCACCAAACCTCCAAATTGTGTACCGTATTGAAGTGAAGCTGCACCTCTAATTACCTGAATTTCTTCTAAACTTTCTGCTGCTGGAGTATAATAACTTTCTGGGTAACCTAAAACATCTGCACTTATATCATATCCATTTTGGCGTGTATTAAAATTAGCGGTTCTATTTGGGTCTAATCCTCTACCTCCTATGTTTAATTGCAAACCAGCATCGTCATTTTGGTAAATATTTAAACCTGCTATTTGATTAAAAATCTGACGTGCATTATTTGTTGCTAAATTTGCTGTAGATTGATTTACTAAAATAACTTCTGTCTTTTTACCTGCAAATATCGATGTTCCTTCGACATCTTTTAAACGCTTCAATTCAAAAACCTTTTCTTTTCTTGCTTTAATTTGAATTTCAGATAAACTCTCTGTAAAATTTTCTAAAGTCACTTTTAAATTTACAAAATCCTTTAATTCTATAAATACGTTTTTAAGACGATAATTTTCGACATAAAAAATTAAGGGTAATGCCGTTTTTTCTGTAGAAAAACTAAACTTACCTAAAACTCCTGTTTGAGCTAATAAACCACCTGTTTCATCATAAACTTGTACTTTATTAATAGGTTTATTTCCTTCTGTTAATACAACTCCTGTTATTTTATATTGACTAAAAACACTTGTTTGTAACAAGATTAATAATATAATTAGTATTCTAAATTTCATTATTTATATTCCTTTAATTTTTATTTCTGATTGAAATGGAATTACCCACTCTTTATGTTTAAATGATTCTTTTTGTTGATATAAATCTACTTTTTTATCGATAAATTGAGTACTTAACCTACCATTTAAAGCGACATAACTATCTGCAAAAACACCAACATTTTTATGGCCTTGTTTTGTAAAATGATCTCCTAAAAATTGTGCATACTCTAAAATAAAATCTGGTTGATGACTCATTTGTTTTTCTTGAAATGAAGTTAAAAAATCAGTATTATTTACTCTAAAATAGTTTCCAGATTCTAAGTCTACAATTTTAAAATTAGTACTTCCTGCTTTTTCCATAAGCATTACTCGCCAAGAAAAACGGTATCCTTCTTCTGTCCAAAATAATTCTCCAGGATATAATAGATAACGCCAAGGAAGCAAAATCTGAATTGTAAAAAAGATACCAAAGAGCACTAAAAGTACTTTTCTTTTTCCGTTAGAAAAATGGAATTCATTAACCAATACAAGTGTTTCTTTCGATTTTAAAATGTATTTTTTTATGAAGTTTATAATTGTATCATGCAATTTTGTATCAAAGAAAATAAGCGCAGAAACAATCATAATAAACGGAAACATACCAATAGGAAACAAAACTCGAGTAAATACATGGAAAAAAACTACAAATAGAAATGCTACAAAACGTGTTCTCTTATACAATAACAAAAATGGAATTGCCAAATCATACAACATACCAGACCAACTCATTGCAAAATGAAACCAATTCTGTTGCATTAAGTTTTCTCCTATAAAAGGTAAATCGTACTTAGATGGCAACCAAATTTTTAAAGGCATTGCTTTAAACAACCAATCTGAATTTAGTTTTGCTAAACCTGCATAAAAATAAACGATTACTAATAGCAATTTAATGCTATCTATTGTCCATTTTGGAATTTGTTTGTATTGTTTTTTTCTGATAAAAGCATCTACAGAAAAATAAGCGTTAGCTGGTAGAAAAATTAGCAAAAAGCTAAGAATAGTTATAAAGTAATAGTGATTTAAATATGTTGTTTTGTCTAGTAATTCTATATACAAAAACGATAGAAAAAAAAGAATAATTGCTATTCTGTATTTATAGCCAAAAGCTATAAAAAGTGCCGATACACCACAAATAACAAAAAGTAAATACGTATAATTACCAAGTGGTTGCAACCAACTAAAACCAAAATAAGTAAAATGAAACTCTGGTTCTATGTAAAGTTTTTCAATCCAACCGTTTGCCCAAAATCTAAGAATACTAGCAAACATCATCAACCCAAAAAACAAACGAAATATTGCCAAAGGAGCACTACTTGTTTGTTCTTTAAAATTGTATTTGAGTCTTTTATTCAACATAAAAAAACCTGATTTTTTATTGATTACTCAATAGAAAATCAGGTGATTATTTAATTTAAAATATTTTATTAATCTCCATCAGCATCAACATAGTCTACATTTATATCGAAAGCTTGCAACATATCAACCTTTAAAAACACAACTACTTTTTGTAATTCGTCATAAGACCTTGTCATTGCAGTATTATCTGTATTTACTTGTGTAGAAAAACTGTTATCTAATTTATTAATTTCTGTTGTTGCAACACTAAATTGGTTTGTTATACTTGTTGCAATATCTGTTCTATTCAATTTAATTAAATAGTCTTTAAAACCAATGCCTACATCAGAAGAAGCGTAATATTTACCTTCAAATACATTTTTTACAGCAGTTAAAGACTCTAAAGCTAAATCTTTAGAAATATCATTCTTATAAAATCCTTCTACTTTTTCTGGTAATGTAGTTGAAGAAAAAACACCAGAAGGAATACCAAACTTAGTTGCTCTTAACCCTTTTTCATAATAGAAAATATAATCGTTTACTAATTTATTTACAACACTAGTTGCCGTATTTTGTGTGCTTGTAATAAACGTATTTCTTTCTGCTTTAAAAGCTGAAACAACACTTGTAGTAAGTGTATTCATCTGCTTTAAAACATCTGTAATATATTTCTTGTAATTATCGTTGTTAGTAGCAGTTGTGTATTTCTCTAAAATAGCAGCATCTGTAACAGCAACACCATATAATAAATAATCTAAGGCAGGAAAACCTTGTGCGTCATGATTATTTACACTGTTTAAATCGTAACTTCCATTTGCTATATTATCTTCTACATCTTGCACTGTTAATGGATAGATATTCATGTAAAATGAAAACTGAAGTTCTTCTGCTTCACCTATATTAAACATTTCTACGTGTTGCCACGTTTTGTATGCTGTTAACCAAGAAGCTCTTAAACCATCTAAATTAACCTGATTAGGGTTTGAAGTGAATGTTTCTCCTGCAATTTTTAAAGCAGTCATTTTAGAGCTAAAATCATCATATGCAGGAATTATTATATTATCTGCAATATTTACTAACATAGCACTTCTATCGAAACTATCTGTTACAACTGGGGTTCCTCCTTCTGATGAAGAACACGCATACATTGTAATTACTGATACAAAAAGTATTAAAAATCTTTTAAACATATTATTTCTATTTATTCTAAATAAAGATACAAAAATAGCAAAAAGCAACCAATTAAGGTTGCTTTTTGCTATTAAATTACCTTCGTAATTTATATTCCTGCTTGTTCTGTTGTAAAATTGAATTTAGCAGCAATTGCATTAGAAACTTCATCTAAAGTTGTTTCTGTAACATCCCAAAAACCGTTACCTGTTTGTAAAGTTGCCATAAAACCATCTACTTCTGCTTTTGTAAAGTAAGAATCTGTAGAGTTTGGTTTTCTTGTAAACTGTAAGCTATAAACAAAACCTAAAGCTTCTGATAATGCATGAAAAGCAGCTGCTTTATCTGATGTTAATTTTAATTTACCATTTTGTAAATAGTGTATTCCTCTAACCGCAATAACCATAGACAATTTTTCTTTTAAAATTGCTGCTTGTGCGTCTCTAGTATTATAATCTTTTGCTACAATTGCAGCTCTACCCAATTTAAATGCATCATAAACAGCTACGTCTATACCTGCAAAGTTAGGGTTTGTATTAACTTGACCTAAGTACTCATTTAAAAATTTATCTGCATCTAAAGTTGGCGCAGTTACATCAGCTTCATTTCCGTATAAATAACCAAAAGCTTCATCCCATTTATGTTCCATAGAAGTATAATTCTTACCACTTTCTAAAACATCTGCAGTATTATCTGCACTATTAGTTCCTGCATCTAAAACTGCAGTACTTAAATAATTATTTAAAATTTGATCTACCATTAAACCACCAATTAAACTTTTAGCTATTAATTGATTGTACTCTATTCCTTTTTCATTTACATATCTTATAGAACCACCACCTGCTTGTTGTATTTGACCTGCAACTCCTGCAGAAGCAGCAGTAGACCAATTAGGAAAAACATCATTTACTTGTGCAGCTATCCAAGAATCAAACTGATTTTTAATTGCTGTAGCATCTGTTGTATTTGCAGAGAAAAAATCTGTTGATGCAGCTGTTTTACTTCTAATATTTTTTGAAGATGCATTTAAATCTGTATCTATAAAATCTGCATTTCCTTCTTCATGCGCAAATTTTGCATTTAAAGTAGTAACTGTTTCAGAAGTATTTCTAAGAGCAGTAAGAAACTCTGCTCCCATTTTAATTCTTGTTGTTTGTCCGTCGAAACTTACAGAAGTTGTAGCGTTTCTTGTAAAACTATAGGTTGAAGGTGCAACTGTATTTACGTCTTCGTTATTGTTATTACATGAAACTATTGATGCAGCTAAAGCTAGCGTTAAAAGTACTTTTTTCATTTTTATTTAGATTAACTATAAATAGTGTTTTATATTTCTGCAAATATACTACTCATAACTAATCCTACAAAGCTTATTTAGAATAAATTAAAACAATAAAAAATAAAATTCATAATAACCTAAAAACAAATAAGATAGCTATTTTGTTTTTAAGTAAGAAACCACTGCTTTTCTAATATCAATTGCTAAATCATCTTCTTTAGGAGTATAAATAGACAAAACTTCTTTACTTTTATCTGAAAGAAATGGAATGTCAAAACCTTTTAGCAGGTAATCTGAAAAAGCAATAGTATATATTCTATTAACATCTAATGGTTTTTTAGAGATAAACCAATTCTTTCCTTCTAATGTAATATCATGTCTATGCAGATACGCACCAGTTCCTTCAGCTAATTGCCCGTAATCTAAAACACGTTTAAGCAATCTTCCTTTAATTTTAACCTTTAAAATAGCACCTCCATAAGGCAGTACTCTAAAAATATCTACAGCTGTAATATTACCAACCAATTCATCGTCAATTCTAATAGAACCACCATTTACAAGAGCTGCATCTACTTTATCATCATAAGCAAAAGACATAGCACTTGTTATAATTTCTCCTAAATTAGTTTGTGTACTTCTAATTGGTGTATCTCTTCCGTCTAAAGGTATTTCTGTTTTAAAAATAATTTCTGAAGGATTTGATATAACGTCTTTAATTTTAGTATTTAAAATACCTTGCCACTTTGTTACAATTTTCTCTATTTTTTCATCTTCTATTATAGTTGAATTAATTTCTTTTAATTCTGATGTTACCACTGTTTTTTTAGTCTTTTTGTTATAAGTAATTCTATGAATATATACAGTTTTTGCATTTGCATCTGCTTTAGAAATTTGAACATTACCAATAAAATTATTACTATTTGTATGCTCATGACCTCCCATAATTAAAGGTAAATTAGGTATTAATTTAGCAATTCTTTTATCGTTTGCTAATTTTACATGTGTTAAGCCAAAAACCACATCTACCTTATCTTTTAAATTAGCATATGAAGCTCTTGCTTTTATAAACATATTGCCATATTCTACAAACTCTTTTGGGTTAGACGGTATACAAACACCAATAAAACCTACTTTTATTTTTGTACCATCTTCGTCTGTAAACTCTTTTATGAAAGTTTCATTTAAAGCTTCTTTTTCTCCGTTTATTTCTTTGTAAAAAGGAATCGAAGCTTCTTTAGTTTTCAATTTTACGTTTGCAGACATCCAAGGAAAAGTACTTTCATTTAATCTTTTCTGAAGATCTTTTTGAGAAACATCAAATTCATGATTACCAAATGCGACCAAATCAAAATTCATAGCATTCATAACTTCCACCATTTGTCTTCCTCGAACACGTTCTCCGTCAACTTTTATAGTTCCTAATAAAGACGGATTTAGAAAATCACCTGCCATAAAAAGCATAGTATTTTCATTTTCCTTTAATAATTCTTTATGAATTGTCTCTACTCTTGCCATTCCACCAAATTCACCACCTTGTATTGGTGCAATTTCGTAAACATCATTTAATTGTAGAAATGTAAATTCTATTTTATTGTCATCTTTATTACAAGAAAGAAACACTAGAACTATAATTAAGTAGAAAAACTTGTTTTTTTTATTTTTATAAAAAATATTTGAGAAACTCATTTTATATTATTTTTATATTTTATTATTATCACTAAAAATTATTTGAATAATGAAAAGAAAAATTGTTTTCTTTTCGTTACAATTTTATGGTTAAGTTTTAATACCATATTTATCGGTATTTAATGTCCTACGTAATTATTTAAAAAGTAAAAATAGGTTATAAGTTTAAATGAAACAGTTTACCAATAATGTTAACCTAAATACTAATGCTTACGTAAAGAAACAAAAGGTAAAGCTATAAAAGTATTGCAAATGTAATACACCTTATAGATTGGTACAAAATATTTAATTAAAATTTTATTCTGAAAAAAGTAATTTTAACACTTGCTATTGTGTTGAATTTATAGATTATACAGAAGAAAAAGAAGACGATCTTTCTTAAAAAGTTGCAATTTTATATTATAAATAGCTGTTAATAAATTAGAAGCTTCCGTTTTTTATCAGAAAGAAATAGCGCTTAAGATTAAGAAATTGTAGCTACAAATATTGGTAATTATACGTATAAATTAAGTTCTAGTTTGTCTTCTATTTTATTTACTAAAATAAAGAGGTACGTTTTTTTTTTAAAGAATTTTGGTATTTAAAGTTACCTATAAATTATAATAAAAAATTAAATAAAAGTTTCTAACGCTTTGTTATATGCACTTTCAAAACTCATTGGTTTTATATTTGTGTACGCTTTTTCTGCAGTAAAATAAGACAATAATTTTTCTGTTGGCATGTTACCAGTTAAATCGTCTTTGGCCATTGGGCAACCACCATAACCTTTTATAGCACCATCAAATCTATTACAACCGGCTTTAAAAGCAGCGTTCACTTTTTCATGCCATTTATCTGGAGTTGTATGTAAATGTGCACCAAATTCAATTGTAGAATATTCTGGAATTAAATTAGAAAAAAGATATTCTATAACATCTGGCGTAGAACTACCAATAGTATCTGAAAGCGATAAAATTTTAACACCCATTTTAGACAATTTTTCTGTCCACTCACCTACTATTTCAACATTCCAAGGATCTCCATAAGGATTTCCAAAACCCATAGATAAATATGCAACAACTTCTTTTTTAGATTTGTCTGCAATATTTAGAATTTCATCTAAAGTCTCTATAGATTCTGCAATAGTTTTATGAGTATTACGCATTTGAAAATTCTCTGAAATAGAAAAAGGGTATCCTAAATAATCTATTTCTTCAAATTGTGATGCATCATTTGCACCTCTAACATTGGCTATAATAGCAAGTAATTTACTTTCTGTTTTAGACAAATCTAACTTTGCTAAAACTTCTGCGGTATCTCGCATTTGCGGTATTGCTTTTGGCGAAACAAAACTGCCAAAATCAATAGTATCAAAACCTACTTTTAAAAGCGAATTTATATACAATGCTTTTTGTTCTGTAGAAATAAAATGAGATTTTATTCCTTGCATTGCATCTCTAGGACATTCTATAATTTTGACTTTTTTCATCAATTCAAAGATATAGAAAGAAACTGATTTCTATGATATTTTTAAATTGAATATTACATTATTTTCAATAAATTTGCTTTGTAAATGAAACATCACAAATTAGTACTTCCTATTATTGTTATTTCTCAATTTTGCTGCACCTCTTTGTGGTTTGCTGGAAATGCAGTTTTAAGCGATTTAGTTACTAACTTTAATTTGGCTTCAAATGCTTTAGAAAATTTAACATCTGCCGTTCAATTTGGTTTTATAATTGGTACACTTTTGTTTGCCTTATTTACTATTGCAGATCGTTATTCACCTTCTAAAGTCTTTTTCTTTTGTGCTATTTTAGGTGCTGTTTTTAATGGTTGCTTAATATTAGAAAACAATACTTATTCTAGTTTATTAATACTACGATTCTTAACAGGCTTTTTCTTAGCGGGTATTTATCCTGTAGGAATGAAAATTGCTACAGATTATTATCAAAAAGGATTGGGTAAATCTTTAGGTTTTTTAGTTGGTGCACTGGTTTTAGGAACTGCTTTACCTCATTTATTAAAAGATAGTATGCATGCTTTTTCTTGGCAAACAATATTACTTTTTATTTCTATGTTAGCTTCTCTTGGCGGACTTTTATTAGTTATTTTAGTTCCTAATGGACCGTTTAGAAAAAAAGGAACTTCTTTAGATATTGCAATTTGTTTTAAAGTTTTTAAAAATATCTCTTTTAGAAAAGCTGCTTTTGGCTATTTCGGACATATGTGGGAATTGTATACTTTTTGGGCGTTTGTGCCAATTTTACTAAAAACATATTCAAAATTACATAATGATGTAGATTTTAACATACCATTATTATCTTTTTTTATAATAGCTATAGGAAGTATTTCTTGTGTTATAGCTAGTTATTTGGCAGAAAAATTAGGTACTCAAAAAACAGCTTTTTACACCTTGTTATTATCTTGCATTTGCTGTTTAATTTCTCCATTCTTTTTTATGATTGAAAATGAGAATATCTTCATACTCTTTTTACTCTTCTGGGGAATGGTTGTAATAGCAGATTCGCCATTATTCTCTACTCTAGTAGCACAAAATGCTCCTGAAAAAGACAAAGGAACAGCACTTACCATTGTAAATTGTATTGGGTTTACTATTACTATTATTAGCATACAATTAGTTAGTAATTTGTACCATATTACAAATTCTACTTTTATTTATTTATTATTAGCTATTGGTCCTGTTTTTGGTTTAATTTCTTTAAAGTTCAAAAAAAAATCAATCTAGTTTATCTGCTTTCAGCCCTTTAACTAAAAAAATCTAAAGAGTCTTATTTCTTATTTCGCTTAAAATTTATCATTTCTTTATAAATTACAGAATATTAATTTTTTATATTTGAGAATAACTCAAAAATTAGTTTATGAAAATTAAAATTTTAGTGCTATTAATTACCAGTATATTTTATTTTACAACTGCAGTTTCTGCACAAGAAACTACTGCTAGTCTATTAGAAAAAGCTCAAGTAAAAGCAAAAAAAGAAGGTAAATCTGTTTTTATAAAGTTTGAAGCTTCATGGTGTGGTTGGTGTCATAAAATGACAAAAGACATGAAAGCTAAAAACACTAAAAAGTTTTTTGAAGACAATTATGTAATTGTACCAGTTGTAGTAAATGAATCTAAAGGAAAAGAGCAGTTAGAAAATCCGGGTTCTAGAGATTTATTAAAAAAATACAAAGGAGATAAAGCTGGTTTGCCATTTTGGTTAATATTAGATTCAGATTTAAAAGTAATTACTGATTCTTTCGATAATAATGGTCAAAATTTAGGAGGGCCCGCAAGTGCAGAAGAGGTAAATGAATTTATTAACAAAATAAAAAAGTCTGCAAAAATAGTATCTAAAATTGATGTAAAGAATATAAAAAAACAATTCATTCAATAAAGAATATCTTTTAATATTCTGAATAAAAAAGCTCAAGATTTAATTCTTGAGCTTTTTTATATATCATCTATTTAAAAACCTTAAGATTGTAATGGAATTTCTGGTAATTTGTTTTTAAAACTTGGTGCATTATCTCTGTAAGAAACTAATTTCTTTTTAGATACAAGAACAATTAAATCTTCACTTAAAGTAAATAAACATCCTGTTCTAAATTTGTTTATTAATAAACTTTCTACTTCAGATTTTAATGCATCCAAAGAAAATTGTTGGAATTTATTTTCTTCTTCATGACGGTATTTTAACTCAAAAACATCTTTATCTTCAATTTTAAATAAACGTACATATACATTTAATAATCCTTCACTTTTTCGCATCGGTTTACTTAATGTAAGTTTTACAAATTCATCATTTGTAAGACTACGTTGCAATGTTTCAAATAAAACTTTAAATTCACTCATGCTGCAAAAATATAAATAACAAATTGTTAATTGCTTTTTATTCTCATTTTATTCTCATTGAGTTCATACTTTAAACTAAATAAGAATTAAAATTATTTAATAAAACAGGCTTCTAGCATTTTATATAACTCTGGGTGTTTTCTTTTAAACAGCTTTGGTCTTTCAAAAAAATATTCGCCTGCTACTGCTAAGAATTCAATTTCAGAAGTTCCTCCGTAACTACGTATATCAGAAGCATCATTGTTAATTGCCTCCATCTTTTTGTGTACTAACTGTAAATATGGTATTATGTATTGCTTATCTAATAAAACAGCAGGAATACCATCTATAACTCCGTCTGCTTTATCTAAGAGATGTATAAACTCGTGAATTGCAGTATTTCCTTTGTCTGTCTTGTTACTAAAACCATGATATAAAGCTTTCTTAGAAAGAATCATTTGATTTTCGAACCTTCCAGTACCAACCAAACCGCCAATAGTTCTACCTTCCACTTTAGCATCAAACTGTAAATCATCATCAAAATAATCTGGATAAATTAAAACAGTTGTTAAATTAGAATAATGCCAATTAGAAAATCTAAAAACTGGTATTACTGCACTTGCTGCAATTAGCAAAGTATCTAACTCTTCTAATTTAAAATGAATGGCTCTAATATTTGTTCTCTTTAAAAAATGCAACATCTTAGAACAGAATAATTGCTGTTCCTTAATGGTTAACTTTTTATAAAAAAGAACATTCTTTAATAATAAATGATGCCAATATGTTGGAATTACAAGGTTTGTTAAAGGTATTGTTGCTGTTTTTTTCTTAGATTTAAAACTAACGAACAAAATAAGAAGAAGTATACCAATTGTAATTATATATAACATTGTATTATTTTTTAAAACGGAAAACTACAAAAATCATAAGATTTAGAACTAATTTTCTAATAAGTTTATAGAGCTTCATTTTATTATTTTTAAAATACAAGAAACATCTTTAATTAAGATTAATAAGAATAACTAAAGTCCATAAAAAAAGCTCAAGTTTAAAACTTGAGCTTTTTAATTTTATATAGATTTCTGCCTAAACAGAAATGATAATAATTTTTTTAAAATTATCCTTTAAAAACAATTTTACGCATACGTAAGCTTTCTGGAGTTACTTCTAAGTACTCATCTGCTTTAATGTATTCCATGTTTTCCTCTAAAGAAAAATCTACTTTAGGTGCAATTTTCATAGCTTCATCTGTACCAGATTTACGCATGTTTGTTAATTGCTTTCCTTTAATTAAGTTAACAGCCATTTCATCAGACTTACTGTTCTCTCCAATTACTTGACCAACATAGATTTCTTGGTTTACATCGATAAAGAAAACTCCTCTATCTTGTAAACGGTTTAATGCATATGCAGTTGCTTTACCAGCAGCAGAAGAAACAATTGCTCCTTTTACTTCTTCAGTAAAGTCTCCTTTATAAGGACCATATTCACTAAATCTGTGGTTAATAATAGCTGTACCACCAGTTGCAGTTAAAATTTTGTTTCTTAAACCAATTAATCCTCTAGAAGGAATAGAAAATTCTAAATGTTGTAAATCTCCTTTTGGTTCCATAATTAACATATCTCCTTTTCTAAGAGATACTAAGTTAATTGCTTTAGAAGCCATTTCTTCTGGTACATCAATAGACAATGTTTCCATTGGCTCATGTTTCTTACCATCAATCATTTTAATAATTACTTGTGGTCTTCCCACTTGTAATTCATATCCTTCTCTACGCATTGTTTCAATTAAAACAGATAAGTGTAAAACTCCACGTCCGAAAACGTTAAATTTATCTTCACTATCAGTAGTTTCAACTTTTAATGCTAAGTTTTTTTCTAATTCTTTAAACAGACGATCTCTAATGTGACGAGATGTTACAAATTTACCTTCTTTACCAAAGAAAGGAGAGTTATTAATTGTAAACAACATACTCATTGTAGGTTGATCAATTTCTGTTCTTGGTAATGCTTCTGGGTTTTCTAAATCTGCAATTGTATCACCAATTTCAAATCCTTCAATACCTGTAATTGCACAAATATCTCCACAAGGTACTTTTTCTACTTGAACTTTACCCATTCCTTCGAATACGTGTAATTCTTTAATTTTAACTTTTTTAATAGTACCATCAGCTTTACATAAACTGTATTCTTTACCAACTTCTAAGTCTCCTCTAAAAATACGTCCAATAGCAATTCTTCCTGTAAATTTAGAAAAATCTAAAGAAGTAATTTGCATCTGTGGCGTACCTTCATTGTATTTAGTTGCTGGTATAGATTCTAAAACAGCATCTAATAAAGGAACGATATCAGTTGTTTGGTTTTGCCAATCTGTAGACATCCAGTTGTTCTTTGCAGAACCATAAATTGTTGCAAAATCTAATTGCTCTTCAGTAGCTTCTAATGCAAACATTAAATCAAAAACTTTTTCATGAACGATGTCAGGAGTACAGTTTTCTTTATCTACTTTATTTACAACAACAATAGGTGTTAATCCTAAAGCTAAGGCTTTTCCTAATACAAAACGAGTTTGTGGCATAGGACCTTCAAATGCATCAACTAATAATAGAACACCATCAGCCATTTTTAATACACGCTCTACTTCACCACCAAAATCGGCGTGACCAGGAGTATCAATAACGTTGATTTTTGTTCCTTTATATTGAATAGAAACGTTTTTAGAAAGAATCGTAATTCCTCTTTCACGTTCTAAATCGTTATTATCTAACAATAAATCTGTACGTTCTTTACGATCGTCTAAGATTTTAGCTTGATCTATAATTTTATCTACTAACGTTGTCTTTCCGTGATCGACATGGGCTATAATAGCAATATTTCTAATTGGCTGCATTAATATGTTCTTAAATTTCGTGCAAAAGTAGTGATTTTAGATTAAAGAATCTATTCATTCTAAAAAAGTTTAACTATCTAAACCTTAATTTTATATAAAAAGACACTTTTTATGTTATTAATTAAAAACAACCACCTTTTAAATTTAAAACTCTAGATTTAAAATTACTACTTAATAAAGTAGTAATTGCTGAACTGCTTCGCGCACCAGATTTGCAATAAACAACTAAATCTTTATTCAAACAAACCTCATCAATACGCTCTAATAATTCGCCCAAAGGGATGTGTTGTCCACCAATATGATATTCTCGTCGTTCACCATTTTCACGAACATCTAATAAATTATATTTCTCTTTATTTTTATTAAGTTCTTCTAAAGTAATTTCTTCTGATGATACAATACCACAGAAAAAATCATAATCGTTTTCTAAAACAGTAACTTCTGAAGTTGTATCTTTTTCATAATTTAAGATTGTTTGATTCATTTCTAAAGAATCATAAATCAATAATTTATTGGCAAGCACCACTCCTATTCCACAAATAATTTTGATCGTTTCATTGGCTTGTAAACTTCCTATAATTCCGGGTAGCACACCTAAAACTCCAATTTCTGAACAATTTGGAGATTCATCTGGTTTTGGCGGCGTTGGATACAAACAGCGATACGTTGCACTTCCTTGATAATTTAAAACACTCACCTGACCTTCGAATTTAAATATAGATCCGTAAACCAAAGGTTTGTTCGTAATTACAGACGCATCATTTACTAAATAACGAGTAGAAAAATTATCGCTTCCATCTACAATAATATCATAATTATTGAATAATGAAAGGGCATTTTTTTGGGTTAATTTTTCATTATAAACGTCAAAATTCACAAACGGATTCAATCTTGATAATCGTTTTGCTGCAGTTTTAGATTTAGACAAACCAATATCATCTATCGTATATAAAATCTGACGTTGTAAATTACTTTGATCTACCACATCGTCATCAATAATACCAATCGTTCCAACTCCTGCAGCGGTTAAATATTGTAAAACAGGGCAACCTAATCCACCAGCTCCAATAACCAAAACTTTGGCTTGTTTTAGTTTTAACTGCCCTTCTTCTCCTATTTTATCTAGAATTAAATGACGGTTGTATTGTTTTTTTTCTTCTGATGTTAGCATAATAAAACTAAGTTAGAACGTGAACTTCATAATTTGAAACCCGTAATTATTAAATGATAATTGATCACCGATAATTGACCACTGATTATTGATTACTTAAAATGTTCCCAATCTTTCCAAACCACTTCTAAATCTTGGTTCTTTAGCATTTGTACCACCTCAGCAGTACTTCTTTCATCAGAAATTTCGAATTGTTCTAAAGATTGTGGCTCTACGGTATAACCTCCCGGATTTGTCTTCGATTCGGCACTAATAGACGTAATTCCTAAATTGACAATGTGATTTCTAAATACTTCACTTTCTCTGGTAGACATTGATAATTCGATATCTTCATCAAACAAGCGAAACGCACAAATAAGTTGTACCAAGTCAGAATCTGTCATTTCTACTTTTGGCTCTAAGCCGCCAGAATGCGGGCGTAATCTGGGAAAAGAAATCGAGTATTTTGTTTTCCAATACGTTTTCTGTAAATATTTTAAATGCAAAGCGGTAAAAAAACTATCGGCACGCCAATCTTCTAATCCGAATAAAGCACCCAAACCAATTTTATGAATTCCTGCTTTCCCTAATCGATCTGGTGTATCTAATCGATAATCGAAATTAGATTTTTTCCCCTTCGGGTGATGTTTCTTGTACTCGTCTCTATGATACGTTTCTTGATACACTAAAACTGCATACAAGCCGTTTTCTACCAATAATTCGTATTCATCCTGGTCTAAAGGCTGCACTTCTATAGTAATATTAGAAAATTGAGAACGGATTAACTGAATCGCATTTTTAATATATGCTACTCCAACCGTTTTATTTGCTTCTCCGGTTACCAACAAAATATGATCGTAGCCTTTATTTTTTAAAAAAGCGACTTCCTTTAAAATTTCTGTATCTGTTAACGTTCGTCTCGGAATTTTATTGGTCATGCTAAAACCACAATACGTGCAAATATTCTGACATTCGTTACTCAAATACATGGGCACGTACATTTGCATCGTATTTCCAAAACGCTTTTTAGTCAACATCTGACTTTTATGCGCCATTTCTTCTAAAAATGGTTTTGCTGCAGGAGAAATTAAGGCTTTAAAACCTTCTAAATCTAGCTTATCTTTTGCCAACGCTTGTTGTACCTCAACAGCTGTTTTATCAAAAATACTTTTTAGGCTAAAATCCCAATTATAAGTATCGAAAAGTTCTTTAAAATGACTCATATTTTAATTTAAAAAACTAGTTAACGGACTACTTGCAATCGCCATTTCACTTCTCGGAGCTAATTTTGCTTCGTACGCCATTCTACCTGCTTCCACTGCCATTTTAAATGCTTTTGCCATCGCAACAGGGTTCTGAGAAACGGCAATCGCTGTATTTACCAAAACAGCATCTGCGCCTAATTCCATTGCATACGCTGCGTGAGACGGCGCGCCAATACCCGCATCTACAATTACCGGTACGTTAGATTGCTCGATAATAATTTCTAAAAAATCGACCGTTTTTAAACCTTTATTACTACCAATTGGCGCACCTAAAGGCATTACACATTGCACCCCAACCTCTTCTAAACGCTTACACAAAACTGGGTCTGCATGAATATAAGGCATCACCACAAAACCTAATTTCACCAATTCTTCTGCCGCCTTCAAAGTTTCTATTGGATCTGGCAATAAATATCTTGGATCTGGGTGAATTTCTAATTTTACCCAATTGGTTTCTAAAGCTTCTCTAGATAATTCGGCAGCAAAAACAGCTTCTTTAGCAGTTCTAACTCCAGAAGTATTGGGCAATAAATTAATACGATTATGATTTAAATGAGATAAAATATCATCTTCCTCATTAGCCACATCTACTCTTTTTAAAGCCACGGTTATCAACTCACTTTCGGAAGCCAATAATGCTTCTTTCATTAACTGAGATGAACTAAATTTCCCTGTTCCTGTAAATAATCGAGAGGTAAATTCTTTGTCTGCTATTTTTAATTTCTGACTCATTTTATGTTTTTTTTGATTCGACATTACGTCGAGCAAAGTTGAAACCTAGTTCTTTTTATAAAGCTACTAACCTATAAACCCTTGCTCTAGTTGACATCTCTCTTTCTCAATTTAAAATTTCTTGAAAATCAGCAATACTGCTAACTTCTTTTGTTATTTCTCCAGAAACTGCAACTCCGTAAATTCCTGTGTTTATTATTGCAGAAACATCTTTTAATGTAATTCCGCCTATTGCAATAATTGGAGTTTCGGTTTGTAGTTCTTCTAATATTTTTTGATATCCTTTAACTCCCAAAACCTGACTTAAATTCTTTTTTGTTTCTGTAAATTGATAAGGTCCCAAACCAATATAATCTACTTTCTTAAGCAATAAACTCTTGCAGTCTTCAGCTGTATTTGCAGTCCCTCCAATTATAAAAATTTTACCTAAATACGTACGAACTACTAACGGACATTCATCACTTTTACCTAAATGAACTCCGTCTGCTTTTATAGCTTTTGCAATTTTATAATGATCGTTTATAATTAGTTTTGCATTAAAACTATTTGTTATTTCTCTTGCTTTTTTAGCCGTTTCTAAAATGGTTTCAATATCATATTTTTTTAAACGCAACTGTACCCAATCTGCTCCAGCAACACACGCTTTCCGTAGATTTTCTAAATGTGCCTCTGGTGTTTCACCTTGTGATATATATTGTAATTTACTAATCATTCGTTTTGATAATTATGCGTTCCTAATAAAGATTCGTTAGAACTTAAAAACTGTTCTGTATACAATTTTGTATTTCTACAAGCGTCTTCTAAAGGAATCTCTTTTACTAAATTTGCCGCTAAAGCGGATGATAAAACACAACCACTTCCGTGTTTTTCATAAATGGGTTTTATGGTGATTGGAGGAATATTCAGTTTTACTATTTTACTATAATACACTTCATCCCAACCTTTTTTATCCGTTCTATGTCCGCCTTTTAAGTAGATATTTGTTCTTTCTGCGATAAATTCAATCGTTTCTTCTATGCTTTTATCAGGAAACAATGCTTTTATTTCATCATAATTTGGCGTGATAAAATCGCAATTTTGTAATACTTTTTCAAAAGTCTCTAAATCTTGTATCGTATGAAATGTAAAACCTGCACTTGCTTTTAAAATAGGATCTAAAACTATTTTAATATCCGGATTTAACTTTTTTAAAATAAGAATTACTTCTAACAAAACTTTCCAAGATTTAATGATTCCAATTTTTACAACAGGAATAGAGAAGCGTTTAAAAAGTTGTTGTACCTGACTTAATATTACTTTTTTCTTGATCCAAATACAATCTGTAAATTCAATATCATTCTGAACCGTAACAGCAGTACACACCGATAATCCGTATAGATTATACACTTCAAATGTTTTAATATCTGATGTAATTCCAGCTCCACTTGATGGATCTAAACCAGCAATGGTTAATATGTAATTTTTTTGACTCAAATTTTTAATTCGTTTTAGTTCTTAAAATAGATGCGTTTATTGCAAATGTGTTCTCGATACTTTTTTATTTCGTTACCACCTCATAAAAACACTCGAACTGACAGGTGTTCTCATTTTTGTGGTTAATTAATATGCGTAAAAAAATTATTACTTATAAATGTATTCTCGATACATTTTTACTCCCTTATCACTTCATAAAAACACTAGAACTGACAGGTGTTCTCTTTATTGTGGTTAAAATATGAGTTAAATAATTCCTTCTGTTATACCTTTAATTATGGCGTTCCCTTTTAGGTCAGGCTTTCGCTACTCGCTTTTTTGTGAAAGAAAAATTCACAAAAAGAGCTCAAACAAACCGCTCAATCCTTAACGCAAAACAACTTAGTACCTCAAAACGTGTTCTCGATACATTTTTATTCCGTTACCACTTTATAAAAACACTCGAACTGACAGGTGTTCTCTTTGTTATATTTAGTAGTATGCGTAAAAAATAGTACCTCAAAATGTGTTCTCAATACTTTTTTATTCCGTTACCACTTCATAAAAACACTCGAACTGACAGGTGTTCTCATTTTTGTAGTTAATTGGTATGCGTAAAAAAATAGTACCTTAAAACGTGTTCTCAATACTTTTTTATTCCGTTACCACTTTATAAAAACACTCGAACTGACAGGTGTTCTCATTTTTGTGGTTAATTATTATTTGCAACAGACTTATTTATTCTCAATACATTTTAATCATAAAAACAAACTTCTATTCTTATTAGCTGTCATTGCGAGGACGAAGGACGTGGCAATCTTATACTTAATAACCTTTCCCTCTCTTCAATCTAAATGACTCTTAACTTACGTTGTTCTCAACTTAGCTACCATTGACGTTTTCCTACAAGAAATTACAAATCAACTAGTTTTATTATTATTTCAAATTACAAAAAAACTCCACAAACCTGTCACTTCGACCTTTTGAGAGAAGTCTCATAAAGAGAAGAACGTAAAATTGAGCAATATTATGTAATTTCTCCCTTTGGTCGAAATGACAAAACTGCACGTCATTATTTCCGTTTGATATTTTTTTATCTGATACCTCAAATTAACATGATAATCGTATTAATTTGCTGTACATGCTTGATAAGCACCTTTTATATTGATAAAACTTTCTACCGGATTTTCGGCATTCCAAACGCCTCCTAAAACTCCAATTCCTTTAAAACCTAATTGTATGGTTTGTGCTATGGTATCTGTATTAATTCCGCCCATTCCAATAATGGTTTTATTAATATGATTCACATCAAAACCTTTGCCTTCATATCCTTTTTTAGAAATTGAAGAAAAAACAGGACTTAATAAATGGTAATCGAATTCGAAATAACAATCTTTTAAAACTTTTGGTTCATGAAAAGAAGAGCTAATTGTTTTACCATACATGTTTAAGTTTTTAAAATATTCACTCGGATTATCGATACAATCTATTCTTTTTTGTTCTTGAAAATGAATTCCTTTTAAGTTGAACTCGTTAATCAACTCATGATGATAATGCACTACAATTCTATTATGAAATTCTTTTTCTATCTGATTTAAATACGCAACGTGTTCTTGGTAATTTTTATCTGGTTTTCTAAAATGATATACCATTAAACCTTCTCTAAATAATTGGTTTAGGACTTCTATTTCATTTGGAATATCGTTTTCTGGAGCAATAAGAATTATCATGGTACTATATTTTTTTGAGTTAGGGATTGAAGTGGCATCCTTTTGCTTTTTCGGCAAAAGATATAACGGAAAGCCCGCCCACGCTTTTTTTAGCGTGGGAACTTCCTTATTATTTTACAAATACACTTCTGATCCTTTTTCTTTAAATTCTTTCGATTTTTCTTGCATTCCTTTTGCAATCACTTCATTATCTACAATGTCGTTTTCGGCTGCAAAGTCTCTCACTTCTTGAGAAATTTTCATAGAACAGAATTTTGGTCCGCACATAGAACAGAAATGCGCCACCTTTGCGCCATCGGCAGGCAAGGTTTCATCGTGATATTCTAGAGCACGCTCAGGATCGAGTCCTAAATTGAATTGATCATTCCAACGGAACTCAAAACGCGCCATACTTAAGGCGTTATCTCGGTGCTGAGAACCTGGGTGTCCTTTTGCTAAATCGGCAGCATGGGCAGCCAATTTGTAGGTTACAACTCCCACACGAACGTCTTCTTTATTTGGTAAACCTAAGTGCTCTTTTGGCGTTACATAACACAACATAGCGCAACCAAACCAACCAATCATAGCGGCTCCGATTCCTGATGTAATATGATCGTAACCTGGGGCAATGTCTGTGGTTAAAGGACCTAATGTATAAAAAGGAGCTTCGTCGCAAACATCAATTTGCTTCTCCATATTTTCTTTAATCATGTGCATTGGCACGTGACCTGGACCTTCTATAAAACACTGAACTTCGTGCTTACGAGCAATCTGAGTTAACTCGCCCAAAGTTTCTAATTCAGCAAACTGAGCTTCATCATTAGCATCAGCCACAGACCCCGGACGCAAACCATCTCCTAATGAAAAAGCAACATCGTATTGTTTTAAAATCTCACAAATATCTTCGAAATGTGTGTATAAAAAACTCTCTTTATGATGCGCTAAACACCATTTTGCCATAATAGAACCACCACGAGACACAATACCTGTAACACGTTTTGCAGTCATTGGTACGTAACGCAACAAAACACCTGCGTGAATGGTAAAATAATCGACTCCTTGCTCTGCTTGTTCTATTAAAGTATCTTTAAAAATCTCCCAAGTTAAATCTTCTGCAACTCCGTTTACTTTTTCTAAAGCTTGGTAAATTGGCACCGTACCAATTGGCACTGGAGAATTACGAACAATCCATTCTCTGGTTTCGTGAATATTTTCTCCGGTAGATAAATCCATAATATTATCTGCACCCCAACGACACGCCCAAACAGCTTTTTCTACTTCTTCTTCTATAGAAGATGTTACAGCAGAATTACCAATGTTTGCGTTAATTTTTACTAAGAAGTTTCTACCTAAAATCATAGGTTCTGCTTCTGGATGGTTGATGTTTGAAGGAATTACAGCACGTCCTCTTGCTACTTCACTTCGCACAAATTCTGGCGTAATTTTATCTGGAATAGAAGCACCAAAGTGTTCGCCTTTGTGCTGCTTTCTAATCTCTGTCATTTCATCGATTCTTTGGTTTTCTCGAATAGCGATGTATTCCATTTCTGGCGTAATCATACCTTGTTTTGCATAATGCAATTGGGTAACGTTTTGTCCTTTTTTAGCACGCAATGGCTTCTTTAGTAAGGCAAAACGCATGTGATCTAAACTTTTGTCGTTTAAACGCTCGTTGCAATATTCCGAAGAAAAGCCATCTAATTGTTCTACGTTTTTTCGGTCTAAAATCCATTGTTCACGAATTCTTTCTATCCCGGCATGAATATTAATTTCTTTGTTTGGGTCTGTATAAGGTCCAGAGGTATCATACACCGTTACAGGTTCGTTTGGTGTTTTCTTTTTTGTTAATGAATCTGTAGTATCACTTAATGCAATTTCTCGCATTGCCACTTTAATTTGTGGGTGAATTTTACCTGATACATACACTTTTGTAGAATTAGGAAACGGATGTCTTGTAATTCCGTCTTGCTTTGGTGCGGTGTCTTTGCTCTTCATAAATTTTAGTTAGATCAATTAAATAGTTTGTTTTTTAATAGTCTAATTACTAACCTCCTTGAGTGGATTTAATAATTAAAACTTCATCACTATTTTGAAGTAACCGTAAAGACCAATCGTTTTTTTTAACGACACTACCGTTTATAGCAACAGCAATTCCGTTCGTTTTTATTTCTAAAAAACGAATTAATTGTTCAACCGCTAAAATTTCTGAAAATTGATGTTTCTCTTGGTTTACTTTTATAGTAATCATATTTTTTAAATATTTACTGTAAACCGTAGAGAGGTAGTTGTGTACAACTAAATCTAAGCAACTTTTTCCTACGTTGGTATTAACCAAATCAGGTTCTAAGGATTTTTCTCAAACTAATTTAATAGCTACTCCTAAAGTTTACCCTACAAATGTATTGTATTATTTTTTGATAAATAAAGTTTTAAGCACTTTAATTTAAAAGAATTTTAAGTCCTTATTTTTTATCGTTTGGTAAGTCATTTCTAAATGCAGATGGTAAAATATCTGGAATTAGTTTAATTAAAAGCGGTAATAATAACGCACCTCCTGGTAACATAAAAACTGTAAATGCTGGTATTGCTTTACAAATATCTAGCAATTGAATTTTAATTTTTTGTTTCTCTTCTTCTGTTAATTGCGAATGTGTAGATTTTCTAATAAGATGCATTGCTTCTTTACTTTGCAACAATTCTTGATGCAATCTTAACTTATTTCTATAAAGCAATTGTTTTAATTCATCTCTTGTTTGCATTATAGTTTTCTACGTTTTCGTTCTGTTTTTAATAAATTTAACTCTCTACTAGTTTGTCCTGAAACCGAAGTATTTTCTTCTGCTCTTCTTATTAAATAAGGCATAACATCTCTTACAGGGCCAAAAGGAAGGTATTTTGCTACATTATAATTTTTATTTGCTAAATTATAACTTATATGATCACTCATACCAAATAACTGTCCAAACCAAAGTCTTTCATCATTTTCTTTAATGTTGTATTTTTTAGCTAAATCCATCACTAAATAAGAACTATCTTCATTATGTGTCCCCGCAAATAAAGCCATTTTAGGATGTTCCATCATATACTCAATTGCTTTGTCGTAATTGATATCTGTTGCTTCTTTGTTTTCACAAATTGGAGATGGATATCCTTTTGCTTCTGCTCTTGCTCTTTCTTTTTCCATATAAGCACCACGAACAACTTTTAAACCAATATAAAAGTTTTTTTGCTTCGCTTTTAAATGTAATTCTTTTAAATAATCGAACCTATCGTGTCTATACATCTGCAACGTATTAAAAACAATTGCCTTGTCTTTGTTGTACGTTTCCATTAACTCTTCGATTAAGTCATCTGCAGCTTTTTGCATCCAACTTTCTTCAGCATCAATTAATAAAGGAACATTTTTTTCTACCGCTACTTTACATACTTTATGATAACGAGCTACAACTCTAGCCCATTCTTCTGTTTCATCTTTAGATAATTCTTTTCCTTCAGAAATTTTATCATATAGTGCAAAACGACCAAAGCCTGTTGGTTTAAAAACAGCAAACGGAATCGATTTCTTTTCTTCACAGAAATTAACAATCTTTAGTATTTTTTCTAAAGCACCATCGAAACTTACTTCTTTATCTTGCCCTTCTACAGAATAATCTAAAACGCTATGCACATTACCATTGTTATACATATTGTCTATAATTGGCATACAGTCTTCTTCTGTTACACCACCACAAAAATGATCGAAAACTGTAGACCTAATTAAACCTTCTATTGGCAAATGTGCCTTTAAGGCAAAATTAGTAACAGCGCTACCAATTCTTACCATTGGTTGGCTTTGTATCATTCTAAACAAAAAATAAGCTCTTTCTAGCTGCGAATCAGTTTTTAAGGAAAAAGCTACAGAAGTATCGTCAAAAAGTTTCATTCAATATCATTTTAGTAAAAACAAATATAATGATAGAATAGTAATATTTGAATATTTTATTTTTAATTTGCACACTTAATAATTTACCAATGAATTCTATAAAAGCAGTTAGTTATCCTGTTCATTTTCAAGACAAAGGATATAAAGAGTTATCTAATTTAATTTCTACAAACAACTATTCTACCATCTTCATTTTAGTAGATGAGAATACTTTTGACCTTTGTTATCCTAAATTTATACCGAATTTAGAAACAGATAAGAGAATTGAAGTAATAGAAATTGATTCTGGAGAAATAAATAAGAACTTAGAAACTTGTATTGGAGTTTGGAATGCAATTACAGAATTAGGTGGTGATAGAAAAAGTTTAGTAATTACTTTAGGTGGTGGTGTTATTACAGATTTAGGTGGTTTTGTAGCTTCTTGCTTTAAACGTGGAATAGATTTTGTAAATATACCAACTACTTTATTATCTATGGTAGATGCTTCTGTTGGTGGAAAAACCGGAGTTGATTTAGGTGTATTAAAAAACCAAATTGGTTTATTTGCAAACCCGGAAATGGTAATTGTTGATACCGAATATTTAACTACAGTTTCTGAAAGAGAAATTAAATCTGGTACTGCAGAAATTATTAAATACGGTATTACTTATGACACCAAATTATTTAACGAAATAAAAAATAATAAAGGTTTAAATGTTAATGATTTAATTTTTAGATCTATTGAAATAAAAAACGAAGTTGTTCTACAAGATCCTAAAGAACAAAATTTACGTAAAATTTTAAATTTTGGACATACTTTAGGACATGCTATAGAGTCTTTTTATCTAGAATCTGAAGACAAAGAAAACTTAACACATGGCGAAGCAATTGCTATTGGAATGGTTTGCGAAAGTTTTATGTCTTCTAAATTATTGGGCTTCCCATCAGAAAAAGTAAGAGAAGTAAAAGACGTTATCTTATCTATCTATAATAGAACTATTCTTCTAAAAGAAGATTTTGCTGCAATTATGGACTTATTAAAACATGATAAGAAAAACGTAAACGGACAAGTAAACTTTGTGCTTTTAAACGATTATGAAGATCACAAAATTGACTGTAAAGTACCAGAAGAATTAATTATTGAAAGTATGGAGTTTTATAATAAATAAGATTACTTCAGTTTTAAAGAATAACATAAACATAAAAAAGACCTTTTAATTTTAAAATTAAAAGGTCTTTTTTATGTTTATGTTATTGAATCTAAAACTCTTTCTTACCAAATTCACTATCAATAAATTTTGATTTATTTTTAGTGGTATTAAATGTATAAGAAAGATTTAAAGAAACCATATCTACCTCATATACATAGTTTGTACTCGTATAAAACTGATTTGCTCTAGATGTTGAAATTCTCTGTTCGTTTGTATTTAACAAGCCCATATCTATGTTTTGCCATTGCAAAGTTGCAGTTAATTTATTATCTAAAAATGTTTTTCTAAATGTTAAGTTTGGTGAATAAAAACGAGAATCTTCTCCCATTGCTGTATTTCTATCTGATAAATAATTAAAGGTAAATTGTAAAGAAGCATTTTCCCAAAAACTATAAGTAGAATTTAAGTTAAAAGAATAAATAGTTGCATTTGTATTAATGTTATAATCTCTTTCAATACCATCTCTGTGTTTAAAGTTTAAAACACCATCAATAGCGTAATTATAAATATTTACACCTATAAAATTAGACCAATTTTTAGTAGGTTTTATATTTGCACCAATTTCTAAACCTATAGAATTACTCTTACCAACGTTAGAATAAACCCTATTAATTACACTGTCTATTACTGCGCCATTAACTTCATAAGCCAATGTATTTACACGGTTTATTACATTTTTTACATGTCTGTAATAGGCGGTTGCATATATAGAATTACCTCCTTTTAGTTTTTTGGTAATTCCTAATTCTACCATGTCTATAAATTCTGGTAATAATGTATTATCTCCTTGTTCAAAAACTTCAGAATGTTCTCGTTCTGCAAAACTATTCATTTTAAGCGTTGTAGTTCTTTCTACTCTTTTGCTGTAAGCCGTTTTTATATTAGTTTTATCATCTATTTTATATTGAATAGAGGCAGAAGGAAACAGTTTAACAAAATCGTAATTATATACGTTTTCTTCAGCTTCACTTCTTAAGGCTTCTTTATAAACTCTGTTCATAGATTCTAAACGAAGTCCTGCTGCATAATTCCATTTACTTTTAGCACCTGTAAGCTGTAAATAACCAGAATGAATTTTTCTTTTTAAACTAATATCACTAGAAAAATCTGGCACCAAAGCACCATCTCTCTCATAAATAAATTCACCTGTATGATCTAAGTCTCTGTATTGATAACCGGTTTCTATCGTACCAAAAGCAAAAGGTCTAAATAGATAATCTAAATTAAAACGCTTACCATGTAAAGGATTATCGTTTGTATTAAATTCTTTCTGATACACAATTGTATTATCTGGTTGCCCTAAATTATCATTTTCAGTTGGTCCTCCTAAAAAAGTATATTCATATAAAAGTGAAGTAGAAATTTTAGATGCATTAGCAAACTTGTGTCCGTAATCGAAACTAGCTAATGCAAAATCTCCTTTTCTAACTCTTAAATTATGGTTGTAATATTTAAAAGTATATAAACGATTATCACTACCAATTGGAGAAACAGCATTATTATCGTAATATACAATATCTGCTAATCTTTCTTTTGTTCGTTTTCCTGCTAAAAAACCTAAAGAATAGGTATCAGATTCATTTGGTGTATAATCAACATTAAAACGTCCGTTATAAGTTACTTCATCAAAACTACGCTCACCATCCGAAGGTAAAAAGGTTGTTTTATTTTCTGGAGTATTTACAATAAACATCTCACCTTCTCTTCTACCTGCTTTGTCATTTCTTTGGTAACTTGCACCAAGAGAAAGATTCCAATTATCTGTTCTCTTATTTACAGTAGCATCAATACCGTATCTTTTTGCAGCTACTTTAGTATCATAATCTTCTATTGAAGGAAAGCCACCTCTAACATTTACTTGCGCAAAAGTTCCGTTAATAGCTCCTTTTTTAGTTATAATATTTAAAATACCTCCTTTTCCTTCAGGATCATATTTTGCAGAAGGCGCAGTAATTAATTCTACACTTTCTAGAGCATTTGCTGGTAATTGCGCTAAAATAGTACTTGCATCTCCTTGCGTAGGTTTACCATTAATTAATACAGTAAACCCTTTACTTCCTCTTACACTAATTTCACCTAAACCATCTACTGTTATAGAAGGTAAATTTTTTACAACATCTACAGCATTTCCACCAACAGTACTTTGGTATTTTTTAGTATCAAAAATTTGTCTATCTATTTTATGAGAAACCGCTTGTTTTTCAGATTTTATAACAACTTCGTTTAGTAGATTTCCAGAACCTAAAACTAATTTTAAGATACCATAATTTTTCTTTTCTCCTTTTTTACTGATAATAATCGAACCTACTTTATTTACTTTATATCCTATAAATGAAGCTTCTAAATAATAAGTGCCCGGGTTTATATCTGTAATAATAAAATTACCCTCTTTATTTGTTACAGTACCAATAATTAATTTATTATTAGCTTTTTCATAGATTGCAACACTTGCATATTCTAAAGGATAATTATCTTCGTTATCTACTACTTTACCTGTTATTTGTGCTGATAAATTTATAAAACTCACAATAAATAAAATTGTAAGTAATAATTTAGAATGGATAAAATTCATGTATTATTTTAATTTCGATTAATTGATACAAAGTAAATTCAAATTTAATAATTCCATTATTTTTTTAACTTGTAATTACTAAAACGATTGAAAAAAAGTCATAAAAAAAAAGTCTTTTCATTTTACTGAAAAGACTTTTTAATATTTTATTGAATAAGAAACTATACTTTCTTAACTTTAACTGCATTCATACCACGCATACCTCTTTCTAATTCGAAAGAAACTTTGTCGTTTTCTGCAATTTCATCTATTAAACCACTTACGTGAGTAAAATATTTCTCGTTATTTTCCATATCTATAATGAAACCAAATCCTTTAGAAGAATCAAAAAAGGAAACTTTACCTTTTCTAACTGGATCTTCTTCTGGTAGATCTTCTTTTTTAGTTACAGAAATTTGAATATCTTCTAATTCATATTCTACTTTTAATTCTGGATCTGGTGGTGTATCTGTTAAATTACCATTATGATCTACATAAGCAAATTGGATTCCTGTTGATCCATTTTCATCTTTGTCCGCTTTTCTTGCGTCCATTTTCTTTTGCTTGTCTTGACGTTTCTTTAAACGTTTCTTCTCTTTTTCACTTTTACTAAATGTCTGCTGCGATTTTGCCATTAAAATACTACTGGTTTTAAATTGTTATTTCTGAAAAGATAAAATACTAAACTGATAAATTCAAAATCAAATTAAAGTTAACTTGTGGTTTAATCGAAGTGTATTCTGTCTTAGAGTGCAAATATACAAATTATTCAGTAATAAATAATAAATTATAAATACTAGTTTATTTTTTAAAATAAAACACTTTTTACAAAACCAAACATATTAATATCTCGTAAGTATCTCTGAAAACTAAAAATAAAAAGTATGAGATCTATTAAAACATTAGCAATTGTATGTGCTACAGCAATAAGTTTAACTTCATGTTCAGACAACAACATTGATTTAAACCTATCGTCTGAAACAAAAATTTTATTTACTTCTAATAATTCAGATGGTAATGTAAACATGTATAATGTTACTGACATGAGTAATATTACAAATAACACCTTAACAACTGCAACTGTAAAAGCAGACGGAATTTATTATGATGGTTCTGAAGATTTAGTAGTACAAGCATCTAGAACTACATTTGGTTTAGAAGGTTATACAGGTATTAACATTAATAGTACTTCTGTAAATGCAAATATTGGTGTAACAGGATCGTTAGATATGACGAGCCCAAGAGAATTAGCCGTAAATGGTAATTTTTATGTAGTTGCAGACAATGCAGATGCAGATGGAGACGCAACAACTAAAGACGGTCGTTTATTTATCTACGCTAAAAACGGAAATACCTTTACTTTAAGGAATACAATTACTACAGACATAAAACTTTGGGGTATCGTTTTTAAAGGAAATGATTTATATGCAATTGCAGATACTACAAATGAGTTAGCTGTTTACACAAACTTCTTAAACAATGCTACATCTGCTGCTGTTTCAGCTTCTAAAACAATTGCTATAGAAGGTATTGTTAGAACACATGGTTTAACTTATGATGCGGCTTCAGATATTATGGTTTTAACAGATATTGGTGATGCTTCTAACGGACAAGATGATGGTGGATTTCAAATTATTGAAGGATTTACTTCTAAGTTTAACGCAACTGCGAACGGTACTACTTTAGCACTTTCTGAGCAAACAAGAGTATCTGGTGCTAGCACTTTGTTAGGTAACCCAGTAGATGTTGCTTATGATAGTGATTCTAAAACTGTATTTATTGCAGAAGCTGGTAACGGTGGCGGTAGAATTTTAGCTTTTAATAATATTAATTCTGGAGGAAACTTAACACCTTTTTACAATGCAACTTTAGCTTCTGCTTCTGCTGTATTTTTACATAAAGAATAAAATTACTAAAAATAATAGTAAACATTTTTGGTTGAATGTTTGATGTTAATGTTGAGCCTTTCGTATACACGAAAGGCTTTTTTTATGCTTTCTATTTATTTTTGAATGTTAAAATAAACAAAAACAATAGTAAGTTGTTTTTTATTAATAGCATTACTATTATATTTGCAATAAGTAAATCAATTTATATGAAAAATTTATTATCCGTTTTAAAAATTACTGTACCAGACAAGATTTTTCTAAAAGATCCTGAAACCTCAGATTTAGGGAAAAGAATTATAGAAAACAGTATTTTATTAATAGATGAAATTGGTTTTGATAATTTTACTTTTAAAAAGTTAGGAACTAAAATTGGATCTAATGAAAGCTCTATTTACCGCTATTTTGTAAGTAAACACAAACTTCTATTATACTTATCTTCGTGGTATTGGGCTTGGTTAGAATACCAATTAGTAATCGAAACGTTTAGTATTGCAGATATAAAGTTAAAATTAGAAAAGGCAATAGAAGTAGTTACAAAAACAGTAGAAATAGATAGTAATTTTTCGCATATTAACGAAGTAATACTTTTCAAAATAATTATTAACGAAAGCTCTAAATCTTTCTTAACTAAAGAAGTAGATACAGAAAACAAAGAGGGTTATTTCGAAATTTATAAAAGATTAATTACTCGCTTAGAAGAAATGATTTTGGCTACAAAACCAGATTATGAATTTGCATTAAGTTTAGCAAGTACTGTTTTAGAAGGTAGTTTACATCAGCATTTTTTAAATGAACACTTCCCTTCTATTACCAATTGTAAAAACGGAAAAACACCAACAAACTTCTTTATTCAACTTATAGAAAATAGCTTAAAATAATTATGGAAAATAAACAATTAACACCTTGGGAACGCTTTGTAGGTCTTTTAAGATTAGAAAAAAAAGATATTTTTCAGATATTCTATTACGCAATTTTTGGTGGTGTTGTAGCCTTGTCTCTACCATTAGGAATACAAGCAATAATTAATTTAATACAAGGAGCACAAATATCTACTTCTTGGGTTGTTTTAGTAATTGTAGTAACTATTGGTGTCGTTTTTTCAGGAGCTTTACAGCTAATGCAGCTGCGAATAATAGAAACTATTCAGCAACGAATTTTTGTAAGAGCTTCTTTTGAATTGAGTTATCGATTTCCTAAGATTAAAATGAACGAACTACGCAACTCTTATCCACCAGAATTAGCAAATCGATTTTTTGATACGTTAACAATTCAAAAAGGATTATCTAAAATTTTAATTGATGTACCAACGGCATTATTACAAATTGTATTTGCGTTGATATTGTTATCGTTTTACCATCCATTTTTTATTGTTTTTGGAATACTATTATTGCTACTAATTTATATCGTATTTAAATTTACTGCTCAAAAAGGGTTAGAAACTAGTTTGGTAGAATCTAAAATAAAATATAAAGTTGCCCATTGGATTCAAGAAGTAGCAAGAACAGTTGTTAGTTTTAAATTATCTGGAAACACAAGTTTAGCACTAGAGAAAAATGACTATCTAGTAAATAAATATTTAGAAGCTAGAGAAAATCACTTTAAAATACTGATTTTACAGTTTAGCCAAATGATAGGATTTAAAGTAATTGTTACAGCCAGTTTATTATTAATTGGTGGTGCTTTGGTTTTAAATCAAGAAATGAATATTGGACAATTTGTTGCTGCAGAAATAATTATTTTACTTGTTATACAATCTGTAGAAAAATTAATTATTGGTTTAGAGTCTTTCTACGACGTGTTAACTTCTATAGAAAAAATAGGACAAGTTGTAGATAAAGAATTAGAACACCAAGAAGGAGAAAGTCCTCTTTTTAAAGATGGTTTAACTGTTGAATTAGAAGATGTATCTTTTGGGGTAGAAAATAAAGAGAAACACATACTTAAAAATATCTCTTTAACATTAAAACCAGAAAGTAGAATTTTGGTTGTTGGAGAAAGTGGTGCTGGGAAATCTACATTATTACGTTTAATTTCTGGTGTAATAGAACCCACTTCTGGTCATATTTACATAAACAATCTATCTTTAAGTAGTTTGCATTTAAATCATTATAGATCTCAATTAGGGTTGTCTCTTTCAGATGAAACCCCTTTTGAAGGAAGTATAAAAAACAACTTAGTTTTTGGTAATAAAGCTATAAAAGATTCTATTATTTATGAAGCACTAGAAATTGTTGGATTAACACAATTCTTAAAAGAACAACCTAATGGTTTAGAAACAATTTTATATCCTGAAGGAAGACAAATGTCTTTTACAATTGCTAAGAAATTAATTTTAGCTAGAGCAATTATAAAACAGCCTAAAGTAATGATTTTAGAAGATCCGTTAGATCAATTTAACTTTGATGAAACAGTAACAATTATTAACTATTTAACAGATTCTAAAAGACCTTGGGCATTAATAGTTGTAAGTAGTAAGAAAAGCTGGAGAACGCAATGCAACCAAGTAATAACTTTAGAAAAAGGACAAATTAAATCTATAAATTAAGAGCTATGTTAAATATTTCTAACAATCAATTAAATAAAAAAGTAGATTTAAAAAATTTTGAATCTGGTAAATATATTTTTAATAAAAATTACTATAAATCATTAAATAAATTCTTATTCGTTTTTGCTCTTTTGGGTTTTATAATTTTGTTTTTACCATGGACACAGAACATTACAAGCCAAGGATTAGTTACCACATTAACACCAGATCAAAGGCCACAAACAATTCAGTCTCAAATTCCTGGTAGAATAGAGCAATGGTTTGTTAAAGAAGGAGATTACGTAAAAAAAGGAGACACAATTCTTAGAATTTCTGAAGTAAAAAGTGATTATTTCGATAGTCGTTTAATAGAAAGAACAAATGATCAAATTAGTGCAAAATCTTCTTCTGTAAATGCATACCAAGGAAAAGTACAAGCTTTACAAAGACAAATAGTAGCTTTAAAGGAAGAACGTGGCTTAAAAATAGCACAAGCTAAAAACAAATTACTTCAATCTAAATTAAAAGTACAAAGCGATAGTATTAGTTTCGAAGCTGCTAAAACAAATTTAAAAATTGCAGAAAAACAATTTACTAGAACAGAAATACTTCAAAAAGAAGGTTTAAAAGCTGTAGTTGATGTAGAACAAAAACGTTTAAAACTTCAAGAAACACAGTCTAAATTAATTGCACAAGAAAATAAATTATTAGCTAGTAAAAATGAGATTCTAAATGCAAAATTAGAATTAACTAGAATTGGTGCAACTTATACAGATAAAATTTCTAAAGCACAAAGCGATATGTATACGGCACAATCTAGTGGTTTTGATGCAGAAGCTCAAGTTTCTAAATTAGAAAACAGCAATAGTAATTATAAAATTAGAAACGGACTTTTATATGTTACTTCTCCGCAAAATGGTTATATAAATAAAGCTTTAAAAGGCGGAATTGGAGGTACTTTTAAAGAAGGAGAATCTTTAGTTGGTATAATGCCAGAAAAATATGATTTAGCTGTAGAAACGTATGTAAGACCTATAGATTTACCATTATTACATATTGGAGAGAAAGTACGTGTTCAATTTGATGGTTGGCCTGCAATTGTGTTTTCTGGTTGGCCAAATGCTTCTTACGGAACTTATGGAGCAAGGGTAGTTGCCATAGAGAATTTTATTAGCGATAATGGAAAATACAGAGTTTTATTAGCTGCAGATGAAAAAGACAATACTTGGCCAACTGCAATTAGAGTTGGTTCTGGTGCAAGAACAATTGCACTTTTAGAAGATGTGCCAATTTGGTTCGAATTATGGAGACAGTTAAATAGCTTCCCTCCTAACTACTATCAACCAGAAGGAAGTAAAAAAGGAAAATCTGACGCAAAAAAATAGTCGCATGAAAAAATATCTAATTATTTGCTTATTATTAATTTTTTCTCAGCAGTTCGCACAAGAAAAAGTAAATAATATTATGACTTTGTCTGAGTTTTTAGGCTATGTAAAAAACTATCATCCAATTGTAAAACAAGCAAACCTTGTTATTAACACAAGTGAAGCAAAATTATTAAAGGCAAGAGGCGCTTTTGATCCAAAAATTGAGGTAGATTTTGATAAAAAACTTTTCAAAGAAAAAGAATATTACAACAAACTAAACGGTGCTTTTAAAATACCTACTTGGTACGGTGTAGAGTTTAAAGCTAACTTCGAACAAAATGATGGTGTTTTCTTAAACCCAGAAAACAATGTTCCTTTAGATGGTTTATATAGCGCTGGCATCTCTGTTTCTTTAGCTAAAGGATTGCTAAATAACAAAAGAATGGCTTCTTTAAAACAAGCAAAATTCTTTTTAAATCAAGCAAAAGAAGAACAGCAAATATTTGTAAATAAAGTACTTTACAATGCTTCTTTGTCCTATTTTAATTGGTTAAAAACATATAATGAAAAATTAGTTTATGCTTCTTTTTTAAACAATGCTAAAGTGCGTTTTAATGCAACAAAAAGAGCTTTTGAAGAAGGTGAAAAACCAGCAATAGACACTCTAGAAGCACAAATAACGTTAAATACCAGAAAGTTAAATTTAGAAAAAGGAAACATTAAACTAATAAAATCTTCTTTAGAATTATCTAATTTTTTGTGGTTGAATGAAAACACACCTATTGAATTAAAAGAACATATAGTACCAGATATTAATACATTTAACTCTATCGATAAAACGTTTAATATTGCGCTTTTTAATAACGAAAATTTTGACATTGAAAATCACCCGAAAATAAAAGCATTAGGTTTTAAAATTAAAAGTTTGGATGTAGAAAAACGTTTAAAAATAAATAATTTATTACCTAAAATAGATGTTCAGTATAATTTTATTTCTGCTAACGGAGATCAAATAAATTCTTTTAATACAAATAACTACAAGGCAGGTATTAATTTTAGCATGCCAATATTTGTAAGAAAAGAGCGTGGAGATTTAAAATTAGCAAAAATTAAACTACAAGATACTAGGTTAGAAAATAATGCTGCAAAAGTGATTATTAGAAATAAAATAAATGCAATTCAGCAAGAATTAAACTCTTACATTTTACAAAATGATTTTACTTTTAAAATAGTTAGAGATTATGACGTTTTATTAAAAGCAGAAGAGCGTAAATTCTTCTTAGGTGAAAGTTCTTTGTTCTTAGTTAATTATAGAGAAGAAAAATACATAGACTCTAAACTTAAAGCAATTACTTTAGAAAACAGTTTCTTCAAAGCTAAAGCAAGCTTATTTAAAGAAGCCGTTATTTCTATTAATTAAAATTAAGAGATACTTATTTTAAAGAAGATGGTTAGATTTTATAAGCTAATCATCTTCTTCTAGTTTAAAAAAATCATTTACAGAAATATTAAAAACTGCAGATAATTTTAAAGCCAAAACAGTAGATGGCACATATCTATTTTTTTCAATAGAGTTAATAGTTTGCCTAGAAACACCAATTTTTTTAGCCAAATCATCTTGTGTTATATCTAATATTGCACGTTGTACTTTTAAAGTGTTCTTCATCTTATTTATCTGCTCTTTTTAGCACCCAAAAAATTAGTAATTGTACTAACAACATAAAATATAAAACCTGAAAATAATTAAAACTTTCAAAGACTTTTCCTTGTTTGAAAATAAATCCTACTATAAAAATAGCAATTGGTTGAATTACAGAGTATAAAACTACCGAAATAAAAGCTACTCTGTAAGATTGAGATCTTAAACTATCCACATATTCATCTTCTATTTTTTCCTTTGATAAAGACATCACCAATAACCCAATCAATATAACACCTTGAAATACCGGTTTTATCCATATTGATTCATCCAAAAATAGCAAGAGAATCATAGCTACAAAACTTACAATGGTAATATAAAGACCTAATTTTTTATATTTATGTTTCAATTGAAATTTATTCATTTTTTTTAAATTTCTTCTTTCTTTTTCACATATCGTTTGTTTAGACATAGATTATATTTTACAATTAGACAAGTTAATTTTCTATAAAGACAAATATACTTTACATTTTATACTTTCACAACTTTTTTCACTACACTTAAATTATCTAATAATTAAACCATTTATTATGACAAATAATTCTACAAAAACAGCAACTTCATTTTGGGTAATTAGTATTATTGCTCTTCTATGGAATTTAATGGGAGTAAGTTCTTATTTATTTTATGCTTTTGTAACTGAAGAAATGGTTACAGATTTACCAGCAGAACAAAAAGCAGAAATGCTAATAGAACAACCTTCTTGGTTAACTGCTATATATGCTTTAGCTGTATTTGGTGGCTTACTAGGTTCTATTTTACTTTTAATGAGAAAAAAGATTGCTTATTACTTTCTTGTTATTTCTGCAATCTGTGCAACAATACAACAAGTATACATTTTATTAGATGTAGAATTAGAAATGTATATAATGTCAATTCTAATAATTATTGCTTGCATTTTCTTAGTGTAGTATTCAAAAAAATGTAAACAAGATGGCATTTTAGGATAGTAAAATCAATAAGAAAAAATTAATACTATAAGCTAGTTTAATTTAATATTATTCGTAAAAAGCCGCTAGAAACTCAGCAACACAAGCAGGTTTTTCTTGTCCTTTAATTTCTATAGTACAAGAAAAAGTTGCCTTTATACCATTATTAGCTAAAGCCTCAACAGCAATAACTTTAGAGATCATTCTTAATTCACTATTTACTGGAACAGGATTAGGAAAACGAACATTATTTAACCCATAATTTAACCCCATCTTTAAACTTTTAATAGTAAAAACGTCTTCTAATAATTTAGAAATCATAGAAACAGACATAAAACCATGTGCAATGGTGCTATTAAAAGGAGAATCCTTAGCAGCTCTAGCTTCATCTACATGAATCCATTGTTTATCTAATGTAGCATTCGCAAAATCGGTAATCATTTCTTGCGTAACGGTATACCAATTTCCTATTGGTATACCGTTACCAACTACTTTTTTAAAGTCTGTAATTGTATCAAAAACCAATATAATTATTTTTTAGATTTTGTAAATAAATCGCTTTGTATTTTTGGAAGCTCTAAGTGAAATCTTACAGAAATGGCTCTAATTAAAACAATAACTGCCGCAGAAATAACAAACTTAGTGTTTTCATTTACGTTAAAGTAATTCAAAATTAAATATATAATTCCACCAGCTAAACAAGCTGAAGCATAAATTTCTTTTTCGAAAATTAAAGGAATTTTATTTGTTAAAACATCACGTAAAACTCCTCCAAAAACGGCAGAAATCATGCCCATAATTAATGCTATAATTGGGTGTAAATCAAAAAAAAGTCCTTTTTTTAACCCCAATAAAGTAAACACACTAATACCAATGGTATCAAACATAAACATTGTCTTACTTAAATGTGCAATTTTACTTTTAAAAAGAAAAGTAAAAATTACAGCTGTAAGAATAACATATAAATAGTTTAGATCAGCAATCCAATTTATAGGGTGTGCATTAATTAAAACATCACGTAACATTCCGCCACCAACTGCAGTAACAAAAGCAATAATTATAACACCAAATATATCGAACTTTTTATCTAAAGCCACCAAGGCACCACTTATCGCAAAAGCGAAAGTACCTAGAATATCTATAATGTAAATTAACTTCATTACACGTCTACTTCTGTAAATTTTATATTAAGATCTCTTTGAATTTCATGAATTCTTTCAATTTCATAAGGCAAAACAAATGCAATAGAAATTCCTGTTTTACCAGCTCTAGCAGTTCTACCACTTCTGTGTGTATAGTAATCTAGTTGTTCTGGTAATTGGTGGTGAATTACAAATTCTAAATCTCTAACATCTATTCCACGAGCAGAAACATCTGTAGAAACTAAATATTGTAAGTTTTCATTTTTAAAAGCACGCATAACTTTATCACGTTCTTTCTGTTGCATATCTCCTTCTAAAGCAGCAGTAGAAAAACCTTCTTCAATTAATAAATCTGCTAAATTTTGCGCTCCGGCTTTTGTTCTACAAAAGATAATACCACGTTGTGCACCTCTTTTTTCTAGAAAAGAGATAATTTTACCTGCTTTTTCTTTAATAGTGGTTTTTACAAATTGATGTCTAATATTTTCATTTACCAAAGAATCAGGATTAATTTCAATTCTTGGCGCATTAGCATCCATATACGTTTTAACAATCTTCTTAATTTCTTCTGGCATAGTTGCAGAAAACAACCAAGTATTTCTATCGTTTTTTACAGTAAACTTTAAGATTCTATTTAAATCTTGTTTAAAGCCCATGCTCAACATCTCATCAGCTTCATCTAAAACAACAGTGTTTACATGACTAATATCTATATCTCCACGTTCTATTAAATCTATTAATCTTCCTGGTGTTGCTACAACAACATGTGTTGTTCTTTTTAGATTTCCTATTTGTCTATCTATTTTTTCTCCACCAAAAACAGCTTCAACAAAAATTTTCTCTTCGTTATACTTCGTAAATTTGAACAACTGTTTTTTAATTTGTTGTACTAATTCTCTAGTTGGCGATAAAATTAACGCCTGTATATTGTTAGATGTTGTATCTATATTATGTAAGATAGGCAAACCAAAAGCAGCAGTTTTACCTGTACCTGTTTGTGCCAACCCAATAAAATCTGTTTTAGATTGCAATAAAATAGGAATTCCTTTCTCCTGAATTTCTGAAGGTTCTGAAATACCTAATTCTTTAATCGATTGTATGTATGATGATTTTATTCCTAAGTCTGAAAAAGAAGCCATTTTGTCTCTAAATTTTGTGCAAAGATACTTTTATTTAATAGGTTGTAATACTTTTAAAACATTTTCTCTAATTCTAGATGGTTTATAAGTTTTAGCGTCTAACATTCCCCAAACAGTTTTTGCTTTTACTAGTAATAAATTGTTCTTATAAAACTCCATTAAACGTTCAGATTTAAAGCCTTTAGTTTCACCAACCCAAGTTCTAACAGTAATTACATCTCCTAAAACAGCCTGTTTTAGATACTCTATTTCGTGTTTTACAACTACCCAAATATATTCTGGCAGAGGATTATTTTTTGTTAAAAAAGCCCAATGTTCAAAAGCAACCTTATCCATCCACTCTACATAAACCACATTATTTACATGGTTTAAATCGTCTATATTTTCTGATGTTACTATTAATTTTAATTCAAAAATATCCTTCATTATTCAATTTTGTACAAATTTATAAATTTTAATAATTCTATAACAATTTATCTACTACCTTTTTACTTAATATTTACGTTCTTTGTGGTACTTCTATGAACAAACTAGCAAACGAATTAGGTACAGAAAAAATAAGTAAATTACTTCTTAAACAAGCAGTTCCTGCAACAATAGGAATTCTTGTAATGTCTTTAAACATGATTGTAGACACCATTTTTGTAGGACAATGGATTGGTGTTTTAGCCATTGCAGCAATAACCGTTGTTTTACCAATTGCTTTTTTAATTTCTTCTATAGGAATGGGAATTGGTATTGGAGGTAGCTCTATAATATCTAGAGCTTTAGGTGCAAATGATTCTAAAAAAGCGTTTTTAACATTCGGAAATCAGATTTGTTTAACTGTTATTTTAGCTATTTTATTTGTAATTCTTGGTAATATTTATAGTGTTCCAATTCTTAATCTATTTGGCGCTAAAGGAGATATTTTACCAATTGCATCAGAATATTTTGGCGTAATTATTTATGGAGTACCATTTTTAGCTTTTGCTATGATGGGAAACCCAACAATTAGAGCAGAAGGAAAACCCAAATTTGCAATGTATGCAATGATGGTTCCTGCGGTTTTAAATGTTTTATTAGATATTTTATTTATTAAGTATTTTAATTGGGGCATGTGGGGCGCAGGTTTAGCAACTTCAATTGCCTATGCAAGTTGTGGTTTATATATTTTATATTTCTTTTTATCTTCTAAAAGCGAACTAAAAATTATACCCAAAAACTTTAAACTAGACTTTAATATTGTTAAAGAAATTACACAATTAGGTGGTGTTTCTGTAGTTAGACAAGGTGCAATTAGTGTTTTAATGATTGTTTTAAATTACTCTCTTTTTACATATGGTGGCGAAATATCTATTGCCGTTTTCGGAATTATAAACAGAGTAATGATGTTTGCCTTCTCTCCTATTCTAGGCGTTTCGCAAGGATTTTTACCCGTTGCTGGTTTTAATATTGGCGCAGGAAAAAACAGTAGAGTTAAAGAAACCATTAAAAAATCTATCTATTTTGGCTCTATCATAGGAACCTTTATTTTTATAGCGGTTGCTACTTTTAAAGAAGAAATTATTTGGATTTTTACAAACGACGCAACGCTTTTAGAAAAAACGCCAAATGCCATGTTAATTGTATTTTTAGTTACACCAGTTGTAACCATGCAATTAGTTGGTTCTGCCTATTTTCAAGCAGCAGGAAAAGCAATGCCTGCGTTGTTCTTAACTCTTTTAAAACAAGGAATTTTCTTAATTCCGTTAGCCTATTTTCTACCAATTTATTTTGGTGTAAATGGCGTTTGGTGGTCTTTTCCTATTGCAGACATTTTATCTACAATAATAACAGTTGTAGTTCTAAAACGAGAAGTAAATAAAAACCTGAATTAGATTTTTTTTTGTGCGTTCCCTAAAAAGGGCGGGCTTTACACTATATCTTTTAAACAATTTTTCGAAGTTTCGAAAAACAGTTTAAAAGGATGCCGTTTCAATCCCTAACGCAAACTTTGCAAACCCAATTTACAATTCTAGAATCCCCTTTAAAAACCTATAAACGAATACTATAAAACTATTAAACGATAGATTCTCCGTTTAAATTAGTTGTTAAAATATCGCTAAACAAATTAAAAAACGGACGAAGTGCTTTAAAACTTTTATCTACTTCCTCTACAAAGTTTGGCGCTAATACTTCTGCATCAGTAAAATTTCTAGTAGCAATAAATCCTTTCTTACGTAATAAATCTACATCTGGGTGTTCTTTATCGAAACCTCTTGGAGCAGTTTTTAACTCAGAAAAACTTTCAAATTTACCACCAAAATACTTTTTATAATTTTTATCCTTTAAAATATCTTTAATTTCAGAAGCATCTAACTCTATTTCTTTTCTTAACCTTAATAAATCATCTTTACTAGGTTCCCAAAAGCCGCCGGCTAAAAAAGATTCTCCTGGTCTAATTCTTAAAAAATAACCACCTCTTAATTCTTTACCCAACCTAGAAAAAGAATTTGCAAAATGAGCTTTATAAGGTGTTTTATCTTTAGAAAAACGAACATCTCTATAAATACGCATCATTTTAGATTTCTCTATTTCATCATGCTTTTGCAAGTTAAAATTTATAGCTGCAAATACATCTTTTGCACTTTGCTGCTCTTTTAAATACGTTTCTTTATGGTCTGCAAACCAATCTCTATTATTGTTTTTCTGAAGCTCTTCAAGGTATTTAAATGTAGATTTTTGAAATTGCATTTTATTGATGTTTTAAAAGTTAAATTTACAAAATAGATTTGTAACTTCGATTTTCAAATGCATCAAAAAACAAAAGATATTCAGAAAAGATATGATGGCTTTTTGCAAACTTCTTGTTTGTGGAATGGCAATGCTATTTTCGACTTACAACATTTTAACATACCACTTAAATCATCAAAATTTAATAGTAATATTAATGAGAAATTGCGCTTAGGAAAATACATAGAACGTTTTGTTTCATTTGAATTAGCGCAACATTCATCTATAAAAATTATTTCTGAAAACATACAAATTCAGAAAGAAAAAATTACACTTGGCGAATTAGATTGTATCATTCTAAAAGAAGGTATACCAATTCATTTAGAAATTATATATAAATTCTATTTGTATGATGATTCTGTTGGGAATTCAGAAATAGATCATTTTATTGGACCAAATAGAAAAGATTCTTTAGTAGAAAAATTAACTAAGCTTAAAGAAAAACAATTACCACTTCTCTACGCTACAGAATGTGAAGCGTATTTAAAAGAGATTCAATTATCATCAGAAAAAATTGAGCAACAAGTCTATTTTAAAGCCCAGTTATTTGTTCCGTTATTAAAAAAAGATATTCAGTTATCTAAAATAAATAATAATTGTATTGTAGGTTTTTATAGTAATCTAAAGGAATTAGAACAATTTTCTGAATCTAAATTCTATATTCCTACTAAGAAAGATTGGTTGGTTTTACCACATGAAAAGGTAAATTGGTCTTCTTTTAATGAATTTAAACAAGAAACTACAGCTATTTTAGAAAGAGAGTTTTCACCACTTTGTTGGTTAAAAAAACAAAACGGAGAAATTGAGAAATTCTTTTTAGTTTGGTGGTTTTAAAAAAACAAGTTTATAAAACAAAAAAAGAGGAACTTATATAAATAAGTTCCTCTTTTTAAAATTTAGCTAATTTTAATAATTAGTTTACCTTTTTCTTTTCGTCTTTAGAAGCTTTGTTCCAAATTTTAATTTCATCATCTTTAGTAACTCCATCTAATACTTCAACATTTACACCATCAGAAGTACCTAACTTAACCGTTCTTTTTTCAAACGTACCATCAGCTATTTTTACTTCAACATAAGGCTCTTCTGTTTTTTTATCAAACTTTAATAAACCTTCTTTTATAGATAAAACACTATCTTTTTTTACTAAAACGATATCTGCATTTGCACTATAACCCGCTCTAATAAAGAATTTATTATCTAAAGAAACATCTGCTTTAATTTTAAATTGTACAGCACCACCTTCTTCAGTTCCTTTAGGAGCTATAAAGTTTAATTTTGCAGGAAACTTCTGCCCTTCGATAGCACCAATAGAAACTTCTATATCTGTACCTTTTATAAGTTTACCAACTTCAGATTCGTCTACCTTTCCTTCAAAAATCATTTTACTCATATCTGCAATAGATGCAATGGTAGTACCTGCATTAAAATTGTTCGATTGAATTACTTGATCTCCTTCTTTTACAGGGATTTCTAAAATTGTACCAGACATTTGTGCAATAATATTTGTATTTGCTGCCCCACCAGAACCTGCAGAACCTCTTTTAATGATTAAATAATCATTTTGGGCATTCTTTAAGTCTTGTTTTGCTTGGTTGTAAGATAACTCTACACCTTCATATTCTGCTCTAGCAATTACGCCTTTGTCGAATAAACTTTTACTTCTTTTGTAAGAAATTAAAGCATTATTAACTCTTAATTTAGCATTATCCACTCTACCTCTTGCACTAATTAAAGATTGCTCGTTAGGTACAACTCTTACAACTGCAATTAAGTCTCCTTTTTTAACTTTAGAACCCTCTAACAACATCACTTTATCTATAATTCCTGTTATTTGAGGCTTAATTTCAATTTCCTCTAAAGGAATTACCTTACCTGTTGCAACAGTTTTTTTAATAATGGTTGTTCTAAAAGGTGTTTCTGTTTCATATTCTACAATACTCTTTTTGTTCTTTTTACCGAACCAAACAAGTGCTGCAATAAAACACACTACAATAACTATTAAAATAATTTTTGATCTCTTACTCATGATTTCTTGTTAATTTATTTTATTCTTCTCTTAATGCTTCTATTGGTTTTACTACTGTTGCCATGTGTGCAGGAATTAATCCTATTAAGGTTCCTAACACTATTAATGTAACAAATGCGATCAATATAATTGGTATGTTTACTGTTGGGTTTATTAAAACAGCATCATCTCCTTGACCAATTGCTGCGTCTATTAAAAATAATATTAGACTTCCAAAAATAATACCTAACATACCAGCAATTGTTGTTAAAAAAACTGATTCTAATATAATTTGTTGACGAATACTTTTTGGTGTTGCTCCTAAAGCTCTTCTAATTCCTATTTCTTTTGTACGTTCTTTTACTGTAATTAATAGAATATTACCAATAGCAAAAACCCCTGCAATTAAGGTTGCAATACCTACAAACCAAGTTAAAAATTGCATTCCTACTAAAAAACCTGTAATTTTTCCTATTTCTTTTCCTAAGTTTACACTCCCAAAAGCTCTTTCATCATCTGGATGTACTTTATGAAGGCCTTTTAAAGTAAGCAAAATATCCTTTTCCATTTGCTCAATATTTGTACCCTGATTGGCAGTAATCATCATCCAATCTACTTTATTTGCAGTATTGTATACTTTTCTAAAAGTAGTAAAAGGAATATAAGCACAATCTCCGTCAAAATTTACTGTATTTGATGGTTTGTAAACACCTATAACTTTATAACTAATACTATTTATCTTAATATATTGCCCAATAGGAAACTCATCTTTATCAAACAATTGCTTGTACATATCTTCTGATATTACGGTTACTTTTGCAATTGATAAAATATCATTTTCATTTAAAAAACGACCATATAATAATTGTTTTTTCTGAATTTGATCTAAAATCGGATAATCTCCACTTACTCTAAAATCACCAGATTTAAAATCTTTAATAATTAAATTATTGGTTTGATTTCTTGGTGCTAATAATTTAATCTCTTTAGAATATTCAGAATTTAATACATCAATATCATTCATTGTTAATGTAAACCTTCTACCTTCTTGAAAACCTTTAAAAGGTGTATCTGTAGATTGTGTCCAAACAAAAACACTATTTGTTGCAAAATTACCAAACAGTTTATTAAAACTATTTTCTAATCCTCTTGCAGCCCCTAATAAAACAACTAACAAGAAAATTCCCCATAGAACACCAATAATAGTAATTGAAGTTCTCACTTTATTCTTACGGATGCTTCCGTAAATTTCTTGCCAAGTATCTGAATCGAATAAAAATTTCATAATTAATCTGCTCTTAAGGCTTCTATTGGTTTAATATTTGCTGCTCTTTTTGCTGGAACATAGCCTGCAATTAGTCCAGAAATAATTAAAACAACAGTTGCTCCAATTACTAATTCTGAACTTACACTTGGATCTTTAATAAAGTATTTTTCTTCTAAACTATTACCAATTAGACTTAAGATATATGTTCCTAAACTTAAACCTGCATAGCCTGCAATTGTAGTGATTAAAACAGATTCTTGCACAACCATTCCAACAATGGATGATGGTTTTGCGCCTAAAGCTTTTCTAATTCCGAACTCTTTAGTTCTTTCTTTAATTACAAAAATCATAATATTAGAAATACCAATAATACCTGCCACTAAAGTTCCAGAACCTATAAATATGATGATAAATAATAATGCTAAACTTACGGTATTTACAAATTGATTTGCTTCTGCCATATTTCTTACAGAAAGTGCACTTTGGTCATCTGGGTGAATGCTTAGCTTTTTACGTAAATCTCGTTCTATTTTATTTCCAAAAGCAATGGCATCATCTGTACTTAATTTTGGATTATAGCCTAAAGCTATCTGACTTATATAATCATTATTACCATACATTCCTTGTGACGTAGTTAAAGGAATAAATGCTTTTCTTTCTTCATTATCTCCACCATCATCAGAAAACACACCAATTACTAAAAAAGAACTTCCGTTTACGTTTACTCTTCTTTCTAAAGCAGGTCTTTCTCCAAATAAATCTTTCTTAATTAGTCTACCAATAACAATTACTTTAGATTTTTCTTTTAAATCTCTTTCATTTAAATATCTACCATCATCTATAATCGTTTTTTCTAAAAATTGATGATCTGGATTTACAGCCATTACACTGTATGTACTTGCTTCATTTTTATACTTAATAGAAAAATTCTTATAAATTCTTGAAGATTTATATTGAATTTTATCTTCATATTCATCTGCAATGTAATTATAGTCCTTATTTTTAAGTTGAACTCTTCTACCTGTTTGTAAACCTTTAAAAGGTTTAGAGGTTTTCCAAACTCTAACAAACATAGAATTTTGGGCGTCATCTGCAAAAGCACCTTTAAAAAAATTACCAAGGCCATTTGAAATACCAAATAATAATGTGAAAAGTAAAATTGCAAAAGCTACTGTAAAACCAGACATTACAGAACGTAACCTGTTTTTATTAATACTCTGAAAAATTTCTCTCCAACGATCTAAATCAAACATATTTATATTGCTTTTGAGGCTTTCGTATATTCATCACTAATAATAACACCGTCTTTTAAACGTACAATTCTTTTTGTCTGTTCTGCAACTTCCTCTTCATGGGTAATTACAAAAACAGTCATTCCTTCGTCATTAATATCTTTTAACAAATCCATTACAGAATCTGTTGTAGTAGAATCTAATGCTCCTGTTGGTTCATCTGCTAAAACAACCTTTGGTTTTGTTACCAAAGCTCTTGCAATTGCAACACGTTGTTTTTGTCCACCAGAAAGTTCATTTGGTAAATGGTTTGCCCAATCTTTTAAACCTACTTTTTCTAAATAATCTAAAGCAACTTTTAAACGTTCTTTTCTTGCCATACCTTTATAGTATAGTGGCAATGCAACATTTTCTAAAGCTGTTTTGTATGAGATTAAATTAAAAGATTGAAAAATAAAGCCTAAAAACTTATTTCTTAAAATAGCGGCTTTCTTTTCATTCATATCTTTTATTAGTTGGCCATTTAGAAAGTAGTTACCTTCATCATGCACATCTAATAAACCAACAATATTTAATAGAGTAGATTTCCCAGAACCAGAAGAACCCATAATAGAAACGAATTCGCCTTCTTTTATATGTAAATCTATTCCTTTTAAAACGTGTAAAGAATCTTTTCCTATTGGGTAAGATTTGTGTAATCCTTCAATTTTAATCATTGGTTGGTTATTTTAATATAAAAAGTATTTATTGCATAACAATTCAAATACAAACATAAGACGCTTCAAAATAAATTATGTTACAAGAAAATTTAAAAAACTTAAAGTATCTTTGAAATTCATAAAATTTTGAAGTTTTTAAATGATTGATATTCCTAAAAATAAGAAAGTAATTTTGTTTGATGGTATTTGTAATTTATGCAATGATGCAGTTACAAAAACAATTAAATATGATAAAAAAAACACCTTCTTGTTTGCCGCAATTCAATCTGTGGCAGGAAAAGAAATTTTAACTTATTTAAATATAGATATTAATAAAACAGACTCTATTATACTTTACGAGCCTGGTCTTTCTTATGACATTAAATCTACCGCAGCTTTAAAAATTATGAATAATTTTGGAGGACTTTGGCTACTAACAAAACTCTTATGGGTTTTTCCTGAAGATTTTAGAAACCATATTTATGATTATATAGCTAAAAACCGCTATAAATGGTTTGGAAAAAAAGATAATTGTATGATACCTACAAAAGAGTTAAAAGCAAAATTTTTAGATTAAAAAATTAGAAAATGAAATTAGAAAAAGAAATTAAGTGCGTTATTTTTGATATGGATGGCGTTATTATAGATTCTGAAGAAATTCATAAAAAAGCGTATTACGAAACCTTTAATTCTTTAAATATTAATGTTACAGAAGAATTATATAAATCGTTTACAGGTTCTTCTACAATTAACGCTTTTCAGAGATTAGTAGCTTATTTTAAGTTAGACAATAATCCTGAAGATTTAGTTTTACACAAAAGAGAACGTTATGTAAATTTCTTTGAAAATGACCCAAATTTACATTTGGTAGAAGGTGTAGAAGAAATTATTAAATACTTTTATAACAAAGGCATTACCTTAATTTTAGCTTCTTCTTCTGCTATGATAAACATAGACAGAGTTTTTAACAGATTTAATCTAAACACATATTTTGATGCAAAAATTAGTGGAGCAGATTTAAAAGAATCTAAACCACATCCAGAAATTTTTAACAAAGCAGCAATTTTAGGAAAAACACCTAAAGAAAACTGTATTGTAATTGAAGATTCTGATAACGGAATTAAAGCTGCAAATGATGCTAGTATCTTTGTTTTTGGCTTTGCAAATAAACTTTCTGAAGGACAAACATTAGAACATGCAGATGCTGTTATTCACGAATTTAAAGAACTAAAAAAAATCATCTAAAAACGACTACGTAATCGTAATATTTTAAAAGTTTATTTATTTAATAATAAACTTCTTACTTACCTTTGCTGCGTGAAAAAACAAATTAGAATATTAAGTGTATTTATTTTAACAGCTATCTATTGCGCTGCAATTGGTTCTGTAAATGCAGCTCTTAATTATTCTAATTTTAGTGAAGATACTTCTATATCAAAAGAAAAAGTTTTTACAGCAATTTCTGTAGATATTTTTTCTGAAGCGATACAACCAGAAAGTTCGGTAAATAATTACAATAATTTACCAACACAAGGGTTTAAAAATTCTTTTAATGAGTTTTGGGGAATATTAAAAACTACTGAAAATTTATTTTTAACGCGGTTTTCTCAATACACAAATACCTCTATAAATTTTCTGATTCTTCATCGGAAAAAAGACCTTATTTTCCCTTTTCATTACTTTTGGTAACATTTTTTAGTAGTCTATAATTTAACATATGACTTCGTTATTTTTAAAGACTTTACAATACTTGTAAGGTAAAATATAATATCCAAAAAACTAAAAATGAATTTAGGTAATACTATAGTAATAGCTGTAATTTCAGCTATCTGCATTGTTCCGTTTTTATTAATGAGACAAAATAGAAAAAAGAAAGAAAAACAAATGCTAGCTAATTTAGCAGGAATAGCTAATGAAAATAATTGTGAAATTAATAACCATGAATTTTGTGGCGATTTTATAATTTCTGAAGACAAAAATTTAGATTTTATTTTCTTTTTTAAACAAAAAAAAGAAGAAAACATTTTAAAATTTGTAAATCTAAATGAGGTTAAAAACTGTAGCGTTTTTAAGGATATAAAAACTTTTAAAAACGGAAATGGAAACGAAAGTATAATTGAAAAAGTGATGCTTAATTTTATTGCAAAGGATAAAAATAAACCTGATATAAATTTTGAATTCTATTGTGAAGAGAACACACAATTAAGCGGAGAAATTCAATTAGCAGATAGCTGGTCTAAAAAAATAAACAATCGTCTTAAAGTAATTAATAATTAAAAGAAAAAAGCCTTATGTAAATAACATAAGGCTTCTTTTTATAAAAAATAAGTAACTTATTTTATTTTGTAATTTCAACAACTTCAAGATCAAAAATAAGATCTTTACCTGCTAAAGGATGGTTACCATCTATAACAATACTTTCATCTTTTACTTCTACAACCATTAAGTTAATTTCCTGACCTTCTGGAGATTTAGAAACAAGTCCCATACCTACTTTTGGCTCCATATCTTGTGGAAGTTCAGTTTTCTTAACTTCTTGAATTAAATCGTTGTTAACTTCTCCATAAGCTTCTTCTTTAACAATAGTAATTGTTTTCTTTTCACTTACCTTCATATCCATTAAACCTTTTTCGAAACCAGGTATTAATCTTCCTTCTCCTAAAGTAAATTCTACTGGCTCTTTTCCTTCAGATGTATCAAAAATTTGTCCGTTAGATAATTTACCTGTATAATGTACTTTTACTGTATTGTTTTCTTTTACTTGACTCATACTATATTTATTTAATTTGAAAAAAACAGTTTTTACATAATTCTTACGCAAAAAATATTTTAATTTAAACTTACACTTTTACAACCGCCAAAACCAAGCCAAAAAATAAAAACCTCTATTTTAAAGATATGTGATGTTTAAATTAAACATTTATAATCCTTAGAAACTAAGCTGTATCGCTCTTATAACAGCAAATAAGAAACTTTTCTTTTTTTTGAAAATAATATTAGCTCGCAAATTGTTATACGCAACTTTGTCAGTTTCAATTAGAGCTTATGACAAATTTGTAAAAATAAGTCATATTTCTTAGTATTAAAATTATGAATATTATCAACTTTTACAAAAAAATATAGCTTAACTAATTGTTCTTTTAATATTAATTAATATCAAAAATTAAGTGTTCTTACTATAAATATTCTTAATAATTATTGGTTTTGTTGCAGATTTTGCAAGTCTAAAACAAGAACTTATAATAGAAAAGCAACAAGCACGAGACAACTCTTTTGTTTTAAGTAAATTGCAGTTTCATTTAAAGGAGGTTTTTAAACACCTTTAATTAAGTCTAAAATAATATCTTTACAGTTCTATAATACTCTTTATTTTAGAGATTTTTTTTAGATTTATTTCAATAAAAATATTAACAATAAAACATAGAATGCAAACTACTAAACTAAGCGCTAACAGTATACTACCACTTACCTGCTCTAGAGCCGGAACTTGTTGTTTTGGTAAAGCTGTAATGCTAAATCCTTGGGAATTATTTAGCTTCAGTAAAGAGAAAAAAGTTACGCCTAGAGAATTTAGAGATTTGTACACAGATTTTGGTGGTATTCGATTAACTTTTAACGGTAAAGAAGATAAAAAAGGACAAAAAGCTTGCAGTCAATATATAGATAATGTTGGTTGTAGCGTACATCAAGGTCGTCCATTGGCATGTCGTTTATACCCGTTAGGTAGACAAATACAATTCGACAAAGCACATTATATTTATGAAGGAAAACAGTTTCCTTGTTTAACAGACTGCGCAGAAGTTTTAGAATTACCAAAACTTAGTGTTGGTGAATATTTAAAAGGTCAAGGAGCTAATCCGTTTGAAAAAGCACAAGATGAATATTTAATTATGATGCAAAATATAGCTGACATAGCTTTTGAGTTATTGTTAGATTCTGGTTTGGCTGCTTCTGGTGATACTAAAACATTAGCTACTTGGAGAGAAATGGGTAACGAACTTCCAGAAAATTTAGCGCATAGAATTGGTAAGGATTGGGTAGACAGTTTAATGGTTCCTGAAATAAAAGATGAAGTTGAAAATCCTACTTCTTTTGCACAAAAACATAATAATTTACTACAATTAAAAGCTCAAAAAGAATTTGAAAACATACAAACACACCAAGAACTTCATGAAGCTTCTATATTAATTATGGGTGTTGCATTGCATTTATCTAGAGGCTTAGGAGCAGACACTAAAGGAATAGCAGAACATTGGATTGATATTGCTAAAAGCAATGGAGCCAAAGAATAATTTAACTTCTTCTTTATTTACTACAAAGAAATATAGCAATAATTTAAAAACTTATAAAAAAAAATGAATAAGCCCAAGTTAATTACTTGGGCTTCTTTACATACAAACCTACCTAGTATCTTAGTAATTACGTATTAAAATAATTACAAAAAGGTGTTTTTGATTACTACTTTTTTAATCCAAAAAAGTTAATTTAGCTTTTAAGGTTTCATATAGAATAACTACTATTATTTTTGATTAAAAAAATGGTTGATAACTTGTATTGTAAACTTTATAAGTTAAAAAGAGAAAAGAAAATGAAAATATTGCACACCGCCGATTGGCATTTAGGGCATAGATTGCACGAACAATCTCAGTTTGAAGAACAATCTTTATTTTTAAATTGGATTGAAACCTATATCATAGAACAAAAAATTGATGTGCTTTTAATTTCTGGTGATATTTTTGACACCGGTTCACCGTCTAACCAAAGCTTAGAAATGTATTACAGTTTTTTGGTGAAACTAAATGGAACTACTTGTAAATCTATTATTATTACCGGCGGAAACCATGATTCTCCTGGAACTTTAAATGCACCAAAACATATCTTAGATGCTTTGTCTATAAAAGTAGTTGGTAAAGCAACCGAAAATATAGAAGATGAGGTTTTCGAAATTGGTATTAATAACCAAAAAGTAATTATTGCAGCGGTGCCATATTTACGCGATGGCGATATTAGACGTGCCGTTGCCGGTGAAACTTTTGATGAGTTAACAGATAAATACAAAACGGCATTAATTAACCATTATGCATCTGCCGCAGCACAATGTAAACAAATAAACACTAGCAGCGCACCTGTTATTGCTATGGGACATTTGTTTGCAACTGGAGGAACGATTTCTGATAGTGAACAAAATATTTATGTAGGAACTTTAGGGCATATTGGCGCAGAAGATTTTCCAACTTATTTCGATTATATTGCTTTAGGTCATTTACACAGACCGCAAATAATTGGTGGAAACGAGAAAGTCCGTTATTCTGGTTCACCAAATGTTTTAAGCTTTAGTGAAATTAATTATGATAAAAAAGTAATTATTTTATCCGTAGAGAACAATAAAATTACTGAAATAAAAGACGACATAATTCCTAATTTTAGGGAATTTTATAAGCTTACCGGTAACTTGCAAGAATGTATAGACGCTTTTCCTAGTATTACTTCTAATCCGTATAATTTAAAACCTTGGGTAGAAATTGCTTTAAAGGAAGACAATACCGTAAATACAGACGATTTAAAATCTGAAGCAGCACAATATCCTTTTGAAATATTAAAAATAGGATTGAAAAATCAGCGTAAAATTAAAGGAATTGAAGAGTTGTTAGAAAACACAAAATCGATTAAAGAATTATTGCCAACAGAAGTTTTTAAATTAAAATGTAAAGAAATGGATTATGATTTAGAAAAAAGACCCGAAGTTTGGGATGCTTTTAATGAAGTTTTACAATCCGTTAAAAACCAATAAGGCAGCTTCTCTATGAAAATTTTAAAGATAGAATTACAAAACATAAACTCCTTAAAATCGGATATTCCTATTGTTATCGATTTTGATAATGAACAATTTAAAGATGTTGGTTTATATGCAATTACAGGTTCTACTGGTGCAGGAAAAACAACAATTTTAGATGCTATAACTATTGCTTTATATCATAATGTACCACGTTTTAACGGATCTAAAGGTACATTGCTAGATGTTGTAAGTCATGGTGCATATGATGCTTTTAGTAGAGTTACTTTTAAAAATGATAATAACATATATGAGGCTTTTTGGGGAATTAGAATTGCTGATAAAAACGGGAAAGCATATAAAAATCCTAAAGAGGAAGTTAGTTTAAAAAACTTAACTACAGATGCCATTTTAGCTACTCAAAAGCGGAATTTAATTACAGAAATAGTTGCTGTTACTCAATTAGATTACAATCAATTTTTAAGATCTGTAATGTTAGCGCAAGGTGAATTTGCTTCGTTTTTAACAGCAAAAGGTCCTGAAAAAGGAAAATTGTTAGAACAAATTACGGGTGAGCAGATTTATAAAAAAATTGGACAAGGAATTTTAGACAGAAAATCAAAAGAAGAAAATACCTTAAAAGAAATTGAATCTAAAATTAATGCAGATGATGTTTTAACCGAAGACGCTAAAGTTGAATTAAAACAACAAGATAAATTTTTAGATACAGAAATTATTAAAACTGAAAAAGATTTAACAACAACCCAAGTAATTGTAAATTGGTATGTTCAATATCGAGAATTGGTCGTTAAATCAGATACTCTAGAACAAAACACTAAAACTTTAGATGTTTTTATAGAGAAACATAAACCTGAATTAGATTTATTAGCTTTAAATGAAAAAGCGGAACCTTTTAAAGAAATAACTCAGAATTTAAACAGAACAGAAAAAGAGACTATTGCTAAAGAAAATCAATTAAAAACAATTGAAAAAGAGCTAACCACACTAAAGCCTCAAATTGTAAATTTAGAAACTATTACAAAGAATGAAGATGCAGAAATAGTACTTTCTGAAAAAGAATTTTCTGCTTGGTCAACTAAATTCGATGTCGTTACAAAAATAGATAGCGAATTAGAAAGTGAAAAAGAAACCAAACAGAATGAATCAAAAAAACTTACAGAATTAAATCTTCAAATTGAAGCTTTAAAAGTTAATCAACATAAATTAAATAAAGATTTAGGTGAAACAACATCAAAGATTAAAGTTGATGAAATTTTTATTTCTGAAAATAAGTTTTTAAAAGAAGTTACATTAGAAATCTCTGATTGGACTACCGGTTTAACCACCTTAAAAGGCCATAAAGAAATACTAAATGCGAGTGTTTTATCTGTAAAAGAAAAAAAAGCTGCAATTTCTAATACTACAGAAATCTTAAAAATAAACAATGAACTACTTCTAAAAAGAGTAGCTGATGTTACCAAGATTGATAAAGAAATTGAAACGATTAACTTAGCTATCGAAAAAAATAATTTAACTAATTTATTAGCTAAAAAAGACAAACTTCTTATTGCTGAATCTAACTGGAAACAATTTAAAGCGTTTGCAGATCAACATAAAAAAGCTGCAGATACAAAGGCAACTTTATTAGAAAACAAAAAATCTTACACCTTAGATTTAGAAGTAATAAGAAAACAAATAGCAGGCTTAAAAAAGGATATTGAAATTCAAGAAAAAGCGGTTACAGATGCTTCTAAAATTTTAGATTTAGAAAAAAGCGTTGCCAAATATGAAACTGATCGTCAGTACTTAATTACCGGAGAACCTTGTGGTTTATGTGGTTCTAAAGAACATCCGTTTACGGAACATGTAACAGAAATTAATATTTCCAAATCTGAATTAGAACTTCATAATAGAAAAGAAAAACTACAATTATTAATCAATTCTAAAACTGCTTTAGATAAAAACGAGGTTCAACTAAACACAAATATAGATAGTTTAACAAAGCAATTAAATACACTTATTTCTGAGTTAAATGTAATTGAAACCAACGTAAAACAGCTAAATATTTCTTGTGAATTAAATAATATCTCTAAAATTAATATTGAGTTAAATACCATAATTACACAACTTAAAGACTTAAATAGCAATGTAACGGTTGCACAACAATTACAAGTTGATAAAGATAAATTATCAAAAAATATTGAAGTCGAAAAACAAGAGGTTCAAACCTTAAAAACAACAGTGGCTACTCTTGTAGAAAAAAACAAAAATGCCAAAGTAGATATTGACCAAAGTGAAAAAACAATAGACAAAGTCTCTAAAGTTTGTACAGATTTAGAAACTGATTTAAAAACAAAACTATCTAGATTTACTTATCAAGTACCATCTACCGAAAACACCAATAGTTTTATTAAAAAAATTGAAGAAAAAATTTCAACTTTTAATAAAACACAGAAGAATTTAGACACTTTAGGGGCAGAAATTAAAGTAATAGACACAAAGCTAGACAATGATAAAAAACAATTAGAAACCTTTTCTAAAAAACAAACTGAATCTAGTAAAACCATTAGTGATTCTGGAATAAAATATGAGCAACTAAAAACCCAACGAATTGCAATTTTACCAATTGATATTACTGTAGAAAGTAAAAGAAATAGTTTACAAGCATTAAGAAATAAACTTAATGACAAAGCGAAATTGAGTAAAATTGGTTTGCAAAAATTACTAGATGCAAAAAATAGACAAGAGGCTTTAAAGCTAGAAAATAATAAATCTCAAAGAGAGTTAACTAATTTATTAAATACTCTAAAAGCTTCTTTAGAATTACAATTAAAAGACAGTAATTTCAATTCGAAACAAGCCATTGAATCTGCTTTATTGTCTGCTGAAGAGAAAGCAAAATTCACAACCAATAAAGAGCGTATAAGAGAGAATGAACTCAAAATAAAAACTTTAAAAGAAGAAAATATAAAAGCAAAAGAAGACTTAAATAAGTCTAAAACCTTTGAAACTTCTGAAATAGAAAGCAAACAAAATTTAGATTCTTTAAAAACAAAAAAAGATGGTTTTTTAACTGAAAAAGGAAAAATATTTCAGGCATTTAAAAAAGACAAAGAAATAAGAGACCGTAATACAGAAGTCTATAAAAAAATAGATGCACAAGCAGAAATTTGTAAAGTTTGGAAAGAGCTCTTCAAAATTACAGGAAATTCTAAAGATGCTTTTAATGTCTATGTACAGCGTTTAACATTAAGGCATTTATTAGACCTTGCCAATGTGCATCTGTATAAATTAAACAAGCGATATTCTTTAAAAATGGAAGAATCGTATAAGCCAAAAGAAGAACTTAATTTTAATTTGATAGACCATTATCAAACCGATCAGGCAAGATTGGTAGATACTTCTAGTGGTGGAGAAAAGTTTATTATTAGTTTAGCATTGGCATTAGGATTGTCTGACTTAGCAAGTAAAAATGTAAAAATAGATTCTCTATTTATAGATGAAGGTTTTGGTACTTTAGACAGTAATACCTTAGAAACCGTAATTTCTACTCTAGAAACCTTACAATCTCAAGGTAAAATGATTGGAATTATATCTCATGTAGAAAACTTAAAAGAACGCATTCCTACTCAAATTCAAATTACGAAGAAAAGTAACGGTGTTAGTACAGTAGAAATAATTTAAAAAAACAGCTAAAAAAACTCAAGTGTTTAACTTGAGTTTTTTTTTAATAGTAATTATAAGTTCTTATTATTTTAACCAATCATTTTTTTTAAAATTGAATACGCTTTCTTTTCTATAATATCTACAGTACCATCAGCAAAAAAAACTTGCTTAACATCTCTTAACAAAGTTTCTTTTTCATCTTCAGTAAAATGATTCTCTGAAACGAAATATTGAATTTTGTTTAAATTATCTTCATCTGAATCTACAACAACTTCTGTGTGAATTCTATGAAATGTTTTTTCATCAACTTTGGTACGAATATACTTTTGTTCTGCAATATCTTCTACATGATTGCAATGTGCAGCATATAAAAGTACATAAGCTTCAAACTCTTTTTTAGTCCAATCTAAATTCATAATTTATAGTGCTATTGGTAAATTATCTGTACTTCCCCATTCTGTCCAAGATCCATCATAAACTGCAACATTTTTAATATTTAAAATTGCTGCTCCTAATGCTAAAATTGCTGCTGTAATACCAGAACCACATGTAAAAATTATTTCATTTTTATCTTTTAAACTACTAAAAACCTTTACTAAATCAGATTCTGTTTTCATTTTTCCGTTTAGCAAAACCTCTTCAAAAGGCAAACTTATAGCGTTAGGAATGTGGCCACTTTTTAAATCTTTTCGTGGTTCAGGAGCTGTTCCTAAAAACCTGCCATTAGAACGAGCATCAACAATTAATACCTTTTTATTTTCTATAGATATTAATACGTCTTTTGTATACTTTAACTTTTCTGGCTTATAATTTACTTTAAAATTTCCGTTTTTTTGCTGATGTATCTTTGGTATTTCTATAGGAAAACCTTTCAATTTCCATTCTGGAAAACCTCCATTTAAAACAACTATATTTTTAAAACCCATTAATTGAAACATCCACCAAACTCTGGGTGAGGAATAAATTCCTAAATCGTCATAACAGACCAAAACAGTATCTTTGTTAATACCTAATTCTTGTGCCTTAATTTCAAATTCTTCTGGTGATAAAACAGTATTAGGTAATGCTGCATTTTTATCAGAAAAACTATTTTTTATATCAAAAAAAACGGCTCCTTTAATTTGTGTCTTTTCTTCTATAATTAATGTGTTAGAAGTTACTTTTGGTATGGTACAATCTAAAACAACAATGTTGTCATCATTTAGATGATTGTACAACCAATCTACAGAAACTAAAGGTTTGTTTATTTTTAAAGACATTACTTATGCTCTTAATATATCTTACTTAACGTCATCATAATTATCGTCCCAGTTTTTTGCTTTTGGGTTGTCTTTTAATTTCCCCAAAGATTTAGCAACAATCATAGAAACAGTTGCATCACCTGTAACATTTACAGTAGTTCTCATCATATCTAAAGGTCTATCTACTGCAAAAATTAATGCCAACCCTATTGGTAATAATTCTTCTGGAAAACCAATAGATTCTAATACAATTACTAACATAACCATACCTGCACTTGGTACTGCTGCAGAACCAATAGAAGCTAATAATGCTGTTAAAACAATTACTAATTGATTAGAAAACGTTAAGCCTTCTGGCCAAATTACTTGCATAATAAATACAGCTGCAATTGCTTGATACAGACTTGTCCCATCCATATTTATAGTTGCACCAACAGGTAAAACAAAACCAGAAACCTCTTTGTCTACGCCTAAATGCTCTTCTACTCTTTCCATAGTTACTGGCAATGTTGCCGCACTAGAACTTGTAGAGAATGCTAATAATTGTGCTGGACTTATTTGTTTTAAAAACCATAATGGTGATTTTTTTGTATAAACACTAATTAAGATTAGATAGAAACCAATCATTAAAATTAAACCTCCAACTACACAAACGGCATATACTAATAGTTTTAAAAGAATTTCTGTATCATCAAAAGCTATTATTACGTTTGATAGCAATGCAAAAACGGCATAAGGTGCAAAAAGCATAATTAAATCTACCATTTTCATTACCATTTCATTTAATGAATCAAAGAAATCTACTAATGGTTTTGCTTTTTTCTCTGGAATTAATAACAAAGAAATACCTACAAACATTGCAAAAAAGATAATTTGCAACATACTTGCATTTGCAAATGATTGAAAAATATTACTTGGAAAAATATCTATAACTGCTTGTAATGGTCCTGCATCATTTTGCGCAGTTGCTTTTGCTAATTTATCTGTAACACCAGAAGATGTTTCATATTTAGATTTAATTTTATCAATAGTTTCAGCAGACATTCCTTCACCTGGCTTTACTATATTGACTATTGCTAAACCAATAATAATTGCAATTAAAGTTGTACCTATATATATAGAGATGGTTCTTAAACCCATTTTTTTAATTTTAGAAATATCTTTTAAATCTGATATTCCTTTAATTAATGAGGCTAAAATTAATGGTACTGCAATTAATTTTAAAAGATTTATAAATATGGTTCCAAATGGCTTTATCCAATCTGTTACAAAGCCTTTTCCGCCATCAATAGTATTCATTATAAAACCAAAAACAATACCAAGTACCATTCCTATTAAAATTTTCCAATGTAATGCTAGTTTCTTCATTTATTTATTTAATTATTACAATTTTGACAAGATAAAAAAAAAATAAAAATTTAGGTGACTTTATTTGTATATTGTGTCATATTTATAGAAAAGATTCATATAAATTATTAAAAACATAAAAATGGCAGGTATTTTAGACTTATTAGGTAGTGATTTAGGAAAACAAATTATTTCTGGTGTAGCAGGTTCTACAGGGAATGATTCAAGTAAAACAAGTAGTGTTTTAACTATGGCTTTACCAGTATTAATGAAAGCAATGGAAAGAAATGCTTCTACTCCTGAAGGTGCAGAAGGCTTAATGAGTGCATTATCTGGTAAACATGATGGTAGTATTTTAGACAACCTTGGTGGTTTATTTGGTGGCGGAGTTGATGAGACTGTAAAACAAGATGGAGCTGGAATTTTAGGTCATATTTTAGGAGGAAAACAACAAGGAGTAGAACAAGTTATTAGTCAAAAATCTGGTTTAGATGCTGGTTCGGTAGCAAATATTTTAAAAGTTGCAGCACCAATTTTAATGGGTGTTTTATCTAAACAGAAAAAAGAACAAAATATTAGTAATTCTGGAGATTTAACAGGTCTTTTAGGAGGTTTATTAGGTGGTAATTCTGCTGATAACGACCAGAGTTTCTTAGAGAAAATATTAGATGCAGATGGTGATGGAAGTGTAATTGATGATGTTGCTGGAATGGTATTAGGAGGAGATAAAAAATCTGGTGGACTTGGTGGTTTATTAGGTGGTCTTTTTGGTAAATAAAATAACTAAAATATTAAGTAATAAAAAAGCTCAAACATAATGTTTGAGCTTTTTTTATTACTATTTACTTTTATAACAGGATTTATAAATTTCTTCATAAACAGGAAGTATACTCTCTAAAGAGAATTGTTTTGTATGTTTTCTAGCATTTTGCTTAAACCTTTCTAAAGTTGCATCATCTTTTACTATTGACAACGCGTTTTTTGCCATGTCTTTAATATCTCCTAAATCACTTAAAAAACCAGTTTCTCCATGAATATTAACTTCTGGCAAACCACCTGTATTTGTAGAAATTACTGCAGTTCCTGCTGCCATTGCTTCTAATGCTGCCAAACCAAAGCTTTCTGTTTGAGAAGGTAGTAAAAACACATCTGTATAACACAATATTTTAGCGACTTCTGTGCTATTTCCTAAAAAGAAAACGTCTTCTGTTAGTTTTAATTCTTTTACAAGTTTTTCTGCTTTTGCTCTTTCTGGTCCTTCACCAATCATTAGTAATTTTGCAGCTATTTTTTTTCTAACTTCTCCAAAAACACGAACTACATCTTCCACTCTTTTTACAGGTCTAAAATTACTTACATGTGTAAAAATTCTTTCGTTTGGCTGTGCTAAAGCAATTCGTTTACATTCTTCTTTGTGTGCATTATCATATTTTTCAACATCAATAAAGTTGTAAATAACTTTAATATCTTTAGTAATATTAAATAATTTATTAGTTGTTTCCTTTAAATTATTTGAAACAGAAGTTACTACATCAGAATTATTAATACTAAATTCTACTGCTGTTTTATATGTTGGGTGACTTCCAACTAAAGTTATATCTGTACCATGTAATGTTGTTACCACTTTTACATCTAAACCTTTTTCTTTTAACATTTGTTTAGCCATATATGCTGCATATGCATGTGGTATTGCATAATGTACATGTAATACTTCTAAATCGTGTTTACGAACAACTTCTACCATTTTACTAGACAAAGCTAATTCGTAAGGTTGATATTCAAAAAGAGGATATTCTTCTATAACTACTTGGTGAAAATGTAAGTTATGAGATAAAAAATCTAAGCGTACAGGTTGATTGTACGTAATAAAATGTACTTCATGACCTTTATTTGCCAAAGCCATTCCTAACTCTGTAGCTACTACTCCACTTCCACCAAATGTTGGATAACAAACAATACCTATTTTCATATAATTACTGAAATATTAAATTATTTAAAGACTAATAAACGTTCTCTCTTTGGTTGTAAAGATAGCGGTATTCTTACATTTTAATTCTAAATAAAAGCATAAAAAAAGAGTTTTCCATAATGTATGAAAAACTCTTAAATAATGTATTTTTAATTCTACTTTTAGTAGTCTCCTAAAGTTGCAGGATTTTGAGCTAATGCATTTTCTAATTGATCATCATTAGGTGCTTTACCATGCCAAGCATGAGTATGCATCATAAAATCTACACCATTCCCCATTTCTGTATGTAATAAAATACAAACTGGTTTTCCTTTTCCTGTTAATGATTTTGCTTCTGATAAACCTGCTAATATTGCATCAATATCATTTCCTTTTTCAACATCAATAACATCCCAATCAAAAGCTTCAAATTTTGCTCTTATGCTTCCCATTGCTAAAACTTCATCAGTAGTTCCATCAATTTGTTTTTCATTTAAATCGATAGTACAAATAATATTATCAACTTTTTTTGCTGATGCGTACATAATTGCTTCCCAGTTTTGACCTTCTTGCAATTCACCATCACCATGTAAAGTATATACTATTTTATCATCTCCATTTAATTTTTTAGCTTGTGCTGCACCAATCCCATTAGACATTCCTTGCCCTAAAGAACCAGATGCTATTCTAATACCTGGTAAACCTTCGTGAGTTGTTGGGTGTCCTTGTAAACGAGAGTTTAACAATCTAAAAGTAGATAATTCTTCTACTGGAAAAAATCCACTATGCGCCAAAACACTATAAAATACCGGAGAAATATGCCCATTTGAAAGGAAAAATAAATCTTCATTCTTTCCATCCATTGTAAAATCTGTAGAATACTCCATTACTTCTTGGTATAAACAAGTAATAAATTCTGCACATCCTAAAGATCCTCCTGGGTGACCAGAATTTACTTTGTGCACCATTCTTAAAATATCTCTACGAACTTGTTGTGTAAAATCTTGTAATTGTTGTGTTGTTGGCATTTTGTTATTTTAATTTATGTGAACAAAAATACGAAAGTGAATGGATTTATCTTTAAAATAATAGAAAAATATAAATTGAAAAAAGAGTGTGCAACGGATACTTTTTCATAGTAATAATCCCATAATGTATACAATACATTTTATTAAAGCTACAACACTCCTTTTCTTGTTCAAAGAAACGTATCTGTTACTAACTAAACAAACGTTAATAGTCGAAATTCGCGAATTTCGACTATTAAAAAACACACATTCTCCTTACAATACTTACAAAACATACAAGAAACATAAATTAATATTCTACTTTTGCTTTCAAAAAAAAGCTTCTATGATTCATAAATCGACCATATATCTTATATTGTTGTTGTTTTATCTACCCATTAATTCTCAAAACAAAAACGCTGTATTACTAGATTCTTCTTTTAATCATCTTACAGATAAATATTACGAGTATAAAAATATAGATACTATTAAAGCCAGAAAATATGTTGATCTAATTCTAGTTAAAGCGAATCTAAAAAAAGATACAATATCTTTAATTGATGGTTATTATTACTTAAATGAAATATTAAATGACGAAACTATTTATCTTAATTATTTAGATAAATTAATAGAGACTACAAGAAAAAAACCAAATAAACTATTCCCTGGTTACGCATATTTTGATAAAGGAACATATTATATCTTTAATAAAAAAAATAATGAAGCTCTAAAAAATTATATTTTAGCTTTAAGGTATTTAGATAATAATGATAGTTTAAAGTATATTGTAAAACATAAAATAGGTATTCTTAAAGAAGAAAGCCATAATTATAATGTATCAAAAAAAATATTTCTAGAATGCATTGATTACTACAATAAAAATCAAGACAAAATAGAAGATAATAATTATTTTAGTTTGTTGTATAACACATCTAATACATACCTAAAACTAAACAAAATTGACTCCAGCCATATATATAATAACAAAGCATTATTTTTTGCAAAAAAAACAAAAAATAATATTTTAATAGGTATTTCTCTACTAGGACAAGGAAAATTAGCTTTTAAAGAAGAGAAATACACATTAACCATAAAGAACATTAAAAAATCTTTACCTTATATTATAACTGACGAGAATTACGCAACTTTATCTCATGCCTATAATTATATTGCCAGGTCTTATATTAAATTAAATAATGTAGACGAAGCCTTTCATTTTAATTATTTGATCGACTCCTTATATCAAAAAACAAATATAACCCATCATACTCAAAAAAGCAGTTATCAATTTTTAATAAAATATTACAAAGAAAAAAAAGATTTAAAAAATCAATTAATTTATATAGAAAAGTTAATAAAGGTAGATAGTATTTTAAATACAAGAGAAAAGAACCTTGCTATAACATTTAAAAATGAATATGATATTCCTAAATTAAATGCTGAAAAAGAAAAAATCATCAATCAGTTAAAAGGAAACCTCAATAATTCTAAAAAATCAACCTATGTTTTTTTGGGTATTTCAATCTTAATATTGTCTTTATTATTTTTTCAGATTAGAAAAAAGAAAATACTTAAAGATCGTTTTAAAAAATTTATTAGAACACAAAGCGAGGTTAAAGAATCTATAGCAGAAATAAAAGAAAAAGACACCTTAAATATTTCTAAAGAGATTATAGAGAATGTTCTTGTTGGTTTAACTAAATTTGAAAAGAACCATAAATTTACAGATTCTAGTTTAAGTTTAAAAGAACTTGCTGCTAATTTAAAAACAAATTCTAACTATTTATCTAAAATAATAAATTTTGATAAAGGAAAAAGCTATACTGTTTATATAAAAGATTTAAGAATAAACTATTGCTTAGAGCTCTTAGGCAAGGATGAACTTGTTAGAAAATATTCTATTAAAGCACTGGCAAAAGAGGTAGGTTTTAATACAGCTGAGTCCTTTTCAAATGCTTTTTATAAAAAAACAGGACTAAAGCCTTCGTTTTATATTAAAGAATTAAATAATAGAAAGTAAGTTTAAGTTTTTTGTTTCTTTTTCTTAGCTGCAGGAAACAATACATTATTTAAAATTAAACGATAACCTGGTGAAGTTGGATGTAAATCTAACTCCGTTTTTGGATCGCCAACTCTGTGTGTGTAATCTTCCGGATCATGACCTCCATAAAAGGTAAACATTCCTTTACCTTTTGTTCCATGAATATATCGAGCTTCTCTATTTACTTTATTTTCGCCCAAAACTAACACATTACTCTTAATTGTATTTCTATCAAAAGAGGTAGTTTGTCCCATAAAACCTTTTACTAAAGTAGTATGATTTTGCGTTAGCATTGTAGGTATTGGATCCCACTTTGCAGAAAACTCTACCAAAGAAAAATAATCTGATGTTTTAGGTATTTTTCGTTTTCTAGTCATATCTATTGATGAAAACTCATACGTTGTAGGATTCTTAATTAACTGATAATTTTTAAAAGCAAACGTTTTATTAAAATTTATTTGAGATTGATAATTTGGTGTTGTACCATCTCCATCAAACATTGCTTCTGCTATATCTACACCTTCTGCGGAAAGTGCAATATCAAAACTATCTGTAGCAGAACACATAGCAAACATAAAACCACCACCAACAACATAATCTCTAATCTTTTTAGCTACCACTAATTTTTCTTGTGAAACTTTATTGTAACCTAGTTCTATGGCTAATTTTTCTGCTCTTTGTTTGCCTTCTATATACCATGGAGCTGCTCTAAAGGAGCCGTAAAAACGACCATATTGCCCTGTAAAATCTTCATGATGTAAATGCAACCATTCATAAATAAATAACTTATCTTCTAAAACTTCTTTATCATAAATAACATCGAAAGGAATTTCTGCATACGTTAAAACCATAGTAACCGCATCGTCCCAAGGCATTTTATCTTTAGGAGAGTAAACCGCTATTTTTGGTGCTTTTTCTAAAGTTACTGCATCTTTATTAGAAGATGGTGCTGCAATTTCTTCTAATATTAATTGAGATTTCGCATCTGAAATTATCTGATATGAAACGCCTCGAATTTTACATTCGTTCTCTACAATTTTGTTGTTTTCAATTAAGAATGCACCTCCATCATAATTTAATAACCACTTCGATTTTAAACCTGCTTCTAAAGAGAAATATACAATTCCGTATGCTTTTAAATGGTTTTTCTGATTATCACTACTCATTGGTACATAAATAAAAGATGCCCAAACTGAGTTTGAAATGAATAGAAATGTGAATATTAATAAGATTTTTTTCATACCAAAAACTAAAATACACAATTACTGTGAAGCAATTGTGTATTTCTATAAATTTATAAATTCTTTAATACTTAAAAAGGTACATCTGCATCACCAAAAGCATCTTTTGGGTCAATACCACTTTCACCTGCAAAAGGATCTTCTGGGAAATCTGCATTCATAGAAGATTGAAACTCTGAACTAAAACCTTCTTCTAAATCAGAGAATTTTGCTAAATGCCCTGTAAACTTTAAACGAATATTATCTAAACCACCATTTCTATGTTTTGCAACAATAAATTCTCCTTGTCCTTCACATGGTGTATGTTCATCATCATCCCACTCTGTCATTCCGTAATATTCTGGACGGAAAATAAATGATACAATATCTGCATCTTGCTCAATTGCACCAGATTCACGTAAATCAGACAGTAAAGGTCTTTTACTTCCTCCACGCGTTTCTACAGCTCTCGATAATTGAGAAAGTGCAATTACCGGCACTTCTAATTCTTTTGCTAATGCTTTTAGGTTTCGAGAAATCATAGAGATTTCTTGTTCTCTATTTCCTCCTGCCTTACCACCAGCAGTCATTAATTGTAAATAATCTATTACAATAATCTTAACATTATGTTGTGATACTAATCGTCTTGCTTTTGCTCTTAAATCGAATACAGAAAGAGATGGTGTATCATCAATAAAAATAGGTGCATCAGATAATTTCTTAACTTTTACATTTAATTGTTCCCATTCATGAGGCTCTAAATTTCCTTTTCTTAATTTTTCTGAAGTCAAACCTGTTTCCGAAGAAATCATACGCGTAATTAACTGTACAGAAGACATCTCTAAAGAAAAAACGGCAACACCATGACCAAAATCAATTGCCATATTTTTTGCCATCGAAATTACAAATGCTGTTTTTCCCATACCAGGACGTGCAGCAATAATAACTAAATCGGACGGTTGCCAACCAGAGGTTAAAGCATCTAATTTGGTAAAACCGGTTTCTAAACCAGACATTCCTTCCGAGTTACCTATTTCTTGTATTTTAGCTAATGCTTGTTTTACAAGTGAACCTGCAGCTTCAGAACTCTTTTTTAAATTGCCTTGTGTTACTTCAAAAAGTTTTGCTTCAGCATCATCTAATAATTCGAAAACATCTGTACTTTCATCATACGCATTTTCTATAATTTCACTCGAAATTGATATTAATTTACGTTGAATAAATTTTTGAAGGATAATTCTAGCATGGAACTCAATGTGCGCAGAAGAAGCTACTTTTTGAGTTAAACGAATAAGAAATAAATCTCCACCAACAAATTCTAACTTTCCGTTCTTTTTAAGAAGATTCGATACAGTTAATAAATCAATTGGTTCAGAGTTTTGAAATAACTCATAAATTGCGGCATACACATCTTGGTGCTTTTGATCATAAAAAGCGTCTGAACTTAAGACATCTATAACATCATCAATTCCCTTTTTGTCAATCATCATTGCACCTAAAACAGCTTCTTCTAGTTCTACTGCCTGTGGTGGAATTTTCCCTTTCTCAAGACTAATAAGTCTACTTCTATCCGACTTTTTTTCTGCGACTGCCTTCGTTTTTTCCATGACTACAAATGTACTTTTTTACTTTGTTAGATTTTTCTAAAATTGAACTTAAATTTGTAAACATTTATTGTAAACTAAATTGTTATTATCTTGTTAATAACCAGTCAACTTCTATTTTGAATTCTTATTTTTACACAAATGAAAATAAATAAAAGACATCTTTTTCTAACTATTTTTCTTCCAATTCAGGTTTTATTAGTACAATTAGCAGCTAAGAATCCTGCTTTTATAGAACGTTATTATTCTAACGGAATATACCCTTATATCGCTTCCTTTTTAAGAATTATTTTAGGTTGGCTTCCTTTTTCTTTTGGCGATTTATTAATTGCTTTTCTTCTATTTATTTTTCTTCGTTTTATTTTTAGATTGATAAAAACAAGATTTAAAAGTTTTATTCCGAAGATTATTCATTTTACAGCAATTTTATCAACAATCTATTTTTGTTTTTATCTTTTCTGGGGCTTAAATTATTATAGAGAGCCATTAGCTAAAAACTTAAAGTATCAACAAAAAGAATACACAACAATAGAGCTTCAAAAAGTTACAAAACAGGTTATAGAAAAACTAAATTATTATCAATTTAAAATCACAAAAAGCGATACATTAAAAGTTAATAATCCTTATACTCAAAAGGAAATGTATAAAATGGCTGTTTCTGGTTATCACAATTTAGCGAAAGATTTTCCGCAATTAGAATATCAACACAAATCTGTAAAAAGTTCTTTGATGAGTTTGTTGCAAAGTTATAACGGAACTGCCGGTTATTTAAACCCGTTAACTGGCGAAGCACAAGTAAATGACAGAATTACAAAAACAGGGTATCCAACAACTGTTTGTCATGAAATGGCGCATCAAATTGGGTTTGCTGCAGAAAATGAAGCCAATTTTGTTGGTTTTTTAGCTGCTAATTATAATGATGATATTTATTTTAAATATGCGAGTTATAGAATGGCTTTTGGGTATTGTATTTCTGAACTTCGAAAAAGAAATTTAAAAATATCTAAAGAACTTTGGCAAACTGTACATAAAGGAATTGGTAAGGATTTTAATGATACTTATTTGTTTTGGCAACAATATAAAAATCCGTTTGAACCTATTGTAAAGAAAGGCTACAACGCATATTTAAAAGCAAATAAACAAGACAAAGGAATTAAATCTTATAATTACGTTGTAGACCTATTAATTACTTACTTTGAAACTTCAGAAAAAGTTTTGAATTCTTAAAATTTTGTTAAAATAACCTCTTTTAACAATTTACAAATTGCTTCTAATTAAATTTATAGCAATTAATTCAAATAACCAAATCAAACTTATGAGAAAATTACTCTTATTATTCTCGTTTTTGTTGACAATTTCTTTGCACTCGCAAGATTATTTTCCAACAGATGCAGGAGTAAAAATTACAGACAACACATTAGTTGCACTTACCAATGCAACAATTTATGTGACACCAGAAAAGGTGATTAAAAAAGGAACTTTACTAATTGAAAATGGTAAAGTAATACAAATAGGTAAATCTGTTAAAATTCCTAAAGGCGCAAAAACAGTAGATCTTACCGGAAAATCTATTTATCCTTCTTTTATCGATTTATATTCAGATTTTGGAATTAGTAAACCTAAAAGATCTTCTAGTAGTTTTAGAGGAACAACACAATATGAAGCTTCTCGCGAGGGTTATTATTGGAATGATCACATTAGACCAGATGTTAATCCTATAAAAGATTTTTCTTTTGATTCTAAAAAAGCAACAGATCTTATAAATGCAGGTTTTGGTGTTGTGAATACGCACATGAAAGATGGTATTGTTCGTGGAAACGGGTTGTTAATTGCTCTAAACCCTAATTCTTCTGATGCTTACAGAATTTTAGAAACTAAATCTGCACAATATTTATCGTTTTCTAAAAGCTCAGTTTCTAGTCAGGCATATCCTAGTTCTAGAATGGGTGCAATGGCTTTATTACGTCAGATGTACAATGATGCTTCATGGTACGCTAACGGAAACATGAAGAATAAAGATTTAGCTTTAGAGGCTTTAAACAACAATAAAAACTTAGTTCAAATTTTTGAGACTGGTAATTTATTAGATGCTTTAAGAGCAGATAAGGTTGGTGATGAATTTGGAATTCAATACACAATAGTTGGTTCTGGTGATGAGTTTGAAAGAATTAGCGACATTAAAGCTACAAATGCAAACTTTATTATTCCTATTAACTTTAGCAATGCTTTTGATGTTTCTAACCCTTTATTAGCACAACAAATTTCTTTAAGAGATATGCGTAAATGGAATCAGGAACCTTCTAATTTAAAGGTATTATCTGATAACGGAATTAATTTTGCAATTACTACACGTTCTTTAAAATCTGTAAAATCTTTTCATAAAAATTTACAGAAAGCCATAAAATATGGTTTCGATGCTAAAAAAGCATTGGCTTCTTTAACTACAATTCCTGCAACTATTATTGGTAACTCTTCAATAGGAAACCTAAATACAGGTAGTTATGCTAACTTTATTATTACTTCTGGAGATGTATTTGATGCTAAAACTACCATTTATGAAAACTGGGTTCAAGGAGATAAAAATGTAGTAAATGATATGACTATTAAAGACATTACAGGAAATTACATGTTATATGTAAATGGTAAAAACTACGATTTAACTATTTCTGGAAAAGGTGCAAAACAAACTGCAGCTATTAAGATGGGTGATAAAAAAGTGAAATCTAAATTTTCTTTTAAAGATGATTGGGTTTCTATCACTTTAAATGAAGATAGTGGTTACACAAGAATGATGGGTAAAATTATAAACGCTGCTAGTGTAATGCAAGGAACTGCTTATGATACTAAAGGAAACGAAACTGACTGGTCTGCTAGTAAAAAAGTAAAAAAAGACAGTAAGAAGAAAGATAGCAAGAAAAAGAAAGAAGATGCAATTGTTGTGTTTCCTGTAAGTTATCCTAATCTTGGTTTTGGAAACTATAAAGTACCAGAAACTGAAACTATTTTAATTAAAAACGTAACTGTTTGGACAAGTGAAGATGCTGGTATTTTAGAAAATACAGATGTACTTTTAAAAGACGGAAAAATAGCTAAAATTAGTAAAAATATAAAAGCAAGAAATGCAAAAGAAATAGATGGTACAGGAAAACATTTAACTGCTGGTATTGTAGATGAACATTCTCATATTGCAGCTTCTGCTGTTAATGAAGGTGCACAAAACTCTTCTGCTGAAGTAACTATGGAAGATGTAATAGATCCTAATGACATTAATATTTACAGAAATCTTTCTGGTGGAACAACTTCTTCACAAATATTACATGGTTCTGCAAACCCAATTGGTGGTCGTTCTGCAATTATCAAATTAAAATGGGGAGAAAACGCAGCAGATATGATTTATGACAATTCGCCAAAGTTTATAAAATTTGCTTTAGGTGAAAATGTAAAACAATCTAGAAGCAGAAACGGAACTCGTTTTCCTCAAACAAGAATGGGTGTTGAACAAATGTTTACAGACTATTTTACAAGAGCAAAAGAATATGAAGTTTTAAAGAAAAGTGGAAACCCATACAGAAGAGATGATGAAATGGAAACTTTAGTTGAAATTTTAAACGGAGAACGTTTTATTTCTTGTCATTCTTATGTACAATCAGAAATTAATATGTTAATGAAAGTTGCAGAGAAATTCAACTTTAAGATTAACACATTTACACATATTTTAGAAGGTTATAAACTTGCAGATAAAATGGCAGAACACGGTGTTGGTGGTTCTACTTTTTCAGATTGGTGGGCTTATAAATATGAAGTAAATGATGCAATACCATACAATGCTGCAATTATGCATAATGCTGGTGTAACTGTTGCAATAAATTCTGATGATAGAGAAATGTCTAGACGTTTAAATCAAGAAGCTGCAAAAACCATTAAATATGGTGGTATGTCTGAATTAGATGCTTGGAAAACAGTAACTATTAATCCTGCAAAATTATTACATATAGATGATAAAGTTGGTAGTATTAAAGAAGGAAAAGATGCTGATGTTGTTTTATGGAGCCATCACCCAATGTCTATTTATGCAAAAGCAGAAAAAACAATTGTAGACGGTAGTATTTACTTTGATAGAGCTGAAGATCTTAAAAAACGTGAAGCAATTAAACTAGAAAAAAGTAAATTAATTAGCATGATGTTAAATGATAAAATGAACGGTGGAAAAACGAAAGCTCCAATGAAAAGAGGAGATAGAAATTTTCACTGTGATACTTTAGAAGAACTTAAAAACTAAAAAAAGATGAAAAAAATAATATATAGTTTGCTATTTTTCTTCTTAGTAGGAAATATTTTAGCACAACAAACACCCGCAGATAAACAAACTACAGCATTTTCTATTGAAGGTGCAACAGCGCATTTGGGTACTGGTAAAGTAATTGAAAACTCATTAATTATGTTTAATGATGGTAAAATTACTTTTGTAGGTAGTGCAATGATGAAAATTGCAAGACAAGGAACGGTAATAAATGCTAAAGGAAAACATGTTTACCCTGGTATTATTGCTGCAAATGCTACGTTAGGCCTTGTAGAAATAGATGCTGTAAAAGCAAGTAATGATGAGGATGAGATTGGTCTTATGAACCCGCATATTAGAAGTTTAATAGCTTACAACGCAGAAAGTAAAGTTGTAGAATCTATGAGACCAAATGGTGTTTTAATGGCACAAGTAACTCCTAGAGGAGGAACTTTATCTGGTACTTCTTCTATTGTACAATTAGATGCTTGGAACTGGGAAGATGCTGCTATTAAAACAGATGATGGTATTCATATGAATTGGCCGTCTAGTTTTACTTCTGGTAGATGGTGGTTAGGAGAAGATCCTGCTTTAAAACCAGACACTAAATATGCTGGTAAAATAAATGATATTAAATCTTATTTTATGAATGCTAAAAATTATTTAGCAAGTAATAAAACAAAAACACATTTACCTTACCAAGCAACAGCAGGTTTATTTAATGGATCTAAAAAACTTTTTATTCACGTAAACGGACAAAAAGAAATTACAGATGCAATAACAATTGCAAAAGAATTAGGTATTAATAAACTGGCTATTGTTCATGGAGAACACGCAGATAAAGTAGCAGATTTATTAGTAAAAAATAATGTTGGTGTAATATTAGAAAGACCACACAGAAACCCTAATAACGAAGATGACTCGTATGATTCTACCTACACAATAGCAAAAACATTAATAGATAAAGGTGTTTTAGTTAGTATAGGTATGGAAGGGCAAATGGAACGTATGAATACAAGAAACCTTCCTTTTTATGCTGGTACTTTTGCAGCTTTCGGTTTAGATAAAGAAATTGCTTTGCAGTTAATTACTTTAAATACTGCTAAGATATTAGGTATCGATTCTTTTACAGGTTCTTTAGAAGTTGGTAAAGATGCTACTTTATTTATTTCTGAAGGTGATGCTTTAGAAATGCGCAGTAACATATTAACAAATGCTTTTGTTCAAGGTAGAAAAATTAGTTTAGAAACACACCAAACAAAACTTTGGAAACGTTATTCTAATAAATACAAAACAAAATAATTTATTTATTTATTTTTATAATATCAAAAAAGGCTCGCAATTTGCGAGCCTTTTTCATTAAAAACAGTTAACAATATTAAAATCTCCTTTTTCTTAGCAATAGAATTTAAATAAAAAAAAAGCATTTTATTACAGTTACAAATATTGTTTTAATTCAACATTCTTACAATACCTATAATTAGGTATATTTGTGGTAATGAAAGAAATTACAAGCATTCACAACTCTTACATAAAAGACCTCTTAAAACTACAAGAGAAATCTCGCGAACGTAAAAAAACTGGACTTTTTATTATTGAAGGAAAAAGAGAAATATCTTTAGCAATTGCTGCAGATTATAAATTTGACACAATCTTATATTTTGATGGATTAATTTCTGAACAAGAAGTTTTACATTTATTTAATGAAAATATAAATAGAATTATAATTTCTAAAGAAGTATATCAAAAATTAGCATACAGAGCTTCTACAGAAGGTATTATAGCTGTTACAAAAGCAAAAAGTTTTTCTTTAGAAGATATAAAATTTAAAAATAAGAATCCGTTACTATTAATTGCAGAAGGTATTGAAAAACCAGGAAATATTGGTGCTCTTCTAAGAACTGCAGATGCAGCAAACGTAGATGCTGTATTTATTGCAAACCCAAAAAGCGATTTATATAACTCTAATATTATACGTTCTAGTGTAGGTTGTGTTTTTACAAATCAAATTGCAACAGGTACTTCAGAAGAAATTATTGCTTTTCTTCAACAAAATAATATCAAAATTTTTGCTACTACTTTGCAAAATTCAAACGAATATCACAAAGAAATTTATACAGAAGGTTCTGCAATTGTTGTTGGTACAGAAGCAACTGGTTTAACTGCTGTTTTTAGAGATAAAGCAACACAAAATATAAACATACCAATGCAAGGAAAAATAGATTCGATGAATGTTTCTGTTGCTGCTGCAATTGTTTTATTTGAAGCAAAAAGACAACGAGATTTTAAAATTTAAAGTATGAAGATTTTAGGAATAGATATTGGTGGTTCTGGTATTAAAGGCGCAATTGTAAATACAAAAACAGGCGAATTATTAACTGAAAGATTTAGAATTGCTACACCTAAACCAGCAACACCAGAAGCTGTAGCTAAAGTAGTTAGTGAAATGGTTGCTCATTTCAATTGGAAAAAAGCAGTTGGTTGTAGCTTTCCTACAACAATTGTAGATGGTAAATGTATTCATACCGGTAATTTAAGTGAAGAATGGCTAAATGTAAAAGTTGATAAACTTTTTAAGAAAACATGCAAACTTCCTTTTTATGTAAGTAATGATGCCGATTTAGCTGGTTTAGCCGAAGTTACTTTGGGTGCTGCCAAAAAAGAAAAAGGAGTTGTAATTGTAGTTACTATTGGTACAGGAATTGGTTCTGGCTTATTCTATAACGGAAAGTTAGTACCTAATTTAGAAATTGGTAAAATGCTACATACAAATGGTGAAATTATTGAGTTTTACACAGCAGATTCCGTAAGAAAAAAAGAGAATTTAACATTAGAAGAATGGGCATTAAGATTCGATTCTTTATTAGAATACATTAAACTTGTTTTTACACCAAGTTTAATTGTCTTAGGAGGCGGCATTAGTAAGAAATATGACGATTTTAAAAGACATTTAACTACAGAAGTACCAATACAAGTTGCCGCCTTTAAAAATAACGCTGGTATTATTGGAGCTGCAATGTATGCTAGAAAAAAAAGTAAATAACCTTTTCATTTCACATAAATCCATTTAAAATTTAAGAACATAAATAACACCTATTATTTATAATTTTAGTTCTAAGAAAACGAATACAAGTTATTCAATTTAAAAATTTGTTTTTAAACAACTTACTTTTAAATAAACTGCAAACCTAACATAAGCTTTAGAAGATGAAAAAGTTTTTATGTCTTACATTAGAAATACAAGAAAACAGTTTCGAAACTCATTTTAATTACAATAAGTAGCCAATAATTACATACATAGTAAAAGAAATTGGTGTAGATAATAAAATAAGACAATCGCAAAACAACAGTTTAAAACAGCGTTATTTTAGCTATTATAATAACGCATTCAAACTATAAATAGCAATAAACTGAAATAGCTTATTGCGTAAAAATTTAAAGTAAAAAAATGAATTCTTCAACGCTATTTTACCTACTAATATCCATTTTAATTATCAGTTTTATTATTGATAAAATTTTAGACTCTTTAAATGCAAAACACTTTAATGATAAAATTCCTGCAGAATTAGCAGATGTTTATAATGAGTTAGAGTATAAGAAATCTCAAGAATACAAAAAGACAAATGAGAAATTTTCTAATTTTACAGCTACCTTTTCAATTATATTAACCCTTGTTTTCTTTTTTGCTAATGGTTTTAAATATGTAGATAATTTCGCAAGAAGTTTTACTGATAATTCAATTTTTGTGGCTCTTATTTTCTTCGGAATAATTATGTTAGGTTCAGATATATTAACAACACCATTTTCTTATTACAAGACATTTGTAATCGAAGAAAAATTTGGTTTTAATAAATCTACAATAAAAATCTTTTGGTTAGATAAACTAAAAGGCTGGTTGATGTCTATTTTTATAGGTGGCGCAATTTTAGCAATTATAATTTTATTTTATGAAAAAACAGGAGAGAATTTCTGGATTTATGCTTGGTTTTTAGTTGCAATCTTCTCTCTATTTATAAATATGTTTTACGCCAAACTAATTGTACCGTTATTTAATAAACAAACTCCGTTAGAAGATGGAGAATTAAAATTTGCTATCGAAAAATATGCCTCTTCTGTTGGCTTTAAATTAAATAATATTTTTGTTATCGATGGCTCTAAACGATCTACAAAAGCAAATGCATATTTTTCTGGTTTTGGTTCTCAAAAAAGAATTACACTTTTCGATACGTTAATTAATAATCTAAATACCAACGAAATAGTAGCTGTTTTAGCACATGAAGTTGGGCATTATAAAAGAAAACACATTCTATTTAATTTAGCCTCTTCTCTCCTATTAACAGGCTTAACTTTATTTATTTTATCTCTTTTTATAAATTCTCCGCTATTATCGGAAGCTTTAGGTGTTTCTACACCAAGCTTTCATATTGGTTTAATTGCCTTTGGTATTTTATATTCGCCAATATCTGAAATAACAGGTTTATTTATGAATTATATGTCTCGAAAATTTGAATATCAAGCAGATAATTTTGCCAAAGAAACTTTTGCTTCTAAACCATTAATAAGCTCACTTAAAAAATTATCTAAAAATAGTTTAAGCAATTTAACGCCTCATCCTGCGTATGTTTTTATGCATTATTCTCATCCAACTTTGTTGCAAAGAGTAAAAAATTTAGGTTCTTAAATGTTTGTTTGTTAAAATTCTTATTCCTAAATTCACTTTAGATATTTAGACACAAATCTTCAAAATAACTTATGCAATACACAGCAACCATAGAAGAAGAAAATAAAGAAATTGCAAATAGATACAAAGATTTGCTAAAAGGTACTTATGAAATTTTATCTGATGATGATAAAAAATTAATAAGGAAAGCCTTTGAAATTGCTGTAGATGCACATTCTGAACAACGCAGAAAAACTGGGGAACCTTATATTTTTCATCCAATTGCTGTTGCAAAAATTGTTGCAATGGAAATTGGTTTAGGCGCAACTTCTATTGCTGCAGCTTTACTACACGATGTTGTAGAGGACACAGAATATACTTTAGATGATATGGAGCAATTGTTTGGAGAAACAATTGCTAGAATAGTAAACGGACTTACAAAAATTTCTCGTCTTAATAAAGAGCAAGACGCTTCTATACAAGCAGAAAACTTTAGAAAAATGCTATTAACATTAAATGATGATGTTAGAGTAATTTTAATAAAAATTGCAGACAGATTGCACAATATGCAAACTATGGATGCAATGCCTGCTCACAAACAAGTAAAAATAGCTTCAGAAACCTTATATATCTATGCTCCTTTAGCACATAGATTAGGTTTATATAATATTAAAACTGAGTTAGAAGATTTAGGTTTAAAATATACCGAGCCAGAAGTTTATACAGACATTGTAACTAAAATAAAAGAGAGTAAAGAAGAACAAAAAAGATATTTAGAAACCTTTGCAGATACTTTAAAGAAAGGACTCGATAAAGAGAATTTTACTTATGAAATAAAAGGACGTTTCAAATCCATTTATTCTATACGTAGAAAAATGAGAAAGCAAAATGTTACTTTCGAAGAAGTGTATGATAAGTATGCAATTCGAATTATCTACTCTCCTACTTCAGATGATGATAAATTTGATGCTTGGAAAATTTACACAATTGTAACAGATTATTTTAAACCAAACCCTACAAGATTAAGAGATTGGATTTCACAACCAAAAACAACTGGTTACGAAGCATTACATATTACTGTAGTTGGGCCAGATGCACAGTGGGTTGAAGTTCAAATTCGATCTAGTAGAATGAATGAAATTGCAGAAAAAGGATATGCTGCTCATTTTAAATACAAACAAGGAGATGCTAATGAGAGTGGCTTAGAAACTTGGTTGAACAAATTAAAAGAGTCTTTAGAAAACCAAAGTTTAAATGCTGTAGATTTTGTAGAAGAATTTAAATTGAATTTATACTCTAAAGAAATTTATGTTTTTACACCAAAAGGTGAATTAAAATCGTTGCCAAAAGATGCATCTGCTTTAGATTTTGCATTTACAGTACATACAGATGTAGGTTTAAAATGTAGAGGTGCAAAAGTAAACGGTAAACTGGTTCCTTTAAGTCATACTTTAAAAAGTGGAGATCAAATTGAAGTAATTACAACATCTACTAATAAGCCAAATGCAAGATGGTTAGATTTTGTTATTACTGCAAGAGCAAAAACGAAGATAAGGGCAGCTTTAAAAGACGAAGAAAAGAAAATTGCAGAAGAAGGAAAAGCTATCTTAACCAGAAAATTACGCCATTTAAAAATCCCTTTTAACGAAAAGACAATTAATGAACTTGTTATATTCTTCAAAATTAAAACAAGCTTCGATTTATTTTTTAGAATTGGAAATGGTGCTATCGATAATACAAATCTAAAAGCATATGTTGCTCAAAGAAATAGTACTTTTTTAAACTTCTTTAAAACAAAGCTAAGAAGAACACCTTCTACTAATAACATTGTAGAATCTGAAGAGGTAACAAGCAAATACGATGCTTTAGTTTTTGGTAAAGAGGAAGAAAAGTTAGATTATAAATTATCTAAATGCTGTAATCCTATTCCGGGAGATAATGTTTTTGGCTTTATAACTATTAATGAAGGAATAAAAATTCATAAAAAGAACTGCCCAAATGCAATCTCTTTACAATCTAACTATGCATATAGAATTATGCAAGCAAAATGGATAGACTCTACACAGCAAGACTTTAAAGTGTTTTTACATATTAGTGGTGTAGATAATAGAGGAATTATAAACGACCTTACAAAAATTATTTCTAGCAATATGGGAGTATTTATTAACAGTATAAATATTGCAGGAAATGAAGGTATTTTCGATGGAAAAATAAGCTTAAGTGTTAAAAACAGTGGGCAATTAAACAAGTTAATCAAAAGCATTCAAAAAGTAGAAGGCGTTAAAAAAGTAGACCGTGTTAATACTTTGTAAACATCCTATTCAAAAAGCGAGGATTTATTCAGAAATAACTGTAAATTTGTATTTCGTAAAATTTTAAGATAATGAGTAATTCTCTTGAAAATCAAGAAGTAGTTAAAAAAGTATTTACAGCATATTTAGAAGAGAATAAGCACAGGAAAACACCTGAGCGTTATGCTATTCTACAAGAAATTTATGATGCTGATGAACATTTTGATATAGAGTCTCTCTATATTAAGATGAAAAACAAGAATTATAGAGTTAGTAGAGCTACACTTTACAACACTATAGAAATTTTGTTAAATTGTGGTTTGGTAAGAAAACATCAATTTGATGGGCAATCTATGGCTCGTTATGAGAAAAGTTACTTCGATAAAAACCATGATCACGTAATTTTTACCGATTCTGGTGAAGTAAAAGAGTTCTGTGATCCTAGAATTCAAATTATCAAAAAAACGATAGAAGATATTTTTGATATTGACATTAAAAATCATTCTTTATATTTTTACGGAACAAAAAAGAACAAATCTTAATTAACAATACAACACAAACAACAATTAACACAACTATAATGGCTGTAGATTTATTACTAGGATTGCAATGGGGAGATGAAGGAAAAGGTAAAATTGTAGACGTACTTACAAAAAACTATGATATCATTGCACGTTTTCAAGGTGGCCCAAATGCTGGACATACTTTAATTTTTGATGGGCACAAACATGTCTTACATACTATTCCTTCTGGAATTTTTCATAAAACTGCTTTAAACGTAGTTGGTAATGGAGTTGTAATAGACCCAGTAATCTTTAAAAAAGAATTAGAAAATTTAGACAAGCATAAAATAGATTATACTTCTAAATTATTAATTTCTAGAAAAGCACATTTAATCTTACCAACACATAGATTATTAGATGCAGCTTCAGAAACTTCTAAAGGAAAAGCTAAAATTGGTTCTACATTAAAAGGAATTGGCCCAACTTATATGGACAAAACCGGTAGAAACGGAATGAGAGTTGGAGATTTAGAATTAGAAAACTGGAAAGAAAAATATGATGCTTTAACAGCAAAACATATTAAAATGTTAGAATTCTTTGATGTTCAAGTAGAATATGATTTAAAAGAATTAGAAGCAGAATTTATTAGAGGAATCGATAAATTAAGAACGTTAGCATTTATTGATAGTGAAGAGTTTTTAAACCAAGCGATAAAAGATAAAAAAACAATTTTAGCTGAAGGAGCGCAAGGTTCTTTATTAGATATTGATTTTGGTACTTATCCTTTTGTAACTTCATCTAATACTACAGCAGCAGGTGCTTGTACAGGTTTAGGTGTTGCACCTAATAGAATAGGAGAAGTTTTTGGAATCTTTAAAGCATACACAACACGTGTTGGTTCTGGTCCTTTTCCTACCGAATTATTTGATAAAGATGGTGAAGATATGGCTAGAATTGGTCATGAATTTGGTGCAACTACAGGTAGAGCAAGACGTTGTGGTTGGTTAGATTTAGTAGCCTTAAAATACGCTGTAGATGTAAATGGTGTTACTCAATTAATGATGATGAAAGGTGATGTTTTATCTGGTTTTGATACCTTAAAAATATGTACTTCTTATAACTATAAAGGTGAAGAAATTTCTCACCTACCTTACAACATTGAACCAGAAAATGTTTCTGTAAATTATTCTGAATTTAAAGGTTGGGATGAAGATTTAACAAAAATGACTTCTGCAGATCAATTACCACAGAATTTACTAGACTATGTTGCTTTTATTGAAAAAGAAACTGGAGTTCCTGTATCTGTTGTTTCTGTTGGTCCGGATAGATTACAAACTATTACTAGATAATTAGTAATCTTATATAAATTAAAAAAGCATCTTTCATTATTTTGAAAGATGCTTTTTTTTATGCGTAATAATTAATTTATTACATTTTTTCTATTTCATCACTAATTAATATTAGTTTTTGTTGCTCTAATTTAAGAGCGTTTAAAAGTGTCTCTTTTTGATTAACAAAAGAAGCTTTCTTGTTTAAAAACAAGTCGCTATAATACTCAATTCCGGCTTCTAAATTCTTTTTAAATTTTAACAAAGAACGTAATTGTTTTTTATCAATATTCATTTTTACATCTGCTACTTTTTCTTGTAAATGTGTAATATAAAGCGATAATTCTTTAACAAATATGTTAGGTCTATCGGTTCTTGTCATCATATTTTTTCTACCATAAATATGATCTGTAATTCCACGAAGACTAATTACTTTATCATAATATGCCATATTAGGTCCCGGACAAACAGAAACCCCTACTCCTGTTTTCTTTGTACTCATTTTATTTAAAATTAAAGTAGAAGTACTTAAACCAACACAAATACAAGATTTCTCTATGATCTGATTGTGTTTTTTCTTTTTTTCATCTAAAGGTAACTCTAGAGAATCTAATTCCTTTATTTTTAAATGTTGATATTCTCTAGAAGCAGTACACAAACCAGAATCTTTAAATTCATGATTTAATGCGATAAATTTATTAGGACAAGAACTTCCCGGTCTATCCTTATCTATAAATTGTTGTTTTTCTAAATCTTTTGTATTTCCTTTTAGTGTATTAAAAGGAACACCTAATGGCGATGTATTACTTAAGTACAAATCAGCTTCCTTTGCTTGTGCTAATTTTTCCATCGTTTTATCATCAACACTTGTTGCTTCCGGAACCAATAAAAACGGACTTCCCCATCCTACAGAATCTAATTGATACTCTTTCATTAAAAAAGAATGCTCTTCATCTGTACCAACGCCACCTTGCGTAGTTATTTTTAATTTTAAATTATTGGTTGGTAAAACTTTGTTAGCTTCTTTTAAAGCATTCATTAATAATGCTTGTGTTTCACTTATTAATGTTTCTTTATGTTCTTTAAATTCCTTTAAAACCGGACCTAAAAGAAAACCATCCGTAGCAAAAGCGTGTCCGCCACAATTTAACCCAGATTCTACTCTATACTCAGAAACCCATAATCCTTTTTTGGCTAAAAATTTTCCTTGAATAAAAGCAGATCTATAATCACTCACTTTTAAAATAATCTTCTTTTTAATGTATCCTTTTTCATCAGGAAAAAAGTCAGAAAAATTACTAATATAAGAATACAATCTAGGATTCATACCTGCAGAAAGTACTAAAGATGAAGACAATTTACTTTCAGAAAAACCTCTTAACGCTGCATGAGCATCATTATATTCTATAGGTAATAATTCTTTATTGCGGTAATTTCCTTTATCAACCTTGGTCATAATATTTACATCGATACTACCCATTGTTAAGTTTTTATGAACCCAATCTTTCATCTTAGAAAAATCTACTCCTTCTTCTGTTAGCTTTGTAAACTCCTTTTTTAAAGAAGAATATTCAGGTAACATATGCATATACTCTTTTAAAGCCTTACTTTTTTTTGATGTTATATTTTTTAATTGATTAAATTTTTCTTCTGTTTGATCATGCAACAAATTTAAGTATGAAGTAATTCTCTTTGCTCTAAAATCATCTACTTTATCTGATATTTCTTGATAAGGAATTTCAAACTTTTCACTGTAAATTTTTCGCATTTTTTCTACTAAAATATCATCCACTAAAGAAATAACAGAATCAATACCAAATTGTGCCACTTTTAAAGGAGAGTCTATTGTAAAACCAATTCCCATAACAGGAATGTGAAATGAATGTGCGTTTTTCATTGTTTAACTAATTTTAATTAAGCTTGCAATTTATGTTTATTTACTACTTAAAAACATGACGATTGTCATTAAAAAATAAGAATATAGCTCTATAAAAGCACTTATTTAAATTTAAAAAAAAAGATGAGTACTACATTAGTATAGTACTCATCTTTAAAAATATTAGAGAAATATTACATTAATTTATTCCTTGTTTTTTTGTTCTAAAATAATGGCTTTCGGAAACAAAATATTGTTCTCTAAATGGATGTGTTGATGTAAATCTTGTTCAAACTCGTCTAATTTAGCATACAATGCTTTAAACGTATTACAAGCGCCTTCTGGTGGTGTATAATTATTAGAAAGTTTTTTAATTTCCTTTAGAATATCACCGGCATTTTCATGCTCCTCTTCCATCATTGCAATTGGGTTGTTTACAGTACCAAAATGAGGTTGATTTACTTTTACACCTTCTCTCTCTGCTTTTACTAATTGCTTAATAAAAGGAAATAAGACGTTTTCTTCTTTTTTAAGATGCGCTGCTAATTCATTTGCAACTTCGGTAAATAGTTTATTAATTTCTAGAACTTCTTTATAATGATGCCCATGAACTTTAGCTACTTTTGCTGCATATTGTAATATGATAGGACTACTTTCTTTAACGTAAACATGATGAACATTTTCTATATGATTTACTAAAAATTCTAGTTTCCAACCATCATAATTATAGGTATTAGAAGTTGGGTTATTAATATCTAATAGTTCTTTTTCCATTTCTTCAAAAGAAACATTGTTTTTTTTACACGCTTTTTCTATTGATATTCCTCCTCCACAACAAAAATCTATTCCGTATTTTTTAAATACATCTGCAGTCTTTATATTATAAGTAACCACTTCTGCTACTGTATTTTCTTTTGTAATGTTCATTTTAATGTATTTTAACTGTTTCTATAATCTTTGTAATTGTTTCATTATTATCAACCCCTAAACCTTCTTGTTGATGCACTAATTCTCCTTCAGGATTAAAAACACTTATAATATTCGAATGAGAAAAATCTAAAGGTGAAATTTGCTTGTATTTAACTGCTAAAACATTTGCAAACTCTCTAACACCAGTTTCGGTTCCTTGTAATAAAGTCCAATGTTGGTTGTCTATAAAATTCTCTTTAGCAAACTCTTTTAACTTTGTAGGAGTGTCATTTTCTGGATCTATACTTACCAAAACAAACTGCACCTCATTTTTTAAATCTGCAGGAATCTTCTCTTCTATATTTCTCATATCTGCTGTTAACCTTGGGCAAGCAGCTTTACAAGTGGTATAAATCATCACCATTACTAGGGTTTTCCCTTTTAGTTGTTTTAACTCAATCTCTTTACCATCTTGGGTATTCCATTTAGATGTTAAGTTAAAAATCGATTCTTCAGAAATAAAACTAGACAATATCTTTGCTGTTTTTTTTGATGTTGGTCTTAATTTCATTTCACAAACAGGACAAACACCTGCTGCTGAATATACTTTATCGCCTTCACATTTCATGGGACATTGATAGGTTACTTTACTACTTTCTTTTACTGTTTTTTTATCACAAGAAGTTAATAATGTAACAGTTACAACCAACAATAATATGTATTTAAATGTTTTCATTTTTCTATTATTTAATATCTTTCACACATCTAAAACCTAGGTTTTTCATGGTGTATTTTGCTTTTAAACTTCCTCTAATTGCATATCGCATAAATGCAGCATAATTCATTAAATCTGTAGCATTTATAGCTGCACTTCCACAAAACAGGTTATTATCTGTATCTACATCTTTTCTAGATTCTCCAGAAATTAACACCGAATTAAAATCTGAAGTCCATTCCCAAACCAAGCCATGTAAATCATACACATTCCAGTAATTTTTAAAAGTAGAACCAATAGTTTGATTAAATGATTTTGGCTTTTCATACCAAGCTAAAATAAATGCATTGTACTCTTTTAATTTTCTAGCATCAGGTATGTTTTTATTTGCCATAGCTACATATTCCCACTCATCTACTGTTGGTAATCTTTTACCTTGACATTCGCAATACTCTTTAGCTGCAAACCAAGATACTTGTGTAATTGGAGAATTTTGCTTCTGATTTTCGTTTAAAATAGTATCCGATTTCCATGCTCGTAAATAGCTTCCATCAGCAAATAATTTTATCACTTTACTTTTTTGCCATTTTGGGTATTTCTTTATAAAAGCTACATATTCTTTATTTGTAACCGGATATACATCCATTAAAAAATTATCTATTTTAACTTTTAAAGAATCTCTACCGTATAAAGGAATATATTCTCCTCCTTTAATTGGTACCATTTTAGATTGACAACTTGTATAGGTTGCATTAAGGAGGAATAAACAAATTGTCAATCTTAAAATAGTTTTCATAGTATTTAAATTGATATTATTAATGACTGCTTTTCACTTCTTTTACAGTGTTTACAGAAACATTGGTTTTGTTATTTCCCCAAGAATTATAAACATACGTAAGCACATCTGCTACTTCTACTTCTGTAAGCGTTTGTCTTGTCATTACACTATTATATTTTTTACCATTTACAGTAATTTCTCCTGTTTTACCGTTTAGAACTATTCCAACAGCTCTTTTAACATCTGCATTTAGGTAATCTGATTTAGCTAAAGGAGGAAATGCATTCGGAATTCCTTGTCCTTCTGCTTGATGACAAGCAAAACAAGTTGTCATATACACTTGTTTACCATCTGCTATTTTTTTGGCTAAAGATTTTTCTGATGTACTAATAGCAACCTCTTTCTTATTACTAACTGGCATTGTTTGAATTGTTCCACCTTCTGGATGATAAATTCCTTCTTGTTTTACACCAGAATATAATTTTTTATTTTCTTCGCCAGAAACTTTTAACATACCCAAAGCACCTTTATTAAAAGCTCTAAAAATTGCGTGATCTACTAAAATAAATGTTCCAGGAACTTCTACTTTAAATTCTACAATTGCTGCGCCACCAGAAGGAATTGACGTTGTTTGTACATTTGTATTTATTAAATCTCCACCTTCTACATGTACCTTATCGAAAATTTCGCCAATAACATGAAAAGAAGACGTTAAGTTAGGACCACCGTTACCAACAAATAAACGAACCGTTTCTCCCACATTAGCAGTAATTGCATTATCCCCAGTTAGAGAACCAACTTTACCATTAAAAACAACATAATCCGCATCTTCTTTTATAGCTTTTGTCATATCAAAAGGTTGTAACCCTTTTTCATCAGTAGCTCCTTTGGTATAAAAATCTCCTTGCATAATGTAATATTCTTTGTCTACTTTAGGCAAACCTCCTGCTGGTTCTACTAAAATTAAACCATACATTCCGTTTGCAATATGCATTCCTACAGGTGCAGTAGCGCAATGATACACGTACAAACCTGGGTTTAATGCTTTAAAAGAGAACGTTTTCTTATGACCAGGTGCTACAAAAGAAGATGTTGCTCCACCTCCAGGACCAGTTACAGCATGCATATCTATGTTATGAGGTAATTTATTATCTGGGTGGTTAGATAACGTAAACTCTACCAAATCTCCTACTCTAGTTCTTATAAAACTACCAGGAACAGAACCACCAAATGTCCAATACACATATTGTACACCATCTGTCATGGTTCCTTCTTTTTCTAGAATTTCCATGTTTACCAACAACTTTTTAGCTGTTCTATCTCCTACAGGAGCTGGCACAAATGGCGGTGAGGTTAACTCTGCATCCATGGTTCCTTTTATATAAATGTTTGAAGTATCTACAATTGCTAATTCTTTTTTCTCTTCACTTTTACAACTTGTTAGCAGTAAGCTTGTAAAAATTAATAAACACACTGTTTTTAAAAGTTTCATTTTTTTAATTTTAAGTTATTCGATCTTTTTTTTAATAAAGGACTAAAGAGTCTTTTATTAATACAAATTTATTGTAGTTTTGATAAAAGAGATATGACAATTATCATAAAAGGTGTTATTTTCTCTTTATTTTTACATATAATTAGTTATAACATTTTACTAAAAAAATAAAAACCAAATTAACTATATGTCACTTACTTAGATTCTTAATCTGCACGTAAAAAAAATGAGAAAAAGTACTATTTTAAATAAAATAATAAGATGCCATCTATAAAAAAACAAATTCTAATTAGTTTTTTCTATTTTTTAATAGCTGCGAGTTTAGGTATAATTTTACGTCTTTTTCCTGTTGTTAATGTAGACGCAACATATAAACACCTTGTACATACACATTCGCATATAGCACTGTTAGGTTGGGTGTACGTTGCTTTAACTTCTTTAATATTTTATCTTTTTATAAAGAAAGAAACTGTAAAAAAGAATACTGTGATATTTTGGAGTACTCAAATTACAATAATAGGAATGTTGGTGAGTTTTCCTATAACAGGTTACGCTTTATTTTCTATAATTTTTTCAAGCCTTTTTCTAATCTGTACTTATTGGTTTTATGCACTATTTAGAAAAAACACAACTTGCCTAAAAAATAGTTACACCTACAAGTTTATAAATACATCTCTTGTTTTTATGGTATTTTCTAGCATTGGTCCTTGGGCTTTAGGAATTATAATAACAACTTTAGGTAACAGTTCTCATTGGTATAAAAATGCCATTTATTTTTATTTACATTTTCAATACAATGGTTGGTTTATTTTCTGTCTATTAGGAATATTCTTACATTTCATAGAAACAGCTAAAATTCAAGTTAATAGAAAAGTAATTTCTACCTTTTATAAGTTGATGGTTTTTAGCTCTATATTCACTTTATTCTTATCCTTTCTTTGGATAAAACCACCTGCATATATTTATATTTTTGCTATTATAGGAAGCCTTTTACAACTTTTAGCTTTGTTTAGTTTTCACCAAATAATTAATAGTATTAAAACTCAAATATCACAAAAAATAACACCTTTACTTTTTATGATACTTAAATTTGTATACCTACTTTTTATATTTAAAATAGCATTACAATTTATGAGTTCAATTCCTTACTTTGCTATACTAATATCGCAAATTGTAGATTTTGTAATTGGTTATTTACACCTTACCTTTTTAGGATTGGTAAGTTTATCTTTGTTTGTTTTCTTAAGTTATTTCAACTTACTAAAACTCTCTAAATTCTGGATAAGAATATACCTAATAGGTTTTATTACTTCAGAAATTATAATTTTATATAAAGGTTTTTGTAATTGGCAACAACTATCTATATTCGATAATTATTACCAATTTTTAGTACTTGTTAGTGCATTAATTCCAATGGCACTTTTAGGAATATTTGTTAAGAATTGTAAGCTTATTTCTTCCAATCAGAAAGAACTTCTCTAGCAAAAACGTCACACTGACTTAAAGTTTCTTTAATATGATCTAAAGTAGTTTTAGGGTTTATTAAACACATTCTAATAACAATTTGGTTTTGTAAAACAGTAGTAACTAAAAGTGCTTCTTTTGAAGCAACAACTCTAGATGAAATTTCTTGGTTTAATGTATCAACTTCTTTTTCTGTTAAATTTAAACCTAAAGGATTGTATCTAAAGTTAATAATTGCCAAAGTTGCAGGTGAAACTATTTCCCAATTTTTACTTTCTCTAAGTAAATCTTCTGTTTTATCTGCTAAATCTATATTATATGTAATGGCTTTTTTAAAGGTTTCTAAACCATATGTTTTTATAGACATATAAAATTTTAAAGCTCTAAATCTTCTTGTTAATTGAATACCATAATCGTAAAAATTAATTTCAGATTCATTTCCTTCGATATCTCTTAAATACTCTGGCTTTTCACTAAAAGTATTACTTAACCAAGATGCATCTTTTACTAGTAAACAACCAATTTCATAAGGTTGAAAAAACCATTTATGAGGGTCTACAGTTAGAGAATCTGCGCGTTCTATTCCTTGCAAAATTTTACTTCCTTTTTTAGATAAAATAGCAGCTGCACCATAAGCTCCATCTATATGAAACCAAAGATTTTCTTTCTCACAAATATCTGCTAATGTATCTAACGGGTCTACAGTTCCTGTATTTGTTGTACCAGCAGAAGCTATAATACAAAAAGGTTTTTTACCTTCTAATTTATCCTTTGCTATTTCATTTTTAAGCTTATTTATACTAAACTTAAATTCTATATCTGTTGGTATTATTTTTACTTGTTCTTTTTTAAAGCCTAAAACTCTAATTGCTTTTATATTAGAAGAATGTGCTTGATCAGATAAATAGATAACTGCATTCGAAAAATCGTCTCCACATTTTACTTTTCTGGCTGTTGCTAAAGCTGTTAAATTAGCCATAGAACCACCACTTGTAAAGATTCCTCCACCTTTTGTAACAGGAAAGTTAAACATTTTTAACAACCAATTTAATGTAACAATTTCTAACTCTGCAGCTGCAGGAGATACAATCCAACCACCAGAAAAAATATTGAATCCGGTTGCTAAAGAATCTGCCATTGTGCTAATAAAATTACTTGGTCCAGGAACAAACGAAAATGCTTTTGGGTGACTTAAGATGTTACTATTAGGAATAACATTATCCATTACAAAGTCTAAAACTTTATCGGCTGGCATTCCTTTTTCAGGAGCTTCTTGTAAAAAAATATCGTCCATTTCTAACCTAGTTGCGCTAGAAACAGGTTTTTTACTTTCTACTTCGTCATAATGGCTAACAATTAAATCTACAATCTTATAGCCGTAAGATTTCATGTCTTCTACAGATAAATCAAAAAAAGAATTCATTATTTTTATTTTTCACAAAATTACAAGATATAATTTTCATATTAGCGATAAAAAGTATCTTAAAAAGAAAGAATAATTCTATTAAATTTCACTTTTCTTTAGTAATCATCAACATTCTTTTCAGTATTTTTGTACAAAACAGTAACTTTTGAAAAAAACATTAATATTTATATTTCTTTTATTCAGTTTTTTAGGTTTTTCTCAATCTAAAAAAATGATTTACACTGCAGAACAGCAATATGTTGATGAGGTAAAATATCCTGGAGCAACTGTTTTGTTAGGTAATGTTAAAATGACACACGAAGGCGCGGTTCTTACTTGTAAACAAGCTTTGTTTTATCAAAAAGAAAACTTTTTTAAAGCACTACAAAACGTAGTTATAAAACAAGGAGATACAATTACACAAACTAGCGATTATTTAGATTATGATGCTAATTCTAAACAAGCATTGTCTTGGGGAAATGTAATTTTAAAAGATCCTGAAATGACTTTAACTACAGATACTCTTCAGTTTGATAGGTTAAATCAGAAATTATATTATCAAAGTTTTGCTACAATAAAAGACCAAACAAATACTTTAAATAGTAAAAATGGAAATTATTATTTAGAAACGAAGAAATTTACGGCAACTACCAAAGTTACTGTTGTAAACCCAGAACATAACTTAGAATCTAATCATTTAGATTATTACACAAACTCTGGCTTAACCTATTTATATGGGCCTTCAACAATAACAAATACACAAAACGAAAACAGAATTTATTCTGAACGTGGTTTTTATGATACAAAAACCGATATTTCTTATTTTGTAAAAAATGCTAAGCTATTTTTAAAAGAAAGAACAATAGAAGGAGATAGTTTGTATTATGATAAAAGAAAAGGATTTGCATCTGCGACCAACAATATTCAAGTTATAGACACAGTAAAGAATTTTGTAACTAGAGGTAATTATGCAGAAATTTTTGAAGAAAAGGATTCCCTTTTTATAATTAAAAGAGCCGTTGCAATTTCTATTGTAGACAAAGATTCTACATTTATTCATGGAGATACGTTACTTGTTACAGGTATACCTGAAAAACGAATTGTTAGAACTTACCATAATGTAAAGATTTTTAAATCTGATTTACAAGGTAAATGCGATTCTATTTATACAGATCAGCAAAGTGGAATTACAAAAATGTTTAGAGATCCGGTTTTATGGTCTGATGGTAATCAAATTACTGGTGATACAATTCATTTAATTTCTAATGTAGAAACAGAAAAATTAGACTCTTTAAAAGTATTAAACAATGCATTTATTGTTTCTAAAGATTCTTTGTCTATAAATGAATACAACCAAATAAAAGGTAGAAATATGTTTGGTAAATTTAAAGAAAATAAGCTCCATTTACTTTTAGTAAAAGGAAATGCAGAGTCTGTTTATTATAATAGAAACGAAGAAACAGGTATTATAGAAACTATTACAAAAGAAATTTCTAGTAATATTGAATTTACCTTAGAAAACGGACAAATTATTGCCATAAAGTATTTAAAAGCCTCGGAAGGTAAAACCTATCCGCCTTCTACATTTCCAGAAGATTCTAAAAAATTACAAGGTTTTATTTGGCGAGAAAGTGAACAACCTAAAACACAAGAAGATATTTTTAAAAAAGGTAAGGAAGAAAAAAAACCTACAAAAAGCGATAAAGATTTAGTAAAACCTTTACTAATAAATGATCCTAAAAAAGGTACTAAAGAAACTACTGCTAAGAACAAATAAATGAAAGAGGACTTCTTTAAATACCAAGCACAAACTTCTCCTCACCCACTTGCAATAGAAGTTTCACATGCAAAAGGAAGCTATATTTTTAATACTTCTGGCAAAAAATATCTAGATTTTGTTGCTGGTGTTTCTGCTAATAGTTTAGGTCACAACCACCCAAAAGTTACAAAAGCAATAAAAAAACAATTAGATTCTTATGCGCATGTTATGGTTTATGGTGAGTTTATTCAAAAACCACAAGTAGACTTATGCAAGCTTTTGGCAGAAAATTCTCCTAAAAAATTAGATTCGGTTTACATAACAAATTCTGGTACAGAAGCAACAGAAGGTGCTTTAAAATTAGCTAAAAGAGTTACAAATAGAGCAGAAATTATTGCTGCTAAAAATTCTTACCATGGCAATACAATGGGTGCAATGAGTGTTTCTGGTGTAGAAAGACAAAACCAAGCGTTTAGACCGTTAATTCCTGGTACAAAATTTATAGCCTTTAATAATGAAGATGATTTAGATAAAATTACAACTAAAACTGCTGCCGTTATTTTAGAAACCATACAAGGTGGTGCTGGTTTTATAGAACCAATAAACGGATTTTTATCAAAAGTAAAAAAGAAATGTGAAGCAGTTGGTGCTCTTTTAATTTTAGATGAAATTCAAACAGGAATTGGAAGAACTGGTACTTTCTGGGGATTCGAAAACTATAACGTAACACCAGATATTATAATTACGGGTAAAGGTTTAGGCGGTGGAATGCCAATTGGTGCATTTATTTCTTCTTTAGAAAAGATGGGGTTATTAAAAGACAATCCTAAATTAGGCCATATTTCTACATTTGCAGGAAACCCTGTAATTGCAGCAGCAGCAAATGCTACTGTAACAGAAATTTTAAAAGAAGATTTATTAGCAGAGAGTTTGCGTAAAGAACAAATTATTAGAAAACATTTACAGCATTCTTCAATAAAAGAAATAAGAGGAAGAGGCTTAATGTTAACTGCAATTGTAGAAACACCAGAACTTGCTACAAGTATTATTTTAAAGTGTTTAGAAAACGGATTGATACTATTCTTTTTATTATTTGAAGGTCGAGCAATGAGAATTACACCTCCACTTACTATCTCAGACGATGAATTAAAGAAAGGTTGCAAAATTATACTTAATAGTATTCATCAGGTCTTAGAAGAGTAAAACACAAACTAACACCTGTATATCAAATACTTAAAAACACTTAATTTAAATGTTTTTAAATCTTCATTTCTCTAAACTTATAAAAAACTCCTATTTTCTTAATTTTCGTTAAATAACGTTAATTAAATCTTAAACTACATAATTGCTGAAACGTTTTTGAATTAGTACCGTCTTTATCATATAACATTAATCTAAAACACATCTATTATGAAGAATTTAAAAACAATTATCGCAGTAATCGCAATTAGTTTATCAACTGTATTTTCTGTTTCGGCAACAGACACTAAACCTAAAAAAGCAAAAACCTTAAGAACAGAAATTTCTGCTCTTATAGGTGAAAATATTCCATTAAAATTTAACAAAACAACTATTGCAGAAGTTTCATTTATTGTAAATAATAGAAATGAAATTGTAGTATTATCTGTAAAATCTGAAGTTTCTGAATTAAATTCTTTCATAAAAAGAAAATTAAACTATAAAATAATTACAATAAAAGGAGTTAAAAAAGGTGAAGTTTATAAAATGCCACTAAAAATTAATATAAAATAATACAACTGGTTGGTTAGTTGGTGCCCTTTTAAAGTTAAACTTTATTTGGGCATTTTTTATGTCTTTAAAACTGAAAAGGGTAATTCATATAAAATGAATTACCCTTCGATTTAATCAACCATTAACAAAATTAAATAGTAGATTTATCTTATTTCAGTTATCTAGTTACTGTACCAGATAAAGTTGCTAATGGACCTGCACCCATATTAATTACAGTGTGATTCATTGCGTCTGCAGGAACCATATGTGCTAATGGTTTTAAAGTAAACGGTGCAGCACTATTATCTGGACTTGGCTCTACAGAAATTACTATTGTAGCTCCTTTTAAATCTGTAGGAAAATCAACTCCTGCAGCAGAACCCATTAAATAATCTTCACCAGGGTAACCAGGACCATTTCCTGTTGTTCCTTTAAAAGGCGAAGTTGCAGCATTATCATCTGCTCCTTCAGCAGAAGTAAATGTACCAGTACTTACTGGTGTTCCTCCTAAAACTACCCAACCTTCATATTTCCATCCTGCAGTTAATGTAGGTAAACCTAAACCGGCAACTGCTGGTGAATTAGTGTTATCTAAAAACCAAACTCCGCTAGCTTCATTTGTAGTATCTGCATCTGTTGGTGTTGCTAAAATATATTTTCCCCAAGAAGCATCTAAAGTTTTAATAGCTCCACTTGCATCTACAACAATATTATCTGAATTTACACTTGCTGAATTTCCTGAAAAATCTCCTGCTAAAATTTTAGTTGCTGCAGGTAATGGATCTGAATCTACTGCTGGTTCAATAGATAATACAAACTTGGTTGCTGTTTGTAAATTACTAATATCTACTGTATATGTTTGCGGAAAAGTAACACTTGTAAAAGTACCTGTACTAACTGGGCTACCATTTACAATTAACCAACCTTCATAAACAAAGTCTGAACCTAATTCTTCTAAACCTGTTAAATCTACAGTTAAATTACCTGTTGTTACTTCGTTTTCTGTATCGCTACATGCTACAAAAAATGCAGTCAAGGCGAAAACCATTGCTAAATTTAAAACTTTTTTCATCTTATTAAATATTTATTGTTAATGTTGATGACAAAGCTATGTTCTTTATAAATCTTTAAATGTTCGCTAGCGAACACTTATGCAATATTTTCTAAAATTCTTAATTCTTTTCTATTAAAGTTAATTATATTTTCCTCCTTTAATTCATTCATTAGTACATTTAGGTTAGATCTAGAAGTACCAATTAAAGAAGCAATATCTTTTTGTGTATAAGGGTGTACAATTACCTTATCTCCTGTTTTTTCACAATCGTAACCATATTCTTCACATAGTTCTTTTGTAAATTCTAAAAAACGAGTTCTTGTATCTTTAAATAAAATTAATTGTAATCTTCTTTCTAATTTCTTAAATCTTATTCCTAAAAACTTATAAATTTTAAGGCTAAAGGTTTTATTATCTCGCATTAAATCGTGCATTGTATCTACACCTATTGGGCAAATAGATGTTTTAGCATCTATAGATTGGGCAAATTCATTTCTTTTTTCTTCTCCTAAAATTGCTTTTTCTCCAAATAATTCTCCTTTTGCTAAAATTGCATTTACAACCTCTTCCCCTTCCTCTGTATAATAGCCAATTTTAACTTTTCCTTTTTCAATTAAGAAAACTTTATTAGCTGCATCTTCAGTAAAATAAATGTAATCACTTTTTTTATACAAATCGAAAGTGTGACACTCTTTATAATCTTTGAATTTATGAGGACAAAGAAGATTGAATAAGTTAACATGATCAAAGAACCAAAGATTTTTCATAAGATTGCACTTTATATTAGCTTTTATAAAGTCTAAAAACATAGCAATAGCTTACAAAAAAACCAATATTAAAGCTATATTTTTAATAATAAATTAGGATCTGGACAATTATTCTTATAAAATGCTATATTTTCTTTGGATGAAACTCCTGGATAATCTCCAAAATTTTGTTCTATATTTCTAATAATTTGAAAGTGTAAATGAGGAGCATAATCTCCGTTTACTGAATTATCACCTAAAAGACCGATAATATTACCTTGCAAAATCGAATCTCCAATTTTAATATTTTCAATTGACTTTAAAGATAAATGGCCATATAAACTGTAAAATGTTTCCTCATTAATTATATGCTTTAAGATTATTGTTGGTCCATAATCTCCATAATTTTCATTAAAATTAAAACTATGTATTTCTCCATCTAAGACAGCTAATACTTTTGTGTTTTTATCACACCATAAATCTATACCTAAGTGAATATTTCTTTTTTCATTTTCTGATAAATTTTTAAAATAAGTACTTCTATCATAGAGATTTCTTTTTTCTAAATAACCTCCAAAAGCAACCTCTTTATTGTTCTTTTTTAAATATAAATGAATGTATTTCTCCCATTCATTAGAGGAAGAAACATCAAAGTTTTGTAAATCTGTGTTCTTTTCAGAAATATCTATTGGTAAATATTTATCTAATGGAATTGTTGTATCAATAACAGCTAATGGCGCTATTGAAATTTCTTTTAAAAATTGATTAAATTCTTGTGTATTCATACTTCTTACAATAACAAAAAAACTCTCGAATTTCATCGAGAGTTGTATATTTAAACACTAAAATATTAAGCGTTTTCTTTTTTAATTAAATTTAATGCAGAACCTTCATTATACCATTCAATCTGCCCTTGGTTATAGGTATGATTTGTAATAACGATATCTTTAGATCCATCTGCATGAACAACTTCTATAGTTAAAGGTTTATCTGGTGCAAATTCATTTAAATCTAAGAAATTAAACGTATCATCTTCCTGAATTAAATCGTAATCTGCTTCATTATTAAATGTTAAACCTAACATACCTTGTTTCTTTAAGTTTGTTTCATGAATTCTAGCAAAGGATTTTACTAAAACAGCAGCAACACCCAAATGTCTTGGTTCCATAGCGGCATGTTCTCTAGAAGAACCTTCACCGTAATTGTGATCTCCAACAACAATAGATTTAATTCCTGCAGCTTTATAAGCTCTTGCAGTATCTGGTACACCACCAAACTCTCCTGTTAATTGATTCTTAACAAAGTTTGTTTTTTTACCATACGCATTTACAGCTCCAATTAAACAGTTGTTAGAAATATTATCTAAATGCCCTCTGTAACGCAACCATGGTCCTGCCATAGAAATATGATCTGTTGTACATTTACCAAAAGCTTTTATTAATAATTTTACACCCGTTAAATCATTTCCTAACGGTGTAAAAGGTTCTAATAATTGTAATCTTTCTGAATCTTCTTTTACGGCAATTTCTACATGACTTCCATCTTCTTCTGGTGCTAAAAAACCATCGTCTTTTACTTCAAAACCTTTTGGAGGTAATTCCCAACCAGTTGGTTCATCTAACATTACTTCTTCACCGTTTTCGTTGATTAATTTATCTGTAATTGGATTAAAATCTAAACGACCTGCAATTGCAATTGCAGCAACTAATTCTGGTGATGCTACGAAAGCATGTGTATTTGGGTTACCATCTGCACGCTTTGCAAAGTTTCTGTTAAAAGAATGAATTATAGAATTCTTAGGTGCATTTTTAGGATCTTCATAACGCGCCCATTGACCAATACACGGTCCACAAGCATTTGTGAATATCTTAGCATCTAATTTTTCAAAGATCCCAATAATACCATCTCTATCTGCAGTATATCTTACTTTTTCAGAACCAGGATTAATTCCTAATTCAGATTTCATTTTTAATCCTTTATCAATTGCTTGTTGCGCAATTGAAGAAGCTCTTGATAAATCTTCATAAGAAGAGTTTGTACAAGAACCTATTAATCCCCATTCAACTTTTAAAGGCCAATCGTTAGCATTAGCTGCTTTTGTCATGTCTGCACCCACTTCTGTAGATAAATCTGGTGTAAAAGGTCCGTTTAATAAAGGTCCTAATTTAGATAAATCAATTTCTATAACTTGGTCAAAATATTGTTCCGGGTTTGCGTATACTTCAGCATCACCTGTTAAATACTCTTTTACTTCATTAGCTGCATCTGCAACATCACTTCTGTCTGTGGCACGTAAATAACGTTCCATAGATGCATCATAACCAAAAGTAGAAGTTGTTGCTCCTATTTCTGCTCCCATATTACAAATAGTACCTTTACCAGTACAAGACATAGAGGTTGCTCCTTCCCCAAAGTATTCTACAATTGCACCTGTACCACCTTTTGCAGAAACGATACCTGCTACTTTTAAAATAACATCTTTTGGTGCTGTCCAACCAGATAATTTACCGGTTAACTTAACACCTATTAATTTAGGAAACTTTAATTCCCAAGCCATACCTGCCATAACATCTACAGCATCTGCACCACCAACACCAATAGCAACCATACCTAAACCACCAGCATTTACTGTGTGAGAATCTGTACCAATCATCATTCCTCCTGGAAATGCATAATTTTCTAAAACTACTTGGTGAATAATTCCTGCTCCTGGTTTCCAAAAACCTAATCCGTATTTATTAGATACAGACTCTAAGAAATTAAAAACTTCATTACTTGTGTTTAGGGCAGATTGTAAATCTGAACTTGCTCCGTTTTTGGCTTGAATTAAATGATCGCAATGCGTAGTTGTAGGAACTGCTACTTTAGTTTTACCAGCTTGCATAAATTGCAATAATGCCATTTGTGCAGTTGCATCTTGTAATGCAATTCTATCTGGTGCAAAATCTACATAGTCTTTACCTCTTACAAATGCTTTGTTAGACGTTTGGTCCCATAAATGAGAATACAGTATTTTTTCTGCTAAAGTTAAAGGTTTTCCTGTAAGTTCGCGAGCTGCATCTACACGTTCTACAACGTTAGAATACACTTTTTTAATCATATTAATATCAAATGCCATAAGATTTATATATAATTTAGTTATTATTTATTAGTACACTAAGGTACAAAAATATCTACTAGTTTTATAATTGAATGCTACTTTGAAAAGATTTAATACTGATAGTGAAATAGATAATTTTGATAGAAAATAGTTGCTAGTAATTAGCAATTATTTAAAAATGCGAAGAGCTTGGGTTAGGGATTGAAGTGAAAATCCTTTTTGAGAAGTATGAACAAAAAGATTGTAACGAAAAGCCCGACCACGTCTTTTTTGACGTGGGAACCTCCAAAAAAAATTAAATAGATTATTATCAAAGGCGAATATTAAACCATAAAAACCTATGAAGTCTATTAATATTAATCTATTAGAGCAAAAAAAAGCCTGAGTTAAAAACTCAGGCTTTTTGTATATAATTTATAAGCTTTAATTATCTTACTAATTGTTTTGTAGATGGCTTAAACTTAGTTAAAACAATACCGTCTACAGCTGCTTCGTATTCTGCCATAGTTGGTGTTCTACCTAAAATTGTAGACAATACAACTACTGGTGTAGAAGATAATAAAGATTCTCCTTTTTTCTCTCCAGAATCTTTTACAACTCTTCCTTGAAATAATCGTGTAGATGTTGCCATTACTGTATCTCCTGGTGCTGCTTTTTCTTGGTTACCCATACATAAGTTACAACCTGGACGCTCTAAGTACAACATGTTTTCGTATCCTGTACGTGCTACTCCTTTAGGTGCGCTATCATCAAATTCGAAACCAGAATATTTTACTAAAACATCCCAATCTCCTTCTGCTTTTAACTCATCTACAATATTGTAAGTTGGAGGAGCAACTACTAAAGGTGCTTTAAACTCTACTTTACCATATTGAGCTTCAACATTCTTTAACATTTGAGCTAATATTTTCATATCTCCTTTGTGAACCATACAAGATCCTACGAATCCTAAATCTACTTTTTTAGTTCCGCCATAGTAAGATAATGGTCTAATGTTATCATGTGTATAACGTTTAGAAACATCGTCATTATTTACATCTGGATCTGCAATCATTGGTTCTGCGATTTCATCTAAATCGATAACAACTTCTGCATGATATTTAGCGTTTGCATCTGGTCTTAAAGATGGTTTAATACCTGTTTTAAGCTCTACAATTCTATTTTCTGCTTTGTCTACTAAACCTTTAAGAACTTTACCTGCATTGTCCATTCCTTTATCAATCATGATTTGGATACGACCTTTGGCAATCTCTAAAGATTCAACTAATGTATCATCTTCAGAAATACAGATTGAAGCTTTTGCTTTCATTTCTGCAGTCCAATCTGTAAATGTAAATGCTTCATCTGCAGTAAGTGTTCCAATGTGTACTTCGATAACACGACCTTGAAATACGTTTTCACCACCAAATTGCTTTAACATTTGAGATTGCGTAGCGTGTACTACATCACGGAAATCCATATAAGATTTCATTTGCCCTTTAAAAGTTACTTTAACTGATTCTGGAATTGGCATAGAAGCCTCACCTGTAGCTAATGCTAAGGCAACGGTTCCTGAATCTGCACCAAAAGCAACACCTTTAGACATACGTGTGTGAGAATCTCCACCAATAATGATGTCCCAATCTCCTACTGTAAGATCATTTAATACTTTATGAATAACATCTGTCATTGGAAAATATTTCCCTTTAGGATCACGACCCGTAATTAAACCAAAGTCGTTCATAAAACTCATTAATCTTGGGATGTTTGCTTTCGATTTATCATCCCAAACTGAAGCTGTATGACAACCAGATTGGTATGCTCCATCGACAATTGGAGAAATAACTGTAGCGGCCATCATCTCTAATTCTTGAGAAGTCATTAAACCTGTAGTATCTTGAGAACCTACAATATTTACTTCTGCACGAACGTAAGAACCTGCATGTAAAATTGCTCCTGAAGTTCCTACTGCATTTTTATTAAATATTTTTTCTACAGCTGTTAACCCTTGTCCTTCAATAGTTATTTCTTTTGAAGTAGCATATACTTGAGGAGCTTCAATTCCTAAAGTTTTAGCAGCAAACGTTTGTAGTTTTTTACCAAACACAACAGCATAAGAACCTCCTGCTTTCATAAACTCCATCTTTTGTGGCGTAAATGCTGCAGAAACATCTTTTAACTCTGTTTTTTCGTTGTATAGTTTTTTCTCTTTTGTATTAATAGTAAGTACTGTTCCTGTTGCAACAGAATATGTTTCTTTTAATATTGGATCTCCAGATTCATCTCTAATTGTATTTCCTTCAGCATCTTTTTGTTGAACCCAGTTTTTAAGGTCTAAACCAATACCTCCTGTTACACCAACTGTTGTTAAAAAAATTGGAGCAATACCATTAGTACCTGCAATTACTGGTGCAAAATTAATAAATGGTACATATTTACTAAAAGGAACACCTGTCCATAATGCCACGTTGTTTACACCAGACATTCTAGAAGAACCAACTCCCATTGTTCCTTTTTCAGCAATTAGCATTACACGTTTATCTGGATGAGCCTTTTTTAAAGCTAGCAATTCATTTTGCATCACTTTATTATGCTCAAACATACATTGACCATGTAATTCACGATCTGATCTTGAGTGTGCATCACCACCTGGAGATAATAAATCCGTAGAAATATCACCAACACCTGCAACATAAGTTACAACTTCAACTTCTTCATCAATTTCTGGTAATTTTGTAAAGAATTCTGCATTTGCATAACTTTTAATAATATCTATAGCGATTTTATTCCCCTTATTAAAAGCCTCTTCTAAACGAGCCGTATCTGCTTCATAAAGAAAAACTTGAGTTTTTAAAACTTTAGCAGCTTCTTGTGCTAAAGCATTATCGTTACCTAAAGCGATATCTAATAAAGCCTTTACAGAAGGACCTCCTTTCATGTGAGATAATTGCTCAAATGCAGAAGAAATTGTAATTTCTTTTACTTTTGATTCACCTAAAATGATCTCTTTTAAAAATTTAGCTTTCACTCCAGCAGCACTTGTTGTTCCTGGTAAAACATTGTAGATAAAAAAGTTTAGAGAATCTTCTCTATACTCATTATCTAAATCTTTAATTTGTGCAATGATTTCGCTTAATAATTCAGCGCCATCAATTGGCTGTGGATGAAGTCCCTGATCTTTTCGTTCTTCTATCTGCTTAAGGTAGTCTTTATACATACTCATGAAAGAAATCTTTAGTTAATATATCTCTTTTAACCGTAAAAAAGTTAAAAGCAATACTCTGTAAGTTTTTGTTATTTTAGTATGACAAACTTACATTTTTTATCTTAAAATTAAAAGATAAATAATAGATTGCGCAAATTTCTGAATAAAAAAAAGTTATTTCGACAAACACTGAATTTAAATCAGTAAAAAGAGGCTTTTACTAAATAATTTTGAAGATTTCATAAAAATATTAAAAAAGCAGGCTAATAAGCCGAATCCTGTACCTTTAAAAAGGTTCTTATCATTTATCTAGTTCTAAAATTGCTCTTAGAATCAATCTGCCTACCCTTTAGAATCGAGCGAGTAGCTCTCAAGCTCTAATTTACATGGCATTGCACCTCATAGAGTTTACCTGGTTTCACTACAGCCGAACTGTACTTGCTTTCTGTTGCACTTGTCCTCAGCTCTCGCTGGACGGATGTTATCCGCTATGATACTCTATGGTGTCCGGACTTTCCTACTCAAATAAATGAGACGATAAGATAAGCCTGCTTATTTTTTAATATTTTGTAAAGCTACAATTTCTTTTTATAAAAAAACCCACTCAATAAATTGAGTGGGAAAAATTGCTATGAAAAAGAAAAAGTGTTGCTGATAAATCAACAACACTGCAAATATATATTAAATCTTGTACAAAAATACTTTTTTTATATAATATTCAATTTTACACCTTCTTTTTTAACATATGTCTACGAAAACATGTCTTTTACCTTCTCAAAAAATGATTTATCCGATTTATTCGGAGCTGGTGTGAAGTTTTCACTATCAGACATTTTCTCAAAAAACTGTTTTTGTTCTTTATTTAATTCTTGTGGTGTCCACACATTAATATGAATTAAGAAATCTCCTGTACCATATCTTTCTATACTAGGTAAACCTTTACCTTTTAATCTTAAAATTTTACCAGATTGTGTACCTGCATCAATTTTAATTTTAACCTTTCCTGTAACCGTATCAACTTCTTTACTAGTTCCTAAAACAGCCTCAGAAAAATTAATATACAAATCATAATGTATATTAGTTCCTTCTCTTTTTAAAGTTTCATGTGCTATCTCCTCTATTAGAACTAATAAATCTCCAGCAATTGAATTCTTACCTGGAGCTTCATTACCCTTTCCACCTACTTTTAATTGAACACCTTCTGTAACTCCTGCAGGAATATTTATAGAAACAGTTTCTTCATTAGTAATTAAACCTTGTGCATCTGCACCAGCTGGTTTACTATTAATAATTTCTCCTGCTCCAGAACAAGTACCACAAGTAGTAGCTGTTTGCATTCTACCTAAAATTGTATTGGTAACACGCATTTGTTGCCCCGAACCATTACAAGTAGTACAGGTCTTATACGTAACACCATCTGCTTGTACTTTTCTTCTAACTTTTACTTTCTTCTCAACACCTTTGGCAATTTCTTCTAAAGTAAGTTTTACACGAATACGCATATTGCTTCCTTTAACTCTTGCTTGTCGCTGGCCACCACCACCGCCAAAGCCACCAAAGCCACCGCCTCCGCCGCCAAAAATATCACCAAACTGACTAAATATGTCATCCATATCCATTCCGCCGCCGCCAAAACCGCCGCCGCCGCCTTGAGGACCATCAAAACCAGCATGACCATATTGGTCATAACGTGCTTTTTTGTTTTCGTCGCTTAAAATTTCATAAGCTTCTGCAGCTTTTTTAAAGTTTTCTTCAGCAGCTGTATCATCAGGGTTTTTATCTGGATGATATTTAATAGCCATTTTTCTATAACCTTTCTTAATTTCTGCTTGAGTAGCAGATTTTGATAGGCCTAATATTTCGTAAAAATCTTGTTTTGCCATTTTATTTAGTTTGCAGTTCTCAGTCATCAGTTTGCAGTCAGTAAATTACTGAGAACTGCAACTGTATACTGTATTACTAATTTACTGTCCGATTACAACTTTTGGATAACGAATAATTTTATCCCCTAATTTGTATCCTTTTTCTACACAATCTATAACCTTACCTTTTAAATCTTCTGAAGGTGCAGGAATTTGTGTAATTGCTTCATGAATTTCTGCATCGAAAGTATCACCAGCATTTGTTTCTACCTTAGACAACCCTTTTAACTCTAAAGTGTTGTAGAATTTTTGATAAATTAACAAAACTCCTTTTCTTAATTCTTCAGCTTCTTTATCATCTTCAATGTGTGTCAGCGCTCGTTCGAAATCGTCAATAATTGGCAGTAAAGATGTCATTAATTCTTGTCCTGCTGTTTTAAACAACTCTACTCTTTCTCTACTTGTTCTTTTTTTATAGTTTTCGAACTCAGCAAACAAACGTAAAAACTTATCTTTTTCTGCTTGAAGCAATTCTTCTGTTGTTGGTTCTTCTACCACAACTTCCGCTTCAACTTCTTGATTTTCTTCAACTTGAACCGTTTCTTGCTCGTTCTTTATTTCTTCTTCTTTTATATTATCTTTCTTACTCATCTCTTTGTAATCGTTAAATTGTCTAACATTAATTGGCAAAAATGTTGCCAACAAAAAAATAGTGTCAGATTGACACTATTTTTTGTTTCATTATATTTCAACTTTGCTCCAGTTTTCGCCAGATTTAATTCTATGAATTTGCATATCTGAGACACCAAACCGTTTGGCAATCATTGTTATTCTTGTCCTATTATTTCTAAGCTGTTTTTTTATTATTTTTACTTTTCCTTCTGTTAATTTAGAATTGTATTTAATATTTTTTCGAGACTCTATAAATACCGGGTTTTTAAATTGATGTAGTTCTTTTTCTCTTTTGGTTGCCCAAATTAAGTTTTCTAAACTATTATCTTTTTTATCATAATTTACATGTAGAACATAGATTTGCTCTTCATTTTCTTTTTCTAAAAAATGTTGAGCCACTAACTTATGTATATATCTACTTGTAGATTTTTTATTAACCTCTTGTTTAAGAGAAATAGTTTCATATCCGTTAATAAAAGATTGCTTTTTTAAGACTTTATCTTCTTTCGAATCATCAATTATTCTTCCATAATTAGAGATTAAAAAAACCTCTTTTACAGAAATTTTTTCATCAAACTTAATTTCTTTCCACTCTTCATTTCTTAAATTTCGTATCATAATATAAAAGGTTAAATAAATTATTAAACCTTCTTCTTCATCTGCAATTTTTTAACTCTTAATAGTAAACCTTTTTCTTAGTTTTCAATTCTTTCTATTTTAGCTCCAATAGATTTTAAACGAGCTTCAATGTTTTCGTAACCTCTATCAATTTGTTCTATATTATTGATAATTGATGTTCCTTTTGCTGATAATGCAGCTATTAATAAAGAGATTCCTGCTCTAATATCTGGCGATGTCATTTTTGTTGCTTTTAATGAGCTTTCAAAATTCATACCAATTACAGTAGCTCTATGAGGATCACACAAAATAACTTTTGCCCCCATATCAATCAATTTATCTACAAAGAACAACCTACTTTCAAACATTTTCTGATGTATTAAAACAGTTCCTTTTGCTTGCGTAGCTATTACTAAAACAATACTTAATAAGTCTGGTGTAAAACCAGGCCAAGGTGCATCTGCAACCGTTAGAACAGAACCATCTATATAATTCTGAATTTCATAAGACTCTTGTTCTGGGATGTAAATATCATCTCCTCTTTTCTCTAATTGAATACCTAATTTACGAAATACATTTGGTATTTGTCCTAGATTCTCCCAACTAACATTTTTTATGGTTAATTCAGATCGTGTCATTACCGCAACACCAATCCAAGAACCAATCTCTATCATATCTGGTAAAACGGTGTGTTCACATCCTCCTAAAGAATCTACTCCTTCTATAATTAGTAAGTTAGAACCAACTCCAGAGATTTTTGCGCCCATAGAATTCAACATTTTACTTAATTGTTGAATATAAGGTTCACAAGCTGCGTTGTATATTTTTGTGGTTCCTGTTGCTAAAACAGCTGCCATTAAAATATTTGCTGTTCCTGTTACAGAAGCTTCATCTAACAACATTTCTACTCCGTGAAGCTCTTCTGCTTCTACCCCGTAAAAATGTTCTTCTTTATTATAACGGAATTTTGCGCCTAATCGTATAAAACCTTCAAAATGCGTATCTAATCGTCTTCTCCCTATCTTATCTCCTCCTGGTCTTGGTATATATCCTTTTCCAAATCTTGCTAAAAGCGGACCAACAATCATAATAGAACCTCTTAAAGAACTACCGTCTCTTTTAAAATCTTCTGATTCTAAATACTCTAAATTAATTTCATCTGCTTGAAAAGCATATGAATTTCTGCTTAATTTTTCAACTTTTACACCTAATTCTCCTAGAATAAAAATTAATTTATTTACATCAATAATATCTGGAACATTATTCACTACAACTCTTTCTGGAGTTAATAGAACTGCACAAAGTATTTGTAAAACTTCGTTTTTTGCTCCTTGCGGAGTAATGGTTCCGTTTAATTTATGACCGCCTTCAATTTTAAATGATGCCATAGACTCTTATCTTTTTCTATTTTTATGTTGATTGCTGTGTTGTGGTTTCTTGTAAGTAGTTTTAGAATTATTTTGTCCTTGAGAACTTCTTTTTCTCAATAAATTCTTACTTTCAGAAAGTGCCTCTTCTGTTTCTCTTAAATCTAATTTCCCGTCAGATAAATCGAATAAATGTTTAAAAATTACAGCATCATCTACTGTATCTTTATTCCAATTTAAATAACATTTTTTCATGTGATTTGCAATGGTAAAAACCAATGCTTCTTTCTTGTCACCATCTTCCCAACTTAAAGCAATATCTATCATTGTTTGAATATTGTTACCATAATAACGATATCTAGACGCAGATTTTGGATATGCTAAACCTTGTGGTTTTTCTTGTAATTCTTCTTTTACTGGTTGTGGATAAGGCGATTCTACATCTAATTTAAAATCTGCCATTATATATAATTGATCCCAAAGTTTGTGCTTAAAGTCTGGAACGTCGCGTAAATGAGGTTGTAAATTCCCCATAACATCTACAATAGCTTTCGCCATCTTATCACGCTCTTCTTTAGTTTCTAAAGCTAAACAATGGTCTACTAATTTCTGTATATGTCTGCCGTATTCTGGTATTATCATTAACGGTCTTTCTGAATTATATTCTAAATCGAATGTCATTTATTTATTTTTGAAGCACTCTCGATAAGCTCAAGAATTATATGCTATTCTATTGTAGTTATTTAACGTTGCAAAATAACAATTTATTTTTAGTTTTTTAAATGATTTTTAACCAATCACTTTTAATTTAGCAAATTGCAGCAATAATTTCTTTTTTCCTGCAGTTGCAAATTGAATTTCTGCTTTTTTATCTGGTCCTTTACCTTCTATACCTAAAACGGTTCCTGTACCAAATCTATTGTGTTCTACAATATTTCCTGTAATAATATCACCTGCAAAAAGATCTATTTTTGGCGAAACTTGCGAAATCTTTTTTAGATTTTTAGGAATAATAATCTCTTTCTTTTTAGAAACCTCACGTTCCATTTTTTTACGCTGAATTGGTTTTTGAAAACGAATTCCTTTCGGCGCATCATCAAAAATACTCTTATCTAAAAAGTTATTTATTATTGGGTTATTGGTTTTTGGAGTGATATAAAATAAATACTGATCGTCTATTTCTTCTAGAAACCTACTAGGTTCTGCATCTACTAATTTACCCCATCTATAACGTGTTTGAGCATATGTTAAATATGCTACTTTCTCTGCTCTTGTTAACGCTACATAAAACAACCTACGTTCTTCCTCTAATTCACTTCTTGTATTCATACTCATGGCTGAAGGAAATAAATTTTCTTCTAAACCAACAACATAAACATATCCATATTCTAATCCTTTAGATTGGTGAATGGTCATTAAAGAAACCGTTGGTTTGTCATCATTTTTTTCTGAATCGAAATCTGTAGCTAAAGCAACGTCTTCTAAGAATGTAGTTAAAGAAGCATCATTACCTTCTTCAATCTTATCTGTAATAAAATCTTTAATTCCGTTTAAAAGTTCTTGAACATTTTCTACTTTACTTACAGCTTCTGGTGTTCCATCTTTTTCTAAATCTTTTATTAATTGTGCCTTTTTTACAACAATTTCTGCAATTTCAAATGCATTTTTAGTTTGCGATTCTATTTGCAAACTTTGCATCATGTTCATAAAATTACGAAGCTTATTTTTTGTGCCAGCATTTATTTTTAAATCGATTTTATCGATATACTTTATAATATCGAAAATAGATTTTTTATAATGATTTGCAGCTATTGTTAACTTATCTATAGTTGTAGCACCAATACCTCTAGCAGGATAATTAATAATTCTTTTTAATGCTTCTTCATCATTTGGGTTAATTAAAATTCTTAAATAAGACAAAATATCTTTAATTTCTTTTCTTTGATAAAAAGAAATTCCTCCATAAATTTTATAATCTAATCCTTTTTTACGCAACGCATCTTCAATAGCTCTAGATTGTGAATTTGTTCTGTATAAAACACAAAAACTATCTGAAGTTAATTGATGATTCATCTGATTCTCCCAAATAGATTGTGCTACAAAGCGCCCTTCTTCTCCATCAGAAATAGTTCGCATTACGTTTATAGCATCTCCAGCATCATTAGAAGTCCAAACTTCTTTATCTAACTTTGTTTTGTTTTTTTCTATCACAGAATTTGCCGCATTTACAATATTACTTGTAGATCTATAATTCTGTTCTAATTTAAAGGTTTTTACATCTGGGTAATCTTTCTGAAAATTTAATATATTCTGAATATTTGCTCCCCTAAAACTATAAATACTCTGAGAATCGTCTCCAACAACACAAATATTACCAAATTTATCTGCCAAAGCTCTTACAATAATATATTGCGAGTGATTTGTATCTTGATACTCATCTACCATTATATATCTAAAACGATCTTGGTATTTTGCTAAAGTCTCTGGAAAACGTGCTAATAACTCATTAGTTCTTAACAACAAATCATCAAAATCCATTGCACCAGCTTTAAAACACCTGTCTACATAAACTCTATAAATGTCTCCAACCTTAGGTCTACTTGCATGTAAATCTGCTTCTTGTAAATCTGAATTATTAAAGTATGCTTTAACGGTAATTAAGCTATTTTTAAACGAAGAAATTCTACCTAAAATCTGTTTTGGTTTATAACGCTCTCTATCTAAGCCCATTTCTTTAATAATAGAACTTATTAAACGAACAGAGTCTTGCGAATCGTAAATTGTAAAATTTGTAGGAAAACCTAATTTATCTGCTTCTGAACGTAAAATACGTGCAAAAACCGAGTGAAAGGTTCCCATCCAAAGATTTTTTGCTTCACTTTGTCCAACAACAGAAGCAATTCTTGCCTTCATTTCTTTGGCAGCTTTGTTTGTGAACGTAAGCGATAAAATATTAAAAGAGTCTACACCTTGCTTCATTAAATGAGCAATTCTGTAGGTTAAAACACGTGTTTTACCAGAACCAGCACCAGCAATAATAATCATTGGGCCATCTTTTTGTAAAACGGCTTCTTTTTGAGCTTCGTTTAAAGAATCTAAGTAACTATTCAAGAGATATATTTTTGAAGTATTTAAAGCGTCAATTTAACCAAACTATTCCTTTTTTTAAAGGAAGAATGCTATTTTTTATTCACAACTTATTACCATTAAATTTTGCATTAAAATTAAATGCTGCAAAGAATTGTATAAAACCATTATAAGACAAAATATTATTAAAATATACATTTAAAAACAGATAAACCAAAATATCTGCCTATAGACAGATAATTACATATATCTGCTACAGAGCAGATAAAAACGGCTTTTTAATAGAAAAAAATACTATCTTTGATAAAATTACAAGAACCAATGACAAGTATTTTAACTGGAGATATTATCAATTCTAGAAAGAATAACAACAATTCTTGGCTAGAATCTTTAAAAGAAATCTTAAAAACTTTTGGCGAATCTCCTAAAAACTGGCAAATTTATAGAGGAGATAGCTTTCAATTAGAAGTAGAAGATGCTGAAAAAGCTTTTTATGCTGCCCTAAAAATTAAAGCTCAATTAAAATATATTTTAAATATTGATGTTAGAATTGGAATTGGAATTGGTAAAAAAGAATACAATACTTCTAAGATTACAGAATCTAACGGAGAAGCTTTTATAAACTCTGGTTTTGCTTTTGATAATTATTTAAAAAAACAGAATTTAGCCATAAAAACTCCATGGAAAAACATTGATGAAGAAATAAACATTGCATTCGATTTAGCTTTATTAACTATAGATTCTTGGTCTGTAAATTCTGCCGAAGTTTTTAAAATATCTTTAGAAAAAAAAGACGCTACACAAAAGGAAATTGGAGTAATTTTAGGAATTACACAAGGTCGCGTTAGCGAAAGACAAAAACGCGCTGGCCTAGAACCTATAATGAAACTAGAAAGACGCTTTAGAAAAATAATTAACCAAGAAATAAGCGAATAAAATGTTATTATTTTTAAAATTATTATTAGCACATATTTTAGGTGATTTTGTTTTTCAATCTGAAAAAGGTGTAAAAAACAAAGAGGAAAAGAAAATTAAATCACCTAAACTATATATTCACTTAGGTATTCATGCTTTTTTATTGTTACTTTTTCTTCAGTTTAATTTACAAGAATATTGGCTAGGTTTTATAATTATTATTATTTCTCATTTTATTTTTGATGTTTCTAAAATTTATTTTCAAAAGAAAAAGACAAAGAGAAATTGGTTTTTATTAGACCAATTGCTACACATATTAGCCTTAGCTTTTACTACTTTTATTTATACTGATTTTAATTTTTCTGTAGCAGAATTATTTACAAGTAAAACACTACTCTTTTTAATTGCAATTGTAATGATAACTAATGTTTCTGCTATTATTATAAAAGTTTTTATAGCACAATGGAATCCTGAAAGTAAAAAAGAAAATGATGATTCTTTAGCTAAAGCTGGCCGCTACATTGGTATCTTAGAACGTCTTTTTGTGTTCATTTTTGTAATTACAAATCATTGGGAAGCAATTGGCTTTCTTCTTGCAGCTAAATCTGTATTTAGATTTGGAGATTTAACATCTTCTAAAGACAGAAAACTAACTGAATATATTTTAATTGGCACTTTGTTAAGTTTTGGTTTGGCAATTATTATAGGAATCTTATATTCGTATTTATTACACGTTATTTAATTTATGGAAGATAAAATATTAGAAAGTATCGCTTATATATTACCTGCAGCAGTAACTGGCTTAGTTGCCTATTATATGTTTAATGGTTTTATAAATAATAAAAATTCTGAAAAAAAATTAGAATTGTTAGCGCTAAAAAGAAAAGAAGCTTTACCTATTAAATTACAAGCTTGCGAACGTTTATTGTTGTTTTGCGACAGAATAAACCCTGTTAAAATGCTAATGAGAATTCCGCCGATATCTACAAATACAAATGATTACATACAATTACTAATAGCAAATATAGATCAAGAATTTGAGCATAATTTAGTGCAACAAATTTATATTTCAGAAGATACTTGGACTGCTATTTACGCTGCAAAAAATGCTGTAACAAACAAGTTAAAGCAAGAAGCTAAAACAGCTAAATCTGCAAACGAATTGCGTGAAAATGTATTAATGGAATATACTAAATCTGTGCCACCAACTGAGGTTGCTATAGATTTTATTAAAAGCGAAGTAAGAAGTTTGTTGTAATAAAAAACTCCGTTTGTAGAATATTCTACAAACGGAGTTTTCGCCTTTTTCTTTCTTTAAGCTTTCCTCCCTTATTAAAATTGTAATCTTACCCCTACTTTATAGTTTCTGCCTCTTGTAGAGTATCCAAGTACATCATCATAATCTTCATTTAAAATATTAGTTACAGTAGCAAAAAAGGTTACTGTATCTCCCAATACTTTATAATTCGTCATAAAATCTAATACTTGGTAGTTTTCTAAAACAACATCTTCTCCAGCTGTTCCAAAAGAACCATATCTATCAAAAATTGTTCTTTCACCTACATTTCTGTAAGTAAAATTAAAAAATGCATTGTCAAAAGGAGTAATATCTAAACCTGCTACAAATTTGTTTTCTGGGATGTAATCATTAAAATCTTCTGTTTGATCTCTATCTACATAAGTAAAAGAAGCATTAACAGTTAAAAATGATGTTGGTATTATTTTAGTGCTAACTTCAAATCCGTTTGCATCAGAAGAACCATTACCATATTTAAAAGTAGAATTATCATAAATAATTGCATCAGTTTCTTTTCTATTAAAATAAACAGCTTCAAACTGAACCCAATCTTTATAATCTAAATCAAAACCAGCTTCAAAAGTTTCATTAGATTCTGGATTTAAATCAATATTTCCTGAAAAACCATCATATAATTGATATAAACTTGGTGCAATAAACGCTGTACTGTAAGATGTTAATAATTTTACAGAAACATCTTCATTTTTTAAAACTGAATATGCTAAGTTACCATCATAAACAAAGTGGTTACCATAAACATTATGAATATTTAAACGTCCACCAACATTCACACTTAAACCATAATTAGAAACATAAACAAAACTTGCATATGGGTCTACCGTATTAAAGTTAGCGATTCCTTTTTCTATACCTCCAAAAGGTGTTACAGTATTATTACTATGTATTTGATAATTTACACCAGTAATTAATTGAAGTTGATTAGAAAATTCATACTTATTTACCAAATCTACATTTACACTTCTACCTACAAACTCATAAGTATCTAAAGTACCAGAAAAAGAATTAAATTGTTTTAAATCTCTTTCTACAACATTTGCAGAAGCTAATAAATAAACTTGTCCTTTATTATAGGTATAAGTTGGTTTAAAACCAATTCTAAATTGCTCTTGACTTCCAGTATTTAGGTCATTATCAGAAAATGCACCTGCATCAAAATCATAATTAAATTCATCATAATTTAAAAATGTTTCAATATTTAACTTGTCATTTACTTTGTATCCTAATTTTAATAATCCATTTTTAGAATAAAAAGCATCATTATCAAAAGCTGCATTTGTTTTACTTTTTGCAGAAGACATACCATCTACACCAGTTAAACTAAAAGAACCTAAAAAGTTAAGTTTTCCTAAAGTACCATTTAAAGTTACATTTTGGTTAGTATCAGACAAACTACCTTCAGAAGAATTTGCAGTATTATTTGTACCAACACTCGTTTCAAAAGAACCAGAAATCTTGTCTTCAGAGGCTTTTTTTAATGTAATACTAATTACAGCAGTTGCTGCACCAGAACCATATAAAGTTGAAGAAGCACCTTTTAAAACTTCTATACTTTCGATTTGACTTACAGATAATAAACGTAAATCGAATTCTTGGTTTATTGCAGATTGATCTGTTACTGGAACACCATCTATTAAAACTAAAACTTGCCTACTTCTACCTCCTCTAACGTTAATACTTCTTGGTTCTGTAGGATTTGCATTAACACCTTTAATGTCTATACCTGCAACAGTGTTTAAGATTTCAATAACTGTTTTACCAGCATTTTGTTGTAATTCTAGCTGAGTAATTACATGAATCACCTTACCAGTATTTTCCTTTTTTAAATTAAATTTTGTTGCAGTAACTACAACTTCTTTTAATGTTTCTACATTTTCTTTTTGATTTGCATTTTTTTGCGCAAAAAGATTTGTGCTGACAAAACTACATGCCAATACACCAACAATAATAAATTGTTTTTTCATTTTTAATAAATTTGATTTACAATAAATCAGGTAAATTTTGTGTACAAAAAAAGATTAGTACATAAACTTTTATCCCGAAAGTTTTTTAATTGTTATTAATAATGGCAGGTCTCCTGACTTGCGTCTTGTAACAAACCTTCCCAACAAAAAATTGCCAGTGGTAAAAGAGTAGTTACAAGCTTTATAGCTTACAGTTGCGGGAACAGTTCTAGATTTTAACTAGATTCCCTTTTAATTTGATGTAAAATGATTCTACATCAAAACCAAAATCGCAGCAAATGTAGTTTAAAAATTGATATTACAGAATAGTTTTGTAATCTTGTTCAAAATTTATTTTATGAAGAATTTATCTATTTATCAATTTACATGTTTCGTTTTTTTATTGATTACTTCTTGTAAAAAGGAAGCTATAAAGGTTACTGAAAAAACACAGATAGAAAGTACTATTAAATACGCAAAAGGCTTTGACATTATTAACGATAATGGTGTAAAAAAAATAGTAATTAAATCTGCTTACAAAAATTCTAAAGATATTTTTGAATTCGAAATTTTAAAGAATACATCTCTAAAAAAATCTTCTAAAAACGAAATTATTAAAGTTCCTGTTAAAAAAATTGTTGTTACCTCTACAACTCACATTCCTATGGTAGAACTCTTAAATGAAGAAAGTTCTATTGTTGGCTTTCCATATTCTAAATATGTATCTTCAGAAAAGACAAGAGTTTTAATCGATGCAGGAAAAATTAGAGAAATTGGTAGAGAAAATTCTTTAAATACAGAGGTTTTATTAGATCTAGAACCAGAATTAGTAGTTGGCTACAGTGTTTCTTCTGCAGATAAATCGCTAACAACTATTAAAAAAGCTGGTATTAATGTAATTTATAATGGAGACTGGCTAGAAGAAACTCCTTTAGGTAGAGCAGAATGGATTAAATTTTTTGGTGTTTTATTTGATAAAGAAAAACAAGCAGATAGTATTTTTAAAGTAATTGAAGCTAATTATTTAAACGCTAAAGCAATCGCATTAAAATCGACTAAAAAACCAACTGTTTTGTCTGGTGCAATAATGAGTAAAGATATTTGGAATTTACCTGCAGGAGAAAGTTTTGTAGCTCAATTTTTAAATGACGCTAATTTGAATTATTTATGGAAAAATTCCGAAGGAAAAGGAAGTTTGTCTTTAAGTTTTGAAAGCGTTTTTGACAAAGGAAAAGATGCAGAATTCTGGATTGCTCCTGGTTATTTTTCAACGAAAGAACAATTGCTAGAAAGTAATAATTTATACGCTGAATTTTCTGCTTTTAAAAATGATAAAATTTACACACCAACAACTAAGAAAGGAAAAACTGGCGGAGTTATTTATTATGAATTAGCAGGTACAAGACCAGACTTAGTCTTAAAGGATATTATTAAAATTACAAACCCTACTCTATTACCTAATTATAATTTTACCTTCTTTGAGAAAATGGAGTAAAACAAATGAAGCCTTCAATACAAATATTGAAGGCTTCATGTCTAAAAAATTGGGGGATATATCAATACCTCAAATGTAGTTGAAATAAGAACTTATACACCAAATCTATAGGGTGGTTTATGGGTAGTTTTAGAGTAGTTCTGTATAAAAAACCTAGTCTTTTAGTGTCTTTTCTATAGTTAATGCTTCTTTTCTACTTTTTATATTTAATTTACCGTAAATATTCTTCACATGAAATTTAACTGTATTAACAGAAATATTTACCTCATTTGCTATTTCTTTATTCGATTTTCCAGACACAACTAAATTAAAGACCTCTCTTTCTCTAATACTTAAATTTGCAATACTATCTATTACAGGTAATTCTTTTTCTGTTGTAGTAAGTTGCCTTATCTCTTGAGAAAATTTTATAATTTCATTCTTCATGTGAAAATTATACTTTCTTAAGTTTTTCTCTCTAAACAAAACAGCAAATGCAAGTGTAATAATCTGTATAAAACCACCAATTTTTATATTGATTGGGTTTGTTTCAAATAAAGAAACACCAAAGTTTTTTAGAACGAAAAAATCTATTCCACTAAATAATAAAATAACATAACCAAAGGTGAATAGTTTTGTATGAATATTCTTTTTAAAAAGTAAAACTCCAAGAAACCAATAAATGAGTAAAAGTGAAAAAGTTAAAATATTTAATATAATATATAACTCATTGTTTCTAAATACCAAAAATGAAACAACTAACAGAATAATATTTATAACAACAATATCTGCAGCCTTTTTAGTTTTTGGAAAATAATTCTTTAGTAATAGAAAACTGCTTGCAAACTTAGATGAACTAATGGCTAAAAAAGCATAGTTAATTAAAATCAGTAACTCGATGTTTTTACCATCAACATTAAAAAAATCGAACATACCATCTGATATCACAAAACTAAGTGTTGCACTTGCAAGTAATAGTGAATAATACACAAAGGCCCTATCTTTAAAGAAGTAGTAATAAAAAAAACTAAAAAAGATAACTAAAAAAGCAACACCGTAATAAAAACCATTAATAATAAGCTGTATTTTTTCTTGGTACAAAAAAGCATCTTCATTATTTAATTGAATATTAAAATAAGAACTATAATTAGAACTAACTTTTACATAGAGAGGCGCTTTTCTAGAAAATTTAAACGAAACATATCTCTCGTGTTCTAATTTATTAACTTCTTTTAAATTTTGATAAGCTTTAGCATTTTGAGCTCTAATGCTATTTATTCGAAAAATATAGGTTGAATCTACTTCATTTGAAGGAACTTTAAACCAAAAGGTAGCATTAGATCGTTTCTCTAAAATTTCCTTTTCTAAGGGTATAAATTCTTGTTTCTGAATACTCTTATAAGTTAAATTACTATTAGAATCTTTAAAATAGTAAACTTCTGATTGTGAAAATATAAATCCTGTATAAAACAGAACTATAAATAGCAATTTAAGTTTCATAGATGAGGGTTTATAAAACATTCTATAATAAATCTAAGAAAAAACATATGGTTTGTTTACTTTAGAATAATTATTTTTTTTTCTTTTTCTTTTTCTTTCCTTTAACATAAAATAAATAATTTGCTCTAAATACCAAAACAGAACTAGTTAAGTATTTTTCTCTAAAAAAAGAACAAACTATTAATTAACAGAATTACTCATTTTATATAAGAACAAATAATTGTTATTGCTGCTAATATTCTTTAATATACTCTTTGTCTTTTACATAATAATTCTTTTAAAATTGTCAATTTTCCTGTTAATAAACTTCAACTATTCGCCTTAAAATCATCGTATTTCACCAATACTTTTAAATTTAAAGCACTAGTAAAAGATTCTCTGTAAGTCTACAATCAAAATAACTTCACTTGTAACTAATCTCAAATGCTTATCACTCACAATACAGCTTTTTACTTAATCTACCCCAATCGTAACTTCTTTCATAATACCAACTAAGGCATGTGTTGCTCCAAAACCAATAAAACCATTTTCGTTTTAAAAAGATGGAAGCATCTACAGAATTTGGTACAGCTTTAGAAGCAGTTTCAACATTTTTGTTACTAATAAACACTTGTTATCTACTGTTAAATATATAACAAAAACACATGAAATCTATCTTAAAAATATGTTATTTTTATCATAATTATGTATTTAACAAGTATTACACACTAAAAACACGAATTTAATAAAAATAACATAATGTAAAGTTAACAAAAAGATATATCTAATAACTAAGAGACAAAGTTAAAAGCAGCAGTTGGGTAAATGTTTACAGTATCTAAAACAGGAACATTAATATCTTTTTATTCAATTAAAAATGAATCTCTTTACATACCAATAATACCTCCAGCACATACAATAATCAACCTTTGCAGATTTTTTTTAGGTGTTGTTCTTCTAATAAACAAACCTCATATACCTTCTTTCTGAAGCTTAGAAATTCACCCAAAATTAAACGAATTAACAAACACCTATTTCTAAATTGGTTACCCTAAAATGTTATAATTTAATTGGTTAAAGATTTGGTAATATAGAATGGTAGATTCTATTACAATTATTACTATTAAGTCAATTTTATTTATGAAGATAATTTTAACTTTTCTATTGCATTTTCTCTCATATAAAGAAAAAGTGGAAATGTAAATGCAATCGCAATTATAAAAGTTAATGGAAGTAAAACCCACCAATATTTTATTTTTAAACGAAGTGATTCAGGAATCATAAATATAAAAAAAGTTAAAACAACAACGGTTAAATCTGCTCCAAAAGATTTACCTGCAAAATTTACTTGTGCATCCTTCATGAAATTTAAAAATGTAGGATTTTCTACAGTTTGAAACCACTGAATATTGTAATACCAAGTATAACATATTCCTAGAATTGTTAGAAGTAAATAGATGTGTTTGCGTTTCATAAAATTATATTAAAGCCTAGTTAAATTCTACACGATTACCAAAAAAAGTAACTCTGTAATATAAATATCCTCACAAATTACAGCTATTATAAGTTTTAATATTTGGCTTTTTTCTTTTTTCTTTTTTCTAAAACTTTTCTATTGCTTAAAACGTTTTTGTATATTGAAAGTTGCGTTTTTGTGCGTGAGGATTTTAAAACGGAAAATCAAAGTAAATAAAAATGCAACTGCATTTGGTTAAGTACTAAATTATTAATTATTTATACACGTTGTTGTGTTTAGTTTTTTTTAAAAAAATAAAGAGTTTTTTTATTTCCGTTTTTGTCTACAATATATTTTTCGACAAATTCTTGATCAAAAAGAATTTCATAGTTTTCAGGCTCGTTCATTGAAACTATTACTTTAAATACTTTTCCAATATTATTTTCTCCTTCAAGAGTTTTTATTGATTCTCCAAAATGTTTTTTCCCCTCGTATATAAACCAAAATTTATACTTATATAGAGGCCCAACCCTCATTCCACTTACAATTCGTTTTTTTTCATATATTTTCCCATAAGTTTCAATGGAATTTATTTTTAATTCAATTTTATGAATAACAAAATAAAAAATAACAATTGATAAAATTAAAACTCCTAATTTCCAGCTATTTTTTTTATAAAAATTCCAAGTTTTAGAAGACTTACTTTGTTTCATTAATGTTCTCTATCAAATTAAACACAATTATCCATTAAAACAACTTCGTCTGGTTTTCATCATCAATTTTCTTCTGTTCTGCTTTCTTTCGAGCGATAGATTTTTGCAAAGCAATTTTAGCTTTATCATCTGCAGAAAGTTCTTCTAAAATAGGTTTATTTGTTACAATTTCTGGTACTTCAATTGGCAATTTTTCTTCAACAACTTCTTCTACTGCAGTTTCTTCTTCTTCAAGAACCTCTTCTACCTCTTCTTCAAAAGGTAACGATTCTAATAAACTAACTTGTTTTATCTTCTCTACAGTTAATTGGTTTCCTTGTGCTTTTATACCTTTTATAGAAATAAATTCTTCGAAATTAACTTCCTCATTTTCTAAACTACGTTTAGAGTATTGAATATCTGCAACAGGTCTATAATCTGTAGCAACAATTTCTAATTGAGATTTAGCATGTTCAGAGATAAAAACTTCCTCTTTATCTGTTGTTTCAATTAAGAATCTTTTTATATAATAACGTTCTTTTTCACCATCAAAATAAATAGCCGAAATTGGTTTATTGGGTTTCCATTTTTCTAGAACAATCATATCGTCTTCAAAATGCATTGCTAAATTAGGTTTTACAGCTTTAGCTTTTCCACTTTGTGTAATGATTAAAAGTTTATCTTCTGCTCTAAATTCTCCTAGTAATTCTCCTCTTTCATCAACATTTAAACGCAGAACAGTATCATCAAACCAAATTTTTCTAGGTTTTAATGTAGAAACTCCTTCAGATTTAAAATCGACACTTTTAATAGTATATTTTGTAATTGTATTTCCTCTTACGGCTCTACCTTTTACAGCTAAGTCTGCAAAATCAATATCCCATTTCAGCTTCTTCACACTACCTACAGAGCGTAAGTTTATGGTTACAACTTCTGCCTCTCCATTAAGGTTGGCACTAAAATAATGCACAATAGAACCTTTATTTCCGTTTGCTAAATCGTACTCTTTATCTCTAGTAACAGACGTTACATTAAAACGTTTCATATAAGAAGCACCTTTTGCACCATCTCTATACATAAAGTTGTAAACCGTTCTTTTATCTTTTTTCTTAAAGATAGCAATGTAAATAATGTCTTTTCCTACAAAAGTTTTAGAATCTACTTTTGTTACCATCATATGCCCATCTTTTCTAAAGATAATTACATCATCTATATCAGAACAATCGGTAACAAACTCATCTCTTTTTAAAGACGTACCAATAAAACCTTCTTCTCTATTTACATACAGTTTTGCGTTATTCATTGCCACCTTAGAGGCAACAATGTCATCAAAAATTCTTATTTCTGTTTTACGTTCTTTTCCTTTACCATACGTTTCTTTTAAACGTTTAAAATAATCGATAGCATACTCAATTAATTTTGCTAAATGATCTTTTACTACTGCTATTTTATCTTCTAAGCCTTCTATAAACTGTTTGGCTTTGTCAATATCGAATTTAGATATTTTCTTAATTCTAATTTCTGTTAAACGCGTAATATCTTCTTCTGTTATAGCACGTTTTAAATGTTTTATATGCGGTTGTAAACCTTTATCAATTGCTTCAATTACTCCTTCCCATGTTTCTTCCTCTTCAATATCTCGATAAATTCTATTCTCTATAAAAATTCTTTCTAAAGATGAAAAATGCCATTGTTCTTCTAACTCATTTAATTGAATTTCTAATTCTTTCTTTAATAAGTCTACTGTTAAGTCTGTAGAATGTTTCAACATCTCAGAAACACCTACAAAAACTGGTTTATTATTTTCTATTGTACAAGATAAGGGTGATATAGAATTCTCACAATTTGTAAAAGCATACAGTGCATCAATTGTTTTATCTGGCGAAACATTTGGTGGTAAATGCACCAATATTTCTACATTTGCAGCTGTATTATCTTCAATCTTTTTTATCTTAATCTTTCCTTTTTCATTTGCTTTTATAATACTATCAATTAAAGAAGTTGTAGTAGTTGCAAAAGGAATTTCATCGATAACTAAAGTCTTTTTATCTAACTGATGAATTTTTGCTCGAACACGTACTTTCCCTCCTCTTTTCCCATCATTATAATTGGTAAAATCTGCAATTCCACCTGTTATAAAATCTGGTAAAATTCTAAAGCTTCTTCCTTTTAAATATTTTATAGAAGCATCTATTAATTCTATAAAATTATGAGGTAATATTTTTGTTGACAAACCAACTGCAATTCCTTCTGCTCCTTGTGCTAGTAACAATGGAAATTTTACAGGCAAATCTATTGGTTCTTTCCTTCTACCATCATAAGACATTTTCCAGTCTGTAGTTTTCGGATTAAAAACCACGTCTAAGGCAAACTTAGATAAACGAGCTTCAATATATCTAGATGCTGCAGCTCTATCTCCGGTAAGAATATTACCCCAGTTTCCCTGCATGTCAATAAGTAATTCTTTCTGCCCAATTTGCACCATTGCATCTGCAATAGAAGCATCTCCATGAGGGTGATATTGCATGGTATGACCAACAATATTTGCTACTTTATTGTAACGCCCATCGTCTAAATCTTTCATAGAATGCATTATTCTACGCTGCACAGGTTTTAAACCATCTTCTAACGATGGTACCGCTCTTTCTAAAATTACATACGAAGCATAATCTAAAAACCACTCTTTGTACATTCCTGTAACCTTGGTAATGGTTTCTTCTTGGGCAGAATCTGCCTCATACTCAGAACCCAACTCCTCATTAAGGTTTGTTAATTCTTCTTCGTGCTCGTTGTCGTTTATTTCTTCACTCATTTTTAAACGTTAACAGTTTAATCGTTTACCTATTAATTTATATCATCTAATAAAAACACTGTAATAGGTTTCTTATATTGGGCGTTACCAAAGGTCGGGCTTTACGTTATATCTTTTTTTCTCTCGATAAAAATCGGATTCAAAAAAGGATGCCACTTCAATCCCTAACGCAAAACTACTTGCCAGCTATATTAATTATCGTTCTTAGGTTCTTTATTTTTAATTTGCATCGAAATAATAAATAAAACAGCAGATAAAACTCCAAAGAAAGCTCCAGAATTAGTCTTACTTGCTACATTATTCCAATCTATTTGAAACAGCCAAAACAATAATAGCAAAACAAATAACCCAGTAAAAATGTTCTTAATTAATTTAATATTATATTTCTTCTTCGATGTCATCTAACTCAACCTTTAAATTCTCGATAATAAATTTCTGTCTATCTGGTGTATTTTTTCCCATATAGAATTCTAACATTTGCTCTATAGACATTTCTTTGTCTAACATTACAGGATCTAAACGAATATCATCTCCAATAAAATGAACAAATTCATTTGGCGAAATCTCACCCAAACCTTTAAATCGAGTAATCTCTGGTTTTCCCCTTAGTTTACCAATAGCTTCTTGTTTTTCTTCTTGTGAATAACAATAAAATGTTTGTTTCTTATTTCTAACCCTAAATAAAGGCGTTTCTAAAATATATAAATGTCCTTCTTTTATCAATTCTGGAAAAAACTGCAGAAAAAATGTAATTAACAACAAACGAATATGCATACCATCTACATCGGCATCAGTTGCAATTACAATGTTGTTATATCTTAATTCTTCTAAACCATCTTCTATATTTAAAGCGGCTTGTAATAAATTAAATTCCTCATTTTCGTACACAATTTTCTTACTTAAACCGTAAGAGTTTAATGGTTTTCCTTTTAAACTAAAAACGGCTTGTGTATTTACGTTTCTAGATTTTGTAATAGAACCAGATGCAGAATCTCCCTCTGTAATAAACAACGTAGTTTCTAAATAGTTTTCCTTTTTAATATCACCCAAATGAATTCTACAATCGCGTAATTTCTTATTGTGTAGACTAGATTTTTTTGCTCTATCTTTTGCTAACTTTCTAATACCAGAAAGTTCTTTACGTTCTTTTTCTGCTTGCATTATCTTACGCTGTAGCTTGTCTGCTACCTCTGCGTTTTTATGCAAGTAATTATCTAATTTCGTTTTTAGAAAATCATTTATATAAGTTCTTACAGTTGGTAAGTTTCCTCCCATATCTGTAGACCCTAACTTGGTTTTAGTCTGACTTTCAAAAATTGGTTCCATTACTTTTATAGCAATGGCAGAAATAATAGATTTTCTAATATCTGAAGCTTCAAAATTCTTACCGTAAAACTCTCTAATAGTTTTTACAATTGCTTCTCTAAATGCAGCTTGGTGTGTACCTCCTTGTGTTGTATGTTGCCCATTTACAAAAGAATGGTATTCTTCTGAATATTGCGTTTTACTGTGTGTAATAGCAACTTCTATATCATCTCCTTTTAAATGAATTATTGGGTACAACATATCTTCTTTATTGTTGTTATCTTCCAATAAATCTTTCAACCCGTTTTCTGAAAAGAACTTTTCTCCGTTAAAAATTATGGTTAAACCTGGGTTTAAATACACATAATTCTTTAACATTTTTGCTACATACTCATTTCTAAACTTGTACTTCTTAAAGATTTCTTCATCTGGTACAAACGAAACCTTTGTTCCTTTTCTACGTGAAGTTTCTTCTAAAAAATCTTCATTTTCTAGGTTTCCTTGACTAAATTCTGCAGATGCAGATTTACCATCACGCGAAGATTCTACCCTAAAAAAAGATGAAAGTGCGTTTACTGCCTTTGTACCAACACCGTTTAAACCAACAGATTTTTTAAATGCTTTAGAGTCGTATTTTCCACCAGTATTCATTTTAGAAACAACGTCAACTACTTTCCCTAAAGGGATTCCACGTCCGTAATCTCTAACAGTTACCTTGTTTCCATGAATAGAAATTTCGATATTCTTACCAGCTCCCATAACGTATTCGTCAATAGAGTTGTCTAAAACTTCTTTTACAAGAATGTAAATTCCATCATCTGCAGAAGATCCATCTCCCAATTTACCAATGTACATTCCTGGACGCATTCTTATATGCTCTTTCCAGTCTAAAGACCTGATATTATCTTCTGTATATTTTGTTTCTTGACTCATGAAATGTCTTACTGTTGTTAGGTTTGAAGCCTTGCTAAAATAACATTAAACCAGCTAAAATGAAATAGCTGCGTTAATTAGTTATCAACATTATTTTAACTACTTTTTTAAGCGTTTTTAAGATCACTTTTTAATAGATTTCTTCTTAATGCTACTAATATAAAAAAGATAATTAAAAGTTAAAACTAGAATCGTTTTTTTGTATAAAAATCACAAAATAAAACAATATGTTATATTTTTAAACAATTGATTATTTACTGAACAATTGTATTACTTTTGACGCATAAATAAATAGAAATAAAGTGGAAAACTCACAACTTACAGCGTTAGCAAATAAATACGGAAGTCCTTTATATGTTTACGATACAGATAAAATCGAATCGCAATACAACAGATTAACAAATGCTTTTAGTAGCGTTAAAAGTTTAAAGTTAAATTATGCGGTAAAAGCACTTTCTAATATTAATATATTAAAGTTCTTTAAAGATTTAGGTTCTGGTTTAGACACCGTTTCTTATCAAGAAGTACAATTGTGTTTAACTACAGGTATCGAGCCTCACGACATTATTTATACACCAAACGGAGTTTCTTTAGATGAAATTGAAGAAGTTGCTAAATTGGGTGTTCAAATTAATATTGATAATCTTTCTATTTTAGAACAATTCGGACAAAAACACCCAAATATTCCTGTTTGCGTGCGTATCAATCCACATATTATGGCGGGTGGAAATTCTAAAATTTCTGTTGGTCATATCGATTCTAAATTCGGAATTTCAATTCACCAAGTACCACATATTAAACGTGTAGTTGAAAATACAGGAATGAATATTAACGGAATTCACATGCACACAGGTTCAGATATTTTAGATATCGATACTTTTTTACGTGCATCAGACATTTTATTTGATGTTGCTAAACAATTCGAAAACATCGATTTTATCGATTTTGGTAGTGGTTTTAAAGTTCCTTATAAAGAAGGAGATATTTCTACAGATATAGAGCAATTAGGTTTGCAATTATCAGAAAGATTTAATGAATTTTGTGTAGAATATGGTAAAGACATTACATTAATGTTCGAACCAGGAAAATTCTTGGTTTCTGAAGCAGGTTCTTTTCTAGCAAAAGTAAATGTTGTAAAACAAACAACTTCTACCGTTTTTGCACATGTAGATTCTGGTTTTAATCATTTAGTAAGACCAATGATGTATGATTCTTATCATCACATTACAAACATTTCAAATCCAACAGGTAGAGATCGCTATTACTCTGTGGTAGGTTATATTTGTGAAACAGATACATTTGCTTCAAACAGAAGAATTGCAGAAATTTCTGAAGAAGATGTTTTATGCTTCCACAATGCTGGTGCATATTGTTTCTCTATGGCCTCTAACTATAACTCACGTTATATTCCTGCAGAAGTTATGGTACATAAAGGAAAAGATTACTTAATTAGAAAAAGACAAACCATACAAGATATTTTGCACAACCAAGTAGTTGTAGATTTTACAGAAAAAAAGAAAACTAAAAAAGAAAAAGTTACATTGTAACTAAAATTTTAAAAAATATATAATCCACTAAAAATGAAAACTATTTTTCTTTTTTTAGTGGATTTTTTAATTAATTTTACTAAAAACAACACAAATGAAAATTTTAGGAATAGGTAGTAACTACGTTACAGATTTAAAAGATATTGAAGAAAAAAAGAAAGGTAAAAAGTTTATTTTCTCAAAACCAGAAAGCAGTTTAGCTGTTAATTGTGATGTGGAATACCCAAGTAGCATTACAAACGAATTAATTTACGAAATAGAATTGGTTGTTAAAATAGGGAAAGAAGGAAAAAATATTTCTAAAGAAGAAGCAAACTCTTATATTTCTGAAATTGCTGTTGGTATTGATTATACGGCTACAGATCTTTTAAAAGACGCTAGAGAAACCAAACATCCTTGGGATTTTGCAAAAGGTTTTGATGGTGCTGCACCAATTTCTAGTTTTAAACCAGTTGCTAATTATAATTTAGCAGATATAGATTTCGAATTAAAAATTAACGGAGAAGAAAAACAAAAAAGTAATACAGCTTATATGATTAATGATTTTGCTGATATTATTGTTTTTATATCAAAATACATGACTTTACAACCCGGAGATTTAATTTTTACAGGAACACCTGCCTTAGGAAAAGGAGAAATTTTTAAAGGAGATCAATTACAATGTTCTGTAAACGGAGAATTATTGCTAGATTTTAAAATGATATAATTTTAGATACTGATGAAACTCCAACTTTCTAAAATTGAAGATATTGCAGAGATAATGATTATTATTGAAGACGCTAAAGCTTATTTGGCTTCTCAAAATATAGATCAATGGCAAAACGGATATCCAAACACAGCACAAGTAAAAAATGATATTCTAAAAAATGAAAGTTATGTTGTTGTAAATAATGACAACAAAATTATTGCAACTTCTATGTTTACCACAAACCCAGAACCAACCTACAAAGTTATTGATGGAAATTGGTTGGTTGAAGAAACAAAAAATTACGGAGTAATCCATCGAATGGCCATTAAAAAAGAGTTTAGAAAATTTGGGTTGGCTACTTTTATGTTTCATGAATTTCATTTACAATTATTAGAAAATAAAGTACAAAGTTTAAAGATTGATACGCATGAAGAAAACATAGGAATGCAATCTTTACTAAAAAAACTTGGCTATAAATATTGCGGAATTATCTACACCAATTATAACGCAAAAAGATTGGCTTTTGAGAAAGTAATTTCTTAATAAACTCAATTTAAAAAGTATATTAGCAACCTCATAAATTCATTTTTATGAGGTTTCTTTTTTTAGATAAAATTCAAATAAAAAAATGCAGTTACTTCAATATATAATTCAGCAAACACAACTTTCTTCTAAATCTGTAGAAAACACCATCTCATTGTTAAATGAAGATGCTACAATTCCTTTTATATCTAGATATAGAAAGGAAATGACAGGTAATTTAGATGAAGTTCAAATTGGAGATATTGTAAAGTTTAAAGAGCTTTTTGAAGCGTTAGAAAAACGTAAAACAGCCATTCTAAAAGCATTAGAAGAACAAGGTGTTTTAACTGATGATTTAACTCTAAAGATTAAATCTACTAAAGATTTAATTGCCTTGGAAGACTTGTATTTACCTTATAAAAAGAAGCGTAAAACCAAAGCAGAAACTGCACGCTTACAAGGTCTAGAACCCTTGGCAAAAATGATGATGAGTCAGCGAGTAAACAATTTAGAACATACAGCTTCTAAATACACATCCAACGAAGTTGATACTATTGAAAATGCGTTAGAAGGCGCTCGTTTTATTATAGCAGAATGGATAAATGAACGTACCGATATTCGTGGTTCAATTAGACGAGAATTAGAAAAACATGCTACAATTTCATCGAAAGTTATAAAGAGTAAAATTGATGAAGAGAAAGCACAAAAATTTAAAGATTATTTTGATTGGAGCGAGTCTTTAAGTAGAATTCCTTCTCACAGATTATTAGCCATTTTAAGAGCAGAAAGTGAAGGTTTTATTCGTGTTAAAATAGAAATTGATTCAGAAAGAATACTTGAGAGAATAGAAAACCGAATTATCAATTCTAAAAATGAATGTTCAGAACAAATAGAACTTGCTATAAAAGACGCTTTTAAACGCTTATTATATCCTTCTTTATCAAATGAAAGATTGTCAATTGCGAAAGACAAAGCAGATGAAGATGCAATTAACGTATTTTCTAAAAACCTAAAACAGTTACTTTTAGGAGCTCCTTTGGGCGAAAAAAGAATTCTAGCAGTAGATCCTGGCTTTAGATCTGGTTGTAAAATTGTTTGCTTAAATGAACAAGGAGATTTAGAACATAATGACACTATTTTTCCGCATGCACCACAAAATCAATCTATAGAAGCTATTAAAAAAATTAGCTCTTTAGTAGAAACTCATAAAATTGAAGCCATTGCCATTGGAAACGGAACTGCTTCTAGAGAAACAGAACAACTAATTAAAAAAATAGATTTTAAAAATCCTGTTGCTATTTTTGTAGTAAGTGAAGCTGGCGCGTCTATTTATTCGGCATCTAAAATTGCAAGAGATGAATTTCCAAATTTTGATGTTACCGTTCGTGGCTCTGTTTCTATTGGAAGACGTTTGCAAGATCCTTTAGCAGAATTGGTAAAGATCGATGCTAAATCGATTGGAGTTGGCCAATACCAGCACGATGTTGATCAAACGAAGTTGAAAAAATCTTTAGACATTACGGTAGAAAGTTGTGTAAATACTATTGGTGTAAATATTAATACAGCAAGTGAATCTTTATTAAGTTACGTTTCTGGAATTGGACCAAAATTGGCAGAAAATATCGTGAATTACAGAAACGAAAATGGTTCTTTCGCTTCTAGAACTGCTATTAAAAAAGTGCCTCGTTTAGGTGGAAAAGCGTACGAACAAGCTGCTGGTTTTTTAAGAATTAAAAATGGGGAAAATCCGCTAGACGATTCTGGTGTTCACCCAGAAAGTTATGGTTTGGTAGATAAAATTGCGAAAGATAATAACAAAAAGGTGTCTCAATTTATTGGTGATAAAGAGTTGATTAAAAAGATTCAACTAAAAAACTATATAACTGAAACGATTGGTTTACCAACGCTACAAGATATTATTAATGAATTAGAAAAACCAGGTGTAGATCCAAGAGCAAAAGCGAAGGTATTTTCTTTTGATGCAACGATTAAAACAATTTCAGATTTAAGAATCGGACAAATATTACCAGGAATTGTAAATAATATTACAAATTTTGGTTGTTTTGTAGATATTGGTATTAAAGAAAGTGGATTAATTCACGTTTCTAATCTGTCTGATACTTTTGTAAAAGATGTAAATGCCATTGTTACTTTACAACAGCAAATTACTGTAAAAGTACTTGAAGTTGATGTGGTTAGAAAACGAATTCAATTGGCTTTGATGAAGTAAAATAATAATTTCTTATATTTATAAAATGAGCAATAAAATAGAAAAAAATGATACTTGGGATGACTTAACAGATTCTCAAAAAAATGAGATACAACAAGAAGTTAATGAATCAAATAAAAAGAAAAAAGTCTCTTGGGAAGATGCTAAAAAACAGCTTAATAAATTAAATTTAAAAAATGGATAATAAAAAAGTTAGAAGAAATCCAAGTCCAATGTCTTTGGACACATTAATTTATGAAATTGAAAGTTTAGAAGAAGACGGAATAATTTCCTTCGATGAATTTAAACAAATTGATTTCTATGATATTAAAGGTCACTATTTTCCAATGGTAAATATTAAAACAATACATAAAGCATTGAAAAAAATTCAAGATCAAAAATCAGGAAAAATTGGACTTTCAAGTTTGACAACTATAATTTCAGAGACAGAAAGAGATGGAAAATTAATAACTAAAAAAAGAATAGATACATTCTAATAATAATTCATCAATTATTTTCTTACTTTCGACCTCACAAAAATAATCAATGAAAGTCTGTATTGCCGAAAAGCCATCTGTAGCAAGAGAAATAGCTAGTATTCTAGGAGCCAACACAAAGCGTGATGGTTACTACGAAGGAAACGGTTATGCGGTAACATATACTTTTGGCCATTTGTGCACACTTTTAGAACCTAAAGATTACAAACCGCATTGGAAAAGTTGGGATTTGAATAATTTACCAATGCTTCCAGAACGTTTTGATACCAAAGTTACAGGAGATGCAGGAATTAGAAAACAATTTAATATTGTAAAATCTTTGTTCGACAAAGCAACTGTTGTTATCAATTGTGGGGATGCTGGTACAGAAGGAGAATTAATTCAGCGTTGGGTAATTAATCAGGCTGGTTATAAAGGAGAAGTTCAGCGTTTATGGATTTCTTCTTTAACAGAAGAAGCAATTAAAGAAGGTTTTAAAAATTTAAAGCCTGCAGAAAAATATGACAATCTCTATTATGCAGGATTTTCTAGAGCTATTGGAGATTGGCTTTTAGGCTTAAATGCAACACGATTATACACCGTAAAATTTGGCGGTTACAAGCAAGTTTTATCCGTTGGTAGAGTGCAAACTCCTACGCTGGCAATGTTGGTAAATCGTTTTGTGGAAATTGAAAACTTTAAACCTCAACCCTATTGGGAGCTTCAAACAACATATAGAAACACCCTTTTTAATTATGAAGATGGACGTTTTTTAAAACAAGAAGACGGACAAGTTTTAGCTAATAAAGTTAAAGAATCTGACTTTGAAATTGTTTCTGTTACCAAAAAGAAAGGGAAAGAATATGCACCTAAATTATTTGATTTAACAGGCTTACAAGTATACTGTAATAATAAATTTGGTTTTTCTGCGGATGAAACATTAAAAATGGTTCAGAAATTATATGAGATGAAAGTAGTTACGTATCCTAGAGTTGATACAACTTTCTTACCTAATGATGTGTATCCTAAAATTGCAGGAATATTATCTAAATTAACAAATTACAGTGCACTTACACAACCGCTTTTAGGTAGTAAAATAAAGAAATCGAAACGTGTTTTTGATGATAAAAAAGTAACAGATCACCACGCTATTATTCCTACCGGAATTCAAGGAAATTTACAATACAATCAGCAACAGGTATACGATATTATTACACGTAGATTTATTGGTGTTTTTTATCCAGATTCTGACGTTTCTAATACTTCAGTAATTGGTAAAGCTGCGGATGTACCTTTTAAAACAACCGGTAAAGAAATTCTAACCAAAGGTTGGCGCGTTGCTTTTGAAACAGAAGAAAGCAAGATTAAAAAGGAATTAAACGAACAAATAACGTTGCCTTCTTTTGTAAAAGGAGAAAAAGGCACACATGAACCTTCGTTTTTAGAAAAGGAAACCAAACCACCAAGAAATTTTACAGAAGCAAGTTTATTACGTGCTATGGAAACTGCAGGAAAGCAAGTAGATGATGATAATTTACGTGAGTTAATGAAAGAAAACGGAATTGGAAGACCTTCTACTAGAGCAAGTATTATCGAAACTTTGTTCCGAAGAAAATATATTGAGCGTAAAAAGAAATTAGTTTTACCAACACAAACCGGAATTGATTTAATTAATATTATTGATAACGAGTTGCTAAAGTCTGCGGAGTTAACAGGACGTTGGGAAAAACGTTTAAAAGAAATTGAGAGAGGAGAATTTAACGCAGCAACTTTTATTAAGAACATGAAAAAAATGGTAGACGAATTGGTCTATGAAGTTCGTTCTAATACCTCTAAAAAAAGAATTTCTTCTGAAAGTGAGAAAGCTACAGAAAATACTGTAAAACAAAAGGTTAAAAAAGTTACAACTAAAAAAGATGTTTTAGGAAAAACCTGTCCGAAATGTAAAAAAGGAACCATATTAAAAGGCTCTTCTGCTTTTGGATGTTCTGAGTATAAAAACAATTGTGATTTAAAAATTCCGTTTGAAATCTACGGAAAGAAAGTTTCTGAGAATCAATTAATACGATTGATTGATAAAGGTTGTACAACAAACTTAAAGGGCTTTAAAACAGATGCAGGTTCTGTTGAAGGCTTAATAAGATTTGATGAAAATTTTAGATTAAAATTAGAAGCTAAAAAAACGGCAGTTGTAAATTCTAATGACAAGAGTTCAGATAAAATATCCTGCCCTAAATGTAAACAAGGAACTGTTTTAAAAGGAAAAACAGCATATGGTTGTTCTGCTTATAAAACTGGCTGCAATTTTGTTTTTACGTTTGATAATATAAAGAAAATTGCAAACGGAAAACCATTAACCAAAGAGTTGGTTCTTGAGATAATTTCTTCTTAAATTACAAAATAAAAATAGTTACAAACCAAGGCTAGCAAATAAATTTAGCCCTGATTGAAACGACATCCTTTTTGTTTTTCACAAAAAGATATAGTGAAAAGCAGGAAATAGCTTCTAAAAACTATTTTAGCATTGTTTTTTCATACAGTCTTTCTACTTTTTCTCTTGCCCATGGTGTTGTTCTTAAAAACTTTAAACTAGATTTATAAGTTGGGTTATTTTTAAACGCATTAATATTTAAACGATCTCCTAAATCTTCCCAACCATATTCTTTAAAAAGCTCCTCTAAAATAGTAGCTAATTTTATTCCATGCATTGGGTTGTTGGGTTGCTTTTCTGTCATTATTTTTTGGTGTTTACGATGCTTAAAATCTTATCTGAATTAATAAGAACTTCATTATAATGTTCTTTTGCAAGTGCTTGCATGCAACTTGCTATTTTTTCTGGATGAATCATTCTATATTTTCTTAAACCTCCTATTAATAAAGGGTTTAAAATTGTCATGATTCCTTTTCCTATTTTTTCTCCTAATCTAAATTCTTTTCTTTCTCCTCCTATTAAAGAAGGTCTTAAAATAAAAGTATTGGTAATTTTCTGTTTTAAAACATCACGTTCCATTTCGCCTTTTGTTCTATTATAAAATACAGTACTAGAAGCATCTGCACCCATAGAAGACATTACTATAAAGGTATTAATGTTGTTTTGTTTGGCTAATTTTGCAGCATTTACAGGAATACCATAATCTATAGATTTGTAAAGTGCTTTGTCTTTTGTTTTGGAAGCTGTTGTACCAATGCAACAAAAAACCTCGTCGGCAATAAAAGCATCTTTGTAATTAGACAATTCTAATAAATCTACTAAATGTTCTTCTATTTTACTAGACGAATTATTTACAGAACTTCTAGAAAAAAGTATAACTTTACTATAGGTAGTATCTGCAATTAACTTCTCTAAAAGTAAATTACCTGTTACACCTGTAGCTCCTAAAATTATTGCTGTTTTGTTCATTTATTTATCTAAATCTGGCAATACAAAATCGTTTAAAACAGATTTCTTTGCCATCATTTTTTCTATTTCTTCAACTGTTCTTGGTGCTTCTGCAGATAAATTTACGGGTCCGTTTTTTGTAACTAAAATATCGTCTTCTATTCTAACTCCTATTCCCCACCATTTCTTATCACAATTACTACCTTCTGGAATATAAATTCCTGGTTCCATAGTAACTACCATATTTTCTTCAAAATTACCATAATTTCCTGGATCGTGAACATCTAAACCAATATGATGTGAGGTTCCGTGAGGAAAATAAGGATGTTTTTCGTCTACCGATTTAATAATTCCTAATTTAAACAAACCTTCATTAGCAATTTTTCTAGCAATTAGATTTGGTTTCCCCATACTTTCACCAATTAAATACCCTTTAATGCCTTCTTCTTGTCCTTTAAAAACAAGATTATAAATTGCTTTTTGTTCTTTAGAAAACTTACCATTTGCAGGTATTGTACGTGTTACATCTGCTGTATAACCTCTGTATTCTGCTCCTAAATCCATTAAAACTAATTCGTTACCAACTTTAGTTTTACTATTTTCTATGTAATGTAAAATACAACCGTTGTTTCCTGCACCAACTATAGAGGGATATCCTTCGTATTCTGCGCCGTATTTTTTGTACACAAATTCATGAATTCCTTGTAATTCTGTTTCAGACATATGAGGTTTCATCGCTTTCATTACTTCTGCTTGCCCAATTGCAGAAATTCTAACTGCTTTTGTTAGAAGAACCAACTCTTCTTTTGTTTTTACTTCTCTTAAAGTTGCCAAGTTTCTAGATAAAAATGTAATATCTATATTTGTTTTTGCATCTAATTTTAAAGAAATTTTTTGCTTTAATTCCTTCTTTAAATCGTTGCTTGTTGCGTCTTTAAACTTCATTAAATCTTCATCATTTTTTAATGATGGATCATAAACCAAAGCTCTACCAATTATTTGCGCAACATTTGCACTATTTTCTATTGGTGTCGATTTTACCAACTCGTAAATTTGCTTTTTCATTGGCGATAAGAAATTCTTAGGATTATAATCTGCCTTTTCTTTAAAAGCCAAAACTAAATCGTACACTTCTGCATTATCTCTTGCTGAATTTCTATAATCATCATTAAATTTTTCTATAAAAAGTCTATCGAAAGATTTAAAATTGATTTTAGATGCTGCAAATTCTTCTGAATTAAAAGCCATCTTGAAACCTAGTTCATTTTTAGCCCCTTCAATTCCTAAACGTTTTCCGTTCCATTGTTCTGCTCTTGCATCTCTTTTCTGAACGTATAAAATTTCATTATAAGATTGTCCGTTTTCATCTGTTTGGTTTTCAGAAAACAAAACTAAAACACCATTTGGTTCTCTATAACCTGTTAAATAATAAAAGTTAGGGTCTTGATGAAAAACAAAATCTACATCATTTGCTCTATTTCTAAGTGGATTTGCAAAAACTACCGATACAGAATTTGCAGGCATTTTACTTCTTAAAGCATCTCTTCTACTCTTATGAAACTCTTTTGATAAGAAATCTGTAGGTGTTTGTGAAAATCCGCTGAAAGAAATTGCTAAAAAAGCAACAAAAAGAATTTTAAAAATCTTCATTACAATAAGGTTTAGTTGTTGGTTTCTCAAATGTACTATTAATTATTTTTTACTTAAAAATATTAACAAAATATTAGTGATTGATAATTGCGAATTTTTCAATAAATTAGCCTAAATTTTAAGAAATCTATCAATGAAAAATATAGCATTACATTCAATTCACGAAAAATTAGGAGCAAAAATGGTGCCTTTTGCAGGGTATAATATGCCTGTGCAGTATGAAGGCGTTACTGCAGAACATTTAACGGTAAGAGAATCTGTTGGGGTTTTTGATGTAAGTCATATGGGAGAGTTTTTAGTTAGCGGAGAAAATGCGCTTGCTTTAATACAAAAAGTTACTTCTAATGATGCTTCTAAATTAGAAATTGGAGATGCACAATACAGCTGTTTTCCTAATGAAGAAAACGGAATTGTAGATGATTTAATTTGTTATAGAATTAAAGAGAACGAGTATTTGTTAGTAGTAAATGCTTCTAATATTGAAAAAGATTGGAATTGGATTTCTTCTTATAACGAAGAATTTAAAGCAGATTTAAAAGATTTGTCTGAAGATTATTCTTTGCTAGCAATACAAGGCCCAAAAGCTGTTGAAGCTATGCAATCTTTATCTTCTTTAGATTTAGCTGCAATTCCTTTTTATAAATTTAAAGTTGGTGATTTTGCTGGTATAGAAAATGTTATTATCTCTGCTACTGGTTATACTGGTTCTGGCGGATTTGAGATTTACTGTAAAAATGAAGAAGCTACACAAATTTGGAATAAAGTTTTTGAAGCTGGTGTAGATTTTGGAATTAAACCTATTGGTTTAGCTGCTAGAGATACCTTACGTTTAGAAATGGGTTATTGTTTATATGGTAATGATATTGATGATACAACCTCGCCAATTGAAGCTGGTTTAAGCTGGATTACCAAGTTTACTAAAGATTTTGTTAACGCAGAAGCATTAGCTAAAGAAAAAGAACACAAACCAGAAAGACGTTTGGTTGCTTTTGAATTAGATGAAAGAGGAATTCCTAGACAAGGTTATGATATTGTAGATGGTAATGGAAATATTATTGGAAATGTAACTTCTGGTACAATGAGCCCTTGTTTACAAAAAGGTATTGGTATGGGTTATGTACCAAGAATTATGTCTAAATCTGGTACTCAGATTTTTATTCAGGTTCGTAAAAAAGCAATTCCTGCAACAATTGTTAAATTACCTTTCTATAAAGGATAAATTTAAACAAAACAATAAGATATAAAACGGCACATCTCGAAACTTCGAGAGTGCCGTTTTTAATATAAAAAAGGGTATTTTTACTCGTTTAAACAGAACTATAAAAATATGAATTGTCTATTAACTGGAGGTACAGGAATTGTTGGAAGTCACATTATTTTTGAGTGGCTACATAAAGCAATTGTAGAAAAAACAGTACAACACCTTTATGTTGTTATAAGAGATAATAAAAAATCTGCAGAACAACGTTTACTAGCTATTTTACAAGACGAATCTCGCCCAAACTTCTTAAACGACTTTACTTTAGAGGCTTGTTTAGATAAGATAACTGTAATTTCTCATGATTTATCTACAATTACCAAATCTGTTTTAGCTAGTTATAATTTTAATACTGTAATACATTGTGCTGGTTCTACAAACCTATCTAGTACTAGCGATTCTAAAAAAACAGTACACTCACAGAATTACTTAGTTACAAAACAACTACTAGAGCAATTACCAGAAACAGTAACTCGTTTTTTATACATTAGTACTGCTTATTCTTTTGGTATTCAAAATGAAAAAGTAAGTGACGCTATTGAAAACTATACAGTTACTAATTTTAGAAACCCATATGAACAATCTAAGTACGAAAGTGAACGTTTTGTAAAAGAAACCTGTAAGCTAAAAAATATAGATTCTCAGATTTTAAGACCTAGTATAATCTGTGGTCGTTTAATTGATAAACCTTTTTACGAAACACCTAAGTTTGATGTTTTTTATTCTTGGGCAATCTTTTTAGCTAAATACGCAACGAAGGCTAAAGATAATTTTAGAATTTGGATTGACACAAAAAGTGGCTTAAATATTGTGCCTGTAGATTTTGTTTCTAAAGCAATCTTGTACGCCTTTTTAAATCCGCAGATAAAGGAATTAAATATTGTAAACCCTACACAGATTTTACACAAAGATTATGTGGGTGATGTTTTAGAATCTTTTGAAGTAAACTCTTACAAATACGTAACAAATAAGCCTGAAGACTTAAATACTTTCGAGAAATTATATTATAAAACCATAGGAGATATTTTCGAAAATTATATATCTATACCAGATTTACAATTTAAATCTGAACTAATTTTAGAACTGATAAAAGAACTAAAGTTAGACAATACCTTAGGTGTGCATAAAAACTTTATGAATTTGATTAATTATTCTGTTGAAAAAAAATTCAGAAAGAGTTATTAATTAAAATAACAAACAAAATAAATTTAAAAAATTGGACTCATTAACTCAAATAATTTTAGGTGCTGCAATAGGTGAGGCAGTTCTGGGTAGAAAAATTGGTAATAAAGCAATGTTATACGGTGCTATTGCAGGTACAATACCAGATTTAGATGTGCTTTCTGCTTTTTTTACAGATAAGGTTACTTCTTTAGAAATGCATAGAGGTTTTACACATTCTATCTTTTTCTCGGTACTCTTTGCTCCTATTTTTGCTTTTATAATTACTAGATATGAAAAATATAAAAACATTAAAGATTGGTCTTGGCTTTTCTTTTGGGCTTTTATAACACATCCTATTTTAGATGCACAAACTACATGGGGAACACAACTTTTTTGGCCATTAGATATTCGTTTAGCTTTTAAAAATGTGTTTGTTATAGATCCTTTATATACTATTCCTTTTTTGGTGTTTTTAATTTTAGCAATGCGTCAGAAAAGAGAAAGTAAAAAAAGACGTATTTATAATAATTTAGGATTAATTATTAGTAGTTTTTATTTAATTTTAACAGTTGTTTTAAAGGGAATTTCTTACCAAAAATTTACAAAGGAATTAGCTACACTAAACATTAAATACACAGAAATAGAAACAAAACCTGCGCCATTAAATACAATTTTATGGACTGCCAATGTAGCTACAGAAAATGCTTATTTAATTGGTCATTCTTCTTTTTTTGATAAAAACCCAATAGTCTTTTCTAGTTATCCTAAAAATCATTATTTGTTGGGTGACTTAGCTAATCACGACAAAACAAAAAGAATGATTGCTATTTCTAAAGGTTGGTATACCATCAATAAAGAAAATAATATTTTATATTTTAATGATTTACGTTTTGGCTTATTAAGTATGAAACCAAATGCAGATAATTTTGTTTTTAAATATAAAATTGAAGTTGATGTTAATGGTACTCCTTTTTTTATTGAAGAACCTAAAGAAGAAAGAGATGCTAAGAAATTATTATCTGAATTGTGGACACGAATTAAAGGCAATTAAAAACCAATATTTTTAAAATTTCATAAAATAATTGAAATTATTTGTAAGGAAATCTATATTACTTCGATTACAAGAAATCAAACAAATTAATCTTAAATAAATAATAATGAAAAAAATAATTTTAACAAGCCTTTTAGGTCTTACTTTATTGATAAGTTGTCAAAAACAAACTAAAAAAGAAGTTCCTGTAACAGAAAATAACGTAGAAAAAATAGCTACTACCTTTTCAGAAAAAATTGAAGTAGCACATAAAAAAGATCTTTTTTTATCTAAAGAAGCTGTTCAGTTTGATGCTTTGATAGAATTTGGAGGAAATATAATTCTTGATGCTAAAATTACAATTACTACAACTTCAGATTTAGCTAAAATTACCTACAAAAATGGTGATGAAATTTTTGTAAACAAAGAAAATATTTTTGTTTCTCCTAGTTTAAAAGACAATCCTGGAGTTCGTTTTCATGCTTATACGTGGGGTTATTTCTTCTTGTTTCCTTATAAATTAAATGACGGTGGAACAAAGTGGGATTTTAATTACAAAACAGCAGAAACTGTAAAAACATATAATACTGCAAAATTAAGTTTTGAAGCTAATACTGGTGATGCACCAGATGATTGGTATGTTGTTTATGCAAATAAAGAAACTAGTGTTTTAGAGCAAGCTGCATATATTGTTAGTCTTGGTAAAAGTAAAGAAGCTGCAGAAGCAGATCCTCATGCTATTAAATATCTAGATTATAAAATGATTGATGGAGTGCCAATATCTACAAATTGGGATTTTTATGGTTGGAATAATAATGATGGTATTACTACTAAAATAGGAAATGCAAAATTAACAAACATTAAGTTTATTGAAGGCTTTAGAAATAATTTTAAAACTCCAGAAAACTACATTAAGAAATAGTTTTTTCTAAAAGAACTTTTATAAACTCACTCTCGTAATTTACGAGAGTGAGTTTTTTTTTGCCAAAAAATTACATGCATATCCTTTTTTTCTACTATAATTATTTAGAATTAATTTTTCTGTTCAAAAAAAATATTTTGTTTTCTAAATAAAATATTAAAAATAAAAAACATATATTTGGGTACCCAAATTGGATAACCAAACTGGGTAACCAAAAAAAACAAATAAAATCGAAGCTAAAATTATATTTATCATGGGAGTTTCTGGTGTAGGAAAAAGCACCATGGGTAATTTATTATCTAAAAAATTAAATATTCCTTTTTTTGATGGTGATGATTATCATCCTGAAAGGAATATTATAAAAATGTCTAAAGGAAAAGCTTTAGATGATAATGATAGAAAAGAATGGTTGCAAACTTTAAACAAACTTGCTTTAAAACATGTAACAAATAAAGGTTGTGTTATTGTATGTTCTGCTTTAAAAGCAAAATATCGGGATATTTTAAGTACAAAAATTCAACAAAACTCAAAATGGATTTTTCTTCATGGTTCATTTGAACAAATTACAGAAAGAATTAATAATAGAGAAGGTCATTTTATGAATTCTAATTTATTGAAATCTCAGTTTGATATTTTAGAAGAACCAGAAAATGCAATTAAAATAGATATTAGTTTAACTCCTAATGATATTGTAAAAGTGATTAAAAAAGAATTATTAGAAAAAACAGCATTTGGTTTATTTGGACTTGGTGTTATGGGAAAAAGTTTAAGTAGAAACCTTGCAAATAAAGGATTTAAAATATCTTTATTTAACAGACATGTTGCTGAACAAGAAGAAAACATTGCGGTAAACTTTAAAAATGAGTTTAAAGAATTATCTACTGCCCTACCCTTTGATAATATTGCATCTTTTGTAAATTCTTTACAAGCGCCAAGAAAAATAATGTTGATGGTAAACGCTGGTAAAATTATAGATACTGTTATAGAAGATCTTTTACCGTTCTTATCTGAAGGAGATATTTTAATTGATGGAGGTAACTCTAACTACAATAAAACAAAAGAAAGATTTGATTATTTGAAGTCTAAAAACATTCACTTTATTGGAGCTGGTGTTTCTGGTGGCGAAGAAGGTGCTTTAAAAGGTCCTTCGATAATGCCAGGTGGCGCCAAGGAAACTTATAAATATATTAAACCTTACTTAGAAGCTATTGCTGCTAAAGACAAAAATAATTTACCTTGTTGTACATATATAGGTACAGAAGGAAGTGGACATTTTGTAAAAATGGTTCATAATGGAATAGAATATGTTGAAATGCAATTACTAGCAGAAATCTATACTATTTTAAAATATCAAGGTAACAGTCCTGATGAAATTGCTACAATTTTAGAATCTTGGAAAGAAACCACAAATAGTTATTTATTAGAAATTACTATAAATATTCTAAGAAAAAAAGAAGGTACTGATTGGTTAGTAAATAAAATAATGGACAAAGCTGGCAATAAAGGCACGGGAAACTGGACAACTATTTCTACTGCAGAGCTAGGTGTACCAAGTACCATGATTGCTTCTGCCCTATTTGCTCGTTACACTTCATTTTATAAAGATGAAAGAGTAGCAGCAAGTAAAAAAATAAGTTCTGAAGCTAGTTCTAAATTAAATATAACTAATGATAATCTTTTAAAAGCATATCAATTCGCAAGAATAATAAATCATTATCAAGGATTTAAATTAATAAACCAAGCCTCTATAAGTTATAATTGGGATTTAAATCTAAGTGAATTGTCTAGAATATGGACAAATGGCTGTATCATAAAATCTGATTTAATGGTAGAGTTAGTCTCAATCTTTAAAACAACAGACAATCTATTAACAGACAATCTTATAATTCAACAATTAAAAACTTTAAAACCAAGTGTAAAGAAAGTGGTTTCTGAATGTGTTTTAAATGAATTAGCAATTCCTAATTTAAGCGAATCAATTAATTTTCTAAACAGTTTTGCAGCTGCAAACTCATCAGCAAATTTAATACAAGCACAAAGAGATTATTTTGGAGCACATACATATCAAAGAAACGATGAAGATTCTGGGAAATTTCATCATACAAAGTGGATTTAATAATTAAACTAAAGCTATTATAATATGCCAACAACAGAAAGTAAAAAATCCTTATTTAAAAAACTAATTGCTATTATTTTAGGTTTCGGACCTGGTATTTTTGCTATTGGTTATACCATTGGTACAGGTAGTGTAACTTCTATGATTGTTGCAGGAAGTAAATTTGGAATGCAATTATTATGGGTACTTTTATTAAGTTGTATATTTTCTGGTATTTTAATGTTTGCATATGGTAACTATGCTTTAATTACGGGAGAAACAGCACTGTTTGGATTTAAAAAACATTTAAAATTTGGTAAAGCTTTAGCTATTTTAATTATTATTGGTATCACCTTTGGTCAATGGAATTCTTTAATGGGAATTTTAGGAATTTCAGCAAATATTATTTTTGAAATATTAGTCGTAAATTTTGAAGGTTTAATTCCTTATAAATATGAAACTGTTTTAGCAACTGCAACTATAATAATAGTAATTTTCTATTTACTAATGTTAGTTGGTAAATATACTTTTTTCGAAAAAATACTTGTAATATTTGTTACTTTAATGGGCTTATCTTTTATTTTGTCTTTATGTTTTGTACAACCACTTTCTGTAGATGTAATTAAAGGCTTAATACCAACAATACCAGAAGTTCCTGGAGGTAAAATGTTAGTAGCTGCTTTTGTTGGTACCACAATGGCTTCTGCTACTTTTTTATCGAGACCACTTTTTGTAAAAGGAAAAGGTTGGACTATTAAGAATTTAAAACAACAGAAAAAAGATTCTATTACAGCGGCAGTTTTAATATTTATAATTAGTGCTACAATTATGGCAGTAGCTTGTGGAGCTTTATTTCATGAAGGCAAAATTGTTACACAAGTTTTAGATATGGCAAATACATTAGAACCAGTTGCAGGTAAATGGGCGGTAAGTATCTTCTTTTTTGGTGCATTAAGTGCTGGTTTATCTTCAATTTTTCCATGTTTACTAATTGCGCCATTGTTAATTGCAGATTATCAATCTGGAACACTAGATACTACTTCTCGTCAGTTTAGAATAATAACAGCAATCGCTTGTTTAGTCGCTTTAATTGGTCCTGCTTTTGGTGCAAATCCTATTGAAATTCAAATACTATCTCAAGTTTTTAATGTGTTTGTATTACCAATTGTAGTTCTAGCAATAATATTAATGCTAAGTAGTAAAAAAGTTATGAAAGAGTATAAAACAAGCCTTGGCGTTTACATTGGTTTGTATGCTGCATTGTTTTTCTCTTTAATTATTTCATATAATGGTGTTCTTGCTCTTTTAGAATATTTTTAATGCTATTGTAAAATAAAAACGAAACAAATTGATTGAAATATTTAACCAAATAAAAATTAATTAAAGTGAAAATAAGTTTAATAGACGAAAATTCTAATAGGTTAACGCAAAATATTATCATCTGTAATATTAGAGATTTTATTAATGCTAAAAATTTAGAAAGCGGAGACAAACTACCTTCAGAAAGAATAATGTCTGAGCGGTTTAATGTGAAAAGAAATCATATTAGAGAAGCAATTAGAAAGTTAGAATTTTACGGTTTGGTAAAATCAATGTCTCAAAGTGGTACTGTTTTAACAATTGGTTTAATAGGCTTTAACGGTATGGTAGAAGAAATTATTTCTTTAGATGCACCTTCTTTTAATGAACTTGTAGAAACTAGAATCTCTTTAGAATTAAAGACTGTTTGGTTAGCTTCTAAAAGACGTACAGAAACTGATTTACAAAATATAGAAGATACTTTAAATGCTTTTAAAGCTAAAATTTCTGTTGGAGATGATTATTTAGAAGAAGATTTATTATTCCATTTAGCAATAGCTAAAGCTAGTAAAAACAACACAATGGTGTCTTTAATGCTGTTATTAATACCACCAATTTTAAAGACTTACGAAAGAGATACTGTTTGTGAAGGAGACTTAGTAATTACAGAAATAGAAAAACATGAAAACATTTTTTTAGCAATAAAATCTCAAAATCCAGAATTAGCAAAGGAAATGATGAATGCACATTTTTATAAATTATCAAACCACATAAAAAATAAAGATTAAAATGAAAACAAACAATTCAACAACATTAGCAATACTAATAGTTCTATTAATATTTAGTAATTGTAAAAATAATAGCAAGAAAACTGACACATCCATAATTAATAACGAAATTAAAAAAACCGTTTACGCAAGTGAAGTAATTCCGTTTTTTGATCATTGGAAATTAATTTTAGGAGATGGTTCTAATGCTGGTATTGCTAATAATTTTGAGAATAAAGATTTCTTTTACACTGAAAATGATGGTGAAAATAATTGGGTTGTTTTTAAAGCTCCAAATGGCGGAGACACTCACGGTACATCAAACAATACAAGAACTGAGTTAGCACAGACTAAAAAATGGTATCCTAAAACCGCTGATGATAAATTAACTGCAACTCTTAAAGTAATGAATGTTTCTGCAACTGGAGATGCCCGTGTAGCAGCTTCTCATGCTGTAGTAGTTGGTCAAATTCATAGTGCAGACAAGCATGAAAATGAGCCTCTTAAAATATTTTACAAAAAGTTTCCTGGTCAAACAAAAGGTTCTGTATTTTGGCATTATGAAATTAATACAAAAGGTGATGATAATTCTTTAAGATGGGATTATTCTTCTGCTGTTTGGGGAAATAACTTTTCTGTTGTTGGAACTGATGAGAACACCTATCCTAAAGAACCAGAAGACGGTATTGCTTTAGGTGAAGAGTTTAGTTATGAAATTGAAGTTAAAGGTGGAATTATGTCTTTAAAATTTACAAGTGAAGGTCATGAAACTAAAACATTTACAAAAAACTTAATAGTTTCTGAATATACTAAAAAAGCAAACATACCAGAACAAACACAAAAATTATTTGTACCAATAGGTCAAGATGGTGTTGAGCGTGAAGCTGCTTATTCTGGTGAAGGTTGTTTTTTTAAACTTGGTGCATACAATCAAACAAACGGAAAATCTCCTAAAATTAATAAAAACTGGTGTTCTAGAGCAGAAACTCATGGTGGAGATATTCAAAAACAATATGAGGATGGAAATTATGCTGAAGTTTGGTTTAAGAAAGGTAGTATATCTATAAGTAAAACTGCAGTATCTAATGAAGGTTATTTTACTAAAAACGATTAATTCAATTAATTTATAATAATATGGATAATAATAAGTTAGCTGGCAAAAACATACTTATAACTGCTGGTGCTCAAGGAATTGGAGAATCTATCTCTAGACATTTTATAGACAGTGGTTCTAATGTTGCTATTCACTACTTTTCTAGTGCAGATACTGCAAATAAATTAGTAGAATATGCGCTTAGTAAAGGACAGAAAGCAATTGCTATAAGTGGAGATTTAACAAAGGAAGAAGATGCCAATGCTATGGTAGAGAAAACCGTAACAACCTTTGGTGGTCTAGATATATTAATTAACAATGCAGGTTCACTTGTTGCGCGTAAAATGCTAAATGATATGGAAACTGATTTTTGGCATAAAGTAATGGATATAAACCTTACTTCTATGATGTTTGTATCTAGAGCGGCAGCAAAATATTTAGGAAAAAATAAAAATAGTAGTATTGTTAATTTAGCATCACTTGCAGGACGAAAAGGTGGGCATCCGGGATCTTTAGTTTACGCAACAAGTAAAGGAGCAATTTTAACCTTTACCAGAGCATTATCTACAGAACTTGGCCCACAAGGTACTAGAGTAAATGCAGTTGCGCCAGGTCTTATTCTAGGCACTTCATTTCATAATACACACACAACAAAAGAATCTGCAGCAGAAACAACAGCTGGTATACCAATACAAAGAGCAGGAAATTCTGCCGATGTTGCTAGGGCTGTATTGTATTTGGCTTCTGAATATGATGGTTTTATAACAGGTGCTACACTAGATATAAATGGTGGAGTTTACAACATGTAATTAACATTAAATAGCATGTAGTTATCCCTAAAACTGCATGCTTTTTATAAATATTAAACTTACCTTCTTCCTAAAAACTTCGTAAATACTTTAGTGAAAAATTAATTTATTTAATAAAACATTTATGTTCGAATTTAAAACATCTATTACAAATAAAGATAAAGTACAATTACCTTTTTTATTTGATATAGAAAAATGCTTACAGAAACTAGAATTTAACATTAGATAAATTTAAATACTATAAAGTAATTCAGCTTATAGCATCTGTATATTTGGTAGATAATTCTTTGCTATTTCCTCCTCTTTAAGAAGATTACCCGGATGGTTCTTTGACTGATTGGTTAGATTCTCTCTCTCTTAATAAATCTCCTTATTAAAAAAGTGTTTTTTAAACTTTTTAGAAGAGCACAACTATAACTTTAGTGCGATCATTAGGATTAGCAACAAAATCTGAAGTTAGAAAACATATAGATCCTACTTTAGGTCTAGAAATAGAAAAATTAGTTATCCGTAAAACTATTACTATGTTTAAATAATGATGAAACGGTCTTTAATTTAAATGATACAAGTGTAAACATGAAACTAGGAAAATGTTGGTTCTTAAAACTCTTAGACTCTTATTAGGTAATTAATAACGGAAATGAAGAACGCATTAATTTAACCATAGATATGATTCCGAATAAATGAGTAAGAGACATTCTGAAAAATGTAAATAATATTATATTTTTTAAAACGTACACCTATAATTAAAAAACCTCCGAAAGTAAAAACTCACAGAGGTTTATTATATAATGTATTTTATCTTCTAATTTTCTATTAATATTTTCTTAGAAATTATTCCCTTCTCTGTTTTAATATTTGCTATGTAAATAGTAGTAGAAAGGTTCTTTATTTCTAATCTGTATTGAGTTTTAGATTCCGTAGTTATAAAACTCTTTACTTTCTGCCCTAATAAGTTAAATAAAGTTATCTTTTCTATACTTAAGTTGTTCTTGTTTTCAATTACCAACTCATTACTATCTTTATCTAAGAAAACTACTATTTGACTTTCTATTACAGGATTGTTTACTTCTTCTGTACTTAAAACTTTCCCCTCTTTAAAAACAATGGCAAAGCGATCTACATGCTTTCCTTTATCTAATTGTAAGGCAACTTGATTGTTTGTTATAGAGTAAAATTTATTATCTAACTTATCTTTAACAAACATGTTTTCTGTTACTTTATTAATGTCATCAATTTTTAAAACAACAGTACCTTTAGAGTTCATTGTAATTTCAAAAGGTATCTCTAAAGAAGTAGAAATATTTTCAACTCCAGCAATTACATACTTACTATCATTATTAGAAAACTTCCAATAAATATCTGTTGCACCTAAATCGTTTATTTCACTATCGTAGCCTTTATCAAAACTAAAACTATTGTTAGGGCTAAATGAAACACCTATTTGGCGGTGTAAAGATTTTCCTTCTTCACTCACAAAATCCATTCCTAGTTTTATTAGAGGAAGTCTATTAAAGTCTCCTTTATCGATAACCTCTTCTTGTGTTTTCTTAGCTGTTTTAAAGAAAACAGCATTTCCAGAGTCTTCTGTTATATATTGTCTTTGGCTATTATTAAAAACAATATTTCCTCCAGTAGCGCTTCCTCCAATAAAGAATCCTTGCCCCACAGGAATATACGTTCCTGGCGTTTTAAAGACTGTACTGTCTGTACCACTAGAAGGTGCACAAGAAATATCCCCATCATCATCGCTCATTACAATGTAGTCTAAATCGATATTATTTGTATCTAAAGATTCGAACCTAATAACAGAACCAACTATAACACATTCATTAATAGTAAATGTTGTATAATTAGAACTTGCTGGTAAATTGTACGTATTAACTACATTATTATCTACCTTAAAAATTAATTTTTTCCCTGTAGCAGATTTATATTTCACTTTAATTACATCTGTTGCTCTAGTAATAGCATTGAACTCAATAAAATGAATATTTGTATTTAATCGGATAGGTTTCTCTATGTCTTCTACTATTAACAAACCACTTGTAGTTGCACTATTTGATTCTAAAGTAATATTAAAAGCACCAACTGCTGGTTTTAAACCTGGTACAGACATAGAAAGATTTAAAGTAGCATAACCACCAACATAACCTGCGTAATTATGACCACTTGTCTGAGTAGAAGTATTTTCTTCACCTACATGGTCCCAGAAATACAAACTACCATCTATAGAACTTAAATTATCTTTAATAAATTTTAAACCATTTAATGCAGATGGAAATGGGTTTCCTAATAAATAAGAATCATTAGCACCAACCATTGTTGTTTGGTTTCCATCATTAGGACTCCCTACAAAAGTATAATTTTGAGCTAATTCTGGTCCTTTAAATATAAAACCATCTGTTGTAGCAATTGTTCCACTTTTATATTTGTGTTCATATCCAGATCTATTTCCGTTTGCACTAGCAAAAGTATAAATCCAATAATCTGCTATATTAATAGGCGTACCAGTACTACCATCATAACCACCAACAAAGTTAATATTTCTAGCAATGTTAGATGCTCCTTGACCAACTATACCTGCATGACTAATTGAAGTTGTACCGTCTTTTAAAACACTTTCTATACTGTAAGTTCCTGCACCAATTGTTGTAACAGGAGAACTCATATAATTATATCTATAAACATTTGCTAATTCTGAGTTCTGCTCTACATATAATTTACCTTTTCCTGTAACATCTGCAACACCAGAATGTGTCTGTATAAACTGACTTTTACCTACTAAGCGAATCTCTGCATTAGCAGCAATATTTACATTATTGGTAACTACTAATAACTGACTGTCTAAAGATAAAATATTTGAACCTTCTATTTCTAATTTACGAGCACTTAACCTTGCATCTTTATGTTCATAGTTTTCATTTACGGCTACATATCTAGATCTATCAGGAAAACCATTGTTCCAAGTTGCACCTATTCTTGTCGTTTTTTTAATTCTATGCAACCCTAATAAAGTATTTGCTTCTGTATTAGAACTCTCAATTTCCGAAATTAAAGGATCATGAGGATGTCTTTCTGCATTAGTAACTAAATACTCATAAGGATCTAAAGCGTCATCTATAAACACAACCCATTCGTTTGATGTATAAGTTTTGTTAGGAATTAATACTTCATCTATTCTTACATATGAGGTTTTATCTGCAAAAGCTTCTATTACATCATATCTATTTTTATATGAGTTTACACCGTTAAGTTTAGATAAAGTAATAATATCATTAGCACCAGCAAGCGATGTTAATTCATTATTAGTAATTATTCTTGTAGGATCTGAATTATTAAAATTAGTAATAGAACCATTAGAAGAATTTCTGAATAAAATAGATTTACCGGGTGCTAATACATCTGTAAACGTATATGAAACTGTTGGAATAACACCTGTTTTATCACCTAATGTATTTTTATATAATTGAATACTAATTAGATTTTCTGCAATACTTTTAGTTGTGTGAATGTTCGTAATTTCTATCCATTTTTCATCACCAAATTGATATACTTGCGTAATCATTGGAATACCATCATCTGAAATATCTCTATAATCTACATCACCAATTGTTAATACATCACCATCTGTATCTGTAAAATTATCTGTCTGCGTATTATCATATTCTCCATTAATATCTGTGTAACCTAAATCTACATTACCAGTTTCTGCAAGATTATTTAATCCGTTAATTCCAAAAGTTCCAGTAGAAGCTCCATTTCCATCGTTTGGTAAACCAGCTCCAGATTCATCAACATCAAATAAACCGTCGCCATCTGAATCTAAATCTAAGAAATCTGGAATAACGTCTGAACCTACACTTGCAGAAACATCTGTATTAACTGCGATTAAACCAACTGAACCTATTCCATTTAGAAGCCCCGTTGAAGTCATATCATATGCATCATCTAAACCATCTTTATCTGTATCGTTTCCTGAGGGTTGAATATAATCTATTGTAGATTGTGCTTCGATATTATCTGGAATTCCATCATTATCTGCATCTAAATCTAAATGATTAGCAATACCATCATTATCTGTATCAAACACATCTGGAATACCATCTGCATTAGAATCTGTATAATTAGTTGTAGAGCTATCTCCTAAATTTCCATCATCAGAATTATCTTTATAATTAGGAATACCATCACCATCTTCATCTCCATTAGGTAAGTTACCACCAGCTTCTGCTGTATTTAAAATACCGTCATTATCTGCATCAATATCTAAATTATTTGGAATTCCATCTTTATCTGTATCTAAAATATCTCTAAAATCAACATCACCTGTTCCCGGAAAATCGTTGTCCTCATCTCCGTAAGCAGCATCTAAAGTAGCAGCATCTATTACTTTATTTCCGGCACCTAAACCATCATTTACAGTTGAACCTAAAATACTTGAATCATCATTATCATCAAAAGCATCATCTAAGCCATCACTATCTGTATCTATACCAGAAGCTACATTATCTACGTCTCCATTTTCTGCAATATCTGCAATGCCATCATTATCTGAGTCTAAATCTAAATAATCTGAGATTACATCATTACTTATATCTGTATTTACTGGAATAAGACCAATACCATCTACTTCATAATTATCATCTACACCATTATTATTTGCATCTGTAATAGTAGAACCTACACCACTTGGAGCAATATATGTTGCAGAAAGTTGTGCTTCTATATTATCTGGAATACCATCATTATCTGAATCGATATCTAAATGATTAGGAATACTATCTAAATCACTATCTAAAGGTACATTACCCGCAGCTGCAGAAGTAGGAATACCATTAGAACCTGTATTATCTATATTATTATCGTCATCATCTGCTAAACCATCTTTATTTACATCTACACCACCAGCCTCAATAACATCAGGAATTCCATCGTTATCTGAATCTAAATCTAAATGGTTTGGTATACCATCTCCATCGATATCACTAGTACAATTTAATCCGTAGCCTATTGAATAGAAAAATGTTGGTCCGCTTACTAATTGAGAAATCTCTATAACATTTGTTGCAGCAGAGTACCAAATTACTTGGTTAAATTGAGGATCATCTGCATCTATACTTAAATCTTCGAAAGCTGCCGTTTTAGTTCGCTTACCCTGAATACTAAAATTTCCTGTTGAAGATATAAAAATTCTTAGAGATAGGAATGATGGATCTTGGTTTTTATAATTTAATGACCAAATATTTGAATTTCCGTTTTTTCCAAAATATGTATTATCAGATGCAAAATGAATTAAAGACTGTCCGTCTAATTTAGATCCAGGGTGAAACTGAATTTCATTTTGTACTAAACGAATACCATTTATAATTAAATTAAAACTATTATCTAAAGAAGATACATCTATTATATACCCATCTGTAGATCCGTTAATATTAAAAGCTTTAGTAACACCGCTATTAACAACCATAGTAGTGTATTCTAAACCGCCACATTCTAATGTATCTAAAATACCATCATTATCATCATCTAAATCTACAACATCAAAAAGTCCATCTCCATCAGAATCTACCGGACAAGAATTTAAAGTACTGTCTGTTACTGCTAGTTTTGTACCTGTATAACCGTTACTCCCTTGAACTACTCCATCAGAATCAATACTTGTTCCATCTATAACTCCGTTATAATTATCATCTAAAAAACCAGCTTCTATTGTATCTGGGCAACCATCGTTATCTGAATCTATACTTAAAAAATCTAAAACACCTACAGTAGTTTGTTTTGGTATTAATTTAGTACCAGAACAGTTTGTTTGGCTTGTATTAGTTATCGTATATTCTACCCCGTAAATTCGAGCAAATTCTTGATATGTTTCTAATTTTATATAATCTGTATTAGCACTAACAGTATAATCAAATGAAATTGGCCCATTTGAACTTACATTCTTATTATAAACTTTATTAACTTCATTATTTCCATTTATATCTGATTGGCTAAATCTAAAACTTGAGGTACCCGAACTTGCTCCTAAAGATATTTTTAATTTTGTTCCTGCAATTAAAGTTTGAGGAAAATCTAAAACTAGAGAATATGGGTTTGACCCAGGATATGAGGTTGGACCCGAAGCATAAGTATTACCAGGAATTCCAATTGCATTATTTGTATTTGTAAAAAAAGTTGATTTTGTAACTGCATTTGCATAATCTGTTACTACAGAAGTAGTACTAACCTTACAATATTCATCATAAGAGTCTTTTACACCATCATTATCTGAATCCTTTAAATCATCTGAAAGACCATCTTTATTTGCATCTATACCACCTGCTTCAATAATATCATAAATACCGTCATTGTCAGAATCTAAATCTTGACTATTAGGAATACCATCTCCATCAAAATCTCTTCCTGCTACTGGCCCATCCACTACAGTACAAAAACTTACAGCAGTAATTGCTGTGGTAACTGTATTGCCTGTGCCAAAAGTATTGTCTTGTTGCTTACCTGTTCTAATTACAATGGTATCTACAAAACCTCCTATTTTAAAATCAAAAGTATTTTCTTCAATTCCTGTTCCTCCTCCATTTTGATGCCCTACAATTTGGTTAGGTTTTATAAATTCCCAATTTGAATTATTAAAAGTACTAGGTTGAAAATTACTAAAGTTAGATTGATCTATTACAATTTCTACACCATTATTAAACGCAGTAATTTCATAATAATCGTTACCATTTATTCCTTCTGAAATAAATGAGAAATCTGAAACAGATTGAGGGAAAGCAATTGTTATGGTTGCATAATTTCCTGTAGATAATTTTGCTGTATTAACAGGTTGAAAGTAAATGAATTCTCCTGTAGAAGGATCATTTTGAACTTGAATACCATTACCGCTACTAACAAATTGTGCGCTTCCACTAAAAGCTACATCAACATTAAATGCACCATTAGAAAAACCTGTTAGAGGTAATTGATTTTGCAAATTAGTATTTACTGCATATGCAGACGGAACTCTCGTACTATTAATAGTAGATCCATTTGTACAATTAAGAGTACCTCCATCTTCTATATAATCTAAAATACCATCATTATCATCATCTAAATCTATAGCATTTACAATACCATCTCCATCAGTATCTGTACTAGACTGAGAAAAGGTATTTATTGAAAATAAAAGAAATAAAATGAGGACAATTTTATTAGAACGTATTATATCCCCAAATAATATCGTTTTTTTTAAATATTTATACATATTTTTTTTTAAAAAATTATAAATGTAAAATAACATATTTCACATTCTTAATGTTTATTTTATGACACCTCTTTCTCAAGGAAGTCACAATACTAATTTACTGATTTTCAAACAAAAACATCATCTTAATTTATTCTAGATGATTAAAAAGTGCCTTTGATAAGACGTATTATTTCCCAATTAATATCATTTTATGATTATTATTTTTACTTACCAAACATTTTTTTTTGGGTGCGCAAAATTAATATAATTTCCATATATAATTGTTAACAAAATAATAATTTAACTTGTAAAATTTATTGCGCTTTTAAGTTAGTATTATCCCTACAATACGTACGTTTAAAATTACTCTTTGGTTTTTTAAAACAAAAAAAAGAGCAATAAAATTGCTCTTTTTTTTGTAAATAACGCCTATACAATAAATATCAACAAATTTTATGTATATATATTTTTACACGTTAAATCTAAAATGCATTACATCTCCATCTTTAACAACGTATTCTTTACCTTCTACTCTCATTTTACCAGCTTCTTTTACTTTTGCTTCAGAACCATAAGTAGCAAAGTCTTCATAAGCAATTGTTTCTGCTCTAATAAAACCTTTTTCGAAATCTGTATGAATTACTCCTGCTGCTTGTGGTGCAGTAGAACCTATAGGAATTGTCCAAGCTCTAACTTCTTTTACACCTGCGGTAAAATACGTTTGTAAGTTTAATAATTTATATGCAGAACGAACTAATCTAGAAACACCTGCTTCTTCTAAGCCAATATCTGCCAAGAACATTTGTCTTTCTTCGTAATCATCTAACTCTGTAATATCTGCTTCTGTACCTACTGCTAAAACAATAACTTCTGCGTTTTCATCTTTTACAGCTTCTTTTATTTTATCTACATATGCGTTACCAGAAACTGCAGAACCTTCATCAACATTACAAACATATAACACTGGTTTTAAGGTAATAAATTGCAATGGTTGTACAAATTCCATTTCTTTTTCTGTAAATTCTAAAGTTCTTACAGAAATCCCTTTTAATAAAGTTTCTTCTATTCTAAGTAAAACTACTAATTCTGCTTGGGCTTCTTTGTTACCTGTTTTAGCAGTTCTTTTTACACGCTCTAAACGTTTTTCTACTGCTTCTAAGTCTTTTAATTGTAATTCTATATCGATTGTTTCTTTGTCTCTAACAGGATCTATAGAATTATCTACATGAATAATATTATCATTATCGAAACAACGTACAACATGTAAAAGTGCATCTGTTTCTCTAATGTTTGCTAAAAACTGATTTCCTAAACCTTCTCCTTTACTTGCTCCTTTTACAAGACCAGCAATATCTACAATTTCTACAGTAGCAGGCTGAACTCTTTCTGGAACTACTAATTCCTCTAACTTTTCTAAACGTGTATCCGGTACATTTACAACTCCTAAATTTGGCTCAATTGTACAAAAAGGAAAGTTAGCACTTTGCGCTTTTGCATTTGATAAACAGTTAAATAAAGTTGATTTTCCTACGTTTGGTAATCCTACAATTCCAGCTTTCATGTATAAGTAAATTTAAAGAACAAAAAGAATTAACTTAAATTAAGTTAATCTTTCATAAAATTTCAGAATGCAAATATAATAATTTGTTAAACTTAAATGTCTTTTTATTAAGGAATAAAAAAATGCGATACATTTCCTAAAAATAAAAATTCTATGAATAAAAAACGACTCTTAATTTACCTAATATTCTTTGTAAATCTAACTCTTTCCGCACAAAAAAAATCGGGTAAAATATTTGTAAAGAACACAAACATACCAATTGAAAACGTTGCTATTGCTACTAATATAAATACAGGAACTACTTCTAATAAATATGGAAAGTTTAATATTGACTTAAAAAATGTAAAAACAATTACTTTTTCTTTTTTAGGTTATGAAACACAAACTTTTTCTGTGAATCAATTAAAAATATTAAATTTTACTGTTTATTTAACCGAAGAAGTAAATCAATTAAAAGAGATTGAATTAAATATTGCTAAAATTTCCTTAGAATCTTTAGTTTCAAAAACTGTAGACAGTATGAAAAAGAATTATATTTCTGAAGCTGTAAAACAAAATTTCTATGTCTACGAAAAACAAAAAATGGATTTTCAGCAACTAGAATTAGATTTAAAATCTAGTTCTTTATTGAGTCGAAAAAACAGAAATTTAGCACAAAGCGAATTAGAAAAATTCTCAAAAGATATAAAGACTAAAAGTCCGGAATTTGTAAAAGAATTTAATGGCGATATCTCTTCAAAAGAAGTTTTAAACACAAAAAACAACAAGAAGCTTAAAATTAAAAGAGTAAATGGCATTATTGGTTATAAGAAAAATGCCATTGGTAAAGATCTAACGATACATAATATTCAAGAAAAACTTCAAAATATAATTTTAAAACATTTAAAGAATGATAAAACATATAAAATTAAAACAGGTTTATTTCAAGTAGAAGATTCTCTATCCTTTAAAGAACTAACTTTAAAAAGTGATTCTATAAAAAAAGAGAACTCATTTAACAAATATAGAATAACAAGTAATGCCATTGATGCTGAGAAAAAAGGCTTATTCTTTAATAATGAAAATGAATTAAACTTTTTAAATGGCAAATACTACAATCTTAAATTAGAAAAAAATGAAACTATTAACAGCCAAAAGGTATATGTAATTTCTTTTAGCCCAAGAAAATCTAAAGCTAAATTTTCTGGAAAAGTATATGTAGAACCTTATAGCTTTACTGTAAAAAAACTAATTTACAATTATGCAAAAGGAAAAAGAGGAGAACATATAAACTTAAAATGGTTGTTAGGTATTAAATATTCTGAAAACGAAAATACTACTTTACTCCTCTATGAAAAGAATCATTTAGGTAAAGTGTATGCTTCCTATTTTAAAAATACTATTAAAAACTACGCATATATAAATAGACCAATAAAGTTTATTGAAAATTCTAAAAAGAAAGAAAAATTAAAATTTAATATTAAAGTTGAATTAATAATGAACGAAACAAACGAGATTTTACTAAACAACACAGTTCTTGTTGCTAAAGAATCTATTTTAGATTTTAAAAAAGGAGATTTTAAGGAATCTAAAAAGTATATTTCAAAAGAAACATATCTAGCTTCTAATTGGAAGAACAGAAAATTAATTGAAGATTATTTGAAAAAATATCAATAAAAAAATCCCGAGTATAACACTCGGGATTTTTTATTATAAATTAGTATTTCATGCTAAAAAAATAAGAAAACCTTATTCGTTATGCATAAAACGCTGTTTTTCTAACAACTCTTCTTCTGTTTCTACATTGTCTTCATCTGGCACACAACAATCTACAGGGCAAACTGCAGCACATTGTGGTTCTTCATGAAAACCTTTACATTCTGTACACTTATCTGCAACAATGTAATATATTTCATCAGAAATTGGTTCTTGATCTTCGTCTGCGTTAACAGCTTTACCGTTTGGTAACACTGCTTTTCCTGTTAAATCTGTTCCTTGCGAATATTTCCAATCATCTGCACCTTCGTAAATTGCAGTGTTAGGACATTCTGGTTCACAAGCTCCACAATTTATACATTCATCTGTTATTATAATTGCCATAATTTTCTTTTGTGTTTTGTACCTTTGCAATTGCAAAAATAACGCCAATAATAGTTACAACCAAAATAAATGGATAGTATTCAAAATAGAATTACTGCTTTTGTAAAATTAGGTACCTTTTTAGGTCAGTTTTCTGTAGAAAACATAAAAAAAGCAGCTAATATTGAGCATAATGATTTATTTTTTGATGGCTTTAAACATCAAATTAAAATTGCGCAAGAAAATAACTCTTGGTTTACCCAAGAAAATATTTTATTTGCCTTAGAAAGTTGGTCTAAATCGTTAACAAAAAACAATTTAGAAGAATGGATCTCTAAAAACGAAATAAATATTGAAAATCCAAAAAAGGTAGCCATTGTTATGGCTGGAAATATACCTATGGTTGGTTTTCATGATTTTTTATCTGTTTTAATTTCGGGGCATTCAGTTTTAGTAAAACAATCTTCTAACGATAAACATTTACTTCCTTTTTTAGCGAAGTATTTAGAATATGTAGAAACTAGTTTTAAAGGAAACATAACTTTTACAGAACAAAAATTAGAAAATTTTGATGCTGTAATTGCTACCGGAAGTGATAATACTGCTCGTTATTTTGAATATTATTTTAAAAACAAGCCAAATATTATTAGAAAAAGTAGAAACTCTGTTGCTGTTTTTAATGGAAAAGAAACTGAGGAAGATTTACAAAAATTAGCAGAAGACGTTTTTACATATTTTGGTTTGGGCTGTAGATCTGTTTCTAAGATTTATGTACCAAAAGGATATGATTTTAACAATTTCTTCAATGGTATGTTTGTTAAAAAAGACATCATTAATAATGCGAAATACGCCAATAATTACGATTATAATAAGGCCGTTTATTTAATGAGTTTGTTCGATTTGTTAGAAAACGGATTCTTAATGATAAAGGAAGATGAAAGCTACTCCTCTCCTATTGCCACAATTTTTTATGAATATTATGACAATGAAATCGATTTAAAGATAAAGTTACACCAAGATAAAGATAAAATTCAATGTATTGTTGCCAGAGATTTCTTAGAAAACGAAATTGCTTTTGGTGAAACTCAAAATCCACAATTATGGGATTATGCAGATGGAGTTAACACGCTAGAATTTTTATCAAAAATATAGAACAACACAACAACTAACTATAAAATGAAAAAACATAACTTTAGTGCAGGTCCTTGTATTTTGCCACAAGAAGTATTACAAAAAGCTTCTGATGCAATTCTTAATTTTAATGATGACAATTTATCTCTTATCGAAATATCTCACAGAAGTAAATCTTTTGTTGCTGTTATAGAAAAAGCGAGATCTTTATCTTTAGAGTTATTAGGCTTAGAAAATAAAGGTTACAAAGCATTGTTTTTACAAGGTGGTGCTAGTTTAGAGTTTTTAATGGTTGCCTATAATTTATTAAACAAAAAAGCTGCGTACTTAAATACTGGTACTTGGGCAGATAAAGCTATTAAAGAAGCAAAAGCTTTTGGCGAAGTTGTAGAAGTTGGGTCTTCTAAAGACAAAGGCTACAATTATATACCTAAAGGTTATAAAATACCAGAAGATGCAGATTATTTTCATTGTACAAGTAACAACACGGTTGCAGGTACTCAAATAAAAGAGTTTCCAGAAACGAATGTTCCGTTGGTTTGTGACATGAGTTCAGATATTTTTTCTCGCCAGTTAGATTTCGAAAAATTCGATTTAATTTATGCTGGTGCACAGAAAAACATGGGACCTGCAGGTGCTACTTTGGTTATTATTAAAGAAGAAATTTTAGGAAAAGTAGAAAGACATATTCCTTCTATGTTAAATTATCAAATTCATATAGATAAAGACAGTATGTTTAATACTCCTTCTGTTTTTGCCGTTTATGTTTCTATGTTAACATTACAATGGTTAAAAGATTTAGGCGGAATTAAATTTATTGAAGAAGTAAATAATAAAAAGGCAGCTCTTTTATATGCAGAGATTGATAGGAATCCTCTTTTTAAAGGAATTGTAGCAAAAGAAGACAGAAGTACTATGAATGCTACTTTTACATTAACAGATAGTTCTTTAACAGAAACATTTGATAAAATGTGGGTTGCTGCAGGAATTAACGGTTTAAACGGTCATAGAAGTGTTGGTGGTTACAGAGCAAGTATGTACAATGCTTTACCTTTATATAGCGTGCAAACTTTAGTGGATGTAATGCAAGAATTAGAAAGAAAGAAAAAATTAATATAAATGTTTAAGTATTTAAAAATATAATAGTTTTTAAATATTTAAATTTTGAATGTTTTGAATAGATGATGAAAATATTAGCAAATGATGGAATTTCTCAAAGCGGAATTGACGCTTTAGAAAAAGGAGGTTTTGAAGTACTTACAACAAAAGTTGCACAAAATCAGTTAGAAAATTATATCAATGAAAATAATATTGATGCAATTTTAGTAAAAAACACAACACAAATAAGACAAGAATTAATAGATGCTTGCCCTAGTATTAAATTAATTGGTCTTGGTGGTGTTGAGATGGATAATGTAGATGTAGACTACGCAGAAGACCAAGGTTTGCATGTAATAAATACACCTACAGCTTCTTCTAGCTCTGTTGCAGAATTAGTTTTTGCTCACTTATTTGGTTTGGCAAGATTTCTTCATTCTTCTAATAGAGAAATGCCTTTAGAAGGAGATACTCGTTTTAAAGAATTAAGAAAAGCGTATTCTGATGGAATAGAGCTAAAAGGAAAAACAATTGGTATTATTGGCTTTGGAAAAGTTGGCCAAGAAGTAGCTAAAATTGCTTTAGGTTTAGGTATGAATGTAGTTGCAACCGATAAAGTTGTTACGAGCGTACCAATAGCAATTGAGTTCTTTAACGGACAAAAAATAACGATTAATATCGATACAATTACTAAAGATGAATTGCTAAAAGAAGCAGACTTTATTTCTTTACACGTACCACCACAAGACGATTACATAATTACAAAAAGTGAAATCGAAAAAATGAAAGATGGTGTAGGTATTATAAACACTGCAAGAGGCGGAATTTTACACGAAGTAGATTTAGTACAAGCTATAGAAAGTGGTAAAATACAATTTGCTGGTTTAGATGTTTACGAAACACAACCAACACCAGCTGTTCAATTATTAATGAACCCAGAAATTTCTTTAACACCCAATATTGGTGGAAACACTAAAGAATCTCAAGAAAGAATTGGTACCGAATTAGCACAACAAATTATTAAGCTTTTAAGCTAAAATATGGCAATTGTAAAACCTTTTAAAGCCGTTAGAGCGTCTAGAGATAAAGTAGCAATGGTTTCTTCTAAATCATACGAAATTTATACTCCAGAAATGCTAAACTCTAAATTAGCTTTTAATCCTTACACATTTTTACATGTAATTAACCCTGGTTATAAATATCATAAACAAGATGTTCGTGGAGAGCTTCGCTTTAAATTGGTGCATAATCGTTATTTAGAATTTAAAGAAGATCAAATTTTTACACAAGATAAATTAGCTGCATTTTATATTTATCAGAAAAACACAACTACAAATTCTTTCTGCGGTATAATTTCTGCGACTTCCGTAGAAGATTATCATAATAATATAATTAAGAAACACGAAGGAACTTTAAAAGAAAGAGAATTATTATTTGAAAACTACTTAAAAAACACTGGTTTTAATGCAGAACCAGTGCTATTAACGTATCCAGATAATGCTGTTATTGCTTCCATAATTAAAAAATACAAGCAACAAAGAGCAGAATACGAGTTCTCTACAACAGATAAAGATTCTCATTTACTTTGGGTAGTGAATGATGAGGAAGATATAAAAAAAATAATTGCAGCTTTTAAAGATATCGATACCTTATACATAGCAGATGGCCATCATAGATCTACGTCTTCTTGCCTATTAGCAGAAAGATTGGCAGAAGAAAACCCAAACCACACTGGTAATGAAGATTATAACTTTTTTATGAGCTATTTGTTACCAGAAAGTGAATTAAGTATTTACGAATTTAATAGATTTATTAAAGATTTAAATAACTTAACACCTCAAGAGTTTTTAATGGAACTCGACACTTTTTTCAGGATAGAAAATAGGAGTCAAGAATTATATAAACCAAAAGAAAAGCATCATTTTAGCATGTATTTAGATGGTGAATTTTATTCATTATATTTACGTAAATCTGTATATAATTTTACAGATAGTTTAAGTAAATTAGATGCTCATATTCTTTACAGTACCGTTTTAAAACCAATATTAGGTATAGAGGATATTAGAAATGATTCTAAAATTGTTTATTCTCAAGACAAATCTGATAGTTTAGAGCTTAAAACTAAGGTAGATTCTGGTGAGTTTAAAGTTTCTTTTGGTATGCTGCCAACAACAATAGAAGAAATAAAAGACATTGTAGATGCTGGCTTTTTAATGCCTCCAAAAACAACTTACATAGAACCCAAATTAAGAAGCGCTTTAACCATTTATGAATTCTAATATGATAACTAAAAACTTACAACATATAAAAGCTAGTTTACCAGAACATGTAACTTTAGTTGCAGTTTCTAAAACTAAACCTGTAGTAGATTTACAAGAAGCTTATAATGCTGGACAACGTATTTTTGGTGAGAATAAAATACAAGAAATGGCAGAAAAGTTTGATGTTTTACCAAAAGACATAAAATGGCATATGATTGGTCATTTGCAAAGTAATAAGGTAAAATATATGGCTCATTTTGTTGATTTAATTCATGGAGTTGATAAATTAAAAACGCTAAAAGAAATAAATAAGCAAGCAAAAAAACACAATAGAATTATCAATTGTTTACTACAAGCCAAAATTGCTAAAGAAGAAACTAAATTTGGGCTATCTTTTGAAGAAATTGAGAGTATCTTGCAATCGAATGATTTAACAACATTAGAAAACATAAAAATTGTTGGTTTTATGGGAATGGCAACATTTACAGAGAATCAAGAACAATTACAAGAAGAATTTTTATTATTAAAAAACTTTTTTCAAAAACATAAAACAGCCAATAAAAGTGCTAATTGTGAGCTTACTATTCTTTCTATGGGAATGAGCGCAGATTATAATTTAGCAATTGAAAATGGAAGTACTATGGTTCGCGTAGGAAGTTCTATATTTGGTAATAGAAATTATAATTAATAAATTGCCACTTAAGAAAAAGAATTTGTACGTAATACTAGATATCGAAACCACCGGAGGAAAATTTAATGAAGAAGGCATTACTGAAATTGCCATTTATAAATTTGACGGACATAATATTGTAGATCAATTTATTAGCTTAGTAAATCCTGAAAAAGAAATTCAGAAATTTGTTGTGCAACTTACAGGAATTAACAATAAAATGTTAGTAAATGCACCAAAGTTCTATGAGGTAGCCAAAAGAATTATAGAAATTAGTAAAGATTGCACGCTAGTTGCACATAATTCTTCTTTCGATTACAGAATCTTAAGAACAGAATTCGATCGTTTAGGTTACGACTTTAACAGAAACACACTTTGTACCGTAGAATTAAGTCAGAAATTAATTTTAGACCAACCATCTTACAGTTTAGGTAAACTAACAAAAGCATTAGGAATTCCTATGACAGATAGACATAGAGCTTCTGGAGACGCTTTAGCAACTGTGCAATTATTTAAATTACTACTAGAAAAAGATATTAATAAAACCATTATTCAAGATTCTGTAAAGTATCACGATAAAAGAGTTGAAAAAGAAAAATATCAAAAATTACTAGAAGCTATGCCTAAAGAATCTGGTGTATTTTACATTCATGATTCAGAAGGAAAAGTAATATATCTAGGACGAGGAAAAAATATAAAAACAGAAGTAAACAAACTGTTTTTAAAAGAAACTAAAAGGGCTGTAAAAATACAAGATAGAGCAGAATCTATTACTTATGAAAAGACAGGTAATGATTTATTTACACGTTTAAAATATTACTTAGAGTTAGATATTTTATCTCCAAAATTTAACTTTAAAAAAGTAAGAAAACCTTTTTTACAAGATTTTAATAGTGAAGATTTTATAATTTTTGATAAAGGAAGAGAAATAGAAGAACATGCTGTTATTCTTGTTTTAAACAAAGAGGTATTTGGTTATGGATACACAAACTTAGCATATCAAGAAAATAGATTAGACATTCTTAAATCTATTTTAACACCAATAGAAGACAAAAGTTTAGCAAAAGCAATTGTAAAAGATTACTTAAATAAGAACAATGTGCAAAAAATTTTACGCCTAGAAAATGAAAAGTAAGCTACTATTAATATTCATTATTTTATACACAGCTGCATTAACTTCACAAGAAGACAAGTCTTCTAAAATGGGGCAAACTACACTAGAGGAATTAAAAATGACTGTTTATGAAAAAGATTCTACTGCAGGTGCCGTAGTTTTATATGAACATGCAAATGTATATTTAGATACAGAGAATAATAATGAAACAAGAACAGATTTTTATTATCGTATAAAGATATTAGACAAATCTGCTTTTAACTTATCTACTGTAGCATTAAGTATATACAAAAAGAAGAGAATAAAAGACTTAAAGGCAATTACTTATAATATTTCTAACGGAAAAATTCAAAAAAATATTCTTTTACAAAGCGCAGTTTTTACAACGAAGGAAAATGAAAACTGGTCTACAAAGAAATTTACACTATCAAATATTAAGGTAGGAAGTGTTATCGAATATAGTTACAGCGTACTATCTCCATACTCTGGTATAGAAGATTGGCCTTTCCAATCTAATATTCCTAAAATTAAAAGTGAGTTTGACGCTGCTGTTTTAGGTAATTATAAATATAATGTTCGAATTATTGGGTTCTTAAGTCTAGACAAAAACGAACCTTCTGTAAAGAAAAAGTGTCTTTTTATAGATGGTTTAGGTCATGGTGCATGCGCTATCTATTCTTATGGAATGTATAACGTACCTGCTTTTGAAGAAGAGTCTTACATGTTGAATAAGAAGAATTATTTATCGAGATTATCTTTCGATTTAGAATCTTTTACAAGCCCTAAAGGACCAGTAGAAAAATATACAACTACCTGGGAACAAGCAGATAAAAAACTTAAAAGTGTATTTTTCAACAATCAAACTTCAAAGAAAAATTATTTTAAGAAAAGAATTCCAGACAGTATTCTAAATACAGAGAACAATTTAGAAAAAGCAAAAAAAGTTTATTCTTTTATTCAAAATCATTTTACTTGGAATAAAAACTATTGGACTAATGAAGACGCAAAAGTAAAAAAAGCCTTTGATGAAAAGATTGGTGGAGTTGATGAAATAAATATCTCTCTTTATAATAGTTTAAAAGCAGCAGATTTAGACGTAAACTTAGTTGTTCTGTCTACAAGAAACAATGGTATTCCAACAAAACTGTATCCAATAATATATGATTATAATTATGTAATTGTTAGAGCTGTAATAAATGATAAAGAATATTTTTTAGACGCTACAGACAAATTTATTCCGTTTGCAGAATTACCAATAAGAACACTAAATGGTGAAGCTAGAATTATAAATTTTGATAGTAAAGGAAGTTGGGTTACTTTAAAACCAAATAAAACATCTGTAAGAACCACAATTGCTAAATTAACTTTAAATGAAGAAAGTGAATTTAATGGGACTCTATTTATAAGAAGAGATGGGCATTACGCATATGATAAAAGAAAAAAAATAGCCAATGTAACAGAAGAAACTTATTTAGAAGATTTTGAATCTGAGAATATAGATTTAGAAGTTGAAAGTTATAAAAACAATATAATAGAAGATATTGAACTACCACTATTAGAAAATTTTAAAATAAAAATTATTAAAGATGAAAGTTTAAGTTCTAAAATTAGAATTAATCCTTTTTTGTTTGATCGTATAAAGGAAAATCCCTTTAAATTAAAAGAACGCTTTTATCCTGTAGATTTTGCATACCCAACAAAAAGAAACTTTTCTTTAAGTTTAGAAATTCCAAAAAATTACACAATTACACAGTTTCCAAAAAATAGGGCTTTTGCACTACCTAACAACGGAGGTGTATTTACGTTAAATGCTAAAATTAAAGATAATATTATAACTCTTTTTACAAGATTAAGTATTAAAAAAAGAATATATTCTAGTGATGAGTATTTTTCTTTAAAAGAGTTCTTTAAACAAATTATTATAGCAGAAAATTCTTATTTAATTCTTGAAAAGAAAAAAATAGAATAAAATTGATCTTTTGAATATTAAAACTATATTTTAGCGATAAGTATGGATAAATTAGAACAATTAATATTACAATTTCAACAAAAAGATGTTAAGGCATATGAAAAACTATACAATATGTATTGTAATAGTATTTCTGGTGTTGTAAACACAATTGTTAAAAATGATGACGTTGCACAAGAAATTACACAAGATGTATTTATAAAAGCTTGGAATAAGTCTGATTCTTACTCCTCTAAAAAAGGTCGTTTTTTTACGTGGATATTAAATATAGCTAGAAATGCAGCTATAGATTACACGCGTTCTAAGAAGTTTAAACAATCTAAACAAAACCTTAACTCAGATTTTTTCGTAGATATATTAGAAACAAGTGATAATCTAGACAATTCTACAGATGCTATAGGTATTAAAGAGTTTGTAAAAAAACTTGGCGACAAATGTAAGTCTGTAATCGAGTTATTATTCTTTAAAGGCTACACACAAAAAGAAGCCTCAGAAGAATTAGACATACCACTTGGTACTATAAAAACGCGCAATAGAAATTGTATTGCAGAATTAAGAACAATGGTAGGAGCTTAAGAAATGAATATACAAAACTACATAGAATCCGGAATTTTAGAGCTGTACGTTGCAGGTTCACTCTCTGAGAAAGAGAATGAAGAAGTGTACACGGCTATTCAAGAAAACCCTGTACTTTTAAAAGAAGTTTTATCAATAGAAAGTGCTATCGTAAAACTAACTGCTGCTGCAAAAAAAGACTTAAAATATTCTTTTTCGACTATAGAAAAAGAAATTAATAACAACAATAAAGAAACAAAAGTAATTTCTATAGCTAAACCAAAAACAAATTGGTTACAATACTCTGGTTGGGCAGCAACTATACTTATAGGAAGTACGTTAATTTGGTCTCTTTTACAGAATAATAAATTAAAAGAACAAGTTGCTAGCGAGAAACAACAACTAGAACAGCAAATAGAAAATGCTTCGAATAATTTAGCTGAAGCAGAAAAACTAATTACAGTTTTTAGAGATAAAGACATAATTTCTGTTCCTTTAGCAGGACAAGCTGTTTCACCAAATTCTTATGCAAAAGTTTACTGGGACAAGAAAACAAAAAGTATTTATTTAGATGCTAAAGGTTTACCAGAACCACCAAAAGGGAAAGTTTACCAAGTATGGTCTTTAAAAATGAGTCCATTAACACCTACCAGTTTAGGTACAATAGATACATTTACAGCAGATGCTAATAAGATTTTTACTATAGATAATGCGAATGAATCTGAAGCTTTTGGTATTACTTTAGAAAATGAAGGTGGTAGTATTTCGCCAACATTAGAACAATTATATACTTTAGGAGCCGTGGTTGCTTCTACACCATAAAAGACAAAAATAGTTTAACTTATATTTGACCAAATCTTAGACGATTTGGTCATTTTTATATATGCGTTTTTAATTGGTAAGTTTTCTTCTTTAGATAAATTACCATCTTCTTGTAAAATTGAAATTGCAGTATTTCTAGCAGTAACTAAAATTTTAGAATCCTTAACAACATCTGCTATTTTAAGATTTAAAACTCCACTTTGTTGCGTTCCCATAATATTACCAGGTCCTCTTAATTTTAAATCTACCTCAGCAATTTTAAATCCGTCTGTTGTATCTACCATTGTTTTTAGACGCGTTTTTGCCTCTGGCGATAATTTATAACTAGATAATAAAATACAATAACTTTGGTCTGCTCCTCGCCCAACTCTTCCTCTTAATTGATGTAATTGAGAAAGTCCAAAACGTTCTGAGCTCTCAATAATCATAACACTTGCATTTGGTACATTAACACCAACTTCTATTACTGTTGTTGCAACCATAATTTGCGTATCTCCTTTTACAAAACGCTGCATTTCAAATTCTTTATCTGCAGGTTTCATCTTTCCATGAACAATACTTATTTGATATTTTGGTAGCGGAAACTCCCTTGATACACTTTCAAAACCATCCATTAAGTCTTTATAATCCATGGCTTCAGATTCTTCAATTAAAGGATAAACCAAATAGATTTGCCTTCCTTTATCTATCTCATCTCTAATAAATTTAAAAACAGATAATCTGTTACTATCAAAACGATGTACAGTTTTTACTTCTTTTCTTCCTGGAGGTAATTCATCTATTACAGAAATATCTAAGTCTCCATAAACAGACATTGCTAAAGTTCTTGGTATTGGTGTTGCTGTCATTACCAAAATATGTGGCGGTAATTCATTTTTTGCCCATAATTTAGCTCTTTGCTTTACTCCGAATCTGTGTTGTTCATCAATAATAGCAATTCCTAAATTTTTAAACTTCACTTTATCTTCTAATAACGCATGTGTACCAACAAGAATATGTAATGTTCCGTCTTCTAAATTTTGATGAATTTCTCTACGTTTTTTTATTTTCACAGAACCTGTTAGAATATCAACTTTTATATTCATTCCTTCTACAAGTTCTGATACAGCTACAAAATGCTGATTTGCCAAAATTTCTGTTGGTGCCATAATTGTAGCTTGAAAACCGTTATCTATTGCTAAGAGCATAGACAAAATAGCTACAATTGTTTTACCAGAACCAACATCTCCTTGTAAAAGTCTATTCATATGTGCACCAGAAGCAACATCTTTTCTAACTTCTTTTAAAACTCTTTTCTGTGCATTAGTTAAATCGAATGGTAGTTTTTCTGCATAAAACTCATTAAAAATTGCACCAACGTTTTCAAAAACATAACCTTTGTTCTTTGTTTTGTTGATGAGCTTCTTTCGCAATAATTGTAACTGAATAAAAAATAATTCTTCAAACTTTAAACGATATTCTGCTCTTGCTAAATTTTCTTGATTTTTTGGAAAATGAGCATTTAGTAGTGCATCTCGTTTAGACATCAATTTAAAATCTGTTATAACTTCAGAAGATAAACTCTCTGTAATTGTTTCAAAGAACTGCTGAAAAACATTCTGCACATAACCACGCATTAACTTATTAGAAACACCAGAATTCACTAACTTTTCTGTAGAATGATAAACAGGCTGCATTTTAGTTTGCAACTTCTTTTTATATTCTGTAACCAACTCTAACTCTGGGTGAGGAATACTAAAATTACCATTGTAATGGTTCAACTTGCCATAAACTACATAAGGTTCGTTAATCTTTAAAGCATCTTTAATCCATTTTTGTCCCTTAAACCAAACCAATTCCATAGAACCTGTGGCATCTTGAAACGTTGCTACTAACCTACTTCCTCTTTTTTGTGCTACAGATTTTACGCGTGTAATTTTACCAACAATTTGTACTTCAGAAGAATTTGGTTGTAAGTCTTTTATAGCATAAAAAGCTGTTTTATCAATATATCTAAAAGGAAAGAAATTAAGTAGATCATTACACGTTTTTATACCAAGTTCTGTGTACAAAAGCGCTGCTCTCTGTACACTAACTCCGTTAATATATGTAATGGGGTAGTCTAAATTCAACTTTAAAAATTATAGAATACGAAAATACAGAAATCTCAATAATAAACACAACTTAAAAGAGTTCATTATTTATATAAAATAATGTTAAAACTTCCGTTTAACTAACTAGAAAATAGAGTAAAAAGAGAAATATTTGTACTTTAGCATTCTATCCTCCAATATGAATAAATATAAAGTAAAAGCAAAGTCGTTTAGTGAAGCGTCTTGTTTTAAATTACATAACACTATTTACATCAGTATTTTTTTAATATTTTTATCTTTTACGCCTTTATTTAGTCAAAAAGAAAGAACAAATATTCAACCTAATTTAAACTTTCAATTAGGAAACAGAGAAATAACAAATATTAGTCCAACAGATAGTTACAATGTAAATTTAACAAATTTAGAAACTTCTAATTTGTCAAATGCGGTTACATTCAATATTTTTTCTGATGAAATATATGACTCTAAGACAACTACTTCAACAATAAAAAATAAAACAAAACACTTAACTACTAAAAGTAAGAGTTTTGACGCGATGTCTGACACTGATAATGATGGAATTTTAGATACTGCAGATATAGATGATGATAACGATGGAATCTTAGATACACAAGAAATAGATTTTTGTGCTAATGGAAGTTTAAAATATGAATTTTACAATAGCGTACCTTCTGGTGCTACAACTAATAATATACCAACAACTGGCGCTACAAGCATTGGTAATGTTACTAATTTTAATGTTGATGCATTATTTGCAGCAATAACTCCTGGAGATGGAAATACATTTAGTATTCGATATACTGGTGACATAACAATATCTACAACAGAAACGTATACTTTTTACACCTCTTCAGATGATGGTTCTAAATTATTTATAAACAACATAGAAGTAGTTAATAATGATGGTAACCATGCTTTAACTGAAAGGTCTGGTACTATTACTTTAACCCCAGGAGTATACCCAATAACAGTATTATTTTTCGAAAACACTGGTGATGAAGAGTTAATTGTAAGATATGCTACTCCTACAATAAGTAAAAGAGAGATTCCTTTTTCTGTGTTTTCATCTCCTTGTAATAATGATTTTGATAACGATGGAATATTAAATTCTTTAGACTTAGATTCAGATAATGATGGTATTCCAGATAATATAGAAGCGCAATCTACAGTTGGCTATATTGCTCCTTCTGGTTTAGATAGTGATAATGATGGGTTAGACAATGCTTATGACAGTACACCAAACGGAAATTCTAATGGTGCTGGTTCTATAGGTTTATCTACCAGGAATACAGATGTAATTCTAAATTCTAATCCAGATACACAACCAGATTATTTAGATTTAGATGCAGATGGTGATGGCCTTTTTGATGTTATTGAATCTGGAAGTGGTTTAGCAAACGATGGTATTGGTAAAGTTACTGGCGTTTTAGGAGTAAACGGATTGGTTAATAATATAGAAACAGGCAATATAGATAATGGTTATACAGATGTTAATGGTGAGTATGATAATACCCAAACTGATAATTTTACAGATACAGATAATGATGTAAATTCTTTTTTTGGTGATGTCGATTATAGAGATATTCGTTTCGATGAAGACACCGATAGAGATGGCATTTCAGATATTTCTGATATAGATGATGATAATGATGGTGTTTTAGATTTGGTAGAATTAAGTAGCTGTGTTGGTAGTTTAAATTATGAATTTTACGACCTTTTACCGTCAGGTGCTACCGTAGACAATATTCCTACAACTGGCGCTACCGCTATTGGTACTGCTACAGAATTTAATGTAGATGCACTTTTTGCACTAGTAACTCCTGGAGATGGAGAAAGATTTAGTGTTCGTTATAATGGATTCATAAAGATTGAAACTACAGAAACTTATACCTTTTTCACAACTTCAGATGATGGCTCTAAACTACTAATAAATGGAGTAGAAATAGTAGATAATGATGGTAATCATGGTTCTCAAGAAAGAGCTGGAACAATATCTCTTTCTCCTGGTTTATATAAAATAACAGTATTATTTTTTGAAAATACTGGTGGAGAAAACCTTAGTGTGCGCTATTCATCTCCTACAATATCTAAAAGAAATCTTCCTTTTAATAAATTATATGCGCTTTGTGACACCGATTTAGATGGTGTTCCTAATCATTTAGATTTAGATTCAGATAATGATGGTTGCCCAGATGCATTAGAAGCTGCAACTAATTCTGTTCTAAATACAAGTGCAATTAATGCAAACGACGGTATTACAGATAATACGGAGAATGCTATTATTGATATAACAAAAGATTTAGTAGGCTCAAATGGATTTGCTAATAGTTTAGAAAATAACGACTCTACTTCTGCTACAAATATCAATGCTTTTTCAATTACAAATTACAACACCTATGCTTTAGATAAAACAAAAAATGGCTGTGGTACAGCACTAATTACTCAAGTCTATTGGAATGGTTCAGAAAAAATTATAGAAGTTACTAATAAAGACAACTCAAAAATTGTAGTACCAAATGCAGCCACTATTAATTTATTTGATAATGGAAATACTACTTCTCGAATTGCTACAATAGCAAATTCATCTGAAATATTAGGCGGTAATTCCGTATTATTCTCAGCTACAAGTTCTGTTACTGCACAAGTTAAAACTGGAACATCAATAATTACAGATACTGGTGTTACTGCTTTTAATACAACCAATAATATTATAACTCTATCTAGAAGCGGAAAAGCAAATAATACAATTGCTTGGGAAAGCCGCATCGATGTAATTCAGAATTTAACAGACAAAACATCTTTTGTTAGAATAGATGAAATTACAGCTCCTAATAAGACATTTACATCTAATGAATGGGTTTCTTTTATTGATGATAATATCTCTGTATTGTTCAATAATTTCTTACGCCACCCGCATGATCCTCTTATATCTGAAATTACATCTGGTGTAAACATAGAAGCAAATACCTTGTTAGGTTTGCATAGATTTGGAAACACGAATCGAATAAGTACATCTTGGAGCAATGGTTACCCAGATAGATCGAGAAGCGTATTTATAAGTGAGAATTATAAACATGAAAGTGCAAGCTTAAGTGCTCGAAAGTTAGAAGTCATAGGATCTAATATTTTGTCATTAGACAATCAGTTATTAGTGGTAACAGATGATATCAACATTTTTACGGATGCAGAAATTCGCATGATAGGTACTAGTCAATTAATTCAGACACATACAGGAGCCTCTACTATTATTGGTGATGGTACTTTATTTATCGATCAAAAATCTGACGTTGCAAGTATTTATAGATATAATTATATGGGATCTCCAGTGAGAACAAACGGAAACGCTACATATTCTGTAGCATCTGTTTTTAAAGATGGTACAAACCCAACATCACACACAAGCACTGTTGGTGCTGGAAGTTCTAATATTGCTAGGAACATAAATTTTGTAGCAGGTCTAGATGGTAGTGTTGCCACTCCTATTAATATTGCAGATAGATGGATTTATACTTTTGCTACTTCTGGAGGAACAAGAGCTAGTTGGGTTAAAAAATCAAAAGACGGTACAATTGCACCAGGTGATGGTTTTATTTTTAAAGGACCAGGAATCGCTCAGAATTACACGTTTTACGGCACTCCTAATGATGGAGAATTTACCGCGTCTGTTGGCCCAAGTGAATCGTACTTATTAGGAAACCCTTTTCCCTCTGCTTTAAATGGTTTAAAATTTATAATAGACAATATTAATTCTATTGATGGTAGTTTATATTTCTGGGATCATGTAGGTGAAGAAGACACAAGTACCGTTATTAAAGGACATTATTATAATGGTTATGTTGGTGGTTATGCTACTTTAAATCTATCTATGTCTGTTTCAAGCATTAATAAAGCAAGCGTAGGAGCTTATAATATTACATTAGAATCTGAAGAAGCAGTAACAAATGGTACTGCCTCAACTGTAAGTTCTAAAGACGTAATAAATTTAAACAATCCTCTTAGCTTTATAGAATTTAATAAAATTACTAAAGCAACAGATAAAGTTTCTTTAAACTACTTATCTACTGCGGGTAAATCTTTTAAATTAATAGTAAATGGTATTAATATTAACACGTATAATTTACCTGGAAACTCAAATTTTTCTAGTTTTATTATAAACGAGTGTATTACTGTTGGCTCTACTATACGTTTAGAATCTGAAGATTCTAATGATCTTTATTTAGACAATATTGTAATTAGTGATGATGATGGTGATATCTCTTGTGCTCCTTCATCTGGTACAGACGCTTCGTTATACAAAACACCAGGAACCTATATTCCTGTAGGACAAGGTTTTTTTATTGGAGGTGATTCAGACGGAGGTACAATCGTCTTTAACAATAGCCAAAGACAATATATTACAACTACTTCTGGTAATGCTGTCTTTTTTAAATCAGAAAAAAAAGTAGCTAGCGAAAAAGATAGTAATGGAGATTATAATAGGCTTCCTTATATAAAATTAGGAATGGATTTTATAAATGATGAAGCAGAAGTTTTACACAGACAAATTGGTGTTTCATTTAGCAAAAACAACACTTCTAATTTTGATAAAGGATATGATAGTGAAATAAATGATATAGGAACTACTGATATTTATTGGAAGTTTCCGAATAATGATAGCAAATATGTAATTACTGGTATCCAAGAAGTATCTAATGATTTAGAAGTTCCTTTTGATGTTATTATAAATTATGATGGTACAAATGTTTTAAAAATTGATGAAATTAACGCCATTAGTCATAAAGTATTTCTAAAAGATAAACTAAACAATAAAACGTACTTATTATCTAATAACGAAATAGCAATTCAATTAAAAAAAGGTACGTATACAAATAGGTTTTCAATAGTTTTTAAAGAAGACACTACATTAACTATAGACGAAATAATTAATCCTTTAAATAAGGAACTAACAGTGTTTTTAGATAACTCTAACAAAGAATTAGTAGTACAAAATAAAGGCGACTTGCAAATTAATAAAGTAATATTGTTCAACTTATTAGGTCTGGAAATTAAATCTTGGAATAGTTTTAACACGAACCAAGAAAATAAATTAAAAATTAAAGAATTACCTGAAACAATTTATATAGTAAATATTGAAACTGATAAAGGTTTAATTAGTAAAAAAATAGTACTTAAAAAGTAATATTTATTAGATAGTACTAAGTAAGGTGTTTAAAATATTATATTTTAAACACCTTTTTTTATTTTAATAAATAATAAAATAGATACTACAAACCAAAACACAAACTCTATTATTTAACGTATATTTGCGGTTAGATTATAATAAAAAAATGAGATTACACAGAAATTTAACTTTTGCAGTTATAGATAGTATTAGAGATATATTTAATGAAGGCGTTTACGCAGATAAAGCTGTTGAAAAAGCTTTAAAACGAGATAAGCGTTGGGGAGCAAGAGATCGTAAATTTGTTGCAGAGACAATTTATGATATCGTTCGTTGGAACAGATTGTATGCAGAAATAGCAGAAGTAAAAGCACCTTATGACAGAGATAATATCTGGAGGTTGTTTTCTGTATGGTGTATCTTAAGAGGAATTGCATTACCAGATTGGAACCAAGTTGGTGACGTACCAGAAAGAAGAATTAAAGGTCGTTTTGCTGAATTGTCTAGAACAAGAAAATATAGAGAATCTATACCAGATTGGATGGATGAAATGTGTTCTAAAGAGTTAGGTGAAGAATTATGGACTAAAGAAATTGCTGCCTTAAATGAGCAAGCTAAAGTAATATTAAGAACAAATACTTTAAATATTTCTAGAGAAGTTCTTCAGAAAAAATTACATGCAGAAAATGTAATTACAGAATTTATACCAGAACACCCAGACGCATTAATTTTACCAGAAAGAGCTAATGTTTTTAAAACAGAAGCTTTTCATAATGGTTTTTTTGAAGTTCAGGATGCTTCTTCTCAACTAGTAGCTGCCTATTTAGATGTAAAACCAGGTATGAAAGTAGTAGATACTTGTGCAGGTGCTGGTGGTAAAACTTTACACTTATCTGCTTTAATGGAAAATAAAGGGCAAATAATTGCTATGGATATTTACGAAAGTAAACTACGTAAATTAAAAGTTAGAGCAAAAAGAAACAAAGCACACAATATAGACATGCGTGTTATTGATTCTACAAAACCAATTAAAAAATTACAAGGTAAAGCAGACAGAGTTCTAATAGATGCTCCTTGTTCTGGTTTAGGTGTAATACGTAGAAACCCAGATTCTAAATGGAAATTACAACCAGAGTTTATAGAAAATATTAAAAAAGTACAACAAGAAGTTTTACAACAATATTCTACAATGGTAAAACCAGGAGGAAAAATGGTGTATGCTACCTGTTCTATTTTACCATCAGAAAATCAAGAACAAGTTAATATTTTCTTAACATCAGATGCTGGAAAAGATTTTACATTTGTATCCGATAAAAAAGTGTTAGCGCATACTTCTGGTTTCGACGGATTTTACATGGCACTTTTAGAAAGAAAATAAAAGTTATACTTTTACATTAAAAATTTTCATTGCTAGAAAAAGAAAGTAACTATTTTATTTAATTTTTAAATTATTAATATGATAAAAAAACTACTTTTTTTAATTGCATTAACTGCTTGTACCCTAACTTTTTCTCAAGCGGAAAGTTATTATAATGATGTAAACTTAGAATTATCTGGTGCCGATCTAAAAAATGCTTTGGCTTTAAAAATTACAAGCACACATACAAACAAACTAGAGTATACTCCTGGTGTTTGGGAAGCTTCTAAAATAACAGATAAAGATTTAGATGCCTCTAAAGTTGTATTAATTTATGGTTGGGAAAATGGTTCTGACCAAGATGATACTAATGACAGAACAAGAGATAATAGTTTACAAGATAGAGGTCTTGGTGAAAGCTTTGTTTGGAACAGAGAACACGTTTTTTCTAAGTCATTGGCAACTCCTAAATTATTAACTGATGACCCTGGTGCAGGAACAGATGCTCATAATTTAAGACCAGCAGATAGAAGTAGAAATTCTGAAAGAAATAATTTTAAATTTGCTTTAGGTAGTGGTAATTCTAGCCGCTCTTCTATTACATATAACGGGCCAGATGGTGCTAATACAAGAGGTTGGTATCCTGGTGACGAGTGGAAAGGAGATGTTTCTAGAATTATAATGTATATGTATCTTCGTTACGGCACACAATGTCTTCCAACAGCAGTTGGTGTTGGTGACAAACAATTTTCTGGAGACGAAATGATTAACTTATTCTTAGAATGGAATGTAGAAGATCCTGTTTCTGCAATTGAAATCGCTAGAAATTCGTATCATGAAAATACTACAAATACATATGCACAAGGAAATAGAAATCCGTTTATAGACAATCCATATTTAGCAACAAGAATTTGGGGAGGAAACTCTGCTGAAGATAGATGGGATCTTTATAAAAAAACAGATACTCAAGCTCCTACTACTCCAACAAATGTTGTTGCTAGTAATATTAGCTTAACTTCAATCGATATTTCTTGGACTGCTTCAACAGACAATGTTAATGTTACAGGTTATAACGTATATGTAAATGATGTTTTAACAGCACAAACATCTAACACAGATACTCAGACAACTATTTCTAATTTAACAACAAATACATCATATAACTTTAAAGTCATAGCAAAAGATCTTATAAATAATTTTTCTAATGCTAGTACAACTTTAACATCTAAAACTTTACAAGACAGCACACCACCTAGTGTGCCACAAGATGTAGTAGTTAACAATATTACAGATAGTTCTTTTAGCGTAAACTGGTCTGCTTCTTCAGATAACAATAACGTTAGCGGTTATGAAGTGTATGTTGATGGAGCTTTTAAAGCTTTTACTGCTACAACTACCTATACCGTAATTGGCCTATCTTCTAATACTACTTTTACTGTTTCTATTTTAGCTAAAGATAATGATGATAACAAATCTGCAGAAAGTACTCCTTTAAACGTTAAAACAAATAATGGAGCTACTGGTGGAACAGCATCAGAATTATTTTTTACTGAATATGTAGAAGGAGATGGAGGCACAAATAAGGCTTTAGAAATTGTTAACCTTACAGGTAGCACGGTAAGCCTTTCTGGTTATGTGGTTAAATTAGAACGTAATGGTGCTGGTGTATGGACAACACCATTAGCTTTAGACAAAGGTTCTGTTAAAAATATTGTTCCTGGAGATGTTTTTGTTATTGGTAATGGAGACAATTCTGCACCAGAATTACAACCAAACTCTGCAGCTAACCCAACAGGACAAATAGATTTAGTACAACCAAACAATCAAAATACAGCTTTCGGACAACCTGTTAACTTTAATGGAAACGATGCGGTGGCCTTATTTAAAGATGATGTATTAATTGATATTATTGGTGTATTTAATAATGATGATAATTTTGCAGCAAATGTAACATTAAGAAGAAATGGAGATATTACATCACCAAACACTACTTTTGATTTACAAGGTGAATGGACTTCTTTTCCCGAAAATACTTTTAATGGTATTGGAAGCCACACAGCAACTTTAAGTACAGAAAGTATAATTTTCGAATCTTTTAAAATGTTTCCAAATCCTACAAACGGAGATAATATTTATTTTAGTGTAACAGAAAACGCTCGTATAAAAATTTATAACGTTTTAGGAAAATTAGTACAAACATCAAATGTAACTAAAAGTAATAATAGTTTAAACATATCTAATTTAACGAAAGGTATTTATCTATTAAAAATAAACTCTAGTAATCAATTTATTACTAAAAAATTAATAAAAAACTAATCTTATTAACCTAAAACGACTCATACTTATGAGTCGTTTTTTACTTTAATCTAAAAAAATGAAAAAAAAATTACTTTTCTTATCTCTTCTTTTATCATTCGTAGTTTCTGCTCAAGAAAGTTATTATAGCGATGTAGATTTATCTGCAGAAGGTATCACTCTAAAAGAAAACTTAGCTACTAAAACAATTAATGCGCATACAAACTTTTTAAGTTATACTCCTGGTGTTTGGGAAGCTTCGAAAAAAACAGATGTAAACCCAACTAATACTAATGAAGTATTATTAATTTACGGATATTCTGCAAATGGAAAAACATCAAAAACTAGAGGCATAAACCAAAATGGAGGTGGCTCTACAGATTGGAATAGAGAACATACTTATGCACAATCTTTAGGAACACCTGCTCTTGGTAGATCTGCAGGTGCTGGTGTAGATGCTCATCATTTACGTCCTTCAGATGTTGGCTTTAATAGCGATCGTGGTAGCCTAAAATTTGTTAATGGTTCTGGTAACGCTGGTCCTGTTTCTGGTGGTTGGTATCCTGGAGATGAATGGAAAGGTGATGTTGCTAGAATGATGATGTATATGTACTTACATTACGGAGACCAATGTAAACCTACAGGTGTTGGTGTTGGTAACACTGCAGCTACCCCAGATGATATGATCGATTTATTTTTAGAATGGAATGTAGAAGATCCTGTTTCAGATTTTGAAAGACAAAGAAATACGTATCATGAATCTAATGAAGCTTACGCACAAGGAAATAGAAATCCTTTTATAGACAACGCATATTTAGCAACAAGAATTTGGGGTGGAGATGCTGCTATAGATTCTTGGGGACTTTATACTTCTAACGACAGTGAAGCTCCTACTACTCCAACAAATGTAACTTTAAGTAATACTAGTTTAACAACTATTGATGTTAATTGGACAGCATCTACAGATAATGTTAATGTTACAAAATATGAAGTTTTTGTAAATGGTAATTTAAAAGGAGAAACGGCAACAACAAATTATATTGTTTCAGGTTTAAACTCTAATACAAGTTATGCTATTAGTGTTTTAGCAAAAGATATAGCAAATAATAAATCTGCTCAATCGGTAGCTGTAAATACTACAACTTTGTCAGATACTGCTGCACCAACTGTACCAAGTAATGTTACAATTAGTAATGAAGGCGGAACTAGTTTTAAAGTAAATTGGTCTGCATCTACAGATAATGCTAGTGTTACAGGTTATGATGTCTTTGTTGATGGTATTCTTAATGGAACTACAGCTAACAATTACTATAATGTTACAGGCTTAACGATTTCTACAACATATAGCGTAGCAGTTTTAGCTAAAGATTCTGCGGATAACAAATCTGCTCAATCATCTGCAATAAACGCAACAACTACAGATGGTGTTAATACCAATACTGAATTGTTTTTCTCTGAATATGTTGAAGGAACATCTAATAATAAGGCTGTCGAAATAGCTAACCTTACAGATAACTCAATAGATTTATCTTCATACAGTATAAAAAAACAATCTAACGGAGCTGGTCCTTGGATAAACGAATTCCCTTTAAGTGGAACAATTAACGCAAATGATGTTTTTGTTGTAATACATTTTCAAGCAGATGATGCTACTTTAACAAACGAAGCAGATTTATTAACACTTCAAACATCAAACTTTGGAGCACCAATAAATTTTAATGGTAACGATCCTGTAGGTTTATTTAAAAATGGAGTTTTAATAGATATTATTGGGGTTTTAAACGAAACTGCCAAAAACTTTGAAAACATGACATTAAGAAGAAAGTTAACGGTTACGCAACCAAACACTACTTATACAGCTGCAGAATGGGAACAATTTAGCGTTGGAACTTATGACGGAATAGGTGTTTACAATTCTGCTACAGCAAGTGTAAATACTTCAGATTTTAATACATTTAAAATGTACCCAAATCCTACAAACGGAAACAACGTTTACTTTAGCACTACAAAAGACGTAGAAGTAAATATTTACAATGTATTAGGTAAATTAATTAAAACAGATAAGGTTAATACAACAAATAATAGTATCGATATATCTAATCTTTCTAAAGGGATTTATTTATTAAAAATAAATTCAGAAAATCAATTCATAACAAAAAAATTGATAAAAAATTAGAACCTACTTTTTAAAGTAAAAAAAAGACGACTAAAATTTTAGTCGTCTTTTTTTTGTTTTATAAATAAATGAATAACTATAAATTTTCAATTAAAATAACCTTACGTATTAAATTGAAAAAAAGTAAATTTGCATTTTTACAACAACACCCAAATAAAACAATATAATGATTCATTTCTTTGGAAATAAAGACAGTAAAGTATTCGCTGTTCAAACAACAAAAAAGTTAACTGCAAAGACAGTTTCTAAATTGACTTGGTTATTCGCCAATCAACCTAAAATAGAAGAAACATCTATCGATGCTTTTTTTGTTGGTCCAAGAGCAGCAATGATAACTCCTTGGAGTACAAATGCTGTAGAGATTACTCAGAATATGGGAATTAAAGATATTATTAGAATTGAAGAATTTGTTACAAGTTCTGAAGATTTTTCTGATTTTGACCCAATGATTTCTGAGAAGTTTAATGGATTAAGCCAAGACTCATTTACAATAGAAATTAAACCAGAAGCAATTTTAGATATCGAAGACATTGCTGCTTACAACAATAAAGAAGGTTTATCTTTAAGTGATGAAGAAGTAGAATACTTAGAAAGTGTTGCTACAAAAATTGGAAGAAAATTAACAGATTCTGAAGTATTTGGTTTTAGCCAAGTAAATTCGGAACACTGTAGACATAAAATATTTAACGGAACTTTTGTTATTGATGGCGAAGAAATGCCAACATCTTTATTCAAATTGATAAAAGAAACATCAAAAGAAAACCCGAATGATATTGTTTCTGCTTACAAAGACAATGTTGCTTTTGTAAAAGGACCAAAAGTAGAGCAGTTTGCTCCTAAAACAGCAGACAAGCCAGATTTTTATCAAAAAGAAGATTTCGATTCTGTAATATCAATAAAAGCAGAAACACACAACTTCCCTACTACTGTAGAGCCTTTTAACGGAGCAGCAACAGGTGCTGGTGGAGAAATAAGAGACCGTTTAGCTGGTGGTAAAGGTTCTTTACCTTTAGCAGGAACTGCTGTTTATATGACTTCTTATTCTCGTTTAGACGAAAAAAGATATTGGGAGAAAAAATTTGAAGCAAGAGATTGGTTGTACCAAACACCAATGGATATTTTAATAAAAGCATCTAATGGAGCATCAGATTTTGGAAACAAGTTCGGTCAACCATTAATTACTGGTTCTGTATTAACTTTCGAACATGAAGAAAATTCTTCTTCTAGTACAGCTAAACCTAGAAAATTAGGATACGATAAAGTTATTATGCAAGCTGGTGGAATTGGATATGGAAAAGCTGATCAAGCTTTAAAAGACACACCTAAAGAAGGAGATAAAATTGTAATTCTTGGTGGTGAAAACTACAGAATTGGTATGGGAGGCGCTGCTGTTTCTTCTGCAGATACAGGAGAATTTGCTTCAGGAATCGAATTAAACGCAGTACAACGTTCTAACCCAGAAATGCAAAAACGTGCTGCAAATGCAGTTCGTGGTATGGTAGAAAGTGAAGAAAACTTTATTGTTTCTATTCATGATCATGGTGCTGGTGGACATTTAAATTGTTTATCTGAATTAGTAGAAGAAACAGGAGGTAAAATAGATTTAGATGCTTTACCAATTGGAGACCCTACATTATCTGCAAAAGAAATTATTGGTAACGAGTCTCAAGAAAGAATGGGATTAGTTATTGCAGAAAAACATATAGATACTTTACAGAAAATAGCAGATCGTGAGCGTTCTCCAATGTATACCGTTGGTGAAGTTACCGGTGATAACCGTTTTACTTTTGAATCTAAAACCAAAGGTGATAAGCCAATGGATTTAGCCTTAGAAGACATGTTTGGTTCTTCTCCTAAAACTATTTTAACAGATATTACAGTAGAAAGAAAATATAAAAACCCTCGTTACAAAACAAAAAACTTAGAAATTTATTTAAAACAAGTTTTACAGTTAGAAGCTGTTGCATGTAAAGATTGGTTAACAAATAAAGTAGACAGATGTGTTGGTGGTAAAGTTGCCAAACAACAATGTGTTGGTCCATTACAAATTCCGTTAAACAACGTTGGTGTAATGGCTTTAGATTATAATGGTAAAGAAGGAGTTGCAACTTCAATTGGGCACTCGCCTATTTCTGCATTAATTAATGCTGAAGCTGGTAGTAGAAATGCAATTACAGAATCTTTAACAAACTTAATCTGGGCACCTTTAAAAGACAATTTAAAAAGTGTTTCACTTTCTGCAAATTGGATGTGGCCTTGTAAGAATGAAGGTGAAGATGCTCGTTTATATAAAGCTGTACAAGCAGTTTCAGAATTCTCTATAGATTTAGGTATCAATATTCCAACAGGAAAAGATTCTTTATCTATGAAACAAAAATATAGCGATAGTGAAGTAATTTCTCCTGGAACTGTTATTATTTCTGCTGCAGGTAACTGTAATGAAATTAGTAAGGTTGTAGAACCTCTTTTACAAGTAGACGGAGGAAATATTTATTATATTAATGTTTCTCAAGATGAATATAAATTAGGAGGAAGTTCTTTCAATCAAACTTTAAACGCAATTGGTAACGAAGTACCAGATGTTACAAATGCGTCTTATGTAAAGAAGACTTTTAATACAATTCAAAAATTAATAAAGGCAGATAAAATTAAAGCAGGACACGATATTGCTTCTGGTGGTTTTATTACTACATTATTAGAAATGTGTTTTGCAGATGTTAATTTAGGAGCAGATTTTAATATTTCTGAATTAAATGAAGAAGATTCTATTAAAGTATTATTCTCTGAAAATGCAGGTATTGTTTTTCAAGCAGATGCTTCTGTAGAAACAGTATTTGAAGAAATGGGAATTACAGTTTTTAATATAGGAACTGCTAATAACTCTGGTAAAGTAACTATTAAAAATAAGGAAGACAACTTCTCTTTTGATGTTACAGAATTAAGAGATGTTTGGTACACAACTTCTTTCTTATTAGATAAAAAACAAACGGCTAATAATTTAGCACAAGATCGTTTTGACAATTATAAAAAGCAACCATTAACGTATAAATTTCCAGAGAACTTTACAGGAAAACTTCCTGAAATTGGAGGAAATAAACCAAAAGCGGCTATTATTCGTGAAAAAGGTTCAAATTCTGAACGTGAAATGGCAAATGCAATGTATTTAGCTGGTTTTGATGTGAAAGATGTTCACATGACAGATTTAATTTCTGGTCGTGAAACTTTAGAAGACATTCAGTTTATTGGTGCTGTTGGTGGTTTTTCTAATAGTGATGTTTTAGGTTCTGCAAAAGGTTGGGCAGGAGCTTTTAAATATAATGAAAAAGCAAACGCAGCCTTAAAGAACTTCTTTAAAAGAGAAGACACTTTATCTGTTGGTATTTGTAATGGTGCACAATTATGGATGGAATTAGACTTAATTAATCCAGATCATAAAGTACATGGTAAATTAGTTCACAATGATTCTAAAAAACATGAAAGTTCTTTTACATCTGTTAAGATTCAAGAGAATAACTCTGTAATGTTATCTAGTTTAGCAGGAACAGAATTAGGCGTTTGGATTTCTCATGGTGAAGGTAAATTTAACTTACCCGAAACAGAAGATAATTATAATATTGTTGCTAAATATGGTTATGAAGGCTACCCAAATAACCCTAACGGATCTGATTTTAACACTGCAATGTTATCTGATAAGTCTGGAAGACATCTAGTTACAATGCCACATATAGAACGTTCTACTTTCCAATGGAACTGGGCAAATTATCCTGCAGGAAGAAAAGATGAAGTTTCACCTTGGTTAGAAGCGTTTGTAAATGCTAAAAACTGGATAGAAAGAAAAAAATAATTATTAAAACAGCTTTATAGAATATTTTTTTTCTAACTTTAACCTAGAAAATTGCATTCTATGAAGCTTATTTATTTTGATATACATAAAGCTTCTCACTTAATTGAGGAGTTTTTTTTTATAAAATATTCTGAAACAGAAATACCTTTAGAAGCTATAATACTTCCTTTAGGATTTTCTGGTTTAGCTTATATATATTCTAACGGCCAAAAAATTACATTAAACAGTATAGATACGGTTATTAAAGGTTTAGTTTTAAATGGGCAATATTATAAGCCATATCAATTTAAAACAACAGAACCTGGTTTTGCTTGCGGTTTAAGCTTTAACCCAACAGCACTTCATAAATTAACAAATTTAGACATCTCTAAGTTTACTAATAAATACACTCCTTTTAACTTAGTTAATAAAGACCTTTCTAATAAATTTGAAGAGATTTTTAAAAATCATAATAATAACTTTACTAATCTATTAAACAACTTACAAGAATTTATCTTAGAATTACCTCTAATAGAAAATAAAAACACACTTGCAATAGATAAATTAATTGATATTATTAATTCTAAAGAAGGCTTGTTATCTGTAAATGAATTATTAACGGAAATACCTTTCGGACAAAAAACTTTAGAAACTCAGTTTAAAAAAATAGTAGGTTTAACACCAGCTAAATATATACGCATATGCCGTTTTAAAAAATTAATGAAGCAATATGAAAGTAATAAAATAAGTTTAAAAGACTTAATTTATATGTATGATTATTATGACGAATCTCATTTCGCAAGAGATTTTAAATCTTTCACAAACAAGTCTTTTAAAGATTATTTTAAAGACGAATTTTCATTTATAAAAGAAATATACAAGAATAGTAGCTACGAATTTTTACATTAAAAACATAAAACATGTTTGTAAATTTATAGGCATTATAATTATTCAATATTGGGGGATATAATAATGATAATGTAATACTACTGTTTTAAAACAGTTTTATAAAATAGGAAAGGTCGAATTTTATTCGGCCTTTCTTACATATACAAAATGTACTCCTATTATATTTCTTTTCTTAAAACTGTCACAAACTCACTTTCTTTTTGTCTTTTAATAAAGCACTCTAAAATAAAAAAAATGAAAAGCATAATTACATTGTTCACAATAAGTTTATTATTTATTACTTCAATTTCTTTCGCTCAAAAAAAAATAGAAGCTTCTAACATAATGAAAGATATAAAGGCAGGCAAAAATATATCTATTAAAGATGCAATTATAGTTGGTACTTTAGATTTTACATTCATGGACGATGCAATGGATAAACCACCTCGTAAAAAGAAAAGTAGTTGGTTTAATTGGAACTCTGGAAACTCTACGAATCAAATTACAAAATTAATAGGTGTTAATATCTCATTTACAAACTGTACTTTTAAAGATGATGTTTTAGCTTACATACCAAATGAAGATTCTGGCTATACTTTTACAGCTAGCTTCGAAGAAGAAGCAATTTTTAAAAACTGTAATTTTGAAAGAAAAGCGATGTTTAAATACTCTAGATTCGAAAGAAATGCAGATTTCTCTGAAACTACCTTTAGAGATGACAGTACATTTAAATATGCTAAGTTCGATAAGAACATAGATTTCTCTAATACTTTATTTCATGAAATAGCTACTTTTAAATATGCTAAATATAATAAGCATGTGTCTTTTTCGAATGCTACCTTTAAAGATTCTGCTACTTTTAAATATACACAGTTTAATAATGGTGTTTCGTTTAAGAACACAAAGTTCGAAGAAGATTTAAATATTAAATACATGAAAGTTTCTGGTGAGTTTAATATTACAAACATGAATGTCGCTTATGAAATCGATTCTAAGTCTACTAAAATCAATGGAAAAAGTTTCAATAAATATCTAATCGACGAAAAATAGGGGTTTATACGTGTATTCAATCTAATATTTCATAGTAAATTTGTCTCATATTGGAAAACGGTTGAATTAGGGGGCAACCAAAATACCAGATTATCTACTAGCTTCTTTTTTGTTAAAGAAGCTAGTTTTTTTTTTGAAAAAACATTAATTTATCCTTTATAAAAAGCTATTAAGAACCCTTATCCTTTAATAATTAACCCATTGCAATTACTCTTTTTAAATAATTTTTTAATCTTTATTTTATTATAACATACAAAATAATACTATTTTGAAATACTTAAAATAATAGATTTAAAATAAAGATTTCGCAATTAAGAAACTCTTAGAATAAGTATTTGCTAAATAGCAGTAATTTTCCTAATTTGCATTGTACAAATTAGAACTTATGCCGATAGAAATTACGAGATTATTTGACTTTCCTTACCATCAATTAGAAACATATAACTTAGATAAAGCACTTACAACTAAATCTAACAATAAATGGGAAAGCATTTCTACGCAAGAATATGTAGATAAAGCCAACCAACTAAGTAGAGGTTTATTAAACTTAGGAGTAAAACCTAACGATAAAATTGCTGTAATATCTACTAATAATAGAACAGAATGGAATATCTGTGATATTGGAGTTTTACAAACAGGTGCTCAGAACGTTCCAATTTATCCAACAATTTGTAAAGAAGATTATGAATATGTTCTTAATCACTCAGAAGCTACATATTGTTTTGTTTCAGATGTTGATGTTTTAGAAAAACTTAATAAAATTAAAGGCAATACTAAATTAAAAGCTGTTTTTACTTTTGATGATATTGCTGGTGAAAAATCTTGGAAAGAGGTTTTAGAACTAGGAAAAGATAAAAGTAACCAAAAGGAAGTAGAGCAAAGAAAAGACGCTGTAAAAACAACAGATTTAGCAACTATAATTTATACTTCTGGTACTACAGGAAAACCAAAAGGAGTAATGCTTTCTCATGAAAATATTGTTTCAAATGTACTTGCATCCGAAGGAAGAGTTCCTTTAGAAAACGGTAAAGATATTGGTTTAAGCTTTTTACCTATTTGTCATATTTTCGAAAGAATGATTTTATACTTATACCAATATTGTGGTGTTTCTATCTACTTTGCAGAATCTATAGAAAAACTGTCGGAAAATGCACAAGAAATAAAGCCAAACGTTATGACAGCTGTACCACGTTTGTATGAAAAGATATATGATAAAATTATTTTAAAAGGAGAAACTTTATCTGGTATTAAAAAAGCGCTTTTCTTTTGGGCTGTAAATTTAGGTTTAAAATATGAACCAAATGGAGCAAATGGTTGGTGGTATGAAAAACAACTTAGTTTAGCAAGAAAATTAATTTTTTCTAAATGGCAAGCAGCTTTAGGAGGTAAATTAAAAATAATGGTTTCTGGTAGTGCTGCTTTGCAACCAAGACTTACAAGAATTTTTGCTGCTGCAAACATGCCTATTATGGAAGGTTATGGTCTTACAGAAACGTCTCCTGTAATTTCAGTTAATGATAAAAGAAATAAAGGTTTTAAACCAGGTACTGTTGGTAAGGTTATTAATAATGTAGAAGTTAAAATTGCAGAAACCGGAGAAATATTAGTAAAAGGACCAAATGTAATGATGGGTTATTTTAAAGATGAAGCAAAATCTGCTGAAGTTTTAAAAGATGGATATTTCTATACAGGTGATAAAGGTGAGTTTGACGAAGAAGGTTTCTTAAAGATTACTGGTAGAACAAAAGAAATGTTTAAAACTTCTGGTGGTAAATATGTTGTACCTCCTTTATTAGAAGGTGAATTAAAACAATCTTTATTTATAGAGCAAGTTATGGTTGTGGGTGAAGGCGAAAAAATGCCTGCCGCAATTATTCAGCCAAATTTCGATTTTATAAAAGATTGGATTGATAAAAAAGATCTTAAGATTGGTAAAACAAATGAAGAAATTATAAATTCTGAATTGGTTATTAATAGGATTCAAAAAGAAGTAGATAAATGTAATACTCATTTTGGTAAATGGGAACAAATAAAACGTTTTGAACTAACACCAGATGTTTGGTCTTTAGATGCAGGTCATTTAACACCAACCATGAAAATGAAAAGAAAAATCATTAAAGAAATCTACCAAGATTTATATGATAAAATATATAGAAATTAAAAAAAACCGAGCTAATAGCTCGGTTTTTTTTTAATATAAAATAAGAAAAGACAAACTATAAATTAAACACCAAACTGATTTAAATGATGATCTAAGTGCTTATAAAAAGAGTTGTTCCACTCTACTGTTGTTAACTTACCAAAGGAATGGGATTCTTTATCTTTAAAATAATTACCACCTAATTCTTGGGTTTTTACTATAAAATCAATCAAACGTTTTTTTTCTGTTTCAAATTCTCTTTCATCAGAAATTATAAATTGTGGTGCTGTTTTTCCATTTTTAGAAAATGGTTTTTCAGATACAACTGCATTTTTAACAAACAACTTCAACATTAATTTTACAAAACCATTTGGTTTTTGATGCTTGTCTGTATAAACCATTTCATAAGTTACGCAACAATGTGCTAACATTTGTGAAACAGACATTTTACCCCAATTACCTTGTGTTTTTGGTGTTAAAGTATTAATTCTATGAACAACTTCATTCGTTATTACTTCTGTAAAAATGTCTTTCATTTTAATAACTTTTAATGTAAAATTTTAAATAATAATTCTTTTAAAATATCTTCGTTAGACTGGTTTGCGCCAACACCTTTACTTTTTATATCTGCATCTCTTAAAAATGCAATTACTTGTGCTACTTTACGCATTGGATAATTTCTTCCCGCTAAAAAATACTCATCTACAAAATACGGATTAACACCTAGATTTTTAGCTACAGAGCTTTTAGATTTATCTTTTAAACCATGAAACATTAAGAGATGTGTAAAATATCCATTCAATAAAGAAATGGTCATAACTAAAGGATTATTCTTTGGGTTCTCTGCAAAATAATTAATAATTCTATTCGCTTTAACAATGTTCTTCTCTCCTACTGCTTTTCTTAACTCGAAATTATTAAAATCTTTAGAGATACCTATATTCTCTTCTATGTGCTTATCATTAATAATGGTATCTTTTGGTAACACCAACATTAACTTATCTAATTCATTAGAAATTTTACTTAAATCTGTTCCTAAAAACTCAACCAACATTAAAGATGCTTTAGGTTCAATTTTATAATTTTTTCCACTTAAAACTTTACGAATCCAGTCAGAAACCTGATTTTCATACAATTTTTTGCTTTCGTAAATAAAACCAGTTTTTGCAATTGCTTTGTGTAATTTTTTACGCTTATCTAGTTTTTTATATTTGTAATTTAGAACTAAAACGGTTGTAGGTTGCGGGTTCTCTGCATAAGAAACCAATTTTTCGATATTTCTACTTAAATCTTGTGCCTCTTTAACTATTAAAACCTGTCTTTCTGCCATCATAGGGTAACGTTTAGCAGCAGAAACAATATCTTCTATTGTTGCATCTCTACCATACATTACTTGCTGGTTAAAGCCTTTTTCAGCTTCGTCTAAAATATTATCTTCTATATAATCAGAAATTTTATCTATATAATATGGCTCCTCACCCATTAAAAAATAAATAGGTTTTATGTTACCATTTTTAATATCTGAAACAATGGCTTTTATTTCGTTCATTTATTCTTTTATAATTATTGCATTCTGTAACTCTTCTTTTGTAGGAGTTTCAAACCAGTTTTCCATAAATTCAAAATTATCTTCACTCACCTCAAATTCAAAAGTTTCTCCTTTTTCTAGGTTTCTTTTAAAAACCCTTTCCTGTCTAATCTCTTTAGAAATGTTTAAAAAATGAATTTTGATTTGTATATTATACTCTTTGGCAAACTTTCTATATTTTTCTCTGTGCGCAAATTTAGAAAGACCTACATCTAAAATACTATCTACATTAGAAACTTCTAATTGTAAAATTAAATTTTGCATTAACAATTCTGCTCTATCAATTCTTTCTAAAAACCAATCTAAACCATCTTTGTCTGTTTTATCAGGCAAAAATAATAGTTTATTCCATTTATCTAGCGTAAAAACTAAGCTAGAAATATTTCGTTTTAACTCATTTGCGTACGTAGTTTTTCCTGCGCCAGTATTACCAACTATTAAATGTATCATAACTGATTTTTATTTACTTTTGATTGATGCAAAAATTGAACCTACCAAACTATAAATTCAGACTCAAAAGTAACGAAAATAAGACGCTTATTTTTGATAATTTGAGAAAAAAATATATGGTTTTAACTCCAGAGGAATGGGTTAGACAGCATTACGTGCAATATTTAATAGAAGAAAAAAAATATCCAATCTCTTTAATAGCTTTAGAAAAGCAGTTAACAATTAATAACCGTAAAAAAAGAACAGATATTTTAGTGTTTAATGCAGAAGGCAAACCAGATATTATTGTAGAATGTAAAGCACCAAAAATAAAAATAACACAAGCTACTTTCGATCAAATTGCACGTTATAATTTAAAATTAAGGGCTAATTTTTTAATAGTTACTAATGGGTTAGAGCATTTTTACTGCAAAATGGATTTTGAGAATGAAACTTATATTTTTTTAAAAGAAATTCCTGATTATAAGTAACTTTTTAACACTTTTTCTCTTCTTTAGAAAATAGTGAAAAAGCACTCTATAATTAAGAAGAACTTTATATAAATACTGATTTTTAAACAGTAAATTTGCACCCTTGAAAACAGCAATCGTCATATTAAATTGGAACGGGCAAAAACTACTCGAAAAGTTTTTACCTTCAGTGGTTAATTTTAGTTCAGAATTAGCTGAAATTTATGTGGCCGACAATGCTTCTACAGACGCTTCTATAAAATATGTGAAAGAATTTTATCCTTCAATAAATATTATAGAAAACGCTACTAATGGAGGATATGCAAAAGGTTATAATGATGCTTTAGCAAATATAGATGCAGATATATACTGTCTTTTAAATTCTGATGTAGAAGTTACTAAAGATTGGTTAAAGCCAATTTTAGAGGTTTTTAACAATGATGAAAAGACGGCTATTATTCAACCAAAATTACTAGATTTTAAAGACAAGACTAAATTTGAATATGCTGGTGCAGCTGGTGGTTTTTTAGATTTATACGGCTACCCATATTGTAGAGGACGTCTTTTTAATAATTTGGAAACAGATACTTCTCAATTTAATGATATTTCTGAAATATTTTGGGCTTCTGGTGCTTGCTTATTTATTCGTTCTAAAACATATAATGAAGTAGAGGGTTTAGATGAAGATTATTTTGCTCATCAAGAAGAAATAGACTTATGTTGGCGTGTAAAAAACATAGGTTATAAAGTAAAATATGTGGGTTCTTCTACTGTTTTTCATGTTGGTGGCGCTACTTTACAAGAAACAAACCCCAGAAAAACATATTTAAACTTTAGAAATAGTTTGCTTAATGTGGTTAAAAATGTTCCAAAAAAATGGTTCTTATTTGTAATATTCTCTCGTTTAATTTTAGATGGAATTGCTGGCTTAAAGTTTCTAATTGAGTTAAGACCAATACATACATTTGCGATATTAAAAGCACACATTAATTTTTATAAAAACTTTTTTAAATTCTTAGGAAAAAGAAGAAAACTTAAGAAGCTACAAACTTATAATTTACATACAAGTATTGTTTGGCAGTATTTTGTTTTGGGCAGAAAAAAATTTAACAATCTTAAGTAATCTTTAGAATTTGTTTCCAATTATCTGTTTCAGAAAACTCTTTAATTACCTTATTTCTTTCTTTTAAAAAGTTTATCATATATCTTTTTAAAAATATAAAATCTGCTATTTTACCTAAAAACCCAAATGGAGATTCATATATAAAAACATCTTTAACAATAACGATATTTTTTTTCTGCTCTAAAAAATGTTCGTGTCTAAAACTTTTAAAGGCTCCTTTTACCATTTCATCTGCAAAAAAGGTAGGGAAAATATAATCTGTTATTTTAGAAGTAAGTTCTTGTGTAAAGCCCAAATGTCTTGCTCTCCAAGTAACCGTTTCATTTAATGAAATTAAGCCAGTTATTCTACCTGAAATAGCTTCTTCATTAGAGTTTTTAGTTGAAATTTTATGCAAATCTATACTTCTAATTAAATTAAAAACTATTTCAATATTTGTATTATTAATTTCTGTAGTTAATTTTATTGTAGGCATAATTTACATTATTTAGATAAAATTTAAAAGATAAGTGTAAATTACAGAATATCTATACTTCCTTTTCCTTCTCTAATTACTGTTGGCTCCTCTGTTAAATCGATTACAGTAGAAGGTTCATTATCTCCATAACCACCATCAATTACAATATCTACTAGGTTTTGCCATTTTTCAAAAATTAATTCTGGGTCTGTAGTATATTCTAAAACATCATCTTCATCTCTAATAGAAGTAGAAATAATTGGGTTACCCAATTCTGCAACCAGAGTTCTTATAATATTGTTATCTGGTATTCTAATTCCTACCGTTTTTTTCTTTTTAAAAACTTTTGGTAAATTATTACTACCTGGTAAAATAAATGTGTAAGGCCCAGGAAGCGCTCTTTTTAAAACTTTAAACGTAGATGAGTCTATTTGTTTTACATAGTCTGAAAGGTGACTTAAGTCATTGCAAATAAAAGAAAAATTTGCTTTCTCTAATTTAACTCCTTTTAGCTTTGCAATTTTTTCTAAAGCTTTAGTTTTGGTAATATCACAACCTAAACCATAAACAGTATCTGTAGGATAAATAACCAAACCACCAGCTTGTAAAACCTTTACAACTTTAGCTATTTCTTTAGGATTGGGATTTTCGTTATATATTTTAATAAATTCTGCCATAGTATAAAAATACAAAAAACTCAGCTTGATTTACAAACTGAGCTATTTTATTAGGGAAGTATTTTTAAATTAGGCTTTTTCTACCAATCTAAAACCTTCTCCGTGTATGTTTAAAATCTCTACTTTATCATCTACTTTTAAATATTTACGCAATTTTGCTATATAAACGTCCATACTTCTAGATGTAAAATAATTATCGTCTCTCCATATTTTAGTTAATGCTAATTCTCTTGGCATTAAATCATTTTTATAGATTGTTAACATACGTAACAATTTACTTTCTTTTGGAGATAATTTAATTGGTTCACCGTCTTCACCTACAGAAAGGTGGCGTAGTTTCGAATTAAAGAAAAAACTACCAATAGTAAACTCAAACTGCTCGCTTTCTGGAGAATTATCTGTTTCTTTACGTTGTAATATTGCTTTAATTTTGTGTAATAAAACTTCAGAATCGAAAGGTTTATTTAAATAATCATCTGCACCAACTGCATAACCTCTTAAAACATCTTCTTTTAATGTTTTAGCTGTTAAGAAAATAATTGGCACTTCTTTATTTGTAACTCTAATATCTTGTGCTAAAGAAAAACCATCTTTTCTAGGCATCATTACATCTAAAATACACAAATCGTAATCGCTATTTTTAAACATAATAAGACCTTCGATACCGTCTTTTGCATGCGTTACGTTATAATCATTTAACGCTAAATAATCTTTTAGAACTGTTCCAAAATTTGGATCATCTTCTACTAATAAAATTTTCTTACTTCCCATTGTTTTATATTTCTTTTAAATTAAAGGTAACTTTACTGTAAATATGCTTCCTTTTCCTTTTTCACTTTCTACAAACACTATACCGTTGTGTTTTTCTACAATTTCCTTTACGTATGCCAATCCTAAACCATGACCTTTAACATCATGGATATTTCCTTTTTGTTCTCTATAAAACTTATTAAAAACTTGTTTTTGTACTGTTTTACCCATTCCTATTCCAGCATCTTTTATTTTAAAAATAAAAAACTTTTCTGTGCTTTCTGTATAAACATCTATTAACGGAGCACCTTCAGAATACTTTATTCCATTTTCTAACATGTTTACCACAACGTTTGTAAGGTGAAATTGGTTTCCTGGCAACTCAGATTCTATAGCTTCAAAATGTGTTACTATTTTACCCTTTCTATCTTCTGCTAATAAGCTTACATGTGTAATAGCATCTTCTATTGTGTCGTGTAAGTCTATGGTTTCCTTACTTAAATCTATCTGATTTTTTTCTAACCTAGAAATTCTTAACACATTTTCTACTTGAGAATGCATTCTTTTATTCTCTTCTCTTATCATTTCTACATAACGCATAACCTTTGCATTATCGCCTAAAATCTTAGGGTTTTTAATAGAATCTAAAGCCAAATTAATAGTTGCTATTGGCGTTTTAAATTCATGTGTCATATTATTGATGAAATCCGTTTTTATTTCAGAAATTTTCTTTTGTCTAATTAACTGATACAAAGAACTAGAAAATGCAATAATTATGATAAAAATAAAGAATAATGATAATAATAAAATACTAGAAATTCCTGATAAAATATGATCATTTCTTCCAGGAAAAGTAACATGAAGATTATAACTTATACCTGTTTGAGAATCATAATAAAGCGGATAAGGAATACTTTCTTTTTGCTTGATAGTATAATAACCAGATTTTAGTTTTGTTGCTAAACCATCTGAACCATAAACACCATACTTAAAATCTAAATGAATATTTCTTTTAGCTAGCTCCTCTTTAATCGTTTTATTTAATTCATTATTACCAATTCTATCATGAATAGGTTTTAATCTTTTATAATCTTCGTAACTATCTTCGAAATAAGATTTTTCTAAATCTGTATACCTTTTTACAAAAGAATACTCTTTTACATCAATATTCGAAAATAAATTATCTCTACTTTTATAACTTGTAGAAATAGAAATGTCTTTTTTACCCGTTATTCTTTTAAATATAACAGAATCATTATTTAATAAATCTGTTGGTAATTTAAAATTCTCTTCTAAAAAGGTACCTCCAAAAGTTATTTTTTCTTTAGTAACTGTATCTATCTGTTCAATTAAGAAACTTTTTAATTCAGCTCTATCTGCTAACCCTTTATTATCTAGAAAACCTTCTATTTTTTTGTTAAAAAGATTGCGTTCTTTTTCGTTTATTCTTTCTGCTGCTGCACCTAAAGATTTCTGAACATCATTTTTAAATTGTGCTTGTTTACTTTCTAATGCATTATTAATCCAATACAGTTGTACTGCAATAATTCCTATCAAGGAAATACTCATTAAAACAACAATAAGAATAAACATCTTTTTACGCATAAATCAAATTTACTACTTTCATAAGTTGTAATTATTGATTTTAACCTAAATTAACTTAATAGATGTAATTTTGTGACTATTTTAACAAAAAACATAAGCTTTACAAAATTGAGCACGCCTTTTGTGTTAAAATATTATGGATATTTTCAACAGAATTGCTGGTTTCTTGAAGTGAATAATTATTAATCACATAATTAGATAAAAGTAGTTTTTTATCTTCTTTCCATTGATTGTTAATTCTATTTAAAACTTCTTGTTTTGTAGAGTTGTCTCGTTCTAAAATTCTTTTTATTCTTTCTTCTAAATCTACGTAAACTGAAATAACAAAATTAAATTGTTGCTGACTGTTACTTTCAAACAAAATTGCACTTTCGTATATAATGTAAGCCTTCTTAATATGAAGTTGAACAAACTCTTGAAAATGCTTTCTTACCTCTGGATGAACAATGCTATTTAACACATGTAATTTTTCCTTATCATTAAAAACAACATTGGCTAAATAAGGTCTATTTAATTGGTTGTCTTGGTAAGTCTCTTTACCAAACTCTTTTATAAGTTTCGTTCTAATTACATTAGAAGAATTCATAAGTTTCTTTGCTTCAATATCTGCAATATATACTGCAACAGTATCAAAATTTTTAAACAGTTTTGCTACTGTTGTCTTTCCGCTTCCAATTCCTCCTGTTAAACCAACAACCATATTTAATTCTGAATTAAAAAATCTATCTTATTAGGTATAATTTTATAGCTTTTTATTTCTGAAGGTTTGTGTACCAACTTTGGTATTAAATAACTTAAATTATTAGAAACAGCCATATTATAATCACAATCAATTAAAATTGAATTCTTATTTATTTTATTGAAACTAGACAAACCAACAATAAAAGTAAACTCTACTTCCTTAGACAATGTATTTAAAGTAATACCATCTGGCACATTAGTAATTCTATACCTTACATTTAAAGTACCTTCTGTAAACTTCTCTACTTTACCAGAAATTGTTATTTCTTTAGACTCAAACTTTAAGTTTTTAATTCCGTTTGGTTTTTTAATAGCAGCTTTTCTTATAAAATCTGATTTAACATCTTCTAATTCTATAGGTAAAAGCGCTATACTATTAATTTCTGAAATATAGTTTTCTGGTCCAGAAACCAAAATACTATCTGGTTTTACTTTAATTTCTTCTGAAAGGTCATAACCAACATGATACTTAATTTTTACGTTTGGTTTTAAACGTAATTTTCGGCTAACCAAACTACCTACATCTAAAAATAAAGTATCTTTAATAACCTCTTGTAAAACTACGCCAGATGGCATTTGCTTTAGAATATTCTGTTTCTGGTTTTTAACTAGTAAATAATGTTTTGTTCCTTTTTTCTTTATTAGAGTACTTGCATTAATAGTAATGTTTTTAGTGTTAACTCTAGTTCTTAAAATCTTAAATCCGTTTGTTTTAACAACAATCTCTAATTCTTTAACGGGTGTAGCTTGTAATATTTTGTTTTGAGAAATATTACTATAATTTATAGGAAAAACAATAGTAGTAACATACTCTTTAGAAAGTGTTATTAAAAGCCAAATTAGTATAGAAACTAATAAAAAGACAATAAATGTTTTAGGTATTTTTTTTTTAGATTTCAAAAAAGCAATTTTTAGAGTTAGCAATTTACATAAAAGGTAACAAACAAAAAAGTGAGTATTATCTAAAAAGACAATACTCACTTTTAATATAATATATAAAGTAAATTATTTTTTAACTGGCGCTAATAATTTATTACTTAATTCCATTGAAATTGCAGAACGTTCAAATTTAATTTTTCCTGCTCCAGTTTCTATTGTAATTGTATTTTCTGTGTTATTAACATCGGTAATTTTACCATGAATACCACTAGAAGTTATTACTTTAGTTCCTGTTTTTATTTCTGCTTGAAAAGCTTTTTCTTTTTTCTGACGATTCATTTGTGGTCTTATCATAAAAAAGTATAAGACTAAAATCATTGCAGCGAAAGGTAACATGCTTGCTAAACTTCCAGAATCGAATTGTAAAAAAATTGTGTTGAACATTATTATTATTTTGCTTTAGGTGTTACAGAACCTCTAAGTGTTAATACTTCTCTACCAGATTCTGTATTGGTAGTTAAAGTAACTGTTTTCATTTGTCTGTTAGGTTTTCCGTTCGTATTAAACTTAACACCTACTTCACCAGTTTCTCCTGGCTTAATTGGTGCTTTTGGCCATACAGGAACAGTACATCCACAAGAACCTGTTGCATTTGTAATTACTAAATCTGTTTTACCAGAATTAGTTACTTTAAATACAGTTTCTACAATATCTCCTTCGTTTACAGTTCCAAAATCGAACTCTTTTTTATCTAAAGAAATAGAAGCTACTCCTTTTTTAATTTCTGCATCTCTAGACTTTGCAGTATCTAGGTTAGCTTTGTTTATTTTAGTTGATGCATTACCGTTTCCACAAGAAACCATAATTGTTGATGCTAATATAAAAGCGAATAAAAATGTTACTTTTTTCATTATAAATATGTTTTTTTTGTAAAAATAATAAATTATTTTTTGTTTTATGCTATTTAAATAAGACCTCTACCAATTTTAACAATTTTTTCGTTAGCTATAAACTCTTTAGAAATTTTATCTAAAACACCGTTTATAAAATAACTACTTTTAGCTGTCGAATAATCTTTAGAGATTTCGATATACTCATTAATTGTTACTCTTGTAGGTATAGAAGGGAAATTCATAAATTCTGTAATAGACATTTTAATTAAAATCATGTCTATTTCTGCAATTCTATCAGATTCCCAGTTAGGAGTCTTATCTTCTACATATTGCTCGTATTCTGCTTGTTTTAAAACAGTTTTTCTAAACAAACTAGATACAAAATCTTCATCATCTTTGTCTTTATATAAAGAACCCAATACAAATAAACCGTTTGCTTTTTGCTTGCTTAAAGATTTTACAACCCAAGTGTTTACAAAAGGAATATCATCTACCCAAGAAATCATCTTGTCTTCATAATATTCTGCTAACTTTTCATTTGGTGCAATAATTTCTTTAAAGAAATCTACAACAAAACTTCTGTCAATCTTAAAAGAATCTTCTTCTGTAGCTAAATATTTTTTGTATAAATCACTTTTAAGTAATTCATCATAAATAATTTTTACATATTCAGTATTCTCTTCCCAATTATTTAAACCATTTAACTCAACATAACCTTCTACACTTACACTTTTTGCAATTGTATTAATTAATTTGTTGTTAATAAATTTTGTGTTGGGTTTTAAATCTGCTTCAGTAGCAAGAATTTTCTTTTTAGAAAGTGTCATTTTTTTGGTAGCTAGCTTTTGCACTTCTACCAATAATAAAATGTTTAGAACATATAGATCAAACATTTTTAAGACGCTATGTTTTAAAAACTTTTCTTCTCTAATGATGTCATCACTATGAGATTGCAACATTGCGTACACAGATTGCATTACTTTAACTCGAATATGTCTTCTGTTAATCATTTTCTAAAGAACTTTTATTAAATAAAACACGATGGATTTGTTTCTAACGAACTGCAAAAATAATATTATTTTACTTCTAAAGAAGCATCTATTTTAAATTCTTTTCACTTTTTATTTAAGCGATTTAGTCGCAATTAAAAACAACTAAAATTATTTTAAAAAATGTATCTTCGTGCATCAGAAAAAACAACATTTTGTTCATTTATTTTAACAGAAAATAAAGAAAAACTGGTACTATAAATTGTAATTTTATTTTTTAAATTTTGTAACTCAATTGAAGGCTCTAAAATATATCAATAAATACTTCGTAAAATATAAATGGCGATTAATAATCGGTATTTTAATTACTATTTCATCAAAATTACTAGCACTAAAAGTTCCACAAATTGTAGGTGACTCTTTAAATATTGTTGAAGATTACCAAAACGGAATTATTACAGATTTAGAAGCTGTAGAACATCAATTGTTAATGAATGTTCTAATAATAATAGGTGTAGCTATTTTAGCTGGTTTCTTCACTTTCTTAATGAGGCAAACAATTATTGTTACCTCTAGGTTAATAGAATTCGATTTAAAAAACGAAATCTACCAACAATACCAAAGATTATCTCTTAACTTTTACAAGAAAAACAGAACAGGAGATTTAATGAATCGTATTTCTGAAGATGTTTCTAAAGTTAGAATGTATGTTGGGCCTGCTGTAATGTACAGTATGAATATGATTGTACTTTTAGCTGTTGGTTTTACTCAAATGTTTAATATAGATGTAAAATTAACCTTGTATACTTTACTTCCTTTTCCAATTTTATCTATTTCAATTTTTACTTTAAGTAAGGTAATTCATAAAAGAAGTAGTATTGTACAAGAATACTTATCAAAACTAACCACTTTTAACCAAGAGTTTTTCTCTGGAATTAGTGTTGTAAAATCATACGGAATCGAAAAATCTATTATTAAAGATTTTGATGCTATTGCAGATAAAAGCAAAGAAAAAAATATTCATTTACAAGAAGCAAACGCTTTATTTTTTCCATTAATGATTTTATTAATTGGGCTAAGTAATATTATTGTTATTTATGTTGGTGGCCAACAATATATTAATAATGAAATTCAAATAGGTACAATAATAGAATTTATGCTTTACGTAAATATATTAACGTGGCCAGTTGCAATTGTTGGTTGGGTTACTTCTATGATACAGCAAGCAGAAGCGTCTCAAGTAAGAATTAACGAATTTTTAGAACAAGTACCAGAAATACAAAACAACAATACAAAACCTACCTTATTAAAAGGTAAAGTAGTTTTTAAAGATGTTACATTTACCTATGATGACACTAATATTGTTGCTTTAAAAAACATATCCTTTTCTGCGGAAGCAGGAGAAACTGTTGCTATTTTAGGTAAGACGGGTTCTGGTAAATCTACCATTATAGAATTAATTGCACGTTTATATGACACAAAACAAGGTATTATTCTTCTTGATGATAAAGAAATTGAAAAAACCAATTTAAACGACATTAGAAATCAGATTGGTTTTGTACCTCAAGATCCGTTTTTATTTTCTGAAAGTATTAGTAACAATATAAAGTTTGGTAAAGAAGATGCTACAGAAGAAGAAATAATACAAGCTGCTAAAGACGCAGTTGTTCATGAGAATATTATCGATTTCCCTAACGGATATCAAACTATTTTAGGAGAACGTGGTGTAACACTTTCTGGCGGACAAAAACAGCGTGTTTCTATTGCTAGAGCCATTATTAAAAACCCTAAAATATTAATTTTCGATGATTGTCTATCTGCCGTTGATACAGAAACAGAAGAAAGAATTTTAGCTAATTTAAAGAAAGTTTCTAAAAATAAAACTACTTTTATAATTAGCCACAGAGTTTCATCTGCTAAAAATGCAGATAAAATTATTGTTTTAGACGATGGTAAAATAACACAACAAGGTACTCATAATCAACTACTAACAGAAGAAGGCTACTATAAAAATCTTTACGAACAGCAACTTCTAGAAAAAGAAAATTAATCTTTAACATTGCTACGTAAAATATTTTGTTAGATTTGTTACAAGAAATTAATTACACATAACTACTATTTTAAAGAACATGGCAGAGAGAGTTGAACAGGAAGAAATTTTTTCACAAGTATTAAGAGCTGGAAGAAGAACGTATTTTTTTGATGTAAGAGCAACAAAAGCAGACGACTATTATTTAACAGTTACAGAGAGTAAAAAATTTACTCATGATGATGGTACTTTTCACTATCAAAAGCATAAAATTTACTTGTATAAAGAAGATTTTACAGACTTTCATGAAATGCTAAAAAAAGCTACAGACTACATTATTAATGAAAAAGGTGATGAAGTAATTAGTGAACGCCATCAAAAAGATTTTAAGAAAGAAGAAATTAAAACAGAAACAGAAGAAGAAACAACTACTTCTACAGAAAGTTTTACAGACATTTCTTTTGACGATATATAACAGTCTTAAAAAACTGTTTTGTATGTACCTATTTATGAATATACCTAAGTCATAATAAGTTATACATAAATAATTTCAATTCAAATTCAATTTTACACAAAAAGGAAAACCGCAAATCTACTATTTGCGGTTTTCCATTTTTTTTTATTAGAAGAACTATAAAACACGTTTCATAGTTTTGGCTTTAGAAACGGTTTCCTCCCACTCTTTTTTCGCATTACTATCTTTTGTAATTCCGCCTCCAACAAAAATAGAAGCAATATTATTTTCAATTTTCATACAACGCAAGTTTACAAAAAGAGAAGAACTATTCTTATCTTCTTTAGAGTTTTGAATGTTTAATTCTCCTAAAAAACCTGTATAAAAACTTCTATAATAGATTTCGTTTTCAAAAATAAATTCTCTAGAAATTTTTCTAGGTAAACCACAAACTGCTGGTGTTGGATGCAATGCTCTAATTAATTCTTTAACAGTCGAAGAACTTTCCAATTCTCCCCAAACCTTAGTTCTTAGATGCAATAAATTCCCCGCTTTTACAGTTTCTATTTTGTTAATTACTAAATTTTTAGCGATTTTTTCTAATTGATTTTCTATAAAATCTGTAACTAATTGTTGCTCTTCTAATTCTTTAGATTTCCAAACAGCAGTTTTATTCTCATTGTATATTTGTGTTCCTGCCAAAGACATTGTTTTAAAACTAGTACCTTCTAAATTTAACAAAGTTTCTGGTGTTGCACCAAACCACAACCCTACTTTTGGGTGATACCAAACATAAACAAATGCGTTTTTATAGGTAGAAAGTAATCTTTTGTAAATTTCTAATAAATCGAAATTTGAAAGATGAACAAGCTCTTCTCTAGAGATTACAACTTTTTGCAAATCGCTAGAATTAATTTTCTTAATAGCTTTTTCAACAATTTTTATATGTCTTTCTTCGGATAAATTATCTGCTGTAAAAAAAACGTCCTTTAAATTAGAATTTTCTAAATTCACTTCTTCAGAAAACAGTAATGCTTTTTCTTCAGAAAATAAAATAGCTTTTTCATCACTATTAAAAGGTGCAAAAACAAAACCTCTTTCTTTAAAATCTGAAACAAAATTTAGCGTTTCGTCTACCATTAAAAAAACAGAAATATTTTTTTTGTTTGGTTTTCTATATGCTACAAAAGGTAATTTATTACTGTATTGGTTGGTAATTTTATCAAATAAATTATTCAAAACTAAAAATTATTTTTTTCTTATTTCTAAAACAATGTTGGTCATTTTTGCAACTGAAATTAAATTATCTTCTTCATCTACAATTGTTACCTCCCATAAATGCGTGCTTTTACCTTTATGAATATTCTTTGCTGTAGCAAAAACAACTCCTTCTCGCTTGCTTTTTATATGGTTTATAGATAATTGAATTCCGTTTATAAACTGAGTTTTACTATCTATAAAAAAGTTTGAAGCTGCACTACCAACACTTTCTGCTAAAGCTGCGGTTGCACCACCATGCAATTGCCCATAAGGTTGATGAACTCTAGAATTTACTGGCATTTTTGCTGTTAAAAAATCATCTCCAATAGCAACATATTCAATATCAAGAGTTTCCATAAGCGTATTTTTAGAACGCTCGTTAAATGCTTTTAAAATGCTAATTTTATCCATAATCAATTATTTAATATGTAAAAATACGTATAAAAAATTGTATTTTTGCAACTCAAAAGTTAAAGCATTCTATGTACAAAATACGCGTAATTTTAGACACTAAAGAAGATGTAATTAGAACAATTTTAGTTGAAGACAACTTAAATTTAGAAGATTTACACTTAACTATCGCTAAGTCCTTTGGTTTTGGTGGTCAAGAAATGGCTTCTTTTTACAGAACTGATACAGAATGGAACCAAGGTGAAGAAATTCCGTTATTTAATATGGAAGAAGTTGGCGAAGGTATTTCTATGCAAACATGTATTTTAAATGACACCTTATCAGAAGAAAATGACAAATTAATTTATGTCTACGATTTCTTAAACATGTGGACTTTTTATGTAGAAGTTATAGAAATTTCTACAGAAAACAAAGCAGATTTACCTCAAATTATTCTTACTGTTGGTGAAATACCTAGTGAAGCACCAGAAAAAGAGTTTGTTGCAGAGAAATTAGATGATGGGTTTGGTGATGAAGATGATATCAATGATGAATTTGGTCATTTTGATGATGATTTTGATTATAGCGAGTATTAAAAGATAAAAAATAGTTTAAATGTAAATTCATTTATTATTCTTTCTTTTCCCTTTTACACATGCACACTTCAATAAATAAAATTATTTAAGTAACAAAATTGTAATTTAGTCGTCTTACATCTATAACCGACTAAACACAATTTCTTTGGAAACTATCTTATCTCTTAAAAATCTCGATAAAAAATACGGAGCTATACATGCAGTAAACAATCTTTCTTTTGATATAAAAAAAGGAAATGTTTATGGAATCTTAGGTCCTAATGGAAGTGGAAAATCTACCACTTTAGGAATTATTTTAAATGTAGTAAACAGAACTTCAGGAGAATTCTCTTGGTTTAACGGGAAATTAACTACCCACGAAGCCTTAAAAAAAGTAGGTGCTATTATAGAACGCCCTAACTTCTACCCATATATGACTGCCGTACAAAATCTAAAACTGATTTGTACTATCAAAGGAATATCCGCAGAAAAAATTGACGAGAAATTAAAAACAGTAAATCTTTACGATAGAAAAAACAGTAAGTTTAAAACCTTTTCTTTAGGTATGAAACAACGTTTGGCAATTGCTTCTGCATTGTTAAATGATCCTGAAATTCTAATTTTAGACGAACCTACCAATGGTTTAGATCCACAAGGAATTCATGAAATTAGACAAATTATAAACGAGATTGCAAGTACAGGAACTACTATTTTATTAGCTTCTCACCTATTAGATGAAGTTGAAAAAGTGTGTTCTCATGTAGTTGTTATAAGAAAAGGAATTAAATTATATAGTGGTAGAGTTGACGAAATGACTGCTTCTAAAGGTTTATTTGAGTTAAAGGTTGATGATAATGAAGCAAAACTACTAGCTGAATTAGAAAATCATCCATCGATAAGTAAAGTGACAAAAGATCATGAAACTATTATTGCTACTTTAAATGATGCAATGTCAGCTACAGAAATGAACACCTTTTTGTTTAATAAAGGTATTTTCTTAAGTCATTTAGTGAAACGTAAACCAAGTTTAGAACAACAATTCTTAGATTTAACAAACAATAATTAATCAACTTTTTTTTATCGATAGTTTTATATACATCATTAAACCTATCAAAAAAACAGCAACCAAAAATAATAAAACATCATGTTTAGATTATTAACAATAGAGTTTCACAAATTAAAACATAACAGTGCAAGTAAGGTTTTGTCGCTAATTTACTTTGGCTTATTAACTTGCATAGCATTAATAGCAGCAATAAACTTTGATATTGGTCCAATAAAATTTCATTTGGCAGAAATAGGAATTTTTAATTTTCCATATATATGGCATTTCAACACCTATATGGCATCAATTTTAAAATTCTTTCTACTCTTGGTAATCGTTTCTATGATGGCCAATGAGTACAGTTACAAAACATTAAAGCAAAATTTAATTGATGGTTTAAGTAAAAAAGAATTTATTTTATCGAAATTTTATGCCGTACTTGTTTTTGCTTTAGTATCTACCGTTTTTGTTTTTGTTGTTTCTTTAATACTAGGTTTATGCTATTCAGATTATAATGAGTTTGCAATTATAACATCAGACTTACAATATCTTTTTGCCTTTTTTATTAAATTGGTTACTTTCTTTTCTATGGGTTTATTTTTCGGAATTCTGGTTAAAAGATCTGCTTTTGCCGTTGGGGCAATGGTTGTTTGGTTTTTTGCGGAAAGTATTTTTAAAGGATATTTATTTTGGACTTTTAAAGCTTCAGAAAATACTAGCGAAAAAGTAGATGCTGTAATGCAATTTCTTCCTTTTGAATCTATGGCAAATTTAATAAAAGAACCTTTTACTAGGTTAGGTGCCGTTAGATCTGTAGCGAATCAAATAGGAGAAACATTCACAAAAAGTTATGCTGTAGAATTCTCTACGGTACTAATTGCATCTATGTGGGCATTTATATTTATTTATTTGTCTTTCGTACTGTTAAAAAAGAGGGATTTATAATACTTTTTAAATATATTTGAGGTTAAGATTAGAAACACCATCAAATGAAGAGTATTTTATCGTTTTTATTACTATTTATTACATTAAATGTATTTTCTCAAAAAGAAGCAAATTTTTGGTATTTTGGTGAAAATGCAGGTTTAGATTTTACTAATTCTCCACCAACTGCTATTAGAGGCTCTTTTTCTACAGATGAAGGTTCTGCTACTATTTCAAACTCTGAAGGTGAATTACAATTTTATACAGACGGACAAATTATTTATAACAAAAGTGGAACTGTAATGGCTAATGGACTTGGGTTACTTGGTAATTCTTCAAGTTCTCAGTCTGCTATTATTGTACCAAAGCCACTAGATGAAAATATTTATTACGTTTTTACTGTTACAGATGGTAACAATAATGATGGCGTAAATTATTCTACAATAGATATTTCTCTAAATGGTGGTTTAGGAACTGTAATTTCAAAAAACATTTCTTTACCTGACGCCATTAATTCTAAAGAAAAAATAACAGCAGTAAAAGGAGCAGAATGTAATACATTTTGGGTTGTTACATCAGATTCATCTAATTTTTATTCATACCTAGTTGATAAAGACGGAGTAAATGTAACTTCTGTCACTTCTAGTCATAGTTTAGTAACTAACTTAAGAGGTTATTTAAAATTTTCTCCAGATGGTAAAACACTTGTTAGCGCATCTCAAGGAGGAGGAGACACTTTTTTATATAGTTTTGATTCTTCTACTGGTTTAATTTCAGAAGAAAAAAGAATGAATGTTCAGGGATTAGATGCATATGGTGTTGGCTTTTCTAGAAGTAGTGAGAAATTATATATTTCTACAGGAGTGCATAGCCAAGGTGGTAATTTTCCTAGTGATGCTAGAATTTTTCAATATAATATAAGCAATACAGCTATTGCGATTATAAATGCAAGTAGAAAAGAAATATACAGAACTTCTACAGGATATAGAGGTGCTTTACAATTAGCTTCAGATGGAAAAATATATTATGCAAGAAGTCGTCAAGGATTTTTAGGAGTTATAAATTTTCCCGAAAAAGATGCTTTAGAAATAAATTTTGTAGAAGAAGGAGTTTCTTTAGGAGCTAATATTTCTACAGAAGGTTTACCACCATTTATACAATCATTCTTTTTAGATATAGGTATTAAAGATGATGACACTGCTGAAACATTAAATTTCGAAGATTTAGAAACTTGCATTGGAGACAATAAAACAGTTACACCAGAAACAGTTATTGGAGATAGTGTTACATATAAATGGACCTTTGATAATGGTACAACAAAAATAGAAATACCCTCATTAGCCCCAGAACATAAATTAGAATTAAAAAATTTACAAACTACAGATTCTGGTACTTATAATTTAGTAATTAAATTAGAAGATGAATGCTCAAATACTATAGAATACAATGCTACCTTTAATTTAAAAGTAAACACATTGCCTAAAATAGTAACAGTGCCTGTTTATAACCAATGTGATTTCGATAGTATTTCTACAGATGGAATTACTACTTTTAATTTAGAATCTAAAGAAGCTGAATTAGCCGATAATGGCGCTGACGTAACCGTAACGTTTTTTGAACCAGGAGATACTACTTACAGCACTCCCATAACAAATAAAATAGGTTATCGAAACCCAGCAACGGCTCCTTTTAACCATACATTGCTAGTTAAAATTACAAATGATATTACAGGTTGTTTTACTACTGGTACTATTAACTTAGAAATAACAGCAACTTCTTTAGCTAATTATGATGATATGTATGAAAGCGAATTAGATGAGAACCAAGACACGCCTAATGCAAGAAATAGTATTGGTTCTGGAAATTCATTTTTTGATTTTGACGCAAAAATCGATAAAATTATAGCAAAAAACAGCTCTTTTAATAAAACAGAATTTCAATTCTCTTTCTACTTAAACAAACTAGATGCAGAAAAGGAAATTAATGAAATAGAGACACCATACGACTCTAATAAATACACAGATAACACAACAGTATTTGTAAGAATTTCTAAAGGAAATACTTGTGCTGGTGTAGGTCAATTTAATTTATATGTGAATAAACGCCCAATACCTAAGGGGAATCTTACTCCAATAATTCTTTGTGTAAATAACCCAATAGACACCCCACAATTAATAGCTACAGATTTAAATGCAACTACAAATAATTCTATCGATACTTATACCTGGTATTTAAATGGAAGTTTATTAGTTGGAGAAACTAGTGCCATTTTAAAAGCTAAAAAAGAAGGTGAATATAAAGTTGAAGCTTCTAGAAAATATGAGAATGACACAAGTACACTACTAGATAATTCTTTTACTACAGGTTACAATACATTTACTGTATTAGAATCTAACATTGCTTTAATAGACTCTTTTAGTTTCATTGATGACCAGGACAATCCTATAGATAATACCTTTACGGTTACTATTTCTGGAAAAGGAGATTATGAATATTCTTTAAATGACAATTCTTTAGCTAGTTTTAAAAAAGGTACAGAAAATTTATCTTATACTTTTACAGACGTACCACCAGGATTAAACAAAATTTATATAAGAGATAGAAATGAGTGTGGTATTATTAACACACAAGAAGTTTCTTTTGTTTTTTTCCAAAGGCACATATCGCCAAATGGAGATGGTGTTTTTGATAAATGGAAAATACTTGGAGTAGAAAATAGCTTTTACAGAGAAGTAAAACTACAAATTTTTGATCGCTATGGTAAGATTCTAAAAAGTGTTGATCAAAAAATTAATGATGGTTGGGATGGTACTTTTAATGGAAAAATATTACCTACTAATGATTATTGGTATAATGCCATTTTAATAGACATAACAGGAGGTATTCGAAAAAAGACCGGTCATTTTTCACTTTTAAGAAAATAAAAAAATATGAAAAACTATTTTATCTTTTTTATATTTCTTTTCATATTTATACCCACTAATTCTCAAAACGAGACTAACAATTGGTATTTTGGTTTTAAAGGTGCTTTAAAAATAGACAACAAAACAGCTACTTCATTAACAAATAGCACAATGGTAACCTCAAAAGGTTCCGCAAGTATTTCTAATAGATTTGGTGAACTTCAATTTTACACCAATAGCGAAAATATTTATTCTAAAAACCATACTCCAATTAAAAACGGAATAAGAGTTTTAGGCGATAGAAATGTAGCCCAAAACTCTATAATAGTACCTTTTTTAAATGATGTAAAAAGATATTACTTATTTACAGCCTCTAGTAGTTTGTATTTTTCAGAAATAAACATGTCTAATAATGGTGGTTTGGGAGAAGTTGTCTCTAAAGACAATTTATTAATACCTTCTGGTGTAAAAGGGATTACAGGCGTTCATCATAAAGACGGAAAATCTATTTGGATTTTAGTTTCTTCATCTAGCGAACTTGGTAATAAAAACACTTCTTTTTACGCATATTTAATAAAACCAGATGGTACAATAGAACCACCTATAATAACTAAAGATATATTTTATGAACGCAAAGGTGATGGAGTTTTAAAAATATCGCCAAACGGAAAAAAACTTGCAGCAGTTAATTTAAATAATGATACTAGTAATCATTTAACTTTATTTGATTTTGATAATAATACTGGTTTAGTAAGTAATAGAAGAGGAATGATTACTACTGTAAAATTCTTTCAAGTTGTTCGTTTTTATGGCCTTGAGTTCTCTAATGATTCTAATTTCTTATATACAACTGTTATAGAAGAAGAGTTATTTGGTGGAGATATAAACTCGAATCCAGAGAGTTATATTTATCAATATGATTTAAATAATGGGAACTTATTAAATCAATTAACTGTGTTTAAAGATGATGATGTCTTTGAACCTAGTACCCTTCAACTCTCTAGAAACGGTAAGATTTATAGAGCTATGCAAAAAAAGGGAGAAAGAAACTTTAATAAAATTGGCCAAATAAAAAAACCTACAAATCTAGAAAATCCTAATTTTACTATTGATGTAGATTTGTCTGGAAACAAATCTAATTTAGGCTTACCAAACTTTGTTCAATCTTATTTTAGAACTAGAATTTTAGAAGAATCTGCCTGTGCAAAAAATCCACTTACATTTAATATAGATACGTATACAAATATAGAAAGTGCTAGTTGGAATTTTGGAGACGGAGAAACATCTACAGAAATAATGCCAACGCATACTTTTTTAAACGAAGGTTTATATACAGTAAAAGCAACTATTGTTATTAATGGTGCTAATGTAGAAATAGAAAAAGAGATTGAAGTTTTTCCGTTACCAAAACTTATAAATAACGAAAAAATAATACAATGTAACAATGGCACAACAGATAATCGTTTCAATTTAAATAACATTAAAGAGAAAATAAATACAGATACTTCTAATTTAACTTTTTACTATTATGAAACTTTAGATAATGCAAAAAATGATGTTTCTCGTATTCCTAATCCAGAAAATTATCAAAACAAAAGCAATCCTCAGACATTATTTACAAGAGTAATTAACTTAAACAGTTGTTATGACTTTGCAGAATTCTCTATAGAGCTTACCTCTGTAAATTTAGGTGCAGTAACAGAAATGTACTCTTGTGGTACTTATAATCCGGTTAACTCTAAAACAGAAGGCACATTTAATTTAGGTGAAAAAAGAATAGAGATTTACAAAAATTTTAGTTTAAATTCTACCAATACAATAACTTTTTACGAAACTGAAAATGATGCACAAACAAAAAGAAATATAATAGCAGATACTTTTATTTCTCATGCTAAAACAATTTGGGTTCGAGTAGATTCAGAACTTGGTTGTGGCGGTATAGAATCTTTTAATCTCATTGTAAACTCAGAACCAATTATTAATTTACAAGAAAACTATTCAATTTGCTACAACCCTAGTTTAAAACCTGCTATAACTATTTCTGCAGATGTAACAAATAATCGTTTCGAATGGAAAAATAGTTTAGGCGCAATATTAAGTACAAATAAAGAATACACACTTACAAGTACAGGTGCTTTTTCTTTAACTGTTTATAAAATAGAAAACGGAATTGAGTGTTCTAATTTAAAAAAGTTTAATGTTACCAACCCAGATAAACCTATTTTTTCTTCAATTAAAGTAAATACAGAAGATGAAACAAATAATATTATTGAAGTAGAAGTTTTTGGTAATAGCACTTATGAATTTTCTTTAGACAACATAAATTTCTTTAGTAATGCGACTTCACACACTTTTATTAATGTAATTCCTGGCCTTAAAACCATTTATGTTAGAGATATTAATAATTGCGAAAGTCCTATTCAAACAAAAGTTTCCGTTTTAGGTATACAAGGTTTTTTTACACCTAATAATGATGGTAAAAATGATTACTGGAATATTAAAGGTTTAGATGCCAGGTTCTACAAATCTATAAATATTAAAATCTTCGATAGACTTGGTAGAGTTGTTGGTACTATAACCGATTTTAATACTCTTGGTTGGGATGGTACTTTTGGAGGAAAAATGCAGATTTCTAATAGCTATTGGTTTAATGTACAAATTATAGATATTGATGATAATGTTATCAAAAAAACTGGAAACTTTAGTTTAATTAGAAAATAGAATTACAATTACTATCCGTATTTTTACATTATGGAATTCAAATTAGTCTCAGAATTTTCTCCAACAGGAGATCAGCCACAAGCAATTAAAGAACTTGCTGAAAACATTAACAAAGGTGAAAAATTTCAGACATTATTAGGTGTTACAGGTTCTGGTAAAACTTTTACAGTTGCAAATGTTGTAAAAGAAGTAAAAAAACCAACCTTAGTTTTAGCACATAATAAAACGTTGGCAGCACAATTATATTCAGAATTTAAGCAGTTTTTTCCAGAAAATGCTATTGAGTATTTTGTTTCTTACTATGATTATTACCAACCAGAAGCATATATTCCTGTAACAGGAACTTACATAGAAAAAGATTTATCTATAAATGAAGATATAGAACGCCTGCGTTTAAGCACTACCTCTTCCCTACTTTCTGGTAGAAGAGATGTTTTAGTTGTTGCTTCTGTTTCTTGCTTATATGGTATTGGAAATCCCACGGAATTTAAGAAAAACGTAATTCCGGTAGAAGTTGGTCAATTAATTTCTAGAACAAAATTTTTACATCAGTTAGTGCAGAGTTTATACTCTAGAACAGAACATGAAATAAAAAGCGGAACCTTTAAAGTAAAAGGAGATGTTGTAACTATTTACCCTTCTTATGGAGATAATGGGTACAGAATTCACTTTTTTGGTGATGAAATAGAAGAAATAGAATTGTTCGATTTAGAAAGTAATGCAGTTATAAATACGTTTGAAGAATTAAGTATATATCCTGCTAATTTATTTGTTACCTCACCAGATGTTCTACAAAATGCCATTCATCAAATTCAAGAAGATATGATGAAACAAGTCGATTTTTTCAATGAAATGGGAAAACACTTGGAAGCAAAAAGAATTAAAGAGCGAACAGAATTCGATTTAGAAATGATTCGCGAATTGGGTTATTGTTCTGGTATTGAGAATTATTCTAGATATTTAGACGGTAGAAACCCAGGCACTAGACCTTTCTGCTTGTTAGATTATTTTCCAGACGATTATTTAATGGTGATTGATGAGAGCCATGTTACTGTACCACAAACACATGCAATGTATGGTGGAGATAGAAGTAGAAAAGAAAATTTAGTAGAGTATGGTTTTAGATTGCCTGCTGCTATGGACAATAGACCATTAAAATTTGATGAATTTGAAGCAATTCAAAATCAAACAATATTTGTTTCTGCAACACCTGCAGATTACGAACTTGAAAAAACAGAAGGTGTTTTTGTTGAGCAAATTATAAGACCAACAGGTTTATTAGATCCTGTAATAGAAGTAAGACCAAGCTTAAATCAAATAGATGATTTAATTGAAGAAATTCAACTTAGAGTAGAAAAAGATGAACGTACTTTAATTACAACATTAACTAAAAGAATGGCAGAAGAATTAACAAAATATCTTACAAGAGTAAATATACGTTGTAGATATATACATTCTGATGTTGATACTTTAGAACGTGTAGAAATTATGCAAGACCTGCGTAAAGGTTTATTTGATGCTTTAATTGGTGTAAACTTATTACGTGAAGGTTTAGATCTACCAGAAGTATCTTTAGTTGCTATTTTAGACGCAGATAAAGAAGGTTTCTTAAGAAATGTAAAGTCACTTACACAAACAATTGGTAGAGCCGCAAGAAACGTAAATGGTCTCGCTATTTTGTATGCAGATAAAATGACAAAAAGTATGCAAAAAACTATTGATGAAACAGATCGTAGAAGAGACAAACAAATTGCTTATAACACAAAACACAACATTACTCCTACTCAAATTAATAAAAAAATAGACGATACTCTTACAAAATCTGCCGTTTCTAGTTACCATTATGACAACGCGAAACAAGTTGCTGCAGAACAAGATTTACAATATTTACCCAAAGAAGAAATAGAAAAACGAATTAGAGAAAAACGAAAGCATATGGAAGCTGCTGCCAAAAACTTAGATTTTATTGTAGCTGCGAAATTACGAGATGAGATTGCTATTTTGAAAGAAAAAGTTTAATCTATCTACATTTATAAAACAAATTATGAAAAAGAAAATTATTATAATATTTATATTTATAGGATTAAGTTTAACTGCACAAAACAAGTTTAAAAAAGGATATTTTATTTTAGATAACAACTCTAAAATAGAATGCTATATTGAAGATAAAGGTTTTGTAGATACTCCACAAAATTTCACCTACAAAACCACATTAAAAGGTAAAAATCAAAAAGGTACCATTACAGAGATAAAAGAATTTAGTGTAATTGATAAATTCAAATACAAACGTTTTAAAGTTCTTATTGATAAATCTAGCTCTAATAATAACAGGTTAAGTAATACCAGAAAATCACGTTTTATCGAAGAAACTTTATTCTTAAATACTTTATTAGAAAACTCTGAATTTTCTTTATATGAATACAGAAATCAAACTTTTACCCGCTACTTTTATGAGAAAAACGAAATCTTAAAACAATTAGAATACAAACTTTTTTTAACCAAAAATAATTATGTAAGTAAAAATATCAATTATTTGAAACAGTTAAAAGATAATTTTCCATGTAAAAATCTTAAAACTAAAAATATTTCTTATACAAAGAAAGACCTTATAAAGTATTTTATAAATTATAATAAATGTAAAAACAATATAAGTTTAATTAATTATGATGTTAAATTTAGTGGGAAATCAAAATTCAACTTTTATTTAAGAGTAGGTGTTAACTCAAATAAATATAATCTTTTTTTACCAGGAAACATTGCTACTACAGAAAGAAATGTGAATTTTAATTCTAAAACTTCAATTTCATTTGGTGCTGAATTAGAATATGTGATGCCTTTTAATAATAATGCATGGTCCGTTTTTATAGATCCTTCCTATATATCTTACGATTCAACAACAGAACAAAAAGATCCTATCTTTTCAACAAGGAGTAGAATATATATTGCTAAATATAATTCAATAGAATTACCTCTAGGAATTAGAAAATATTTTTTTCTTAATAATAAGAAAAAACATAAGATGCTTGTTAATTTAGGAGTAGCATTTGATATTCCTTTCAATTCATTCTTCTCATATGAAGAAAAAAGTCCAAATTTCTTAAAAACTTCCAAAACTAAGTTTCAACCAACACCTAATTTTTTCTTCGGAGCAGGATATATTTTAAATGAAAAAATTAAAATAGAACTAAGATATAATACTAGTAAAAATTTAAACCAATCAGGTTTTGATTCCGAAGTTCAATACGCAGATTGGAAAGAGAGTTTAAATAATACCTCTTTTTTAATTAGTTATAATTTATTTTAAACAATAAATATCTAAACATGATTCTCATATGAAAATTAAAAGGTTTAATAAAATTATAAAAACATCGTTAATATTATTTTTATTAACGATGTTTAATTGCGCTTCTTCTAATAGTACTTTTAAATACAAATGTTCTAAGTTTTATAAAAATAATTTTAAAACAACTACTATTAAAAAATATAAAACAATTTTTAATAAAGATACTATTGCTTTTAATGAAATAAGGTATGGTTGCGTAAATACAGCATTTAAAACAAGTAAAATTATGTTTGATAAATTTGGTAAATGGGACAAGGAAATTTACCCTACTAACCTTAATTCCCCTATACTTTTGTGGGAAAAAGTAGATTTATTTTCTAATGGAATAGAATACAAAGTATACACCAATGGAGACGAAAAAAAAGGCAATATTTATGCTTCTATTATGATTTTTGATGGGAATAATAATGATTTACTCACAGAAAAATATTTAGAAAAAAGTAAATTTATAAATTACTTTGGTAATTTAATAAAGGAAAATAAACACAAAGGAGATGATTTTTATAGAGAATTCAGCACTGTTAGATCAAAGCTAAAAGACCTAAACTAATTAACCTTTATTCTCAACTTAATAATACTATCTAGTAAGACAGCAGCATCCTTTTTATAAATAGAATCATCTACTTTAGACCAAGTGTTTTTCGTATTCTTATTAACTCTTGCATTATTTAAAAACTTTAATTGTTTCTGAAGTTTTTTTATAATCTCATCTACATTTAAATTTTTATTAGAATTTTCGCCTAATTTATCTAAACTACTTTTTAGTTTATCTATTTTTAATAGGTAGCTTTTCTCTTTAGAATTAGACCATCTATTAATTATTTTTAAACGTTCTCTTTGTTTTTCTAAAGCATTAATCTTTGCTTTAATTTTTCTTATCATTACAGTTTTATCTTGATGCTTAACTTCTATAAATGAAGAATAAACTCTCTTAACATCAATATTTATAGCATTTAATGATAGTGATAATAAAAATGCGCAAAAAAATAAATAAAAATACTTTTTGTTCATGCTTTAAAAATACAATTTAAAAATTAATCATAAAAAAACGCCTCAAATTATTGAGGCGTTTTCACTAAATATATTATGTAAGAATTATGCTTCTAAAACTTCTTGAACTTTATCTGCAGCTTCTTGAAATTCTGTAGCAGAAATAATTTCCATTCCAGAATTATCTATTAATTCTTTTGCTTCTTTAGCATTTGTACCTTGTAATCTACAAATAATTGGTACAGTAATTTTGTCTCCCATACTTTTGTATGCATCAACAACACCTTGTGCAACTCTATCACAACGTACAATACCACCAAAGATATTAACTAAAATTGCTTTTACATTGCTATCTTTTAAGATAATACCAAAAGCTTTTTCTACACGTTCTGCATCTGCAGTACCACCAACATCTAAAAAGTTAGCAGGTTCACCACCAGATTCTTTAATTAAATCCATAGTTCCCATTGCTAAACCAGCTCCGTTTACCATACAACCAACATTTCCGTCTAAATCTACATAGTTTAAACCTGCAGCTTTAGCTTCTACCTCAATTGGGTTTTCTTCACGTAAATCGCGCATTGCTGCATAATCTTTATGTCTGAATAATGCATTTTCATCTAAAGAAACTTTAGCATCAACTGCCATAATTTTAGAATCAGATGTTTTTAAAACCGGATTGATTTCAAACATTGCAGAATCAGATTTAATATATGCTGTATATAAAGCACTAACAAATTTTGTCATTTCTTTAAAAGCAACTCCAGATAAACCTAAGTTAAAAGCTACTTTTCTAGCTTGAAAAGGCATTAAACCTAATAAAGGGTCTATTTCTTCAGTAAAAATTAAATGTGGAGTTTCTTCAGCAACAGTTTCAATATCCATTCCACCTTCTGTAGAATACATAATCATATTTTTACCAGAAGCTCTGTTTAATAAAACTGACATATAATACTCATCTGGTTCAGAATCTCCAGGATAATATACGTCCTCGCAAATTAAAACTTGATTTACTAATTTTCCTTCAGCAGATGTTTGAGGTGTAATTAACATCATTCCTAAAATATCATCAGAAATACTTTTAACTTCGTCTAAATTTTTAGCCAATTTAACACCACCACCTTTTCCACGACCACCTGCGTGTACTTGCGCTTTTACAACGTGCCAACCTGTACCAGTTTCTTCAGTTAGTTTTTTTGCAGCAGCTACAGCTTCTTCAGGAGTACTTGCAACAATTCCTCTTTGAATCCTAACTCCAAAACTATTTAATATTTCTTTTCCTTGATATTCGTGTAAGTTCATCCTATTAATGTTTTAAAACGGAAACAAAAATACAAATTCAGATGTTATTTCACACATTCTTTTAAATAAAAAAAAAACAAAAAAAGTTCTTAAGTTTCTTTAAGAAAATTTTAACAATCCGTTTTTGTAACATTTCTAAAATGCGGGTGTCTTTATAATAGCTAACATAATTTTATGAAATGTTTTTAACGTAGTTAAACACTTTTATACAATGTTAAAAAAACAACCAACCTAAATCTTATGCTTAAAAGAATTTTATTATTCCAATTAGTTTTTTTGTGTACATTTCAAATATCTGCACAAATTAATAAAAATCGAAAAAGAGTTACAACAACAAGAATTACGAAGGCACCAAAAATAGATGCTAATTTAAATGATGATGCTTGGAAAAAAGCTGAAATATTAACAAACTTTGTTATTTTTAAACCAGATAACGGTAAACTTGTTTCATCAGAATATCAAACTTTTGTTAAAGTTGTTTACGATGATAATGCCGTTTATATTTCTGCTAAAATGTTAGATCCAGATCCAGAAAACATCCCCAGAGAATTTTCTGTTAGAGATAATTTTAGCATTGCAGATTTCTTTTTAGTTACCATTAACCCAAACGATGATGGACAAAATCCGTTTGAATTTATTGTGCAAAGCACAGGAAATCAAGTAGACGCAAAAATATCTAACGGAAATGAAGATTTTAATTGGAGTGCTGTTTGGGAAAGTGCCGCAAAAATTACAGATAAAGGTTGGAATGTTGAAATAAAACTACCTTATAGAGCTATTCGCTTTGCAAACAGACCTATACAATCTTGGGGTTTTAATTTTCATAGAAGATTAGAAAAATTAAATGCACAACATACTTGGACAGATATTGACAACTCTGTAGGAAATTGGACACAATACGATGGTTTAATTGAAGGTTTTAATAACATAACACCACCAACAAGATTAAATTTATATCCATATGCTTCTGCAACATCAGTTTCTTTTGATGGAAAAACTGACTTTGATTATAGTGTTGGTATGGATTTAAAATATGGTTTGACAGATAATTTTACATTAGACGCTACTTTAATACCAGATTTTAGTCAAGTTGGTTTTGATAATGTTGAATTAAACTTAGGGCCTTTTGAACAGCAGTTTTCTGAACAAAGACAATTTTTTACTGAAGGAACAGAACTTTTTAACAAAGGAAATTTATTTTATTCAAGAAGAATTGGTGGCTCACCAATAGATCAATTTAACGTTTCATCTAACTTAATTAATAACGCCAATTTTAATGTAAACGGAAGAAAAGTTAACGAAGAGATTATAAACTACCCAAGAAAAGTTAACATGCTAAATGCTGTAAAAATATCTGGAAGAACAAAAAGTGGTTTAGGAATTGGATTTTTTAACGCGATTACAGAAAATACAGAAGCAACTATAAGAACCACAACACAGCAAATAAATAATGGAGTTACAACAGAAACCGTAACAACTAGAAAAGAAGTAACAAACCCTTTTTCTAACTACAACATAATGGTTTTAGACCAACAATTTAACCAGAACTCTACTGTTACCTTAATTAACACCAATGTTACTAGAAACGGTAGTTTTAGAGATGCAAATGTTACAGCTTTAGATTGGCATATAGAGACAAAGAATAGTAAATACAACACAGACGGTTCTGTTAAAATGAGCAACATCTCAGACGATGTAAACAACCCAAATACAGGCTATACTTTTGATAATAGTTTTGGTTACAACTCTGGTCATTGGAATTGGGAAGTTGGCTACAACTTCGAAAACAAAGATTTTAACCCTAATGATTTGGGTATTTTATTTAGCAATAACCAACAAACTATTTATGGTAGTGCAGGTTGGCGAACATTACAACCATCTAAAGAATTTAATAGTTTTAGTTTCAATTTCTACAATCAAGCTAGTTTTCAACATTTATCTGGTATTTACACAGGTTATGATGCTGGCCTTAATATGAATGCTCAAACAAAAGACCGTTTTAGTTTTGGCGGTAATTTAAATTACGGATCTGAAAACAGAGATTATTTCGAACCAAGACAAGGAACTACAAGCGGTGTTTATTTCTTAAGACCTCAATCTATAAATATGAGTGGATACATTTCTACAAACTCACAAAAAAAATTAGAAGTAAATGCAAACGCCTATTTAACAGAATACAATAATCACCCTCAAGAAAGTTATGGTTTTAGTATAAGCCCTCGTTACAGATTTACAAATCAGTTTTCGTTAAAATATTCGGTAAATTACAATAGAACTAATAACGACCAAGGTTATGTAGATGAAAACGTTAGTAATATTATTTTTGGCCAAAGAGATAGAAAAAGTTACACAAACACCATTTCTGGTAAATATAATTTTAGCACAAATTCTTCATTGTCTTTAAGTTTTAGACATTATTGGAGTGATGTTGCTTACAATGGTTATTTAAATTTAGAAACTGATGGATCTTTGTCTAAGAACACAAATTACACTACAAATGATTTAAATTTTAATAGCTGGAATTTAGATTTAAATTATTTCTGGCAATTTGCTCCTGGAAGTCAATTAATAGTCTTTTACAGAAATTCTATCTTTGATGCGAACAATAATTCTGGTTTAAATTTTTATGACAATCTAGATAATTTATTTAAACAACCCAATCAACATACATTTTCTGTAAGGTTCGTATATTTTATAGACTACAATACTATAAAAAATATTTTTTAATGTTTTTTATGAATTGATTTATGGTTTGAATTTGAAATCAGAAGCACATTTATGTGTTTCTGATTTCTTTTTTATACATTCGTTTCTAAATTAGAGATAGCATGATTGTTGGTAAAAATATTCACAAATATTATGGTGATGTAGAAGTTTTAAAAGGTGTAGATTTACATGTTAAAAAAGGAGAAATTGTAGCTATTGTTGGTCCTTCTGGAGCAGGAAAAACAACTCTTCTTCAAATCTTAGGAACTTTAGACAAACCACAAACATCGCACGAGTTCGAACTTTTTTTAAATAATATTTCTCTTAAAAACCTATCTGACAAAGAATTATCTTCATTCAGAAATAATCATATTGGTTTTATTTTCCAATTTCATCAATTATTACCAGAATTTACAGCATTAGAAAATGTTTGTATTCCTGCTTTTATTGGAAAAAAACAAAAAAAAGAAACTGAAGAAAGAGCAAAAGAAATTTTAGATTTCTTAGGGTTATCTCACAGAATAAATCACAAACCTAATGAACTTTCTGGCGGAGAACAACAACGTGTTGCAGTTGCTAGGGCGTTAATTAACAATCCTTCTGTAATTTTAGCAGATGAACCAAGTGGTAATTTAGACAGTGAATCTGCTAAAAATCTACATGAATTATTTTTTAAACTTCGTGATGAGTTTGGGCAAACCTTTGTTTTAATAACACATAATGAAGAATTAGCAGAAATGGCAGACAGAAAGTTAACCATGAAAGATGGTAAAATTATTTAAACTGTAACAAATAGAGGTTTTATACAACTAATGTATAAACTTACTCAATGAAAGAAACTTTTCTAAACTTAGTATCATATTTAAAAAACCCTGTACTTGTAAAAGATACAAACACAGATTTAAACTACCGTTTTAAGATATTTTTTCAAATTCTTATAATTAGTATTTTAACAGGTCTTATTATTACTCCTATTTTTGCACTTATAGATGAAATGGGGTTGGTAAATATGGACAATCATAAGGTAGAAGAAATGTTTAAGGATATGGGAATTCTAAAAATGATGCTACTAGGCGCCATTATAGTTCCTGCAATAGAAGAATTAATTTTTAGAGGACCAATTACTGCTTTTAAGAGTGCTAAATCGTTTAAAATAGGGTTTTACGTCTTTGCTTTAATATTTGGTTATGTTCATATTTCAAATTTTGATTCAACTATAAACGTTATCTTATTATCACCTATACTTGTTTTACCACAAATACTTTTAGGAGGCTATTTTGGATATATTAGAGTCCGTTTTGGTTTGCAATGGTCTATATTATTACATGGTTCTTATAACGGAACCTTAATTTTACTTGGTTTTTTATTCGAATAAATATTATGAAGAAATCTGAACTTAAAGAATTTTTAGACGAAAAAGTAGTTTTATACAACAACCCTAAATTTATTGAGTCAGATCCTATACAAATACCGCATTTATTTTCAAAAAAAGAAGACATTGAAATTGCTGGTTTTTTAGCAGCAATTATTTCTTGGGGAAACAGAACCATGATTATTAGAAATGCTTCTAAAATGATGGAATTATTAGACAATTCTCCTCATGATTTTATATTAAATCATCAAGAGAATGATTTAAAAAGTTTAGAAGGTTTTGTTCACAGAACTTTTAATTATATCGACTTACAGCAGTTTATAAAATCGCTGCAACATATCTATTTAAATCACGGTGGATTAGAAAATGTACTCTCTATAAAAGATAATTCTAAGACTTACCAAACAGCAATTAATAACTTTAAAACGTTATTTCTTGAAATTGAACATCAACAAAGAACTCAAAAACACATCTCAGATCCTCTAAAAAATTCTGCTGCAAAACGCATAAATATGTTCTTACGTTGGATGGTTAGAAACGATAAAACAGGTGTAGATTTTGGGCTATGGAAAACACATAACCCTGCTAATTTATCATGCCCTTTAGACGTGCATTCGGGTAACGTTGCAAGAAAATTAAAGCTACTTATTAGAAAACAAAATGACTGGAAAGCAGTTTCTGAATTAGATAAAAATCTTAGAAACTTAGACAAAAAAGATCCTGTAAAATATGATTTTGCACTCTTTGGATTAGGCGTTTTCGAAAAGTTTTAAATAGAAATTAACAAGTGTTTCTAAATCCCTTTTTTTGTAATAAATTTATACTTTCATAAAATGAATAATTACAACTAAATGCAATTTAAAAATCCTGAAGTTTTATACTTTTTAGCACTACTAATTATACCTATAATAGTACATCTTTTTCAGCTACAAAAGTTTGTTAAAATACCATTTACTAATGTTTCTTTTTTACAAAAACTTCAGCAAGAAACTCGTAAAAGTTCTCGCATAAAAAAATGGTTAATATTGGCTACAAGACTACTATTATTTATCGCGATACTTCTTGCATTTTCACAACCTTATTTCAGCAATAAAAACATTAATAAAAAGCAACATAACTTCATCTATTTAGACAACTCATTAAGCACAAGTAGTAAAGGAGAAAAAGGGAATTTATTAAAAGTTGCTACACAAGAAATTATAGAAAACACAGATTCTAAAAATGGATACTCTTTACTAACAAATACAGATTTCTACAAAGACATTAGCAAGGATGAATTAAAAAATGTACTTTTAAAATTAGAAAAATCACCTATAAGTTTAGATTTAGAGACCGTTTTATTAAAAATAAACCAAGAAAACAAAAAGAAAACAAACACTTTAAATAAAACAATATTAATATCTGATTTTCAGACCACTTACAAAAAGGAGTTTACAAATGTAACACCTGCTTTTTCGGTAATAAAACTAGACACTAGTAAGAAAACAAACATTTCTATTGACAGTGTTTTTATTAACAATAAAAACAACAACAACTTTACTGTAAATGTAATTGTAAAAAACCAAGGCGATAAAAAAGACAACGTACCAATTGCTATTTTTAATGGAGACAACTTAATTAGCAAACAATCCTTCCCCATCGACAAAGACACCGAAAAAATAATTAATTTCACTATTAAAAACACAACAAACTTCTTAGGAAAATTAGAGTTAACCTCTAGCGATACTTTCTTGTTTGACAACCGTTATTATTTCACCCTAAACAACAATGCAAAAACTTGTATTTTAGCTATTGGAAAGAACAGTAATTTCTTATCAAAAATATACACAAAAGAAGATTTCAATTTCACTAGTACTTCGTTACAGAATGTAAATTATAACGCTATTCAAAATCAACAATTAATTATATTAAATGAGCTAGAATCTATACCAGAAATCTTATTAAAAAGTTTGATAAATTTTTCTAAAAACAACGGAAGTATTGTAATTATTCCGAATGAAAAAATAGATATTTCTTCTTACAACAACTTTTTAAGAAACTTAAATTTAAGTGAAATTCAACCTCAAAGAGAAGACACTTTAAAAATTACAACAATTAATTACAAGCATCCTATTTTTAAAAATGTGTTCTCTAAAAAAGTAACAAATTTTCAATATCCAACTGTACACAACTACTACCCTATTTTAGCAAATACTTCTAAAATAATTTCGTTTGAAAACAATACTTCTTTTATTAGTCAATTAGCAAATAACAATGTTTATTATGTAGCTAGTGCATTAAATAAAAAGAACAGTAATTTTTTAAATTCACCATTAATTGTACCTGTATTTTACAACTTTGGTAAGATGAGTTTTCAATATCCCAAATTAGCCTATCGCATAAATGAAGAAAGTAAAATAGAAATAGAAACCAAAATTGGAAAAGATGAAATTTTAACAATTTCGAATGAAAACAATTCTTTTATACCCGTGCAACAAACTTACCAAAACAAGGTAATAATTAGCACAAAAGAACAACCATTACAAGCTGGTTTTTACAAAGTTTTAAAAGAAGATATTAAAGTTAAAGATATTGCTTTTAATTACCCAAAAGAAGAAAGTTTATTAAATTTCATAGACTTAAATACTCTAAAAGAACACCATAAAAACATTACAATTTCTTCTTCTATAAAAGAAGTTTTTAATGAAATTAATAAAAATAATGAAGTTCATTGGCTTTGGAAATGGTTTTTAGCCTTGGCAATTGTATCTTTGTTATTAGAAATTTTGATTTTAAAATTCTATAAACCATGATTACTCTTATAAAATCGGCAACGATTATAGACTCTTCAAGTCCTTACCATCATCAAAAAAAAGACATTTTAATTAAAGAAGGTATTATCAAACAAATAGATGATACAATTCCGTCGAAAAAAGAATACACTATTGTATCAAAAGAAAACTTACATGTTTCTTGCGGATGGTTCGATACCAGTGTCTCTTTTGGCGAACCTGGTTACGAAGAACGAGAAACAATTAAAAACGGATTGCAGGTTGCTGCAAAAAGTGGTTTTACAGCAGTTGCAGTAAACGCTAATTCTAACCCAGTAATAGACAATAAAGCTGCTGTAGAATTTTTAATACATAAAGGAAGTGGTTTTGCAACAAAACTATATCCTATTGCTGCTTTAACTACTCAAAGCAAAGGAATAGACATGGCAGAATTATATGACATGCAACAATCTGGCGCGATTGCTTTTGGAGATTACAAAAAACCAATTGATAATGATAATTTGATGAAAGTCTCTTTATTGTATGCTCAAAATTTTGATGGTTTGGTCTTAAGTTTTCCTAAAAACAAAGCAATTGCAGGTGAAGGAATTGCACATGAAGGTATTAACAGTACAAAGCTAGGGTTAAAAGGGATTCCTGCATTGGCAGAAGAATTACAAATAGCTAGAGACTTGTTTTTATTAGAATATACTGGAGGCAAACTACATATTCCAACAATTTCTACCGTAAAATCTATAGAGCTTATTAAAGAAGCTAAAAAGAAAAGTTTACAAGTTACCTGTAGTGTTTCTGCACATCATTTAACATTAACAGATAATGAACTACATGAGTTCGACAGCAACTATAAAACAAACCCACCATTAAGAACAACTGCAGACTGCAAAGCATTACAAAAAGGTGTAAAATCTGGCGTTATTGATATAATAACATCTGATCATAATCCTATTGATATTGAACATAAAAAAGTAGAGTTTAGTGAAGCAAAAAACGGAACTACTGGTTTAGAGAGTCTATTTGGTGCTGTAAATTCGGTTTTAGACTTAGAAAATTTCATAGAAAACATTACATCAAAACCAAGGAAAATATTTGGTTTAGAAACGGTTTCTATTTCAGAAGGAAAAACAGCTAATATTTCACTATTTAATCCTGAAGAAAAATATATTTTCACAAAAAAAGATATTTTATCTACTTCAAAAAACAGTGCTTTTATCAATAAAAAAATGAAAGGAAAAGTATATGGTATCTTTTCTAATAATCAACTTATATTAAATTAATAATTACATGGAAAATTACACAGTAAAAGAAGGAAAAACAACAGCTATCATTAGTCATTTATGGATAATTGGTTTACTTATCGCCTTTTTTATGAACAACAGTAAAAAGAACACATTTGCAAGTTTTTACATAAGACAAATGATTGGTTTAAATCTAATTCAGGCATTAAACGGATGGGTTATTTATAAGTTTCTAGGCACAACAGCTGGTGCAATAGTTGGTATTATTGTGTTTGTATTATGGGTTATTTCTCTAATTGGTGCATTTAAAGGTGAGGAAAAGTTAGTCCCTATTGTTGGTGAACAATTTCAAGAATGGTTTAAAAACGTTTAATTAAGATTTTATTTAGAATGAGTGATTTACATTACATCGTTAGGGAACCTAAAGTTACTACAGAAAAACCGCCTTTATTAATTTTATTGCATGGTTATGGCAGTAATGAAGAAGATTTATTTTCTTTCGCAGAAGAATTACCAGACAATTTACTAATTGTAAGTGCACAAGCACCTCTTTCTATGGGGTTTGGTGCCTATGCTTGGTATTCTATTAATTTTGATGATAAAAACGGAAAGTTTTCAGACTTAAAAGAAGCTAAAGAATCTATTGATAAAATTGCTATTTTTATTGATGAAATAAAAGAAAAATACAACACAGATACAGAGAAAACATTTTTATTAGGCTTTAGTCAAGGTGCTATATTAAGTTATTCTTTAAGTTTTTTCTACCCAAATAAAACACAACATGTAATTGCTTTAAGCGGCTACATAAATACAGAATTACTACCAGAGCATATTTCAAAAGACATTAAAACAAATTATTACTGTTCTCATGGCTCTGTAGACCAAGTATTACCAGTAGAATGGGCAAGAAACTCGAAACCTTTTTTAGATAAACTAGGTTTTAGCAATGTCTATTCTGAATATAATGTTGGCCATGGTGTTGCACCACAAAACTTTTACAGCTTTAAAAGCTGGATTGAAGAACGTTTGTAACTGCTTATATAGACAAATAACAGAAACTTAAAATATACATTATGAATAACAACAAATTAATAGAAAATTTTTATAATTCTTTTTCAAGTGGAGATGTAAAAGGAATGATAGCGTGTTATCATAAAAACGTAATATTTAAAGACCCTGTTTTTGGAACATTAAAAGGAGAAAAAGCTATAAAAATGTGGGAAATGTTGTTATCTAAAAGAACTAAAACCACTAAGATAAGCTTTAGTAATATTACAGCTACTGAAGACAAAGGTTCTGCTAACTGGAAAGCTGAATATCTTTACGGAGAAAAAAAGCGAAAAGTGATTAATAATGTTACCGCTAACTTTAAGTTTGAAGATGGTAAAATTATTGAGCATATAGATACCTTCAATTTATGGAAATGGACGCAACAAGCCATTGGAACTGCAGGTTATTTAATTGGATGGACTCCTTTTATGAAGAATAAAATTCAGAATACCACAAAAGAGCAATTAGAAAATTTTATGAATACGTAAACTATTAGAAGATATTTTAAAAAAGACAATAAAGTGTTGTTACAATAATTCCTTTAGAATTATTTAAAACCAAAGACGCTAATACTTTTTCTTCTTTTACTTTTAAATTAAACGGCGGCATTAATAAATTAATTCCGCTCTGTTTTTTTAACCTTATTCCTTGGCCTGAAATAATATCTTTATTTGGTACAAATTGCCCTAAAGGCAAATGTTCTGTTAAGATTACATATTTAAAATCTCTTAACTTAGCTATTACCTCTAAAACTTCTACATTAGACAAATGTTGCAATACCTGCCTCACCAAGGCACAGTCTGCAACAGGTAAAATATCTTTAGCAATATCTAAACAAAGGAATTCTAAATTTTCTTCTTTGAATTTTTCTTTATTAAAAGCAATAAGGTTTGCCACAATATCTACTGCAATATAATTTTTAGAATGTGCAACCAACTCCTTACCTACATTAAAATCTCCACAGCCTAAATCGCAAACAGAAATTCTACTCTTAAAAGAATTTAAAAATGAAACTACAGCCGTAATATAAGGTGTTATAATTTCAGTTTGATGAGATCCAGATCCTGAATAAAAACTAGAATTATTATCTCCCCAAAGTTTCATTTCATAAACCTGCTCCATCGCTTCTTTTGTTGGCCATGGTTTCTTATTTTTTATAGGTTTTGCCTTTTTTATCATAATATAGAAAGCCTAATTACTTGTTTTTTAATACTCAGAACTTAAGCCTTAACAAATTTACAGAAATTCCTGTTTTTAAATCAAAAATCAACAAAAAACATACTTTCTTTTAAACTATCTTTGCATTAAAAATAATACATGCATTTTACTGATTTTCCTTTTAACAAATCAATCTTAAAAGCCGTTGCTGAAGAGAGATTTCAAACACCTACTTTAGTACAAGAAAAAGCGATTCCTTTAGTTTTAGAAAAAAAGAACGTTATTGTTTCTGCGCAAACTGGTACAGGAAAAACAGCCGCTTTTGCATTACCAATTATTCAGTTATTGTTCGATGAACAAGATACAGAAAAAGGTGAGAAAAAGATAAAGTCTTTAATTGTTACACCAACACGAGAATTAGCTATACAGATATTAGAAAACATTAAAAGCTTTAGTAAGTACTCTAATTTAAGAGCAACTGCTGTTTTTGGTGGTGTTTCTTTAGAACCACAAAAAGAAATACTAGCAAAAGGTGTAGACATTTTAGTTGCAACTCCTGGTAGATTAATCGACTTGCAAATGCAAGGAAATATAGACTTAAGCGCTGTAGAAATCTTTGTTTTAGATGAAGCAGATTTAATGCTAGATATGGGATTTATAGTCGACATAAAAAAAATAGAAGCTTTATGCCCTAAGAAAAAGCAAACTTTACTTTTTTCTGCGACAATGCCAGAAAAAATAGTTGACTTAGCTAAAAAAGTAATAAAAAGCCCTGTTGTTGTAGAAATAAACCCAGAAGAAACTACTGCAAAAAACATTGGTCAGTTATTGTACTATCTTCCAAAAAAGAATAAAACAGATTTATGTTTAAATTTATTGAGAAATACCATTAACGGGAAAATCATCATTTTTAGACGCACAAAATTTGGTGTAGATAAATTAGAAGAATCTTTAACTAAAAACGGCTACAAAGTAGCTAGTATTCATGGTGATAAAACACAAAGCTTAAGAAATAAAGCTATTGAAGATTTTAAAGATAAAAAAGCGCATATTTTAATTGCAACAGATGTTGCTTCTCGTGGAATAGATATTACAAATGTAGATGCCATTATTAATTTTGACATTCCTAATGTTCCAGAAACATACATTCACAGAATTGGTAGAACTGGTAGAGCAGGTAAATCTGGAATTGCATTTTCTTTCTGTTCACCTGATGAAAATGCTTATATAAAATTAATTGAAACTTTAATAGAAAGACCAATTAAGGTTATAATTGATCATTCTTATGTTATTAATAAACAAAAAAAATTACAACCAAATACAGTTAGTAAAAATAAAAAAGGTAGAAAATCTGAAGCTTCTAAAAAGAAAAAGAAACGCTGGTATTAAAAATAAAGTTTAGTTTTCTTTTAATTTTTAACAAAAGAAAAAGAATATGTTTAGACATCAGGGGAAAAGTAGAACCCTAAAACACAACCTAAGAATTGCAACAGTTTTGTCTTTTGTTGCAGGAACTGTAAATGTTACAGGTTTTTTATCTTTCAACCAATTAACAACAAATGTAACTGGTCATTTCGCTTTATTTATTAGCGATGTGGCCAATTTTGAGTTTTGGAAAGGAACTATTTACCTTCTTTATATCTTCTCTTTTCTATTCGGTTCTTTTCTGTCAAGTTTTTTAATTGAAAAATTTAAAAGAAAAGAGAAACTAAATATTTTTGTTTTACCCACAATAATAGAATCTATAATTCTAATATCGATTGCTACTATAAGTAATCTTACAGATATAAAATATCCTAATATAATTATTTGTTTATTACTTTTAGCTATGGGTATGCAGAATTCTTATGTCACAAAAATTTCAAATACAATTGTAAGAACAACACATTTAACAGGTCTCTTCACGGATTTAGGAATTGAACTTTCTCAATTATTTTTCAATGAATCTTACCCCAACAGAACAAAAATAAAATCTACTATAAAATTAAGAATCTATATAATATGTTTCTTTTTTCTTGGAGGAATAACAGGTGGAATACTTTACTCTAGCTTTGGCTTAAAACTAAATACACTTATTTTAGGAGCAATAATTTTACTAACGAGCTTATTTTATGACAGCTTTAGGTATGAGTTAATAAAATTTAATAGAAAAAGAAAACTTTTATAAAGCTGCAGTTATTTTCTCTACAAACTCCACTGCTGTGTAAGGTTTACCAATTACATCTTTAAAACCAATACCTTTATATCGTTTTAAATCTTCTGGAGTTGTATTTGCGGTTAATGCCAAAAAAGGAATATTTGTGTTTTCTTTTTTGAAATCGTTTGTTAATTTTACCAATTTTTCACCAGTAATATTCGGCATGTAAATATCTAATAAAACAATATCAAACACTTCTGTTTTTAACATATTTAAAGCTTCTAAACCATCTTTAGCTTGCGTAAGAATTGCATTTTCTTTCTTTAATATATGAGCTACAATAGTTTGGTTTAATGCATCATCATCTGCCACTAAAATTCTTTTTCCTTTTATTTTTTTTGAAGTGAAACCGGCTTCTTTTTCAATACGATTACTTTTAGGTGTATTTACTTTTAAAAACGGAATTTCTACGTTAAAAACAGTTCCTATATTTAGCTCACTTTCTACAGAGATTGAACCATTCATTGCTTTTAATAATCTTTTCACTATTGATAAACCCAAGCCTGCACCTCCAAAAAAACGATAATCACTTTCGTTATTTTGTTGATATTCTTCAAAAATAGTTTCTGCTTGTTGGTTTGTCATTCCTTTGCCAGAATCTGATATCGCAAAAGAAAGATTTACAAATTCTTTACCCTCAGAAACTAGTTTTACTTTTAGGCAAACAATTCCTTTTTCTGTAAATTTTAAAGCATTAGACAGTAAGTTAGATAGTATTTGATTTACTCTTACATCATCTGCTAAAACTAATTCTGGTATATTTTTTGCAAATTCTAATTCTAATACAACTTCTTTATTTTTATTCTGATCTTTATAATTTCTAATAGCATTTTTAGATACTAGCTTAATATCTACAGCAGAATTAACCAATTCAAATTTACCTGCTTCAATTCTAGACAAATCTAAAATATCATTTACAATCACCTTTAAATTTTTCCCAGAATTTAATAATAGTCTAGAGTATTCCTTAACATTCTTATTAATTTTTTCTTCAGAAATCATTTCAGAATATCCTAAAATAACATTTAAAGGGTTTCTAATTTCATGGCTCATCATTGCTAAAAAACGAGACTTTTCTTCATTTGCTTTGTCTGCAATTTTTCGTAGTTTGTCTAATTCTATATTCTTTTCAGCAAGTTCTCTTTTAACAAAGAAAATATCATTTCTGTTCTGGTTTAATTGATCTACGTATTTATAAACACTAGTTCTATCATGAATTAATGTGGTAACATTGTCTTCACTTTTAAACAATTCTATATCTATATTATACTCTATAGAATTTGAAACAATAACCATTCCTTCTAATAAAAATGGAGTAGAAACTTCTAAAGCCTCTAAAGTACCTTCTAAAAAAGGACAAACATTATAAATAGATTCTTGGAGATTAAATTCTTTTCTAACAAAATTTCCCGCAGTAATGTCTATAATTACACCAGAGAAACTGGTGGTAATTTGTATAAAAACATCTTCTATTTTTGCAGGTATCAATGTTATATTATTTTATTGCTTGAGATGCTAATTGTAAAAATGCACTTTCTACATTTTCATCTTCTTTAGCACTTGTTATTAAATCAATTTTTACAGAAATAGTTTCTATAACAGTTTCTAATTCTTCTTTGGTTAGTAAATCTTTTTTATTACCAACAATAGTAATATCCTTTAAACCAGATAAATGCCTAATACTTTCTAGATAATTATCTATTGTTAAATAAGTTTCTTCTCTACTTAAATCAAAGACAAACATAGCTGCACTTGCTCCTAAAAAATACGCTTTTGGTATTTTTTCATCTCCACTAGTACCAGCAACATCCCAAATTAATAATTTTATTTCTTTATTTTCATAAAGCACCACCTTAGAGCTAACTCTTACACCAATAGTACTTATATAATCTTCGGAAAATTGGTTAAGTACAAATCTTCTAATTAATGAAGTTTTTCCAACACCAAAATTCCCTACTAATAAAACTTTTTTAGCTATCATATATAAAAATCTTTAATTAAGTTCATCTGTATTAATTAAAATTTCTTGTATAAGTTTACTTAATTTTTTTTCTTCTGAAAGGTAAGTTCTATCTCTTAAAATAATTTCAGCTAGATTATTTATTTTATCTAATAAAACTTCTTTAAAGTCGGAATTAATTACACCAGATATTGCAGTTGCAATATATATTGTTTTAAAGTTTTGTATTGATAATTGGAAAGTTTCAAACTTAATATCTTCTAGATTTTGCCCTTCTTTAGAAAAAGCATCCTCTGCGAAAGATTTAATGGCAGTTAACATTCCAGAAACCATGTCTTTTTCAGCAATATTTCCTCTAGAATAATTACCAGCAAGCAGACCAGAATCTTTTTCTATTACAAAAACTTCTTCTATTGTTGGTTCGAAAACTTCTTCTAAAATAAGATTTGCATTATTTTTTCTACCGTTAAAAAAACGTTTTAAAATTTGTGAAATAGAAAACTTCTCTTTAATAGTTTTATTAATACTCTCTGATAATTTGGCTATTTCTACGACAATAAATTTCTTAACTAATTTCCCCATAATGGGGTATAAAGCTTCTACTACTTCATCTTGAGATTCTCTAATTTGAACTTTTATAGTCTCCGTTATTGTTTTTCCAAAATCTGTTGGAAAATTTTCACGTAAATTTTCAAGTTTTAAATCTATTAGAGGGTTTACTGTTTCAGATATTTTTCTTTTATCAATAATATCTTTACTTAGAGCAGTAAATTTTTCTCTATCATCTTCTAATAAAAGTTCTTTAAGTAACTCAAAACGATTGTCATTTTTACTATCTCTAATTGGCTTTCCCATTTATTCTTGTAACATCAATGCAATTTTTTCTAAAGCTTTTCCTAATTTTTTTCTGTCGGTTTTTTCATCATCTAATTCTGCAATTTTCTTATCTAAATCGTCATTTAAATCTTGAATTTTATGATCCATTAAACTCTCTAAATCAGCTAATTTACTTTCTAAAATACTAACAGAATCTCCTAATCCTTTTTGTGTTGCATTTTGTAAAGCTGTTATTCTATTGAAAACATCTTCAAATTCTGAATTATATTGCTGAATATTTTCACCAAAGATTAAGTCTCTAACTGCTGCAATTCTACTATCTACTACTGGATTAGTTTCTGCTGCTTGGTTTGTTTCTGACTTTTTTTCCATCTATTCTTTATATTGAGTTAATTACGGGGGAATATTGTTAAATTATAAAGGCAAATAATCTAAAGATTAAAGCCATATTAACAAATATACATTAAAATATAATTATTAAAAACCTAAGCTTCAATTTTTAAGCCATCAAAGGCTAAAAAAACATTTTTAGGTAACTTTTTAGACACTTCTTTATGAAAACCTAACTTATGACTTATGTGTGTAAAATAAGTTTTTTTAGGTTTAATTTCTTTAACAAAAGCTAATGCTTCTTCTAAATTGAAATGAGTAGGATGAGTTTCTACTCTTAATGCATTTACAATTAAAACATCTAAATTTTTTAACTTTGCTTTCTCTTCTAAACTAATAGATTTTACGTCTGTTAGATACGCTATATCTTGAATTCTATATCCTAAAATTGGTAATTTTCCATGCATTACATCTATAGGAGTTACTCTTAAATCATCAATAAAAAAAGAAGTTTTTTCTACTACATTTGGCTGTACACTTGGCGCTCCTGGATACCTGTTTTCTTTTGAAAAAATATATTGAAAACGTTGCTCTAAACTAGCCAACGTTTTTTTATCTAAATAAATAGGCATCTCTCCTATTTTATAACAAAAAGGGCGTAAATCGTCTAAACCAGCGGTATGGTCTGCGTGTTCATGTGTAAATAAAACACCATTTACTAATTGTACGTTTTCTCGCAACATCTGTTGCCTAAAATCTGGTCCGCAATCTATAACGTACGTTTTATCATCCCAAGAAATTAAAACAGAAGAACGTAAACGTTTGTCTTTTAAATCTGTAGATAAACAAACAGGATCATTACTAGCAATCATTGGAATACCTTGTGAGGTACCAGTTCCTAAAAAAGTAATTCTTAACAGTTTTTTCTCAATATTCATTAAAACAAAAATAAGATAAAAATTGACTGATAGCACACTAATTCATTACATTTGTTAGAACGTTAAAATCGATTTATGGCAATTTCTTTAAAAGGAGATCAAGAAATAAGTAGTGTACCAACTACTAAGAGTAAAGCACTTAGAATTAATTTAAACTCAGATATTTACGGAACTTTTGCCGAAATTGGCGCAGGACAAGAAACTGCTCGTAATTTTTTTAGATCTGGTGCTGCTTCTGGTACAATTGCAAAGGCAATGAGTGCTTATGATAAAGATTTCTCAGATGCCATTTATGGTATTGAAGAAGACAAACGTTATGTTACACAACCACGTCTTAAAAAAATGTTGCGTCACGAAATCGATTTAATGGAAGATCGATTAAGTAGAACTAAACATCCTGATAAATTATTTTTTAGTTACGCAAACACAGTAACTACTATAGATTTCGCAAAGAAATTTAAAGGTCATGGTTGGGTTGGTATTCGTTTTCAATTAGATCCTTTAGAAGATTATAATGAAATTATCTTACACCTTCGTTTTAAAGAAACAGACGCTCGTTTGCAACAAGAAACATTAGGTATATTAGGTGTAAACTTAATTTATGGTGCATTTTATTTAAATGACAACCCTAAAGAGTTGGTAAAATCTTTTTACCACAACTTAAGTAGCGACCATTTAGAAATTGATATGATTAATTTCTCTGGACCTCGTTTTATGTATGTAGACAATCGTTTAATGAGTTTACAATTACTTAAAAATGGAATGACAAATGCAGTAATGTTTGGGCCTGATGGAAATAACCTGTTACCTGCACAAGTTTTATATAAAAAGAACATTTTAGCTTTACGTGGTAGTTTTAGACCTGTTACTAAAGTAAATATGGATATGTATGAAAAGTCTAAAAGACTTTTCTTAAAAGAAAATAAAGTAAAAGAAGAAAACACACAAGTTATCTTTGAAATTACATTAAGTAACCTTACTTCTGAAGGTAAGATTAATGAGCGAGATTTCTTAGACAGAGCAGAACTACTTTGTTCTCAAGGACAAAATGTAATGATTACCAGTTTTCAACAATACTTTAAATTGGTTGAATATTTTAGTGAGTTTACGAAAGAAAGAATGGGACTTGCAATGGGTGTTTATAACCTTATTCAAATTTTTGATGAGAAATATTACCGTAATTTAAGTGGTGGTATTTTAGAGGCTTTTGGTAAACTTTTCTACAGAGACTTAAAAGTATATATGTATCCTTACCATGATCAAGCGTCTGGAGAATACATTAATAGCGAAAACCTAAAAGTGCACCCAAGAATGAAAGAATTATATAAATTCTTTAAAAACAACGGTAGACTTATAAATATTGATGATTTTGATCCAGAAATTCTAGACATCTTCTCTAGAACTGTTTTAAAAATGATTAGAGAAGGAGAACAAGGTTGGGAAGAAATGCTACCAGAAGGTATTTCTGAAATTATAAAACAAAAACGTTTATTTGGGTATTCTAGATCTAGAATAAGTAAATAATTTAACTAGACATTAAACCTTTAGCAAAACAATTTGTCTAAATAAAAAAGTAGTAATTGACAGACGAAATTGTTTTAATAGAACAACTTATAAATGTTCAAACAAGAGAAAAAGCGTTCAGAGAATTAATTTCTCTATATAAAGAACGCTTGTATTGGCATATACGTAAAATTGTAATTTCACATGATGATACAGATGATGTCTTACAAAACACATTCATAAAAATTTATAGAAATATTAGCAAATTTAATCAAGAAAGTAAATTGTTTTCTTGGATGTATAGAATCGCTACAAATGAAGCTATTACTTTTATAAATAAACGTGCAAAAGAACGAAATGTAGATATTTCTGAAATGCATGACCAATTAGCTGCTACATTAGAAAGTGATATTTATTTTTCTGGTGATGAAATTCAATTAATTCTACAAAAAGCCATTGCTACTTTACCACAAAAACAACAATTGGTTTTTAATATGAAGTATTTTGATGAAATTAAGTATACTGAAATGTCTGAAATCTTAGAAACATCTGTTGGTGCATTGAAAGCCTCTTATTTTCATGCAGTTAAGAAAATAGAAAATTATATAAAAAATAAAACTGATTAAACCTTTTATAAATATTAAGGTCTAAATAATAAGATGGAAAATAAAATTAAAAATAGCGAAGATTACTTAAAATCTGTATTAGATAAAAATACTGGTTTTTCTGCACCTAAAAATTACTTTAGCGATACAGAAGATAAGTTTGCTTCTTTTCTTTTAGAAGATAAACTTCCAAAAGAAGATGGTTTTACAATGCCAGAAAATTATTTCGAACAATTAGAAAGTTCTATTACAGATAAAATAATACCTAAAAAGGAAGTAAAAGTTATTTCTTTTAAAACTAAATTCTTAAAATATATTCCTGTTGCAGCTGCAGCTTCTTTGGCTTTATTTTTAAGTATTAACTATTTTAACCCTTTAAATAACGATGTAAGCTTTGACAGTTTAGCACAGTCTGACATAGAAAACTGGATTATTGAAAATTCTAACGAATTATCTGATGATGACTTTGCTGCATTATTACAAACAGAGATTACAAGTGAAAATGATTTTGCTTTAACAGATTTAAACAATGATGATATAGAAGAATATATTATCGACTCTGAGAACACTTCTTTATTTAATGAAAATTATTAACATGAAAAAATATACAATAATACTAACACTCGTTCTTACTACTTTACAGTCTTTTGGGCAACATAACAAGGAGAGTAGAGAAAAGATTATGGCTTTAAAAGTTGCCTTTCTTACACAAGAATTAAAACTTAGTTCTAGTGAAGCTGAGAAATTTTGGCCAATTTATAACAAACACGAAGAACAAATAGATCTTTTAAGAAACAAAGGAAGGTTAGAGTTTAAAAAGAAAATTAAAGAAGTTGGCGATTTAGCTAAACTAGAAGAATCTGATGCAAAGAAACTTGTATTATTAAAATTAGATTTAGAAGAAAAAATGGTTGAAGAGAAAGTAGATTTCAATACCAAAATATCTAAATTTCTACCTTATAAAAAAATTATGAAGCTTCATCTTTCTGAACGAGAATTTTCTAGAAAATTAATGAGAAAGTACGGAAAAGGGAAAAAAACTAAAGAATAACAACATTATTAGTTAAAATAAAAAAAGAGGCCATTGGCCTCTTTTTTTATTTTATTTTATCAAAGTCATACAAATTAATAACTCTGGTTTATTTGCTGTAAAACTTCTTAACCAAATTGTTAACTCATCTACTTCATAAGGTAACAAACTTTCTAAACCCTTTTTTAATTCTTTACAAAACAATTCTGAATTAAAACTAACCTTCTTTAATACAGTCTTCGTGTATTCGAACATTGCTCTAGCCATATTTTTTAAGTATTTAATAATTATAACGTACACAACGATGTGTTTATTACAATTACTCAAATTTAACAAAAAAAACCATCAACTGTAAGTTGATGGTAGTTAAAAAAATGTTTAAAAAATGTTAAGATTTAAATCTTATTAATTTTAGCAACTAATTCATTCGCTTTAGTTTCTAAATCAGCACTTACTTGTCTGTAGTGTGCTTTTTTATCTTCAACACCTTTTGTGTTAATTCTTGCTATTAAAGCGTCAAAAGTATTTATAGTTTCATCTATAATTGCTTCAACTTCTTTATTATCTCCTTTAACATCAACTTTATCAGAAACGAATCCAATAATATCTCCTAAAGTGTAATTAATATCTTTTTTTAAGTTTTTTATGCTAGCCATAATATATTTTAATTTTAAAGGTGCAAAGTTAGCTTTTTTATTTAAATGAGCGTTATAAGTTCTTTGATATTTCTTAACGTCTTATAATCTAATTCTTTTTGTTCTTCTAAAGACACTTCTTCATGAACCCAAGTGGTATGAAATGGAATATGAATTGCCGCTGAACCTATCTTTAACAAAGGCAATACATCTGATTTTAAAGAATTACCAATCATTAAAAATTCAGACGGTTTAATGTCTAAATGTTTTACTAATTTTAAATAATCTTTCTCTTTTTTATCACTCATTACTTCTATATGATGAAAATAATGCAATAAATTAGATTTTTCTAGCTTCCTTTCTTGATCTAATAAATCTCCTTTAGTAGCTACAATTAACTTGTACTTACCTTGTAAACTTTGTAATACCTCTTCTACTCCGCTTATTAATTCTATTGGTTGCTTTAGCATTGCTTTACCAATATTTAATATTTTTTCTATAGTTTCTTGTGGTAAATTGTAATTAGAGAGTTCTAAGGCAGATTCTATCATAGATAAAGTAAAACCTTTAATTCCGTAACCATAAATAGCTAAATTTTTGATTTCAGTTTTAAATAACTCTTGGTCTATTTTATTTTTAGTTTCATACTTAGATAGTAATTCTGCAAAAACTACCTCTGCGTCTCTAAAATAGGTTTCATTTACCCATAAAGTATCATCTGCATCGAAAGCTATTACTTTTATATCTTTAAACATTCTTATAAGTTTAAATATTTTTTTGCTTTTTCTAAATCTTCTGGCGTATCAATACCAACAGCTTCTATAGAAGTTTCTACCATTTTAATTTTTTTACCAATTTCTTGATATCTAATTGCTTCTATTTTTTCTGAAGCTTCTAGAGGTGTCATTGGCGTTTTATAGAAATCTAACAATGCTTGTTTTCTAAATGCATAAACACCTTTATGTTTATAATATTTTACGTCAATATCTTTATCTCTATGAAACGGAATAACACTTCTAGAAAAATAGATTGCTAAATTATTTACATCTGTAATAACTTTTACATTATTGGGATTTTCTATGTCTTCTTTACTTGTTATTTGTACCTTTAACGAAGCTAAATCAATCTCTTTTTTATCATCTGCTTTAAAAACAGCTATTAACTTAGACAAAGAAACTTTATCTATAAAAGGTTCATCTCCTTGCACATTAATAACAATATCTGCATCTAAAAACGCTACTGCTTCTGCAATCCTATCAGAACCACATTCATGTTCCTTTATACTCATTATAACGTTTCCGCCAACATTCGAAATATTATCTCTAATAATTTCTGAATCTGTTACTACATATACCTCTGCAAACAAATTAGTATTTAAAGCAGCTTCATAAGTTCTTTGAATAACTGTTTTACCTCCTAAATCTTTCATTAATTTACCAGGAAAACGAGATGCACTGTAGCGTGCAGGAATCATTGCAATAATTTTCATAAATACATTATATAAGCATCAAAGATAATATTTAAATGGATAGCGTTAATCTTCACACTACAATTTTTATAATTTTGAGTGAACAAAAAAAACAAAAATTATGAGAAGTATTTTGTGGCTTGTAGCCGTAGTTTGTATTATTATTTGGGGATTAGGAATGTTGGGAATTGTACCAGGAATAGGAACCAACAGTTTAGTACATACATTATTAGTTATTGCAGTTATTGTTATTCTTTATAACATTATTTCTGGTAGAAAACCTTTATAATTCTTTTAAAAATATAAATTTAATTTACCATAATTATTCATTAACATAAAAACAAATAAAATGTCTACAGATAAAATTATTATAAAAAACGCATTATTAATTACTTTATTAATTGGTGGTTTTTTTCTGTTATGCAAATTGTTTGGTTTAGATGAAAACCCTTATTTAAGATTTTTAAACCTAGCATTTGTTTTATTCGGAATACACTTAGCAATTAAAGAAAGTGTCTTTAAAAATAAAGAAACAAAATATACTACAAATCTAGGAATTGGTATTAGAACATCTGCTTTAGCTGTTTTACTATCTATTATAGGTGTTGTGGTTTATATACAATTTATAAACCCAGATTTTCTAAACGTTATGAATAATTCTTTCTTAATTGGTGGAGATTTATCTTTACCCGAAATTATAATAACTTTAGTTATAGAAGGTATGGCTTCTTCCTTTATTGGTTCTTTTATTATGATGCAATTTTATAAAAATCACAATAAATAAAACTTATAGTAAATAAAAAATCTCCCAATTGGGAGCTTTTTTATTTACTATAAGTTTTATTTAATTTAATCTTTAAACTCTTCACTACTTAACAAAGCAAAGAATTTATCTATATTTGGTAAAATAACAATTCTTGTTCTTCTGTTTTTCGCTCTGTTAGCATCACTTGTATTTGGTAATAAAGGCATTGTATCTCCTCTACCAGATGCAATTAATCGGCTCCCATCAATATTAAATTTATCTTGTAAAAGTCTAACAATAGAGGTTGCTCTTTTCACACTTAGATCCCAATTATCTTGCACAGCAACATTACTAATAGTTCTAGAATCTGTATGCCCTTCAATCATAACATCTATACTAGGTTCAGATTCTATAATATCTGCTAATTTGGTAATTAATTCATAACCGCTTTTCTTAATTTTATAACTAGCCGTATTAAATAATAATTTATCTGAAACAGATATCATAACAACTGTTTGGTCTATATCTATACGTATATCTTCAGAGTTTTTAAATTCTGCTTTACCTAAAGTTTTTCGAACAATATTGTAAGAAATTGCTAAATTTATAGAATCTTTTAATGTTTTTGCTTGTGCTAATTTTTCAGGATCAATTTTAGATAATGTTTTGTTCATTAGTGCTCTTGCTTCATTAGACATTACAGCATTATTACCTACCATATCTAATTTTACCGCATTTTCTCTTTCTAAAGCAACATTGTCTCCTTTTAAAGAATTAATCTTATTATTATAAGTTGCAACTCTTTTATCAATTTTATCAAATTTTAGTTCCAATTTCTGTAAATTACCTCTTGCATCGACGTACTTGGTTTCTAGTTCTGCATATTTTTTTTTAGAAACACAAGATGACAATGATAAGGCTATAACTGCTATTGGGATAATTAATTTTCTCATAAATAATTTATTTAATAGTTATAAAGTGAAAACGCCAGAAACTACTTAATAGTATAAATAATGTAGATATGTAACTTTTAAAACTATGTATTAAAAAAGCCATAAGAATATTCTTATGGCTTTTATTTAAAAAATTTAATTATAAATAAATTTTATTTTAGAGAGCTTAAACTACTTTTTATTGTTTCTATTTTAGCAACAGTATCTGCTTCTTTTTTACGCTCTAACTCTAACACTTTTTCTGGTGCATTAGACACAAAACGCTCATTAGAAAGCTTCTTTGAAATACCAAATAAGAAACCTTCTGCTCTTTTAAGTTCGCCTTCTAGTTTTTTAATTTCTGCTTCTACATCTATATTTTCAATAGAAATTGGTACAAAGTATTCATTAGATTTTACTCTAAATGAAGCGCCTTCTACTTTTTCTACAACGTAGTTTATAACAGATGTATTTGTTAATTTCTGAATAACAGCATCAAATTCTTTTGTGCTTTTATCATTATCAATTACAAATAACTCAACTGCATCTTTAAAAGAAATATTTTTATCTTTTCTGATAGTTCTTAATCCTGATACGACTCCGGTTGCAAATTCAAAATCTTCAATAATCTTTGCATCGAAATCTTTAATTACCGGGTATTTTGCAATAATTAATGCTTCTTCTGGCGTTCTATCTGCAATGTATTGCCAAATATCTTCCGATAAAAATGGCATAAACGGATGCAATACCTTTAAGTTATTTTCTAAAACTTCTATAATAGCATCAAAGGTAGTTTTGTCTATTGGTTGTTGATATGCTGGCTTTACAATCTCTAATAACCATGAAGAAAAATCATCATTAATTAGTTTATAAATTGCCATTAAAGCATCAGACAAACGGTATTTAGAGAAATGGTCTTCAATTTCTGCCAACGTTTTTTGAAACTTAGCTTCGTACCATTCTAAACCAATTTTAGAAGTTTCTGGTTGTGGTAAACTTGCGTCTACTTCCCAACCTTTTATCAAACGAAAAGCATTCCAAATTTTATTTGCAAATCCTTTTCCTTGCTGACATAAATCTTCCTCAAACATTAAATCGTTTCCGGCAGCAGAACTTAATAAAAGTCCAACTCGTACTCCATCTGCTCCATAATCTTCAATTAACTTTAAAGCATCCGGAGAGTTCCCTAAAGATTTAGACATTTTACGTCTTTGTTTATCTCTAACTAATCCTGTTAAATAAACATTATTAAAAGGCTTTTCGTCTTTATATTCATAACCAGCAACAATCATTCTTGCTACCCAGAAAAATAAAATATCTGGTCCGGTAACTAAATCGTTTGTTGGGTAATAGTATTTAATTTCTTCGTTTTCTGGATTTCTAATTCCGTCGAAAACAGACATTGGCCATAACCAAGAAGAAAACCAAGTATCTAGTGCATCTTCATCTTGTCGAAGGTCTTCAATTTTAAATGAAGCATCAACTACGTTCTTAGAAATAGCTAATTTATATGCCTCTTCCCTATTTTCAGCAACTACAAAGTCCTCTTTTCCGTCTCCGTAGAAATACGCAGGAATTTGTTGTCCCCACCAAAGTTGACGAGAAATATTCCAATCACGCACATTTTCCATCCAATGACGGTAGGTGTTTTCAAATTTCTTTGGATATAAATTGATTTCTGCATCTTCACCCAAAACTGCATCAATTGCAGGTTGTGCTAAATCTTTCATCTTTAAAAACCATTGATCGGATAATCTTGGTTCTATAACGGCTTTTGTTCTTTCTGATGTTCCTACTTTATTTGTATGAACTTCAGTCTTCACTAAAATACCTTTTTCTTCTAATTCTTTAGCAATTTCTTTTCTTACTACAAAACGGTCTTTCCCTTGATAATGTAATCCGAAAGAATTTAAAGAAGCATCATCATTAAAAATATCAATTACTTCTAATTTGTGCTTGTCTCCTAAATTCTTATCATTCTCATCGTGTGCAGGCGTAACTTTTAAACAACCTGTACCAAATTCTAAATCTACATATTCATCCTCTATAATAGGAATTACTCTATTAGATAAAGGTACAATTGCTTTCTTCCCTTTTAAATGCGTAAAACGTTCATCATTTGGGTTGATACAAATTGCCGTATCTCCAAAAATTGTTTCTGGTCTTGTTGTCGCTATTGTTAAAGTATCCTCAGATCCTTCAATTTTATATTTTAAGTAATACAAGTTTCCTTGTCTTTCTTCGTGAATTACTTCTTCATCAGAAAGTGTTGTTTTAGCTTCCGGATCCCAGTTTACCATTCTATAACCTCTGTAAATTAAACCTTTGTTGTATAAATCAACAAAAACTTTAATTACAGATTCAGACATTTCTGGATCCATTGTAAAAGCAGTTCTTTCCCAATCGCAAGAAGCACCAAGTTTCTTTAATTGTTCTAGTATTTTCCCTCCATATTCGTCTTTCCAATCAAAAGCATGTTGTAAGAATTCTTCACGAGTTAAATCGTTTTTAGTAATTCCTTGCTCTTTTAATTTAGCAACAACCTTTGCTTCCGTTGCAATAGATGCATGATCTGTTCCAGGAACCCAACACGCGTTTTTACCTAATAAACGAGCTCGTCTAATTAATACATCTTGTATTGTATTATTTAACATATGTCCCATATGTAATACTCCCGTTACGTTTGGCGGCGGAATTACAATTGTATAAGGCTCTCTTTCATCTGGCGTAGAATGAAAATAGTTGTTTTTCATCCAGTAGTCGTACCATTTATCTTCTACTTGGCTTGCATCATATTTAGATGGAATTGTCATACTTTGGTATTGTTTTTGTAATATAGTTTACAAAAGTACAATTATCTATTTTGTAGAGAAAATTAGTAGTTAATTTTTTAAAACAAATTATAAACCTTAATTTTACATCGTAAAATATTAGTTATGAAAGCATTCGGAACATTATTAGCAGTATTCTTTATTTCTTTTTCAATGAATTCTCAAGAATTTAAATTTGAAAAGGAGTCAATTAATTACGGTAAAATTAATAAAGGTTCTAATGGAGAAAGAATTTTTATTTTTACAAACATTGGTGATGCTCCTTTAATTATAAAAAACATACAATCTTCTTGTGGTTGTACAGTGCCTAAAAAACCAGAACAACCAATTATGCCTGGTGAAAAAGGAGAAATTAAAGTTTCTTATGACACGAAAAGAGCCGGTGGTTTTTCTAAACAAATAACCATTCTCTCAAATGCAAAAACAAAAAGAAAAATTTTAAAAATTAGAGGTTATGTAGAAAACGGTGTTATTCTAGAGAAACCAAAAAGTATGCTTTCAGATAGTTAAATTCTTTTTTCTAATCTAAATTGAAAATTAATTTCTCGTCCGTTTCTTTCTATTCTAATTTGTATTTTCTTATTTTCTCTTTCTTGTAATTTATTTACAATATCATTTAAAGTATAGCTGTAAACTGGTTTTCTATTTATAGCCAGCACAATATCACCAGCTTTTAAACCTGCTTTTTCTGCAACAGAATTTTTTACAACAGCATTAATTTTATACGTTGGCTTAAAATTATATGAAAAATTAGTAATAAAAGAAATGGTATTATTGTTTTCTAGTCTATTGTTATATGCATCTTTAGACATTTTTTTTGTTTCTTCTTTAACCAACTGCTTTCCTGTATAAACAATATCTAAACCACTCATATTGTAATTAAATCCGGTTTTAAAAGAGCCACTCTTCTTTAGCATTAGTTGTCTATTTGGGTAATCTAACCAAACCTTAAACCTTTTTAAAATATTACCACCAATACTACCATTTCTATTTTTTAGTTTTCTTGCATTATGAGAAGAAAGTGAATCTAAGAAGGATACTGTTGGTTCTTCAATTTCAAAATTCCCAATTTTTAATTTTGGAATTCTACTTCTATTGCCATAAATAGTACCACTTAAGCCTTCACCTAAAATATCATTAAAAAATTTTTGGGGAGTTTTTATTTCTGTTTTAGAATTTTCGAAAAGCCAAATAGCATCACTTCCACCAGAATCTAACAACACTTTTACTTCTGTTAATTTATTACCAATGGTATCTAGTTGTATTTTAACATTTATAAATGGTTTTTTTCTATAAAACTGAATGGGTAAAACTTCGCATTTTCTACATTTTTTATAAGTATAACTTTTAGGATTGTAGAAATCTATTTTTTTTGTTTTGTAGTTAATTTTAACAATAAAATTTTTTAGTAAATTATAGCCAATAATACCATTAATGGTTGTGCCCATTTTACTAGACAAATCGAAAAAATCTTTAAGAATTACATAAATAGACTCATTATAACCAATTAATCCTTTTATATTAATTTTATTTTTTTCTGATAAAATTGCTACTACAGGTTCTCCGCCACCAAGACCTTTTAAGTTTACTTTTTTCGGGTTTAAAAGACCAAGACTATCATTTTTAGAAAGATTAAAAATAATTGTTTTATTAACACCCGTGTCTAAAATAAAAGAAAGTTGTTGCCCATTTATTTCTAAAGGGATAACAATTAAATTATTTATCAACCTAAAAGATACTCTTTGTTTTGTTTGTGATTTTATCTTAAAACGGAATCCATTTTGACAGTTACTGTTAAGTATTACAGTAAATAAAAATATTAGAAAGATTCTATTTTTTTTAAACAAGTGCGTTTTTTTATGTTATTTATAAAAATACAACAATTAAAATACTGAAACTTCTTATTTAATTAAAAAATAACCGCTAAACTTTTAAAAATATAATGCATCATATAGAATATATTTTGCAAATTTGCATAGATTAATTTTTCAAAAAAACATTATGCCATCAATATCTAAAAAAGGAATACAAATGCCAGAGTCGCCAATTAGAAAATTGGTGCCTTATGCAGAAGATGCGAAAAAAAGAGGAGTTAAAGTGTTTCACTTAAATATTGGGCAACCAGATATTAAAACACCTCAAGTAGCTTTAGATGCTGTAAAAAACAATACTATAGAAACACTTTCTTATGCTCGTTCAGAAGGTTCTGAAGAATACAGAACTAAATTAGCGAAGTATTATGTAAAAAACAACATACCTGTTACTGCTAATAATATTATTGCAACAACTGGTGGTTCTGAAGCTTTATTGTTTACAATTGGTAGTATTACAGATCCGGGTGATGAAATTATAATTCCAGAACCATTTTATGCAAATTACAATGGTTTTTCTACTGCTTCTGGTGTAACTGTTGTTCCTGTAATTTCTAAAATTGAAGATAACTTTGCGTTACCTAAAATAGAAGATTTTGAAAAACTAATTACATCAAAAACAAAAGCAATTTTAATTTGTAACCCAGGAAACCCAACAGGTTATTTATATTCTGAAGAAGAAATTGAAAAATTAAAAAAGATTGTTTTAAAACACGATTTATTTTTAATTGCAGATGAAGTTTATAGAGAATTTACTTACGACGGATTAAAACATACTTCTGTACTTTCTTTAGAAGGCTTAGATAATAATGCAATTGTTATAGATTCTGTTTCTAAACGTTACAGTATGTGTGGCGCAAGAATTGGTTGTATTGTTTCTAAAAATGAAGAGTTTATTAAAACGGCTATAAAGTTTGCACAAGCAAGACTAAGCCCGCCAACATATGCTTTAATTGCAAGTGAAGCTGCATTAGATACACCACAATCTTATTTCGATGATGTTATAGAGGAATATGTAGAAAGAAGAAATACATTAATTACTGAATTACAAAAAATTGATGGAGTAAAGGTTGCAAATCCTAAAGGAGCTTTTTATTGTGTTGCAGAATTACCAATTAAAAATTCTGATCATTTTGCGCAATGGCTTTTAGAAGATTTTAACTTAAATAATGAAACTTTAATGGTGGCTCCTGCTAGCGGATTCTATTCTACACCAGGTGAAGGTAAAAAACAAATTAGAATGGCATATGTTTTAAATAAAACGGACTTAAAACGTTCTGTAGAAATTTTAGCGGCAGCTTTAAAACAATACCCAAACTAGTTGAATTTACAACAAAACATATCTTTAAAAAATTATAACACGTTTGGCATTTCTGTAAATGCCAAACGCTTTATATCTGTTACTTCTGTTTATGAGTTGCAACAGCTTTTAAAAACAGAAAAAGATTTATTTTTATTGTCTGGCGGAAGTAATATGTTACTTACAAAAGATATTAAAAAACTTGTTGTACATATAGATATTAAAGGAATTTCTATAGACAGAGAAGATAATAATGATGTTTATCTAACTGTAAATGCTGGAGAGAATTGGCACGAATTTGTTTTGTGGTGTATTTCTAATAATTATGGCGGAATAGAGAATTTATCTCTAATTCCTGGTAATGTTGGCACTTGTCCTATTCAGAATATTGGTGCTTATGGTGTAGAGGTTAAAGATACCATTACTAAAGTTGAAGCTTTAGAAATTAAAACAGGCAAATTACACCTATTTCCAAATGAAGTTTGTGAATTTGGTTATAGAAATTCAATTTTTAAAAATGCTGAAAAAGGTAAATATATTATTACATCAGTAAGTTTTCTTCTTACAAGAAAAAACCATCAATTAAATACTTCTTACGGAGCAATAGAAACTGAGTTAACTTCTAAAAACATAACAAAACCAAGTTTAAAAGATGTTTCTGATGCTGTTATTGCCATTAGAAAATCTAAATTACCAGATCCTAAAGAAATTGGGAATAGTGGTAGCTTTTTTAAAAATCCTGTTATTTCTAAAAATCAATTTTTAGAACTTCAGAAAGAAAACCCAAACATGCCTAATTACCCTGTTTCAGAAACAGAAGTAAAAGTTCCTGCAGGTTGGTTAGTAGAACAAAGTGGTTTTAAAGGAAAACGTTTTGGTGATGCTGGTATTCATGAAAAACAAGCCTTAGTTTTAGTTAATTACGGCAACGCTTCTGGTTTAGAAATTCATCAATTAGCACAAAAAATACAAGAGACTGTTTCTAAGAATTTCGGTATTTCTTTAGAAATTGAAGTAAATGTAATTTAATAAAAAAGCCCCATCAATTTCTTGATGAGACTTCAACTCAAACTCAAACTCAAACTCAAACTCAATTTACTTTTACTCTTTTTTTAATGTTTTAATATCTGCAATTAATTGTTTTACGGCATTTTTGTTTAAACCATTATAAATACCTCTTATGTGTTTATTTTTATCAACTAATACAAAATTTTCTGTGTGTAAAAAGTCGTCAATACCTTTTGGTTCTCCTAAGTCTTCCTCTACAAAATAAGATTGTCTTCCTAAATTGTAAATTTCTTTTTTATTACCAGTTACCAAATGCCAATTATTACCAATATTTTTATCTAAAGCATATTTTTTAAGTTGGGGTACAGAATCTATACTTGGCGTTACAGAATGTGAAAGCAATAAAACAGCAGCATCATTTATAAATTCTTGCTGAATAATATCCATATTTTTAGTCATCATTGGGCAAATTCCAGGACACGTTGTAAAGAAAAAATCTGTTACATAAATTTTATCTTCAAATGTTTTTTGAGTGATATTTTCTCCATTTTGATCTGTAAAACTAAAATCTGGAATTTTATGAAACGACTTTAACTCTTCACTTTTAGCGTTTACCCATTTAGGAGTAAAAGAGGCTTCATTATAATAAGGCAAAGCATCTACTCTACTTAAAACTACTTCTTTCTCTGTGTTTTTACAACTGATTGTGGTTACTATAATCAATAATAATAAAAAACTACTTACTCTTTTCTTCAACTTTTTCATCTTTTAATTGGTAACATAAATTTGCTCTTTGTAAGCCAAAAGTTCTTCCGTTTTTAGCTTCATAATTAATATAAATTTTTCCGTTTTGCAACCAAGCTTGTTGCAAACCATTTTCTTTTCCGTCTGTTAAATTTTTCTGTTTGGCTAATTGCCCGTTTATAAACCATGTTTTTTGAATTCCATGTTTTTTTCCGTTTACATAATTAGATTCTAAATAAATATTTCCATTTTTAAAATAATTCAACTTTAAACCATCCAATTTATTTTGAACATAATTTGCTTCACTTTTTATAGTTCCATCATTAAAATATTTATACCTTTTACCCTGTCTTTTTCCATTAAAAAAACCTGTTTTTTCAGATAAAACTTCATTTTCATTATAAGTAACAGCATAGCCACTAAAAGGTTGGTCTTTATAAAACCATTGTCCTTTTAAAGGATTCAATTTTACTTGCTCTTTAGGTATCAAAATGTTTACAATCTCTTTAGTATTTATAATAGATATGTTTTTGGTAGTTTGATTTTTACAACTACCAAAAACACATATAAACACTAAAAATAAATATTTATCTAATTGCATTAGGTGTTCCTTTATATGGACCAGGAAAAACAAGATATCTTCCTGTAGTTGTATATAATTCGTTAATAATATGGTAATGATATTCTGCTATTGTTGTATGTTGTGTTGTACTTGTATGACCGCCAGAAGTATCTAAATCTGTTGGATATGTTCCTGTTGAGTTACATTTTCTTCCATAGATAAAAAACCCATCAGAAATAATACCATTTAATTTATCATCATCATCAGAAAAAGCTAAAGGCTCTAAATGATAATGGTAATCTGAAGGACCAATATGTGCACCTGAATAATCTAAACTACCAGCTGCAGCATCTAAAGCTCCGTTTCCTTCTTGATCATTATAAAGATAAGCACCACTTACAGCAATACCAATTGCGCCTAATTCTGTTGCTGTTGTAGAACTCGCTAAATTAGCATTTTGAGAGACCGTTAAAGTGCTTGAATTATCTCTCCCAGAAGTATCAATTCTAGTTGGTGTCATTTGAGCTTCACTTGTAACTGTTGGTGCTATATATAATGGGTGACTTTCACTCCAATAAGGAGTTGTGTGGTTTGGTAAACCTGTAGTTTCTATTACTACATTAGATCCTGAAAGATAAATTGTTGTTTCGTTTTCATCAAAATCTGCAAAGGCATTATGTAATGTACCTGTTGTTTCTTCTTGTTCTTCTTCTCCTACAACTTCATCATCTGAGCTACAAGAAACGATTCCTGTAAAAAGTATTGCTAAAAGTACTGTGATTTTAATAAATTGATTTTTCATTTTTTAATGGTTTTTTAGTGTTTTATATTTAGATGCTTAATTAAAACAAAACTTGCGTTTTATTTTAATTAATTGTGTTTAGGCACTCTTTGTCCTTGTCTTTGCTGAACATTTCCCAATTCTTCTTTGGTTAAAAAGCCATCTTTATTTTTATCTATACGATCAAAGTTTTCACTTAGAGGTCCTTTTGCTTCGGCTTTACTTACTTTACTATCCTTATTAGTATCCATCATTTTTAAGACTTCGTCAAAACTAGGTTTCCCTCCTTGTTGTTGATCTCTTGATGATCCTTTACGTTCTTGCTTAGCAACTTCCCCCATTAAACATCTACTTACATAAGGAAATTCATTTGTTACCAAATACATATATTTTCCGTTAATTGTAATTCCATTACATTCATCTAAATCGCCTGAATTTGCTACATATTCGAAGTCAGCTCCAAAAGTTCCATCATGATGCCCACCAACAGAAATATCTATCGTTTCTTTTGGGTTTGTATAAGCACAATCTTCTCCTTCTCTTGTGCCGTCTAATAATTTAAAACTTGGTTTATATTTTCCGCTTTTAGAATAATACATAGGAAAACCATCGTGTGCAAAACCTACATGTACCAAGTCTTCTCCATTGTCATATTTTTCGATAACTGCAGTTGGTGTTCCATGATAATGATACGCTCCTGTTGGTTGTACATGTGCATAATTAGAATCTAAACCAAGATCTATAACATTTTGTAAAGCCTCTACTCTATAATTTTCTCCAGTTTCACAAACTACAACTTCTGCAGTTCCTGGTTCAAACTTAACACCATTTAAAGCAATTCCCGGTTCTCTAACCCAAGTAGATTCTCCTATATACTTTGGGTTTATTGGAAATGTATACGTTCTATTTTGTGCAGAAATTGTGTTTGGGTTTCCAGAATTTGGGAACTCGCCAGTTTTATGGTTTGGCAAAGCATTTGTAACCATTTTTCTTTCATTTCCTTTTACAGTAACAATTGTTTTTGTTCCATAAGTTTTATCCACTAAACGATACGAATCAAAATAATTGTTTTTTTCATGCACATTTGCTTCCACATTTTCATCATGACTGTGAGCGTGAGTCTCTTTATGTTTTTGACTTTTACAACTAACAAACAAACCGCTTACTAGTATTGCAATAAAATATTTCTTTATCATTTTTATAAGTTTATAAAAGTTTAGATGCTTTTTTTTTTGATAAAACTTGCGTTTAATATCTTGTGAGAAAAAAGCTTCGCAATTTCTTACGAAGCCTTCAATCAATCAACCAAACTCAAATTTTTAATTTATTAATCTAAATAATTTTCTACAGCAGTTTTTCTACTTGTAACATGACTTTTTAACTGGTTAACAGCAGCTTGAAATTCTGAACTATTATTTAAAAAAGTATAACCACTTATTTCTGAAGTTGCATGTTCTTCAATTAATGCAGCGTACGTGCTGTATAAGTTTTGAATAGTAGTTTCATTAAATGCTCCCTCAATTACTTCTTTTACATACGCATTGTATTTTTCTTTATAAACTTCATCTTGATATAAATAACCTATTAATGGCCATTGTCCTGCATTTAATCCAGAGAAATCTAATGATAAAGAACCGCCTTGTTTGCCTTCTTGTAAAGCTTCATTATTATCCCAAGGAATCCAAGTTAATTTACTTGTTGTAGGATCATTGTACATAAAATAATTATGTGTCATTCTACCATATGTATCCCAGTTTTGTACTACAGTGTTTACAGCCAAATACTTTAAAAAGATATCTGTATTAAAAACAGCCTCTAAGCTTGTTCTCCAAGCTGCAGGATCTAATGTTCTTGTATCATCATGTAATATTGTTAAAAGACTTTGAACATCAGAAAAATCTGCTTCATCCTCATTATTTTTCTTCACATATTCATCTTCATTAAAAGTTCCGCTTGCAAAAGTTGCAGCATCTCCATCTGGTTTGTATAAATTTCCATCATCATCAGAAAATTGAGTATCTAAAACACTACCATCTACTTCTTCTACTAAAGTATACAAACCAAAATATTCTGGTCCATTTCCATGGTCTATATATAATGTATAAAAAGCAGTATGAGAAGCTACTAAACCAGCATTTCTAAATACATCTGTAGCCACTTTTTCTCTTAACATAGATTTGTCATCGTAATTATTTTTAAGGCTTAATTTTTTAATACCATAAAAACGTTGATTTTTTATTTGAGAATATTCATCCTCAAATTCATCAAAATCTAACTTAAATGATAATTTTAAAATTCCTGCTTGCCAACTAGATCGTAAACTAGAATTTCCTTTAAAACGTAAACCAACTCTATACCATTCTTTACCTTGGTAAAACACTTCTCCTGGTACAAAAACAGGATCTTCATCTAAATCACCAGAACTTTGTTCTCTTGGCCCACTAGAAGTACCTCCAAAAGTTCCATAAAGATTTGTCATATCATCTAACATAGTTTGCCAGCGTTCTTCTGTAATAACAAAATCTAACCTCTTTACTTTATTATCTTCAAAAACTTCATCAATATTTGCATCTACATCTTTACTGTGAGTTGCATCTGACCAATCTGTCGCTTCAAAATCAGTATCATCTACAACTACAACAATTTCTTCGTCCTCCTCTTCTTCTAAAACAGCATCAATAGCATCATCTTTGGAGCAAGAAAAAATAATTAATATAATAAATGTAGAAAATAATAGTTCTTTAAAATATTTCATAATTATTTATTTAATTGAGTTTAATAATTTCTAATTTCTTGGTCTTTGTTTTCTTTCTGGTTTTGGTGCGTTCTTTAGTTCTTCTTTAGAAATAAAACCATCACTATTTGCATCAATTTTAGAGAATTCTTTTGCTAAAGGTCCTTTTACCTCACTTTTAGATAATTTTCCATCTTTATTTGAATCCATTTGAGTAAAAAGGGCATCTATACTCATACGTTTGCCTCCTCTTTTTTGTTCAGGTTTTTCTGTTGTTTCAGAAGATGATTTACAAGAACTGATAACTGTTATTACTGCAAATAAAACTGCTACTAATATTTTTTTACGTTTCATAATTTATATTTTAAGTTTATAGAAGTTTAGATGCAACCTAATTTATAAACTTGTGCACGTTAACGTTACTTTAACAAAAAAGCCTTATTAACTAAATAATAAGGCTTTCTTAATTCTATAAAAAAAAATCTCATCAAGTTAATGATGAGATTTTATATTAAAATTTATAATTATCTTGGTGGAGGCATTCTTCTATCACCTTCCATATATTCTTCTCTAGCATCTCTTCTTGGTGGTCTTTTAACTCCTCCTCTAAGTGCTTCTTTTATAATACTATCAAAATTTTTAGTTTGTTCTTTTGTACATAGCACCCTTACTTTACTAAAAAATCTAAATAATTCCGCCTCTTTTTTCGCTTCTAAAACACCTATTACAGCTGTTATAGAATCTACATTAACATCTTTTTTAGTAAAAGAATTAAATAAAACATCTTTATTCTCTTTTATGCTTTCTTCAATATTCATCATAAAACCTCTATGAATTTTGTCTAAATTCTTAAATGTTTTTTTTTGAATATCTGAAAATTTTAATTGTTCTGTTAAAAAATTTCTTTGTTGATTATTTTGCCTTTTTTGATGAGGTTTTTGAATTAACATAAAAATTAAAAAACCATTTAAAATTACCAATAAGATTAATAGTATGGGAAGTAATTTTGTTTTCATAATATTTAATTTAAAATAGAATTATTAACAGATTGTAAAGAGTACTCTTTTGCAAAAGTTTCTATTGTAACTGTAGTATCTGTTTCTTTAACAGAATCGTAAGCATAAAAAATTACAGAAGTATTTAATAATAAAATTAAACCTAAAGCTGCTAATTGAAATTGTGGTGTAAACCAAGAAAAAACAGGGCTTCTAACGTCTTTTTCTGCTTGTATCTTCTGTAAAACTTTATGCTTAAAAAAGTGATTAACATCTACTTTTTCAATAGCTTCTAATACTTTAAAAGTATCTTCTACCTTGTTTTTAACATTTTCTTTATTTATCATTCTTACTTAATTCTTAAAAATAGTACTGTTTTTAATTAGATGCTATAAAAAGTAAATACTTGCAAAACTTTAACATTTTTTTTTAAAAAAAAACTTTAAAAATAAATTCTGTTTACTTACTAACACCTTTTTATGAGGTTTCGTTTTTATAAAAACGCTCTAATTTTTGTTGCAATCCTTTTTTTGCTCTAAACATTATAGATTCTACAGAAGACAAACTTTTGCCTGTAATTTCTACTATCTCTTGATAACTTTTACCATCAATTTTTGCCAAAGTAAAAATAACTCTTTGACTTTCTGGCAAAGTATTTATTGCTCTAAAAATAATTGCAGATTTCTCTTTATTCTCTAATAAAATTCCCGGGTGATTCACTTCTGTAAAATAACTCGTTTTGTCTATAGGAATCTCATTTCCCATAATCGTTTGCATAAAAGCAAAACGCTTTTTAGTATTCTTCTTTCTAATGAATTCTAAACACTTGTTTGTTGCTATCTTATAAATCCAAGTAGATAATTTAGAGTCTCCTTTAAATTTATGTATCGATTTAAAAACTTCTAAAAAAACTTCTTGCGCAACATCTTCTGCATCTTCTTTATTAGGGATAAAAGAAATACAGGTGCCAAAAACTTTCTGCTGATAATCGTCTAAAAGACGACTAAAAGCAGCTTCTTTACCAGCTTCTAAGTCCTTAATAAAATCTTGTTCGTTCAATGGTTTGTTTTCAAAAAAAGTAAACATACAAAAAAAAGACTGTCTTATTAAAACAGTCTTTTGTAAAAATATGTAATTATAAATTATTTTGTCATCGTTACAACACGCTGTGGTAAAGGTGCTTCAAAACCTGCATTACCAAGAGCTTCAACAATTTCTTGTCTAGTATCCCAATAAACATCCCAATAGTTTTCACAATTAGCATAAGGTAAAGCCAATAACTCAACACTATTTTGCCCTAAATTATTAACTGCAACTCTAGGTACATTTGTTCCTATTTGTAAAACATTTTTATCTTTTTTAAGAACATCTAATACAATCTCTTTTGCTTTTGCAATATCTGAACCATATCTAATTGCAAAAGGCATATCGATACGTAAATTTCCTATTTTAGTTAAATTCGTTATTTTATTCGAAGTTATTGCAGAGTTAGGTATAATTTCCGTTTCATTTTGAAATGTTTCTATAACTGTTACAAAAACAGATATTTCTTTTACAAAACCAAAAGCACCATTCGTTTTTATTAAATCACCAACTTTAAATGGTTTAAAAATAAGTAACATTATACCAGATGCAATATGCCCTAAAGAGCCATTAAATGCCGCTCCAATTGCTAAACCAACTCCTGCTAATAATGCTGCAAAAGAAGCCATAGGCAACCCAACAATTCCTGCAATAGAAATAACTAACAATAACTTTAAAATAAAACCAATTGTAGTTAAAAGAAAAGGCTGTAATGTTTCATCTAAATTAGTTTTCTCAAATGCTTTAGAAACTGCTTTCATAATCATTCTAATTATCCAAAGACCAATAATTAATGCTGCAATTGCTCCTATTAATTGAAGTCCCCAGTTTCCTAAACCAGAAGAAATAGATTTATAAAAGTTTTGTAAAGATTCTGTAATTGTATTCATTGTTTTGTTTTAAATAGTTCAAAATTTGGACACAAAAAAAAATATAAAGTCACGAAATGGAAATAAAACTTAGATGACTTTTTGGGTAACAATTAGAATTTGTATCTTTGCAATAGAATTTTTACTTATGAAACTATTACTTATTACTTTAGTATTATTAGGACTTGGTGTTGCAGGAATTGCAATTAAAATTTGGGCAAAAAAAGATGGTAAATTTGCAGGAACCTGTGCTAGCCAAAACCCAATGTTAAATAAAGATGGAGAATCTTGTGGTTTTTGTGGAAAAACACCAGAACAGTATGAAAACTGTGCGGAGCCACAACATAATTAATTCTTTCTATAAATGATAATATCTGTACTTTTCTACAGCTTTGTAGTTTTTGCAGCAATTCAAATTATTTATTACCTTTCTTTTGCCTCTTTTTTATTTATTGATAAAAAAGAAAAGAAAACTCATAAAGAAATTCCTGTTTCTGTTATAATTTGTGCAAAAAATGAGGCAAAAAATCTTCAAAAATTTTTACCTGCCGTACTAGATCAAAATTATTCAGATTTTGAAGTTGTTTTAATTAATGATGCTTCTTCTGATGAAAGTTCTGATATTATGGAAGCCTTCAAAGAGAAACATGCAAACATTAAAATAATTAATGTTGAAAATACTGAAGCTTTTTGGGGAAATAAAAAATATGCTCTTACTTTAGGTATTAAAGCTGCAAAAAACGAACATTTACTTTTTACAGATGCAGATTGTAAACCTGTAACTAAAAATTGGATTGCAGAAGTAACAAAAAACTTTACCTCAGAAAAAACAATAATTTTAGGCTATGGTAAATACAGAAAAACAAAAGGACTTGTAAATCTATTTGTGCGTTTCGAAACTTTATTAACAGCTATTCAATATTTTAATTATGCAAAATTAGGTTCTCCTTATATGGCAGTTGGTAGAAACCTTGCGTATGCAAAAAGTGAATTTTTTAATGTTAATGGTTTTATAAACCATATAAAAATAAAATCTGGTGATGATGATTTATTCATACAAGATGCTGCAAACAAAAAGAATACAACAATTTGTATTTCTGAAAATAGTTTTACAGAGTCTGAGGCACCAACTTCTTTAAATGAGTGGTTTCAGCAAAAAAGACGTCATATTTCTACTGCCAATTATTACAAAAAAAAGCATCAATTTTTCTTAGGATTATTCTTTATATCTAAAGTTCTCTTATTAATAACTACTGTTATTCTTTTTTTCTTTTATCCTTGGGAAATTATTTTACCTATCATTTTAGGTTATTATATGATTCAATACATAATTGTTGGTTTATCTGCAAAAAAATTAAAAGAACAACAGGTAGTTTATTTCCTTCCTTTTTTAGAAATTGGCTTATTATTGTTTCAATTTAGTATATTTATCACTAATTTGATTTCAAAACCTACGCATTGGAAATAAACCAAAAAAACATTGAAACATATATAATAAAAGCAAAAAGTGGAGATCAATCTGCTTTTCGTTTCTTATTAAATTTCTTTTGGGCAGACGTTTATAACTATCAATTAAAACGAACAAAAAGCGAGAACGACACAGAAGATATTACCATACAAACATTTTCTAAAGCTTTTGACAAAATAAATAGTTTCGATGAAAAGTATGTTTTTAAAACATGGCTAATTACCATTTCTAAAAATATTCATATCGATTTACTTCGTAAAAAAAATGCTTCTATCTTAACAGAAACATCTAAAGAACAAGAGGAAAAAGTATATTTAGTAGTAGACGAGAATCCTACACCAGAAGACAAGATTATTAGAGAACAGAATTTAGCTAAATTGTTAAGAGACATTAAACAATTAAAGCCTAAATACCAAGAAGTCATTCAATTAAGATATTTTCAAGAATTGAGTTACAAGGAAATTTCTGAGCAAATTAACGAACCAATGAACAATGTAAAAGTAAAACTTTTACGTGCTAGAAAATTATTAGCAGAAATTATTAAAAAATCTTAGTCTAAATAAATTATAACTTTTTTAATTCATAAAAAGTGCTTTAATTGCTCCATAAAAGTAATAATTTAAAAAAAGTTTTTACTTACTTTTTAAGTAAAAAAAACAGTTTAATTACTTCAGTTTATATCCTCTTTTTTTCATATTTTTCTTCGTAAATTTGCAATCTAATAAAGTTAGAAATGGCAATAGAAACTGTAGTACTTCCAGAAAGACCTAAAAAACCAAAATGGTTGCGTGTAAAATTACCTGTTGGTAAGAAATACACAGACCTTAGAGGTTTGGTAGATAAATATAAACTAAATACCATTTGTACAAGTGGTAGTTGCCCAAACATGGGAGAATGTTGGGGAGAAGGAACTGCAACATTTATGATTCTTGGAAACATATGTACGCGTTCTTGTGGTTTTTGTGGTGTAAAAACCGGTAGACCAGAAACTGTAGAATGGGACGAACCTGAAAAGGTGGCACGTTCTATAAAAATTATGAGCATTAAACATGCTGTAATAACATCTGTAGATAGAGATGATTTAAAAGATGGTGGTTCTATAATTTGGGCAGAAACTGTAGATGCAATTCGTAGAGCAAACCCAAAAACAACTTTAGAAACATTAATTCCAGATTTTCAAGGAAATACAAAGCAAATAGATAGAATTATAGCAGTACACCCAGAAGTAGTTTCTCATAATATGGAAACTGTTAGAAGGCTAACTCGTGAAGTTCGAATTCAAGCAAAATACGATAGAAGTTTAGGTGTTTTAAAATATCTAAAAGAAAACGGAATGAGAACTAAAACTGGTTTAATGCTTGGTTTAGGTGAAACTGAAGAAGAGGTAATACAAACAATGAAAGATTTACGTGCAGTAAATTGTGACGTAATTACAATTGGGCAGTATTTACAGCCTTCTAAAAAGCATTTACCTGTCAAAGAGTTCATAACGCCAGATCAATTTAAGAAATATGAAACCTTAGGTTTAGAAATGGGCTTTATGTATGTAGAAAGTGGTGCATTGGTAAGATCTTCTTATAAAGCACACAAACATGCTGTTTAGAAACATTTTAGGTTAAAAAAAATAAACATATAATTTCTTTAAAAGTTAAAAACACTAACGATTCTCTAATGAGAATCGTTTTTTTTGTTAAAAAAATAAAAAAAAATCAATTAATTGCTAAATACACAAATAATAACTCATTTTGGCACAGTACTTGCATTAGGTTAATTGAAAACAACGTAGTAAACTGTTTTCATTGTGTAAACTATTTGAATTAGTTGATTTAAAAAAACCATCTCTCTTGAGATGGTTTTTTTTGTTTTTATAATAGAATAAAATTGTCTTAACTTTTTAACTGAATTTCTTTAGCAACTTTTTCTACCTCGTCTAAAACACGTAATAAATTACCGTTCCAAAGTTGTTCAATTTGTTTTTCTGTATAACCTCTTTTAACCAACTCTGTAGTAACATTTAAAGTTTCAGAAGCATCATTCCAACCATCTACACCACCACCACCATCAAAATCTGAACTAATACCAACATGATCAATTCCTATTTTACTAATTAAATAATCTATATGATCTACATAGTCAGAAACATTAACAGGAGAAACTTCTGATGCTGTCATTTTAACCTTTGCCTCTTTAGACAATCTTCTATACATTGCTATAAATGCATCTCTTTTATCTGTATCTAATTTTCTAGCTTCTGCCCAAGTAAGCATTTCTTCTCCTTGTTCTAATGCTAATTCTTTTACTACTTTATTAAGTTGATCTTTATATGTTTTATCTTTTTCTGTATTTACATAAGAACTAAAAGCTACCGCTTGTACAACTCCACCGTTCTCTTTCATCCAACCTAATTGCTCATCATCTAAATTTCTACTATGGTTGCACAATGCTCTAGCAGAAGAATGGGAAGCAATTATAGGTGCTTTAGACAAAGCAATCATATCTTTCATCGATTTTTTAGAAGGATGAGAAACATCAATCATAATTCCCCATTTATTCATTTCTATAATAACCTCTTTCCCTAAATCACTTACACCATTATGTAACCAAATACTATCTTTTTCACCGGTATTAGAGTCACAAAACTGACTGTGCCCATTATGTGAAAGACTCATATATCTTGCTCCTAAATCGTAAAACTGCTTTACTCTAGAAATATCGGTTCCTAAAGGATATGCATTTTCTACACCAATCATAGCAACTTTTTTTCCAGACGCATAAATTTCTCTAGCTTCGGTAGAATTTACAGCCAAACCAATTCTTTCTGGTGCAATTTCTTTTGTTAGTTTATGAATTGCTTCAAACTTACTCATTGCATTTTTATAAGCTTTATCATAGCCCTCTTCTGTTAAATCTCCTTGGCCAGTGTAAACTATAAAAAAAGCTACATCTAAACCTCCTTCTTCCATATTAGGTAAATTTACTTGATTGCCTAATTTTTGTGTATAGTTAATAGAATCTGTAAAATTAGCTACATTAATGTCTACATGCGTATCTAGCGTCATAACACGTTTATGAATTTCTTTCGCTTTAGACATAATATCTTCTTTAGTTATTTCTTGTTTTGTTTCTTTACAAGCAATTACTAAGAAAAGAAAAAATAGGATTTTTAGGTATTTCATTTTTATTAAATAAGTTGGTTAATTCTTGCTAAAGATATGAATATAAATGAAAACACAAATGTTAAAAATTCAAAGTAATTACATTTTCACTTAATTAAAATCAATAAAAAATATGTAATACCTCTAAAAAAACAATAAATTAAATTAAAATAGCATTTTATTAAAAAAACCATAAAACAAAAAAAAGGCTTTCTATAGATAGAAAGCCTTTTTTTTTTAAGTATTATTTTTATTTAAATAGCACTTATAATATCATATTTTGTAATAATCTGGTGATTTCCGTTTTCTAAATCTACTAAAACAGCCTGATTCTCTTTATTTATCAATTTAGAAATATCTTCTAATTTTGCAGACAATTTAACAACAGGATATGGTTTACCCATAATATCTTTAATTGGCTTATCTCCAATATTTTTATCTGCTATAAAATTATGTAATAATACAGATTCATCAATAGAACCTACAAAACCATTTACATCTTTTACAGGGATTTGCGAAATTTTAAAATCGCGCATTCTCTCTATTGCATGCGAAACCAACTCTTCTGTTTGTGCAGCAACTAATGGGTTTTCTGAATGATTTTTAATTAAATCTGCAGCAGTTTTAATATCTTCTTCTAAGAAACCTCTATCACGCATCCAATCATCATTAAACATCTTACCCACATATCTACTACCATGATCGTGAAATAAAACAACCACAACATCTTCTTTTGTAAAATGTTCTTTTAACTGCAATAAACCTTTAATTGCAGAACCAGCAGAATTACCAACAAAAATACCTTCTTCTTTGGCAATTTTTCTTGTGTAAACAGCAGCATCTTTATCGGTTACTTTAGTAAAACCATCTATTAAAGAAAAATCTACATTTTTTGGTAAAATATCTTCTCCAATTCCTTCTGTTATATAAGGGTAAATTTCATTCTCGTCGAAAATACCAGTTTCATGATATTTCTTAAACACAGAACCATACGTATCTATTCCCCAAATTTTAATATTAGGGTTTTTCTCTTTCAAATATTTTGCGGTACCAGAAATTGTTCCTCCTGTACCTACTCCTACCACAAAATGAGTAACCTTACCTGCTGTTTGTTCCCAAATTTCTGGCCCTGTTTGTTCGTAATGCGTTAAAGCGTTACTAGGATTATCGTACTGATTTACATACCAAGAATTAGGCGTTTCTGCTCCTAAACGCTTAGAAACCGAATAATAAGATCTAGGATCTGTTGGCTCTACATTGGTAGGACACACAATTACTTCTGCACCAACTGCACGAAGAATGTCCATTTTTTCTTTAGATTGCTTGTCAGACATTACAAAAATACATTTGTAGCCTTTTATAATTGCAGCCAATGCCAATCCCATTCCTGTGTTTCCAGAAGTACCTTCTATAATAGTTCCTCCGGGTTTTAAACGGCCATCTGCTTCTGCATCTTCTACCATTTTTAAAGCCATTCTATCTTTAATAGAATTCCCTGGGTTAAAAGTTTCTACTTTTGCTAAAACCAAAGCATCTACCTCTTTTGTTACTGAGTTTAATTGAACCAATGGTGTATTACCAATAGTTTCTAATATATTTTTTGCGTATTTCATTTCGTTATTTTCTAGTGCAAAGATAAAATATTTTTTTTGGGCGTTACCTAAAGGTCGTGCTTTCATTACTCGCTTTTAACACTTTTTAAGAAGTGTTAAAGAGCTTAAACACACCATTCAATCACTAACGCAAATTGTCTGCTAGTTTTTAGCTTGCTAATAGTTTCTTTATTGGTTGCGTTAGCGATTGAAATGGCATCCTTTTTCGAGGAACGAGAAAAAGATATAATGTAAAGCGCGACCTATTTAGGAAACGCCCAACTTTTAAGCAAACTTAATAGACTTAGATGGGTTTATTTTGGTAATAATATAAGAAGGAATTATTAACATTAAAAAACACAAAACAAGTGTACCTATATTTAATGCCAAAATTGCACCAATAGAAATATGAACAGGCATTGTGGCAACATAGTATGTTTCTGGGTTTAGTGTAATTATTTTAAAGAAGTACTGAACACCAATAATAGTTAAACCTATAATATTACCCCAAAACATTCCTTTTAAAATAAGGTAAGATGCGTTGTATAGAAAAATTTTACGAATGCTAGAGTTGTTGCTTCCTAAGGCTTTTAGAATACCAATCATTTGTACGCGTTCTAAAATTAAAACTAGCAATGCAGTTATCATATTTATACCTGCAATTAAAATCATAATACCTATTATAAACCACACATTGTTGTCGAATAACTTTATCCAATCGAATACTGTTGGGTAACTTTCTAAAATGGTTTTCGCGTTTAAGGTTAGGCTAATTTCTTTGTAAATTTCTTCTCCTTTTTCTTCTATATCATCAAAATTATCTAAAATAACCTCAAAGCCACCAACTTGGTTTTCTGTCCATCTATTTAATTTCTGAACTTCTCTTATGTCACCAATCATCATATTTTTATCGAATTGAGCGAAACCAGAATTATAAATTCCGGATATGATATATTTTCTATTAGATGGTATTTTACTTGCTGTCGTTTTTAAGAAAGTTGCAGCAATAGTATCATTTAACTTTAATTGCAAACGATTTATAATGGTTTGCGATAGTAAAATTTCTTTTGTTCTTGGTTGGTTTAAATCTGGTACTTTACCTGCTACCAAATATTCTTGCATAAAAGACCAGTCGTAATCTGCAGAAACGCCTTTAAATATTATGCCTTCGAAATCTGTGTCTGTTCTTAGAATACCAAATTTAGAAGCAAATGCTTGTACATTCTTTATACCATCTATGTTTTTAAAATCCGGATAAAAATCTTGTTCTTTATTTATTGGTGTTGTAGAAACATCAGAATTATTATTATCATAATTAACAATTTGTACATGTCCTTTAAAACCCGCCATTTTATCGCGAATTTTAGTCTGTAAACCAGCAGCTGTGGCAACAGCAATTAGCATAATAATTATTCCCAATGCAATTGCTGTGATTGCAATTTTTATTATTGGAGATGAAATGCTATTTTTATACTTTTTGCCAGCAATAATGCGTTTTGCAATAAATAACTCGTAATTCAAATTATGATCAATTTTAAACCTTTCAAAAGTACATATTTATTCTTATTTCTATTGCTGAATTTTCAGCTGATTTCTTGTGCACAAAAAACAAAACCTATTGTAAAAAATACAACAGAAACGATAGCAGAAAAAGTTGCTGTTTTAAAAACAGGTGCAGAAAGAACTAATTTATATTTAGAACTTTTAAAAGGCAAAAATATTGCAATTGTTGCAAACCAAACCTCTGTTTTAACAGTTTTACAAAGAGCAGAAGTTGCGCCAAATGTTATGGGTTCTAAAAAAGTAACACAGCATTTAGTAGATTATTTACATACATACAATGGCATAACTATTAAAAAAGTTTTTGCACCAGAACATGGTTTTAGAGGAAAAGCAGATGCTGGTGAAATTGTAAAAGATGGTTTTGATACAAAAACAGGTTTACCAATTGTTTCTCTTTACGGCAAAAACAAAAAGCCTTCTGCTGCACAATTAACAGGAATAGATATTGTTGTTTTCGATATTCAGGATGTTGGTGCTCGTTTTTACACCTATATTTCTTCTTTACATTATGTAATGGAAGCATGTGCAGAAGCTGGTATAAAAGTAATTATTCTCGACAGACCAAACCCTAACGGACATTATATTGATGGACCAATTTTAGAACCGGCTCATAAGTCTTTTGTTGGTATGCATAAAGTTCCGGTAGTTTATGGTATGACAATTGGCGAATATGGACAAATGATAAACGGTGAGAAATGGCTTAAAAACGGAATGCAATGTAATTTAAAAGTAATTCCTTTAGAAAACTATAATCATAATACAACATATAGCTTACCTATAAAACCGTCGCCAAACTTACCTAATGATAAAAGTATAAACCTTTACCCTAGCCTTTGTTTTTTTGAAGGAACAAATGTTTCTGCAGGACGAGGAACAGAAATGCAATTCCAAATTTATGGTTCTCCTTTTTTAGCAAAAAAAGAGTTTTCTTATACTCCGCAAGCAAATGAAGGTGCCAAATACCCAAAATATAAAAATAAATTGTGTTTTGGAGAAGATTTAAGAACCGCAAAAAAACTAGATAAACTAGATTTATCTTATTTAATAAAAGCTTACAAACAAAATACCTCTAAAGAGTTCTTTAATAATTTCTTTACCAAATTAGCAGGTACAAAAAAACTACAACAACAAATTGAACAAGGTGTTACTGAAAAGGAAATTAGAGAAAGTTGGGTTAAGGATTTAGAAAAGTTTAAATTAATGAGAAATAAATATTTAATATATAAATAAACACCTCTTAATTTACTTCTTCTAAATTAGTAGGTTTTTTATATCCCTGAAATGGTTGTTTTAACAACTCTTTTAAAGAAGAATTTTTAATTTCATCAGGAAAAGTATCAACTCCGTACACAATTTTATCTCTATCCAATTCCATATAAGTACCAAAAATTCTGTCCCAAATAGAAAAAATATTTCCATAATTAGAATCTGTATAAGGCAACATATTATGATGATGAACTTTATGCATATCTGGAGAAACAATAAAATAACTTAAGAATTTATCTAATTTTAGCGGCATTTTAATATTTGCATGTGTAAACTGTGTAAAAATTAAAGACATAGATTGGTACATAAAAACAATTGCAATAGGTGTACCTACAATAAAAACACCTAATAATGTAAATGCAAAACGAATAACACTTTCTATTGGGTGGTGTCTGTTTGCAGACGTTGTATCTACTTTATGATCTGAGTGATGTACTAAATGAACCATCCATAAAGGTGCAATTTTATGTTCTGTAAAGTGAGCTAAATACGCTCCGAAAAAATCTAAAAATAAGATTCCAGAAACTACATACAACCAAAGCGGCATTTCTGGTAACCAATTAATTAAACCAAAATTATTTACAGCAACCCAATCTGCAGTTTTTAGCAATAAAAAAGCCAATCCTAGATTTACTAAAACGGTAGTAAGCGTAAAAAATAAATTAGGAATTGCGTGCTTCCATTTCTTATAATCGAATTTAAATAACGGAAAGAAACCTTCTAAAATCCAAAAGAAAGCAATTCCTCCAACAATAATCATACTTCGATGTTCTTTAGGAATCGTTTCAAAATAATTATAAATAGTTTGCATGAAAATATATTTTTCACTAAAATAGTAAAACTAATTAGAAGTTCTAATTCTTGTTTTCTAGAAACCAGTATAGTAAAACTAAAAAAACACTTAACTAGATAAAGAATATCTAATTAAGTGTTTTTTAATATTTAAAAATTGTAGCCGTAAAAACGATACTAAGAACGTCTTACTTTCTTATTTCCTTCTAAAGGCAAACGTTTCTTTAAATTCTCTACAATACTATATGCTGCAGGACAAATTTCTGTATTGTCTATTGTTAAATCTGTAATACCAATAAACTTTTTACGATTTGTATGAGGATATTCTGCACATGCTTTTGGTCTTACATCGTATATAAAACAAGAATTATCAGATTCATCAAAAAATGAACATGGTGCAGTTTTTAACACCATAAAATCATCATCATCTCTTTCTAAATACTGGTCTGTAAAAGCAGCTGCTTTCATCTTTAAAGACTTAGAAATTCTTTCTACATCTACGTTGGTAAAAATAGGGCTTGTAGTTTTACAACAATTACCACATGTTAAACAGTCTGTTTTCTTAAACTCTTCTTCATGTAATTCTTGCATTAAATAGTCTAACCTTTTTGGTGTACGCTTCTTTAATCTTGCAAAATATTTCTGACTTTCCTTCTTTGCTTCCTTTGCTAATTTTGGTAATTCTTGTAAACGCTTCTCCATCATAAAAATAGGTTTCGACTCCGCTTAACCTTACATATTATAGCTCCAGAATCAGAGTTTAAAGGTTATAACGAATAACACTGCAAAAATACAATTATTCTTGCCCAAAAATGGTTCTAAAAAACAAATAAAATTCTTAATTTCGCAATTCAATTTTTTTAAGTAAATGAATATTCAAAACACCATAGAAACCAAAGTAAAAGAAGGTTTTTTAGCTTTATATAATGTAGAAATTCCATCTGTAGAATTTCAAGCAACAAGAAAAGAATTTGAAGGAGATATCACAGTTGTGGTTTTCCCTATGTTGCGCTACAAAAAAGGAAACCCTGTACAAATTGGAGAAGACTTAGGGAAATACTTAGTAGAAAACGTAAATGAAATTACAAATTACAATGTTGTAAAAGGTTTTTTAAACCTAGTAATTGAAGATGCTTTTTACACAAACTTCTTTAACTCTGTGTATTCAGATTTAAAATTTGGTTTTGTTTCGCCAAAGGCGGATGAAAAAGCGATGATGGTAGAATATTCTTCTCCAAACACAAACAAACCTTTACACTTAGGGCATGTTCGTAATAATTTATTAGGTTATTCTGTTGCAGAAATTATTAAAGCTGCTGGTAAGAAAGTATATAAAACCCAAATTATTAACGACAGAGGTATTCATATTTGTAAATCTATGTTGGCTTGGGAAAAATTTGGGAACGGAGAAACACCTGAATCTACTGGCTTAAAAGGAGACAAATTGGTTGGTAATTATTATGTGAAATTCGACCAAGAATATAAAAAAGAAATAGCGCAATTAATTTCTGAAGGTAAAACAGAAGATGAGGCTAAAAAAGAAGCTCCTTTATTTATTGAAGCACAAAAAATGCTTTTAAAGTGGGAAGCTGGTGATGAACAAGTTGTTACCCTTTGGAAAGAAATGAACTCTTGGGTTTATGCTGGTTTTGATGTTACTTACAAAAACATGGGCGTAAATTTTGACAACCTATATTATGAAAGTAATACGTATTTACTAGGAAAAGATGTGGTTGCACAAGGTTTAGAGAAAGGCGTTTTCTATAAAAAAGAAGATGGTTCTGTTTGGTGCGATTTAACAGAAGATGGTTTAGATGAAAAAATTGTGTTGCGTTCAGACGGAACAGCAGTTTATATGACACAAGATATTGGTACTGCAATACAGCGTGTAAAAGATTTTCCAGATGTTGGTGGAATGGTTTATACTGTTGGTAATGAACAAGATTATCATTTTCAAGTATTGTTTTTAATTTTAAAGAAATTAGGTTTCGATTGGTCTAAACAGTTACATCATTTAAGTTACGGAATGGTAGATTTACCTTCTGGTAAAATGAAATCTAGAGAAGGAACTGTTGTAGATGCAGATGAATTAATGGTAGAAATGACAACTACAGCCAAAGAAATCTCTGAGGAATTAGGAAAATTAGATGGATATTCTGATACTGAAAAAAACGAATTATACGAAACGATTGGTTTAGGTGCTTTAAAATATTTTATTTTAAAAGTAGATCCTAAAAAGAGAATTTTGTTTGACCCAAAATCTTCTGTAGATTTCCAAGGAAATACAGGTCCTTTTATTCAATATACATATGCTAGAATTCAATCTATAATTAGAAAAGCAACTTTCGATTATTCGAAACCTGTAACTATAGAATTACACGAGAAGGAAAAAGAATTATTGAAACAATTAGAGTTGTATCCTGAAACAATACAGCAAGCTGCTGCAAATTATTCGCCAGCAATTATTGCAAATTACACGTATGATTTAGTAAAAGAATTTAATTCTTTTTACCAAAATGTATCTATTTTAGGAGAAGATGATTTAGATAAGAAAATATTTAGAGTTCAGTTAGCTAAGAAAGTTGCCGATACTATTAAATCTGCCTTTTTATTATTAGGAATTAGTGTTCCAGAGAGAATGTAAAATTACTTGGCTGTAAAAACAAAAGTTAGTAAATTAGCATGCGTTAGGGATTGAAGAGACATCCTTTTTTGTTTTTTACAAAAAAGATAAAACGAAAAGCCCGCTCGAACGCCCAAAATAAAGAAATAAAAGTTAAAAATACAATTATGAAATACGACATCATTATTATTGGAAGTGGACCTGGAGGGTATGTTGCAGGAATTAGAGCTTCTCAATTAGGCTTTAAAGTTGCCATTGTAGAAAAAAGTGAAATTGGCGGAATTTGCTTAAACTGGGGATGTATTCCTACCAAAGCATTGTTAAAATCTGCACAAGTTTATGATTATTTAAAGCATGTAGATCAATATGGTTTAAAAGCAGAGGCAATTGATAAAGATTTTGAAGCTGTAATTAAAAGAAGTCGTGGTGTTGCTGATGGTATGAGTAAAGGTGTTTCTTTTCTAATGAAGAAAAACAAAATTGATATTATTAACGGTTTTGGTAAAATTAAAACTGGTAAAAAAGTAGATGTTACTGCAGACGATGGTTCGGTAACAGAATATAGTGCAGATAATATTATTCTTGCAACAGGTGCACGTTCTAGAGAGTTACCAAACTTACCACAAGATGGTAAAAAAGTAATTAATTATAGACAAGCTATGACGTTACCATCACAACCAAAATCTATGATTGTTGTAGGTTCTGGTGCTATTGGTATTGAATTTGCTCATTTTTATAACTCAATGGGAACTGATGTTACTATTGTAGAATTTATGCCAAATGTTGTACCGGTAGAAGATATAGATGTTTCTAAACAAATGGAACGTTCTCTTAAAAAATCTGGTATAAAAGTAATGACAAATTCTTCTGTAGAATCTGTTGATACTTCTGGTGAAGGTGTTGTTGCTACTGTAAAAACTAAAAAAGGAGAGGAAACTTTAACGGCAGATATTTTATTATCGGCAGTTGGAATTAAATCTAACTTAGAACATATTGGTTTAGAAGATGTTGGTATTATTGTAGATAGAGATAAAATCTTAGTAAACGATTTTTACCAAACTAATATTCCTGGTTATTATGCTATTGGAGATGTTGTTCCTGGACAAGCTTTAGCACACGTTGCTTCTGCAGAAGGAATTACTTGTGTAGAAAAATTAGCTGGTTTACATACAGAACCAATAGATTACGGAAACGTTCCTGGTTGTACGTATGCGTCTCCAGAAATTGCTTCTGTTGGTTTAACTGAAGCAAAAGCTAAAGAAGCTGGTTACGAAATTAAAGTTGGTAAATTTCCTTTTTCTGCATCTGGTAAAGCTAGTGCAGCAGGAAATAAAGACGGTTTTGTAAAAGTAATTTTTGATGCAAAATACGGTGAATGGTTAGGTTGCCATATGATTGGTGCTGGTGTTACAGATATGATTGCTGAGGCAGTTTTAGGACGTAAATTAGAAACTACAGGACATGAAGTTTTAAAAACAATTCATCCTCACCCAACAATGAGTGAAGCCGTTATGGAAGCTGTAGCAGATGCTTATGATGAAGTAATTCACTTATAGAAAACATAATTTGTTAATCCTTGTTAAACCAAGTTCTTTTAACTACAAAAAATGTACTTTAATCGAAAACCAAAGCAAGTTGCTTTGGTTTTTTTGTATATTTATACTATTAATAATAATAAACTTTAAAAGAAATATATGAAAGCAAAATATCAAAGTGTACTTAACTTAGGTGAAGAATTAGCAATTAAAAATGGAGATGTAAAAGAAGAAAATGGAGTTTTACATGTTACAGGAACAGCAAAGACTCAATATGAAAAAAATCTAATTTGGGATGAGATTAAAGCTGTAGGTGGAGAAAACCCTTCTGATATTGTTGCAGATATTTCTATTGAAGATACTTCTGTATTTGCTAATCATACTGTAAAAAGCGGAGAAACTTTAGGGAAAATTGCAAAACAATATTATGGTAAGTCTTCTAAATACAATGCTATTTTTGAAGCAAATACAAATATCTTAAAAAACCCAGATGTTATTCAGGTTGGTCAAGAATTAGTGATTCCTAATTTATAAGAAATTACAAATTATAGTTTTAAAAAACCGAAGCAAAATTGCTTCGGTTTTTTTTTGTTACAAATGAAATGAATTAGGTATCTAAGAATACAACAAAAACATTATTTTTGTTGTTGATATATTTATAGATGATAACAAACAACAAAAAGTTTTTTATAGAAACCCTTAAAGCACTTATTAAATTAATTGTTGCAGGAATTCTTATTGGTTTTTTAAAAGAATATGATGCTGTAATAGCCGGTATATTAATACTAAAAATTATACATAATATTTATAAAGAAATTATTAAACCAAAAACAGATAAAAATTGGTTATTATTAGTAGGAATGCTACTTACCGGTTTTGGTGGTATTGTTGGTGAAACTTGGGGTGTTGCAAACGGTTATTGGGAGTATCATAAAGTTACAAGAGCACTACCTCTTTGGCTACCTTTTGCTTGGATGCTTGCGTTTCACTACCTGTATAAATTAGAACGAAATTTAATTCCGCTTTTAAAAAGTAAAAGCCAAAAAAATAAAATTTTCTTGGCTTTATTATTAGCTCTAATTCTACCAGCTTTTGGTGAAGTTATTACTATATATTTAGGTGTTTGGACGTATTATTGGCCTTACCAAATTTTAGGTGTGCCTTTATACGCTTTTATTTGCTTAGTCTTTGTACACATGCTAGTTTATACAATTTTACATTTAATATGTAAAAAGTATAAAATTAAAGACATTGTTTTTAATTAAAATCTCCAAGCAGCAATTCTAGTTACTTTATTTCCTTGGTGCATAGGAATTACTTTAAATTCTACAGCACCTAATTTTGCTGATGATTTTTCTAAGCTTGCAATATTTTCTTTTTTAGAAACTAAGCTTGTAAACCACTTACTTTTCTCTTTAAATAAAGAACTCTCGTATAAATAATTATGAAGAAATGCTTTTTCACCACCAATATACCACAACTCATTATTATTACCAGAGAAGTTTCTTACTGTATTATTTCCTAAATTCTTATTCTTACGCTTATTTGCTCCTTGTGCTTCTTCTGCCGATTTAAAAAATGGTGGATTACACATTACAGCTGTAAAAGAATCTTTTTCTTTTACAATTCCTTTTAAAATTTCTTCTTCTTTTACTTGATGACGTAATTCTATCTGGCTTCCTAAATTATTATCATCTATAATATCTTGTGCAGTATCTAAAGATTTTAAATCTATGTCTGATGCGACAAAACTCCAATTATATGCTGCAACTCCTAAAATAGGATAAATACAAGTTGCTCCTGTACCGATATCTAAAATCTTAACATTATCTTCTGTTCCTATTAAATCTGATAAATAGTGAAGGTAATCTAAACGACCAGGAATTGGCGGACATAAATTTTCTTTAGGAAAATCCCAAATAGAAATTTTATCAAAAGAAAATAATAATGCTTTATTTAGTTCTTTTACAGCCTCTGGATTTGAAAAATCTATAGTAACAACATCAAACTTATTCTTTGAAACAAATGCTTCTAACTTCTGGTTTATTTTAATTAACTCGTCAAAATTATAACCTTTATTGAATTTATTTTTTGGGTGAAGATTTTTTTCTTTCATAAATTAAAGTATCTGTTTTAGCTTTATTTAGCTTAAAACATATTTTGTGCAAAGATAGTTAAACGAAGTTCATGAAGCACCAATAAATACAGCTTCAACAAAGCATATCTAATTATTTATTTTAAATTTAAAATTTACATTTCTAAAATGGTAAACTCTAATTTTAAAGGCTTTAAAGAAACTTTTAACGCTTCAATAAAAGAAGCACCGTATTCTAAATAATGTTCAGAAAAATTACGCTGTCTTTCTTCTAAACTTTGGTTGGGTAAAATTTCATTTTGTAGCGCTACAATTCTTTCTACTAAATCGTTTTGCCTTCTTTTTTCTGCTCTTAATAATCTTTTCTGAAGGTTTTCTAACCCTTTAATTTGCTTTTTTTCTTGCGCATTTACTGCATTTACAAAAGAAACATCTGTTTTCTTAGCAACTTCTTTTAAGTCAGTAAATTGGTTTTCTAAAAATTGAATTTTTTCGTTAAAATCAACTTCAATATCAGAATTTTCAATTACTTTTTTAGACAATAATTCATGCTGATTAGAAAACATTTCTTCATGAGAAATATGAAGATTGTTTAATTTTTTTTGTTGTTTTTTAGAAAGAACTTGCACAGAATTACGAAGCAACATAATAGGAAAAGGCACCTCTACTTTTTCGAAATAACGTTTTAACTCAAACCAATACGCCATTTCACCACCACCACCTAAATAACAAAGATTTGGTAATATTATTTCTTGGTATAAAGGTCTCATAATAACATTTGGCGAAAATGCCAATGGGTTTACCTCTACTTCTTTTAAAATTTCAGCCTTAGAAAAAGTAATTACTGTATTATTAACTTTATAAACTCCGTCTTCGAAAATAATTCGTTCTCTAGAATTTTCTCCTAAATAGAATAAATTAATTTCTCTTGGGTTTACTTGAATTTTATAATTTTTCTCTAGCTCTAATATTGTTTTAGAAACTTCTTTAAAAGAAGTTCCGTTTTCTAATTCGTCTTTTACAAAAGGAATAAAAAGATTTTTTAAATCTTTATCATCACCATCTATAATTACTAGACCATATTCTTTAAACAAATCGTTTGCTATAAAACGCGTAGCATCTGCTAAGTTATTGTGCTCTAAATATCCTTTAGAAAATAATTCTTTTAAATACTTTGCATTTTTAGAATTACCTAACTGGTTTGCAAAAACATTTAAAACTTCTTCTAATCCGTCAGTAGAAAAACGTCCAACTGCACCACCGTCTTCTCTATTCCATTTTACTTTTTTCCCTTCAAAATTAAAATAGTTAATTTCGTCGAAATCATGATCTTCAGTTGCCATCCAATAGACAGGTACAAAGTTTTTCTCTGGAAATTTTTGAGCTAGTTCTTCTGCTAAATTAATTGCAGAAATAATTTTATATAAAAAATATAACGGTCCTGTAAACAAATTTAATTGATGACCTGTTGTAATTGTAAATGTGTTTTTTAGTTTTAAAAGAGCAATGTTTTCTTGCGTTTTTTCTGAAACTTCAAAACTATCGTATTGATTCTTTAAAGCATCCACCAAAACCAATCGAGATTGTAATCTAAAAGATTTCTCTTTCTCTTCTATTTGATTATGAAAACCTGTAATATTAGGAAAATTGTTGTAAAATGACTTTATCGTGTCTTTTTCCTCTAAATAATCTAACATTGTTGTAGAGAAAAAACCTGTATTTTTAAATGGAATTTGTGTTACTTTCATTATGCAATAACACTTTTAAGGCAACAATCCGTTTCTAATGTAACGCTCATTTGATTAATTTAATTTTTTATAAAAATACAAATATTTTATGGGTCGTCGAAAATGAAAAATCAATCTAACAAACTTTTAACAAGTTCTAATCTTATCTACCCAAAAAATCTAAAATTATATTCTTACTTTTGGTTTTCTAATCAAACACTTACATGAAAATTAAAACATTTCTACTTGTTCTTATTTTATTTACAGGAACACTTATTTCTCAAGAAATTAAATCCCCTCAAGAATTTTTAGGCTATGAAATTGGCTCTCGTTTTACAAGACATCACAAGGTTGTAGAGTATTTTAAATATGTTAGCAGCAATTTATCGAATGTAAAACTAGAAAAATATGGAGAGACAAATGAGCATAGACCTTTATATGTTAGTTATATTTCTTCTGAAGAAAATATAATTAATTTAGAACAAATTAGAAAAGACAACCTTTCTCAAACCGGTATTATAAATAGTAATTCTACGAATAAAAAAGCAATTGTTTGGTTAAGTTATAATGTGCATGGTAACGAAGCTTCTAGTACAGAAGCTGCGATGTTAACTTTATACGAGTTAGTTACTTCTAAAAAAGCATGGTTAGAAAATACCATAGTTATTCTAGACCCGTGTATAAACCCAGATGGTAGAGATAGATATGTAAATTGGTATAACCAAGTAAAAAGTACTCCTTTTAATGTTGATCAAAATGCAAAAGAACATGCAGAACCTTGGCCAGGTGGAAGACCAAATCATTATTTATTTGATTTAAATAGAGATTGGGCTTGGGTAACTCAAGTAGAATCTCAACAAAGAATAGACATTTATAACAAATGGATGCCTCATGTTCATGTAGATTTTCATGAACAAGGAATTAATAACCCATATTACTTTGCTCCTGCTGCAGAACCTTTTCATGAAATAATTTCTGATTGGCAAAGAGATTTTCAAACAGCAATTGGTAAAAACCATGCAAAATATTTTGACAAAGAAGGTTGGTTGTATTTTACAAAAGAAAGTTTTGATTTATTATACCCTAGTTATGGCGATACATACCCAACATACATGGGCGCAATAGGTATGACATATGAACAAGCTGGTCATGGACGTGCTGGTTTGGGAATAAATACAGATGAAGGTGAGATATTAACATTAAAAGACAGAGCTATACATCATGTAACAACTGGTTTGTCTACTGTTGAAATTTCTTCTAAAAATGCTGAAAAATTAAATATTGAATTTAAAAAATTCTTCGATAATTCGAATTTAAATTATAAAAGTTATGTCTTAAAAAATAGTAATAACGATAAAATGAATCGTTTAAAAAAATTACTAGACAAACATGAAATTAAATATGAAAGCGCTAAAAATGGCTCTGTAAAAGGCTACAACTATCAAAGTCAAAAAGAAGATAAGTTTAATGTTAATAATACCGATTTAGTAATTCATACAAGCCAGCCAAAAGGAAAAATGGTAAAAGTATTATTTGAACCTAATGCTAAATTAGCAGACTCTTTAACTTATGATATTACTGCTTGGTCTTTACCGTATGCACATGGTTTAAATGCAATTGCGTCTAAATCTAAAGTAAGTTCAACTTTAATAAATTCTACTAAAAGTATTTCTAATACAATTAACAAGTCTGCTTATGCATACATCTCTAAATGGACTAGCTTAAATGACGCTACTTTTCTAGGAGCATTGTTACAAAACAATATTGTGCCTAGGTTTACTGAAAAAGCATTTTCTGCTAACGGGAAATCCTTTAATAAAGGAACCTTAGTTATCTTAAGAAATGATAATAGAAACGCTAATTTCGATTCAAAATTAATAGAAATAGCAAATGAACACCAACGTAATCTAACGCCTGTATCTACTGGTTTTTCTCAACTTGGTGTAGATTTTGGTTCTTCATCTATAAAACCAATTAACAAACAAAAAATTGCAGTTTTATCTGGTAACGCAACTTCTTCTTTAGGTTTTGGTGAGGTTTGGCATTTTTTCGAAACACAATTACAGTATCCTATTACAAATATAAACGCTACAAATTTTGGTGGTACAGATTTAAGTAAATATGACGTAATAATACTACCAAATGGTTATTACAATGCTGTTTTAAATAAAAATACTTTAGACAAAGTAAAAAAATGGACTCGCTCTGGTGGTACTTTAATTGCTATAGGAAGTGCATTAAATAGTTTTGCCAATAAAGAAGGCTTTTCTTTAAAGACTAAAAAAGATGAAGAAGAAAAAGATAATAATTTAACTCCGTTTGAAGATAGAGAACGTAAAAGTGTTGCTAATTTAATTACCGGAAGTATTTTTAAAGCTACTTTAGATAATTCACATCCTTTGTCATTTGGTTATGATAAAGAATATTTTTCTTTGAAATTAAGCGGAACTTCTTATAACTTTTTAAAAGAAGGATATAATGTTGGGTATTTTAGTAAAGACACTAAGAATGTTTCTGGTTATGCTGGTAGTAAAGCAGTAAAAGAAGTACCAGAATCTTTATTGTTTGGTGAAGAACCAATGGGTAGAGGAAGTGTAATTTATATGGTAGATAACCCATTATTTAGATCTTTTTGGGAAAACGGAAAACTCTTTGTTGCAAATGCAGTTTTCTTACTTAATTCTAATAAATTAAAGTAATAGTAAATTATAATCCCGTCTTAAAGAGATTTAAGACGGGATTATAATTTATATATCTATATGGTTTTATTTCTTGATTCCTCCTCGAATTAGAGATAGAACGAATAATACTAAAAATACAAAAAATAATATTTTAGCAATTCCTGCAGATGCTCCTGCAATTCCTCCAAATCCTAATACTGCTGCTATTAATGCGATTACTACAAATGTGATTGTCCAACGTAACATATTTCTTAAAGTTTAAATGGTTAATAATTAAATAGTTATTACTATTTCTTACACTACAAATTTACACGCTTAATATAATTTTCCTTAACTCTAATAAGCTCAATTTTAACTCAAACAAGGGTAATTAAGAGAATTTAAAGCAAAAAAAGAGACGCTTTTAAGCATCTCTTTAAAAATCTAACTAAATTTTAATTGTTTATTAAATCTCTTCTAATGTCTTCATATTATAAAGACCATTTTCTATAACGTTCTTTTGAGATTCTAATACGGTTTTTGTACTAGAAGGTAAATTAATTTCTCCTAAAACCTCTTTGTATTCTTCTATCGATGCCTTCTCTCCTCTTATTGCCTCTTCTAGCATAGATTCTTCATCCTCTAATGAAAATAAAGATTTAATATCCATCCAAGCTCTGTGAGCTGAACCAGAAACACTTCCTCCTTTTTCTATATCTTGATTAAAAGTTCTAATCTCATTTTTTAAATCATGTCCAAAAATATATCTTTCCTTTGCTTTCTCTGCAAAATATTTTTTTAAAGATTGATTCTCAATATTTTCAGCAGCTTTTTTAAATCCTTTTTCTGCGTCATAAGTTTTCTCTAAAAGAGCATTTAATTTCACTCCAACTTCTTGTGTGTAAGTATTCATTTTTTTTATAAATTTTAATGAACGCTCGTTTCATTTTAAGATGCCAAACGTATTACATCTATAATTCTTTACATTTACAAAACTAATTCTAACAGCTATACATCATTAATTCAAACACATTATTTTTTAACTCAATCAGAATTTCTAAATTAATTAAGGTTTTCTTTTTAAGAAAAAATACTATTTCGACATAAAATACTTATTTTAATAAAGTTATAATTGATGTAAATTTGTATCTATTTTTTCAACTATCTTTACAAATTATTTTTGCACTATAAATTAATAGTAATTTAAGTTTAAATATTATGATCACAATTGAAATAATTGCGGACAGCCAAAAAGATTTACTTGAACAAATTCAAGATAAAATTGGTGGTTCAATTGTAAATAGTTGGAATGAGAGTACACTTACTATTGATAATGAAAATGGCGTAGGAAAATTAAGATTTATTCCTTTTGATTGGGGTGTGCACTTGTTAGATTTTGATTTAACACTGCATAAAGAATTTATTTTCAAAATTCAAGCAGTTCCAGAGTTTAATCCTATTCGTTTTTTATACCCTTCTATTGGTTCTTTTAAACACAGATTTGGTGTTGATAATAATGAAAGGAATGTAGAGCAATTTCAATCTTTAATATTTACAAACAAAATTGGAGGATACGATTACTTACACTTTAAAAAAGGTGAAAGAATAAACCTAAATCTAATTGAAATTATAAGAAAACACTTTTTACAAAAAAGAACAACCAATGTTTCTAGTTTAAACAAGAAATTATATGAAGTTTTTGTAGATACAGATCATGAAAATAGGTTTGCTAACTTTGGTACGTTAAATTTAAAAATGGCAGATCAAATTAAAAAATTACACAAAATAAAAGGGAAAGGAATGTTGCGTATTCTTAAGATAGAAGCAATGGTTTACGAGATTCTTTCATCTCATATACAACAACATAATACATTGTTAGCTGGTGTTGCTTTGCCAACATCTCTTGTAAAAAGTGAACTAAAAATTGTAAGAAAATTTAGTGCTATCATATTAAAAAACCCAGAAAAAGATTATTCTTTAGAAGAACTTTCTTTACAATCTGGTTTAACACAATCTAAATTACAAGATGGTTTTAAATTTTTATACAACAGAACCGTTACAGAATACATAAGACACGTTCGTTTAGAATCTGCTAGAGACTTAATTAGAACAACAGATTTAAACATCTCTCAAATAGTGTACACCATTGGTTTTAGCAGTAGAAGCTATTTTTCTAAGATATTTAGAGAAAAGTATGATATTACTCCTAATCAATTTAAGAAAAAACTATTAACAGTAGTTTTAGAAAAATAAAAAGAACCTCAATGTTTCCACATTGAGGTTCCTTAACTAACCAACCACATTCAATTATTATAAAATAACTGAATATTTTTTATTATCTTTTATTTAAAAATTTTCTTAATAAACAATAAGGTTCCATATTTACTTAAAAATTTAAAACCAGTTCTTACAATACTAAGGGGTTTTAAACTTTCTTCAAAATCATTCTTTACTCCCTTAAGTTGTTCTAAAGCTATTTGTCTTTCTAAAGATAATTGCTTTAAATCTCTGTCTATATCTTCGAAACTTTCATATGTTTTCATACTTATTTGTTTTGCTACTGTTGGTTAATCAAAAAATATTTTAGACATTTTAGTAATTATTTTTTTATCGAAACTCTTTCTAAAGAAATACAATAAAAGAGAAATAACTAATATAAATAAGCCAACAAATAAATACCCTAAAGCTACATTGTGTAAATACTCTCCTAAAGCAATTGCCGAAGAAAAAGCCATAAACAAAAATCCTAAAAATGCTAAACTTCCAATAATTAAAAGTTTTGCAACCATACCAAAGGTTAAGGCAGTTAATTGAAAAACTTTTAACTTTGTATGTTCATATGTTTTAGAAACAAATTCTTTACTAGCTGCACTTCCTTTATCTGCAGAATTACCTAAATTATCGAATATACTCATGTATTATGCAGGTTTTTGTAATTTCTTATTCTTCTCTTTTAATTCTTTTAATTTTTTCTCTAAAGTAGTAATTACATCTTCTGCTTTATGACTTACATTAGAAACTACGCTTTCTAATTGTGTATCTAGGCTTTCTTTTTGATTTGTTACTGTAGATGAGACTTGAGATGTTAATTCTGCTGCTCTTTCTGCCATTTTATCTTTAGCCGCTAAAGCTTCTTCAGATATTCTTTGTCTAGTTTTTTCACCTTTATCTGGTGCAAATAAAATACCTAATGCTGCACCTATTACTGTTCCTGCTAATAAACCTACTACTGTGTTGCTACTGTTACTCATCTTTATCTATTTTTTTTTGGTTAAACTAATCTGTAATACCTATTATAATACAATTTCTATACCAATAATAGTACACCACAAAGATATATTGAAAGTTAAGTTCTATTTAACTCTATAAAAACAAATCTTAACTCAAATAAGATTATTAATTATATTTTTAATCTTTAGAGTGATGCTTCGACTATTAATAACTTCTACTCTTAATCATTTTAACTGCTTTTTTTTCAATTATCTTTTTAGAAAACTTTACAAAACCTCTAAACATTCCTTTAAACGCTGTCATTTTTAAAGCAAACTCACTAACTATTAACATTTTACTAAACTCTTTATCTAAATCTTTTTTATAAGATAACATAAATTCACTTGAAAAATTATCTTCTCTTATACAATTAGCAATTTTCTGAGCACATATAATTCCAGACATCATACCTGTACCAACTCCTTCCTTATAGAAAGCATTTGCTAATCCTGCTGCATCACCTACCAATAAGAACCTGTTTCCACAAACTTTTTGTTGCTTATAATGGTAAGGAATTCCCCAACCACGCCAAGAACCAATTTGTTCTGCTTTTTTAAATTTAAAAGCAACATCTGCATTCGATTCTAAAATTGATAAAACCTCTTTTTTTAGATTAATATCGTTTTTTAAAAGACTTTTAGTATTACCACCTAAAGTTACATTTACTTCATTGTTTGGTAACGGAAAAAGATAAAAGAATAAAGGCATTTTCTTATAATACAATCTTATTTCTGCTTCATTATCTAATGGCATTAATGCAACATTTTTAAAGTACGCACTAATAAATGTAGACATCTTGCTTTTGTCTGGTTTATAATTTGTTAATTTTTTAGATACTAAAGATTGAATACCATCTGCTCCAACAATAACTTTCGTTAAAATTTGTTTGCCATCTTTTAAAGTAATTATAATTCCTTCAGAAACCTCTTCAAGCTTTTTTACAGCATTACCAAACTCGCAAGTAGTATATTTCTCTGAAAATTCTTTAACTAAAAATTCATCAAAATAAATGCGCTTTCCATAAGAAATTACCATTTCTCTTTCTTCACTTTCTCTAAACTGAATATTTAATTTATCTTTAATATGAAGTTTAATTTTTTTACTGTGTATAAATTTTGGGTGTTTTAAAAATTTTTCTAATAAACCTAATATCTTTAACGACTTATATGCATGTAATATAAGACCATCTCCACAAGTTTTATCTCTAGGAAAAACAGCTTTATCTATAATAAAATGCGCTATCTTAAGTTTAGAAAGCATTAAAGATGTACTAGCTCCTGCAGGACCAGAACCAACAATACAAACATTTGTTTTTATCATAGTATAAATATTATAGAAAAAGTAATTTTAATATATTATAAAAGTAAACAAAAGTTCTACTATAATTATTTTTTAATGAAACTAATCAAAAAAAAAACACCTCGAAACGAGGTGTTTAATTCTAAAAAAAAATTAAAAAAATATTTTAAAGTGCGTAACGTTGAGGTCCTCCTCTACGTATATCTTCACTTGCTACTTCTTCGAATTGAGTAAAATTATTTCTAAAAGCATTAGACAATTTAAAAGCAGTTTTATAATAAGCTTCATCATTATTCCAAGTTGCTCTTGGGCTTAATAATTCTGTTGGCACACCAGGACAAGACCTAGGTTGTGCTACTCCAAATACAGAGTGAATATGATAATCTTCATATTTATAGCTTCCTAAATCTCCATTTAGAACTGCAGAGATCATTGCTCTAGTATATTTTAATGGCATTCTTCTACCTACACCATATTGGCCTCCAGACCAACCTGTGTTTATTAACCATACGTTTACACCAGCATCTTTCATTTTCTTACTTAGCATTTCTGCATATTTTGTAGGATGTAAAGGCATAAAAGGCGCGCCAAAACAAGCTGAAAAACTAGGTGTTGGTTCTGTAACTCCTGCTTCTGTTCCTGCTACTTTTGCTGTATAACCAGAAATAAAATGATATGCTGCTTGGTTAGGTGTTAATTTAGATATTGGAGGTAAAACACCAAAAGCATCTGCCGTTAGAAAGAAAATATTCTTTGGGTTTTTACCTATAGATGGTTTTTGAATGTTATCTATATGATAAATAGGGTAACTAACTCTAGTATTTTGAGTGATAGAAGTATCTGCAAAATCGATAACTCCTTTATCATCCATAACAACGTTTTCTAGGATTGCTCCTTTTTTAATTGCTCCAAAAATTTCTGGTTCTTGTTCTTGCGATAAGTTAATTACTTTAGCGTAACAACCACCTTCAAAATTAAAAACAGTATTTTCTGCTGTCCAACCATGTTCATCATCACCAATTAAACTTCTATCAGGATCTGTAGAAAGTGTTGTTTTTCCTGTACCAGATAATCCAAAGAAAATTGCTGTATCACCATCTTTACCAACATTTGCAGAACAATGCATTGGTAATGTGTTTTTGTAAACTGGTAATATAAAATTTAAAGCAGAAAAAATTCCTTTTTTAATTTCACCTGTATAACCAGTTCCACCAATTAAAGCAATCTTTCTAGTAAAGTTTAAAATAGCAAAGTTATGCTGGCGTGTTCCATCGATCTTAGGATCTGCCATAAAACCAGGTGCGTTTACAACTGTCCATTCTGGTTCAAAGTCTTTTAACTCCTCTTCTGTAGGTCTTAAAAACATGTTATAAGCAAACATATTACTCCAAGGAAATTCGTTTACAACTCTTATGTTCAACTTATAATCTTCATCTGCACATGCATAAGAATCTCTCACAAAAATTTCTTTTTCTGAAAGGTAATCTGTTACTTTATTATAAAGTGCATCAAATTTAGTAGCATCAAAAGGAAGGTTAATATCACTCCACCAAACTTGGTCTTTAGTAATATCATCTTTTACAATAAATCTATCTTTTGGTGAACGTCCTGTAAACTCTCCTGTGTTTACAGCAATTGCTCCTAAAGAAGATTCTACTCCTTGTGCTTTTTCTAAAGTTTCAGCATGCAATTCATCTGAAGATAATTGGTAACGAACTGTTGCATTATTGATTCCTAAATTCTCTAACGAAATCGATTTCGTATTTAGATTTATCATTTTTATAATTTTAGTTGTGTTTCTATTATTACACTACAAAATTAAACAATATTTTTTTATAGAGAACTTATTTAATGCTTTTTTATGAATATCTTATTTAGATAATGCCTTCTTTATGAAATACACAATCATAAAAAGCCAACCCAATACAAATAACAAACCTCCAAGAGGTGTAATAAACCAAATTGATTTGGCACTTACTTCTGTTAATTGAATTACGTAAATAGAACCAGAAAAGAAGAGTATTCCGAAGATAAACAACCAACTAATTGTATTTTTTTTAGCCGAAGAAAAACCACTATACGTGTTAACAAAAAGTAATACAATTACATGATACATTTGGTAACGAACTGCAGTTTCGAAACTTAACAATTGCGTTGTTGTTAATGTTTCTTTTAACGCATGTGCACCAAAAGCACCTAAAATAATAGCCAACATTCCAAAAAAACAAGCAATAATAATATTTTTAAACATTTATAGTGGTTTCTGTTAAATTTTAAACAATTAATGTATATTCGTAATCTATACAAAAATACATATTTAATATATGAAAAACATTCTAATTATTGGTGCAGGTAAATCTAGTTCTGCCCTTATAAAATATCTATTAGGTAAATCTAATGAAGAAAATCTTTTTTTAACAATTGGAGATATTTCTACAGTAAATGCAACTAAACTTATTAATAATCATAAAAATGCGGAAGCAATTATTTTAGATGTATTTGATAAAAACCAACGTGAAACACAGATAAAAAAGGCCGATTTAGTAATATCTATGTTGCCAGCAAGATTTCACATAGAAGTTGCTAAAGATTGTATTACTAATGATAAACACATGGTAACAGCTTCTTACATTTCTAAAGAAATGAAAGAATTAGACTCTTTAGCGAAAGAAAAAGGTTTAGTTTTTATGAATGAAATTGGTTTAGACCCAGGTTTAGATCACATGAGTGCAATGCACATTATTCATAGACTTAAAGAAAGAAAGGCTAAATTATTATTATTTGAATCTTTTACGGGTGGTTTAGTTGCTCCGGAAAGTGATAATAACTTATGGAACTATAAATTTACTTGGAATCCTAGAAACGTGGTTTTAGCAGGACAAGGTGGTGCAGCAATGTTTATACAAGAAGGTACTTATAAATATATTCCGTATCATAAATTATTTAGAAGAACAGAGTTTTTAAAAGTAAATGAAATTGGTAATTTTGAAGCTTACGCAAATAGAGATTCTTTAAAATACAGAACTGTTTACGGTTTAGAAAATATACCAACCATGTACAGAGGTACAATTAGAAAAGTAGGTTTTTCTAGAGCTTGGAACATTTTTGTACAGTTAGGTATGACAGATGATACTTATACAATAGAAGACTCTGAAAACATGACATACAGAGATTTCGTAAACTTATTTTTAGCATACTCACCTTCAGACTCTGTAGAGTTAAAGTTACGTTCTTATTTAAAAATAGATCAAGATGATGTAATGTGGGCCAAATTAGTTGAATTAGATCTTTTTAATCCGAAGAAAACAATAGGATTAAAAAATGCAACTCCAGCACAAATGCTTCAAAAAATATTAGAAGATTCTTGGACGCTTCAAGAAAATGATAAAGATATGATTGTTATGCAACACCTCTTTGGCTATGAAATTAATGGTGAAAAACGACAAATTGAAAGTAGTTTAGTTGTTCTTGGAGAAAACCAAACCTATACAGCAATGGCAAAAACAGTAGGTTTACCTGTTGGAATTGCAGCTTTAAAAATTTTAAAAGGAGAAATAAAAACTCCAGGTGTTCAGCTTCCAATAACAAAAGAAGTGTATGCTCCAATTCTAAAAGAATTAGAAAACTACGGAATTAAATTTACAGAAAAAGAAGTACCCTATTTAGGTTACAACCCTAATAATGTAATAGGTTAAATTTCTATTATTACTAATAAAAACAATAAAGCAACCTCTTTAATCACATAGAGGCTGCTTTGTTATTTTAAGTAAAATGTAAAACCTACATCTTTAAGTAGAACTCTCTTGTTAAATTTATATAGTCTTCTGTATATTTATGGCGTTCAATTTCAATAACTAAACTTTTTTCTTCTATTACTTTTTCAATAAAAGAAAACTCCATTAAACTCCTTTTAATTTCTGAAGTTACTTTTCCTTTTACTCTACAGATTCTATTTAAAAACAGTTTTTTTTCTTTTGTTAAATTTATAAAACTTTCTTCCTCTTTAAAAGGAACAACAACAGAAAAAATACCGTTTTCAGATAATATTTTAGAAACCCCCCTTATAAGTTCTTCAAAAGAAAGTGAAGAAGTAAAACGTGCTTTATTCCTAGCATCATCCTCTGTTTCAAAATCGTCTGTATAAAATGGCGGATTAGAAACTATTAAATCATAAGTTTCTTCCTCCTCTGCTATTTCATCAGCAAATTCATTAAAAGTTGCATTGTAACAATACAAACGATCTCCCCATTCAGATTTCTCAAAATTCTCTACAGTTTGCTCATATGCATTCTCATCTACCTCTACAGCATCTATTGTCATGGCGTCTGAACGCTGTGCAATCATTAGAGAAATAACACCAGTACCAGAACCAATGTCTAAAATTGTATCAGAATAATCATCAACAGAACACCAAGCTCCTAATAACACACCATCTGTACCAACTTTCATGGCTGTTTTATCTTGATGAATTGTAAACTCTTTAAATTTAAATGGTTTCGACAAAATTAAATATATTTTAAATAAAAAAGTTCCGTGCAATTAAACACAGAACTTGTAATTTTTTTTTACCTTTTTAACTTTAGGTTTTATAATGTAGAAAGGAAGGGATTCGAACCCTCGGTGCCGTTACCAGCACACTACCTTTCCAAGGTAGCTCTTTCGACCACTCAGACACCTTTCTATATGTTAAATAAACACTTTAAGTATTAAATTTAACATAATAATTGTTACAAATAAAGCTCTATTAATCCTTCTGGAGTTTCAACTTGAATTGTATTATTTTCTCTATCTACCTTCTTAATAAAATCATCAACCATAGGAATAAAAACTTCTTTCCCATCTCTATCAATTTCAAAAAGAGGTTGTGCAGCTTTGTCGTTTATATGAACAATTTGTCCTACCTCACCAAAGTTTGCATCAACAACTGTAAAACCAATTACTTCATGATAATAAAACTTATCACCAGTTAACTTGGGTAACATTGTAGATGGTAAATAAACACCACATTTTAATATAGAATCCGCTTCCTCATCAGAATATACATCTTCAAACTGAACACGTAACTGATTTCCTTTGTGCAACGAACTTTTATCAATAAAAAATGGAACCAAGTTTGTGCCAAATTCGACATAAACTGATTCCATTTCTGTGTACAACTCAGGCTCGTCGGTATCTAATTTGATAACAACTTCCCCTTTAAAACTATATTTTGTAACGATTTTGCCTAAATAAAAACAATCTTCTTTACGCATCTTCGTATAAATTTATAATTTATTCTGCTGCTTTTGCTGCTGCTTCATCAATTGTTTCAGGAGCCTCTTCAGCCGCTGCTTCAACATCTGTAGCTACTTCTGCAACCTCTTCAACAACTGGTTTAGCTGCTTCAATTCTTGCTTGGTTTACAGCTTTTTCTGCTGCTAATGCTGCTGCTTTAGCGTCAGATTGTGTTTTAGATAATCCAGCTTCTTTATCAGAAACTTTAGTTGCTTTTTCTTCTAACCAAGCTGCTAACTTTGCATCTGCTTGTTCTTGAGTTAAAGCTCCTTTTCTAACACCACCAACTAAATGATTCTTTAACATTGCACCTTTGTAAGATAAAATGTTCTTTGCAGTATCAGTTGGTTGCGCACCATTTTGTAACCATTCTACAGCTTTATCAATATTTAAATCGATAATTGCAGGGTTAACGTTAGGATTGTAAGTACCTATTTTTTCTAAGTATTTACCATCTCTTTTTGCACGAGCATCAGCGGCAACGATCCAATAGAATGGTTTCCCTTTTTTACCGTGTCTTTGTAATCTAATCTTTACAGACATAATTTGTTAATTTGTTAAGGTTCTCGACCTTGATTATTAAAAATCTTACTATCTCGTAGTAAGTGGGCGCAAAAATACAAAAACCTTTTTAAACTAAAACCTTAATTATCAATATTTTTTATGGCGTTCGAGCGTGCTTTCACTACTCGCTTTTTTTCATACTTCAAAAAGAACTCAAACAAACCGTTCAATCCCTAACGCAAATAATTAAACTAAATCGATAATAGAAACAAATCCGTTAACTACAGTAATTACAATAAAGATAAAATTTATGCGATTTTTCTTATCATCGAAAAGCCTAACTATAATTCATAAAATCAAATGAGTTAAATTCTAAACCTTATGAATCAATCGCATCCTCTAATGTTTTCTAATTTTGTACCAGATGTGAAACAATACACATCTTAAAATAAGCTATTGGAATTTAAAATGAAAATGACAACATGAAGTACACAGAAAAAATTTCGAACAAATTAAACGAATTATTAGAGAAAAATTATGATGCCGAAAAAGGGTATTTAAACGCAGCTGATAATGTAGACAACGCAAAATTAAAAATATTCTTTAAAAATAGAGCCTCAGAAAGAAGCCTATTTGCAAAAGATTTAAGAACAGAAATTCTATCTTACGGTCAAATACCAGAAAATGATGGCTCTTTTAAAGGGGCAATACACAGAAACTGGATGACCTTAAAATCTTTATTTAGCTCAAATGATGAAGAAGCTATTCTAGAAGAATCATTAAGAGGAGAAAGAGCTAGTTTAGATGAGTATAAAGAAATATTAAAAGAAGATGCTTTTGCGCCTTCTACAAGAAAAATGTTAGAAAAACAACAACAAAAAATTCAAGCTGCTATAAATTTATTAATGGTAAAAGAAGAGTTAGCTTAATAAGAAAATACGAATAGGTTAAAACTATTCCTTTTAAACATTTTAAAAAGTCAATCTTTAAATAGATTGGCTTTTTTTGTTTTTATTTTTTAGTAACTAAAACTATATTTATGCACAGAAATAGTTTAGCCAGCAAATTAATATACCTCTATTTTTATAAAATTTAACATGTTAAATAATAATAACTTAACACATAAGTTTATTGAAACCTATATTTTTATTGATTAAACTCATTGATAATGCGCAATGTTAACAGACCAAGTAATGAAGGCTTTGAGGATTTCGACCTCTTTTCTGAATTAAATAATTTAGAAATCTTCATAAGTAAAGAACATATATTAGAAATAGACGTAAAAAAAAACAGTTACATTTATTTACCTCCAAATAAAGAAAACTACATCTATGAAATTATTTATGGAGCTGTAAAACTTGGTGGATATTCTGATAATGGAGAAAGTTTTGTTTACGAAATATTACCTCATCAAGAATTTTTTGGCAATTTAAAATACCTAAATGGCCAATTTCAAGAATATGCAAAAGCATTAGTAGATTGTAAAATTAGAGTATACGATTTAGACTTTTTTAAAACAATTATAGTAACCAACCCAATTATTACAAATTGGTTTATTTCTTATCTTGTAAAAAGGTGGTGCTCTGCAGAATTAAAATTAAAAAATATTAAAGAAAAACAAATTGAAGAAAGAATTATAGCACTTCAAAAACACTATAATTTGCAAATAGAAGATGCCAATGGAAAATCTCATATTCTTTTTAACTTGTTAACAAAACAAGATATGGGCGACCTTATTGGGGTCACCCGTCAAACTGTTGCTTCTATTCTACAAAAAGAAAAACAATTAATCTTTTAAAATTCTCGGAAACAAAACACCATCTTAAAATTAAGTAACACAATAAACTTCATGTTCTACATAAAAAAGACAAGTTATAAGAATTGTATGCAAAGAGCATATTATTACTTATAAGACCTTTATAAAGGATAAGTTTGCACTATTTTTTGTTGTAAAGTGCCGTCTCCACGCATTTCCATGACAACCTCTTTTTTATCAAAATTAATTTTTAACACCCCAAAACTTTTTGTAGAAATAACTTTACCAATTCTCGCCGGATTGTATTCTTTGGTAAAGTTCTCACTTGCGTGTGTCATTCCACTAGATGTAAAATCAATTAAAGGGTAAGTTAAACCGCTAACCTCTTCTTTAGAAAACTCAGATATATGACGATCTCCAGACAATAGAATAACATTATTAGCTTTTGAAGACACAATTACATCAAGTAGTTTTTTACGTTCTAACGGAAAGTTTGCCCACTTTTCATATGGGTGTTTTTCTGGAATTACCTGTACACTACTTAAAATAATATTAAATTTTGCTGATGAATTAACCAACTCACTTTCTAACCAAGCCCATTGTTCGGCTCCTAGAATAGTACGATTCTCTTGAATACCATTCACACTTTTTTCATCAATACTTGTTCTAAAATAACGAGTATCTAACAAAATAATTTTCACAGATCCTTTAGCTGTTTCTATAACGTCAGAATTATAAACACCTTCTCTTTTTCTTCTGGGAGAATTTTCATCAACTCCTAAAAAATCTAAAAGTAATTCCTGACTTTTTACTTTTTTAGGATATTCTACACCTGCATCATTGGCTCCAAAATCATGATCATCCCAAGTTCCTAAAACCTTCGTTTCTTTTAACAAGCTTGCATATCCTTTTTGCTTTTTTTGAAGATTATAATCTGCTTCCATTTTATCCATATTCTCTGTGTCTGCATAAATAATATCTCCTCCCCACAACCATACATCCGGATTTAATTCAGCAATATCATCCCATAACAGATTGGTTTGATTTGGTTTATTACAAGAACCAAAAGCAAGTACAAAATCTGCTTTTTCTTCTTTTATAGACTGCTTAAAATAAACTTTATTTTCACTCGATTTAGAAGTTGTTTTACAAGACAAAACTGTAAAAACTACAAGTGCTATAATAATTTTTTTCATTTTTTAAACTTTTTATTTGATGATAAATGTTGTTATTACTGGTAAATGATCGCTAATTTCTTTCATTTTTTTTGGAGTAAAAAGTTGAGGTACTTTAGCCGAATTCTCTTTATATACTTTATACATATTGGTATTGATTAACATATAATCTAACCTACGCTCAGGAGCATTAGAAGGGTGTGTCATTACCGTTTTTGGTAGTGGATCTATAAATTTTTCTCGCTTACTTTCTTCATTTAAAAATAAATTAATTTCTTCGCTACCTTGTACGCTATTAAAATCTCCTACTACTAAAATATTTTTATTTTTGTCTTCTTTTAAAAATCGTTTATACTGTTGTTTTAAAAAATTAATCTGCCCCTTTCTCATTGCTATATTTCTTTCTCCTCTACCTGCTTTTAAATGGACGCCAGTAAGTAAAAAATTATAATCTGAATTAGGATACACCTCAACAGACCACATTCTAGTATTTAATGTGTTTTGTGTCTCTGGTTCTCCTTTATCATTTCTATATTCTAAAATAGGCGTTGTTACATTTCCATAACCATAAATAACACCTAACGGAAATTTACTCATAACAACAACATTCATATACCATCCATGGCTAGGTACATCTGCAAAATATTTGTACCCCATATCTGACAAACCATTATCAGCAATATTTCTTAAAAATTTTGCACTTTCAAATTCTTGCAAAACAACTACATCTGCATCTATTTTCTTTAAAGCAGCTATTAAATCATCAACTTTATTACCCATTAAAGAGTCGGGTTTATTTTCTCTTTTTGAATTTATATAAGGATCATCAAAAGAATCTACAAAATGTTCTACGTTCCAAGAAAGCACTTTAAAACTTTTCTTTTTAGAATATTTATATCCAAAAGGCACCACTTCTCCATTATGTTTAGCTACATAGTTTTCTTTAGAGAAATAAGAATCATTTTCTATTAAATTACTAGCACTACTGCATCCTACTAAAATTAAAAATACGATACTATAAATACAATTTTTCATAATCTACTACTATAAAAGGGCTTGATAAAGAGACACCAAGCCCATAAAAAATTAAACAATTCTTATATTAATTAAACGAATATCTTACACCTACTTGCAACCTCCAAGGAGTACCGTTTATAGGTTCTGTACCTGCACCGGTTTGCACACTATATTGATACCCTTTTGTTGTTTGATCGAAACCATTGATATTCATAAAATTTCTGTTACCAAGGTTATGGCTACGTCCCCATTCTTTATTTAATAAATTCATAAAATTAAAAACATCTGCAGAAAGCTCTAAAGAATGCTTGTTACTTGATAAATTAAACTTTTTTTGAAGACGAAGATCTACTGTAGCATTAAAAGGATTTTTTCCGCCATTTCTTTCTGCAAAACCTCCAAAACTTTTTCTCAAGTAATCTTTAAAACCTTGTGATGTTTCTGGGTCATTTAAAACTTCATTATAACTATCTACAATATCTTGAGGCGTATTAGAATCTTTAGGATCATATACATAAGCAATATCATTACTTAAGTTAAAGTCTCCATTTGCACTTCTATTACCGCCAGACTTTAAAGAATACCTTGTGCCGCCAGTTCCAACAATTGTTGCTCCTAATGTAAATCCTTTCCATGTTGGTGTTGCTCCATTAACTACTATTTTAGTATCAAAATGATTATCTGAATAACCATAATTAAGATCTCTAGGATCTCCAGTAACAGGAAGAAATGTAGATGTATTAGCTACACAACAGTTATATGAAGAATTATCTTTCGATTGGTTTATAGTAAAACTAGCGCTTAGATAACCATCTTTTCCTATTTTAGCAGAACCATCTACTACTAAAGCAAGGTTATCTAAGATACCATCAGAATTTAAAACCAAAGTTCTACCTACTAAATTAGAAGCTCTAGAGGCCGTCCAATCTGTGCTACCATTTGCCGAAATAGTATTTGCTGGCACAAAAACCTCTCTACCTTGTGGTGTTACAAAATATGGTTCTGCCACTAAATTAGTTTCTTGATATACGTAGTTATTTTTTGTGTGACTAAAAACAGCATTTAATCCTAAACTATATCTATCGCCAAAAAAATGCGTATAATTAATATTTGCTTTGTAAATAGTTGGCACTTCAAAATCTTTGCTCACTGCATTTATTGTCGAAAACGGAGTAACACCTGCTGGTACACCAGGTACAGTACTTGGGTCGTTTCTATAACCTATAAAATCTGGAGCAGGAACATCTGCTCCTGTAACATCAATGGCACCTAATAATGTTCCACTATTTTGAATATTATTTACTTGCGCATAATAATGTGGCTGAGAAGTAAATACACCACCACCTAATTTTAAAATATCTGTATCGTTTCCTTTAATATTCCACGTTAATTGAAATCTTGGTTGAATGTTATCAAAATCTTCAGGTTTTTCATCTGTACGAACACCTAATTCATTATATACTAAAGAATTAAACTCTGCCGCATCTAAAAATGCTGTTGCATCATATCGTATTCCTCCTACAAAATTTAAATTTGGATTTATATCAAATTCTACTTGACCAAAAAGAGATAAATCTAACACCGTTTGCTTTACCAAAGTAGATCCCTGTAATGGCACTTCACGAGCATATCTAGATGCGTTTAAATTATCAAAATCATCTAAAGAATCAAAGAAAAAGCGTCCATTTTGTTCATTAGATAATTGTGTTTCTAAAGAAGTAATTAAATTATCTGTACCAAAAGTAAAATTAAATTTACCAGAGTTAATATATAGAGTATTTGCTATTTGTATTTGTTTTTCTAAATTAGTTTCTGGCGTAAAACGCTGCCCACCTAATTGTACACTTCTATTACTAACAGTACCATTAGGCAACGTAGATTCTACTTGCACAATTGCTCTTGGAATATTTTGTGATGGCAGTTCTGCATTAGGACTAAAAACACGTTCTGCACGCTGATACTGTACTTTAAATTCATTAGTAACACTAGATGAAAAAACAGAACGTAATGAAAGGAACATACTATTCTCATAAGACACAAAGTCTGAATAAGATTCTGCTACTTCTATATTAGAATTATCACTTACGCTTAAAGGATTGTCCCATTTATTATATAAGTTTCTAAACGTTAATCTGTGTTTGTCATTAATTTGCCAATCTAATCTTAAAAATAAATTATTTGCTTCTGTAACTCTATCAAATTGGCCTACTTGCTTAGAATTACTTAAACCATATTTATCTCTTCCTATTTGTAAAAATCTATTTAAACTTGTTTCAGAAATACGCAAACGATTCGCATCATTATCACTTTGAATATTACCAATATACTGAGGATCTCCTGCATCTTGCCTTTCATAAACTAAGAAAAAATGCAATTTATCTTTAATTATTGGTCCACCGATACTTAAACCAGATTGAGAGTTATAAAAATCTGCATCTCTTTTTTGCCCTTGAATTGTATATTGACTTTGTAGGTTATCTGCCCTATGATAAAAAAAAGCACTTCCTTCAAATTCATTTGTACCAGATTTTGTAACCGAAGTAATAGAACCACCTCCTTGGCGCCCTTGTGTTACATCATAATCATTTGTAGAAACCTCAAACTCTCTAATAGCTTCTTGAGAAATTGTATAAGGTCCTCTTCCTATTTCACCTGCTGTTAATGTGTTCCTAAAATTAACACCATCTATAGTTACATTTGTAGAAGTTCTTCTTTGCCCTCCTAAATTTAGACTTCCTGCTCCTTGTAACGGAGACAAACTAGTAAGTCTTGTAAAATTTCTTCCTTCAGATGGTAAATTTTTAATTTGAACTTCTCCAATTTTAGTAGAAGCTCCTATTTGCTGAATACGTTTATAAATGCTATTCGAAGAAATTATAACTTCATTTAAAGAAGTTGCAGATTCTTGTAAAATAAAATCAATGGTTATAACATCACTTAAATTTAATGTAAACCCTTCTTGAACTGCATCTTGAAACCCTAAATACTTTGCCGTTACAACATATGGTCCGCCCAGAGGTAATTGCTGAATTTTATAACTTCCGTTTTCATTCGTTATAGATCCAGAAGTAAAACCAGTGGAAGAATTTTTAACAACGATAGTTGCTCCCATTAAAGGCTCTCCTAATTTATCTGTTATTATTCCTTTTATAGAAGCATTTGTTGCTTGCCCAAAAGATTGATGAATACTTAAAAAGAATAATCCAAAAGTTATCATCACACTAATGGAAACACGAATTTTTACTACTAATAATTTCATAAGTTGAGTTAGTTTTAATAAGTGCCAAAACTAGACTTGGAGAAACATTTACCGATGTTAAATATTAACATTTATAAAGATTTAATATTAACTTAAACGTTTCTTAATATTGAAAAAAGAAGATAATCACCAGTACTATCAAAAGTAAAACACTAGAAAAAAACCATATAGATTAAAAGAAAGAAGTAATAAATAGTATTCTAAATTTTAAATAAATATATTTTTATCTGTTGATAAAATTTATAAATCTTCCACTCTTTTTAAGTAACAAACCTTTAAATTTACAGTGCGTTTAAAACGAACAATCTCATCACAAAAAAAGCCTTTTTATGTACTTAATTTTCGATACAGAAACTACCGGTTTACCTAAAAGTTGGAATGCTCCAATTACCGATACAGATAACTGGCCTAGGTGTATACAAATTGCGTGGCAATTGCATGATGAGATGGGAAATGTGTTAGAACACAACGATTTTCTAATAAGACCAGACAATTTTAATATTCCGTATGATGCAGAAAGAATTCACGGAATTTCGACTGAATTAGCAGCAGAACAAGGTATTTCATTAGAAGAATGTTTGGTATTGTTTAACGAGGTTTTAGGCAAAACGAAATTTATTGTTGGTCAGAATTTAAATTTCGACCTCAGTATTATGGGCTGTGAATTCCATAGATTAGGTATCGAAAATAAGATGACTCCTTTGCCTATTTTAGATACATGTACAGAGAAAACGGCAACAATGTGCCAGATTCCTGGTGGTCGTGGAGGAAAATTTAAACTACCAACGTTAACAGAATTACACAATCATTTATTTGGTGTTGGTTTTGGTGATGCGCATAATGCAACTGCCGATGTTGAGGCAACTACACGTTGTTTTTTAGAGTTAATTCGTATTAGAGAATTTACCAAAGAACAGTTAGATGTAGATGATGATTATTTTAAAAATTACTCGGAAGCGAACCCAAAACCGATTCAGGTTATTGGTTTAAAACACATCAATCTTAAAAAAGAAAGCGATATAATTCGCCAACGCATAGAGAAATTAAAAGGTACTGCAGAAACAAAATCTACTTCAGATGGTTTAGCAGAACTAGAAAATGTACAATTTTCGCATTTACACAATCATACACAATATTCTGTTTTACAATCTACCATGCAATTGGGTAATATTGTAAAAGCTGCGGCCAAAGATAACATGCCTGCAGTTGCTATGACAGATACTGCAAACATGATGGGTTCTTTCCATTTTGTGAATGCTGTTTTAAATCATAATAAAACAGCAGCAACTCCAATGAAACCAATTATTGGTTGTGAGTTTAATATTTGTGAAGATCATAAAAATAAATCGCAAAAAGACAACGGTTATCAGGTTGTTTTGCTTGCTAAAAATAAAAAAGGATATCACAATTTAGCTAAAATGTCTTCTGCAGCCTTTGTAGATGGTTTTTATTATGTACCAAGAATTGATAAAGCTCTTGTAGAACAATACAAAGAAGACATTATTGTTTTAACGGGGAATTTATATGGTGAGGTTCCTAGTAAAATTTTGAATCTTGGAGAAAAACAAGCGGAAGATGCCCTAATTTGGTGGAAAGAACAATTTAAAGACGATTTATATATTGAGTTGATGCGTCATGATCAACAAGACGAAAAAATTGTAAATGAAACTTTATTAAAATTTTCTAAAAAGCACGATGTTAAGATTATTGCCACCAACAATACGTTTTACTTAGAAAAAAAAGATGCAAATGCACATGATATTTTATTGTGTGTAAAAGATGGTGAAAAACAGTCTACTCCTATTGGTAAAGGACGTGGTTATAGATATGGTTTACCTAACGACGAGTATTATTTTAAGTCTACCGACGAAATGAAAACGTTGTTTGCAGATATACCTGAAGCTATTAGTAACATTCAAGAAATTGTAGATAAGGTTGAAATATTTACACTTGCAAGAGACGTTTTATTGCCTGCTTTCGACATTCCAGAAGAGTTTAAAGATATTGCAGATGAAGCCGATAAAGGTAAACGTGGTGAGAATAACTTCTTAAAACACTTAACTTTTGTTGGTGCAAAAAAACGATATGGAGAAATTACAGAATCTATTAAAGAACGTTTAGATTTTGAATTATCTGTTATTGAAAAAACAGGATATCCTGGTTATTTCTTAATTGTAGAAGATTTTATTAGAGAAGCTAGAAGAATGGATGTTGCAGTTGGTCCTGGACGTGGTTCTGCAGCGGGTTCTGTAGTTGCATTTTGTCTTTGGATTACCAATATAGATCCTATTAAATACGATTTACTTTTTGAGCGTTTCTTAAATCCAGAACGTGTATCGATGCCCGATATTGATATTGATTTTGATGATGAAGGACGTGGACGTGTAATGGATTATGTAATTGATAAATATGGTGCAAACCAAGTTGCGCAGATAATTACATATGGAACCATGGCGGCAAAATCTTCTATTAGAGATACTGCCAGAGTTTTAGATTTACCTCTTTTTGAAGCAGATAGAATTGCAAAACTAATTCCGGGAATTAAACTAAAAAATATTTTTGGGGATGATGCAAAAAGTAAAGGTAAAGTAGATGCTTTACGAGCCGAAGAAAAACAATTAGTAGAGGAATTAAAAAACATGTCTTACGGAAACGATTTGGTTTCCGAAACTATTAATAAAGCAACAATACTAGAAGGTTCTGTCAGAAACACGGGTATTCACGCCTGTGGTGTAATTATTACACCTGGAGATATTACCAATTATGTTCCTGTTGCTTTGGCAAAGGATTCCGATATGTATGTTACCCAATTTGATAACTCTGTCGTTGAAGATGCAGGTTTATTAAAAATGGATTTCTTGGGATTAAAAACGCTGACTTTAATTAAAGACACCGTTAAAATTGTTAAAGCAAGACATGATATTACGTTAGATCCAGAAACGTTTCCTTTAGATGATGTAAAAACATACGAGCTTTTCCAACGAGGAGAAACGGTAGGTATTTTCCAGTATGAATCTCCTGGAATGCAAAAGCACATGCGTTCTTTAAAACCAACTGTTTTTGCCGATTTAATTGCCATGAATGCATTATATCGTCCTGGACCAATGGAATATATTCCGTCTTTTATTAATAGAAAACACGGTACAGAAGATATTGAGTACGATTTACCTGCCATGGAAGAGTATTTGGCAGAAACTTACGGAATTACAGTATACCAAGAGCAAGTAATGCTTTTATCACAAAAACTAGCAGATTTCACCAAAGGTGAAGCCGATGTTTTACGTAAGGCAATGGGTAAAAAGCAAATTGCGGTTCTAGATAAGATGAAACCTAAGTTTGTAGAGCAAGCAGCTGCAAAAGGTCATGATCCAGAAAAATTAGAGAAAATCTGGAAAGATTGGGAAGCCTTTGCAAGTTATGCCTTCAACAAATCTCACTCTACTTGTTATGCGTGGATTGCGTATCAAACTGCGTATTTAAAAGCACATTATCCTGCAGAATATATGGCTTCTGTACTTTCTAATAATATGAAAGATATTAAAGCAGTTTCCTTTTTTATGGAAGAATGTAAACGAATGGAATTACCTGTTTTTGGTCCAGATTTAAATGAATCTTTCTTAAAATTTTCTGTAAACAAAGAAGGTGCAGTTCGTTTCGGTATGGCAGCCGTAAAAGGTGTTGGTGCTGGAGCCGTAAGAGCTATCATTCAAGAAAGAGAAGAAAACGGAAATTATACATCTATTTTCGACTTGGCAAAACGCGTAGATTTAAGATCTGCAAATAAAAAATCTTTTGATAGTTTAATAAAAGCAGGTGCTTTCGATTCTTTTACAGATACACATAGGGCTCAATATTTTGTAACAGACGAAAAAGGTTTAACGTTCTTAGAACGTGCCATGAAATTTGGAAGTAAATATCAGGAAAACGAAAATTCTGCACAAGTTTCTATGTTTGGCGAAGCTTCTACAGTTCAATTTCCTGAACCAGATATTCCAGAATGTGAAACTTGGGGAACAATGGAATCACTTCAACAAGAAAAGGAAGTAATTGGAATTTATATTTCTGCACATCCTTTAGACGATTTTAAAAATGAATTAAAGTTTTGCAACGCTTCTTTAAAATATTTTAAAGCAGATTTGGCAAAGTTTGTAAACATGAATTTAGCCTTTGCTGGAATAATTACAGATGTACAACATCGAGTTTCTAAAGCCGGAAAAGGTTGGGCAATGTTTACTGTTGAAGATTATGGAGATAGTAATGAATTTAGAATATTTGGTGAAGATTATTTAAGAATGCAACATTTCTTGGTACCTAATCAGTTTTTATTTATACGTTCTACAGTGCAACCTGGTTGGACTAATAAAGAAACAGGTGTTGCTGGTGAACCTCGATTGAAGTTTACAGAAATGAAATTGTTACACGACATTATGGATGAACTCTGTAAAAAAGTAACCATTCAACTTCCTTTAAATCAAATTAAAGAAGACACCATTTTAAATTTAGAATCCATTCTAAAAAATACACCTGGTAAGCAAGGTTTAAATTTTACTGTTTGGGATGAAATAGAAAAATTAGAAGTGAGTTTACCTAGTAGAAACACTAAAATACATATTACCAATGAGTTATTAGCAACTCTCGATAGTCAGGAAATTGCTTATAAATTAAATTGATTCTAATTAACAGAATAAAATGAAAGTAAGTGCTCTAAAAAGAGAATAATTACTACTTTTGTTTAATCTTTTAAAAAATACATGAAACAAAACAAAAATGGTGTTTGGGTAAGTTGGAATGAAAATCTTACATACAACTACAAATCACTTTACAAAATTACAACAGAAAAAGAATTACAAGAAGTAATAACGGATGCTGAAAAAGTTCGTTTTTTTGGAACAAAACAATCTTCTGCAGATATAGCATCTGGAGTAGACACATTAATAGATATTACAACCTATAATAAAATTTTATCTTTTAACGATACTGATTATACAGTAACCGTACAATCTGGTGTAATCTTAGGTGATTTACTAGAAGCAATAGAAGCTAAAGGTTGGTGTATACCTTGTTTACCAGATATAAATACAATTACTATTGGTGGTGCTTTAGCTACAGGAACACATGGTACAAGCGGTAAACTTATTTCTGAATACATGACTAAATGTAGTGTTGTTCTAGCAGATGGTTCTCTTAAAGTAATAACAGATAAAGACCAATTAATTAATGCTATTAGAGTTTCACTTGGTGTTCTTGGTGTATTTTCTGAAATCACTTTTAAATGTGAACCAATCTATACTTTACATATAAAAGAAGGTCCTGAAGATGATAGCGTTTGGTTACCTAAAATAGGTGAACGCTTAAAAAAACATGACTTTTTAAGAATTTTATGGCTTCCTCATACAGATAAAGGTTATGTTATTACTGGTGATAAAATAGACCCAAATACAAAAGTTATCGAAGATTTAGGTCCTAAGTATTTAAAACATAGAAGAACAGCTTCTAAAATATTATATAAATACACACATGTTTTCCCTTGGATAACTGCCATTGCAAACAAACTTTTATACAGAGGTTTTTTTAGTTCTACAAAAGAACACAAAGGTTCATTATACCAAGCAACCGTTACAAAATCTAGAGGTTCTACTTTAGAATTGGCAGAATGGACCATTGGTTTAGATGTTTTTCCTACTGTTTTTGAAGAATTGAAAACAGAAATAAACAAATGGAGTAACAAATCGTTTATTCATATTCCTATGGATGTTCGTTTTGTTTATAAAGACAAATCTTGGTTAAGCTATGCTTTTGGCAAAGACACCGTTACAATGGGTTGTGTTTCTAGAAATGCTGCTACTGCAGATACTTATGAAGCTTTTAAGAGTATTGAGAAGATATTTCTAAAATACGGAGGAAAACCACATTGGGGAAAACGTTTTGCTGCTAAAGATGCTGAACTTTCTAAAATATATGATAAATGGGAAGATTTTAAACTTTTAAGAAAAGAATTAGACCCAACTAATAAATTTTTGAATCCGTACTTAACAGAAATATTTAACGAAAAAAAAAGTAATTAATGGCAATACCTAAAGGATTTTTATTTGATTTTGATGGCGTAGTTGTTAACAGTAAAGAAAGCCATAATTCGGCTTGGGCTTCTGCTTTTAAAGAATTATTTAATACAGAAATAGCTCCTTTTCCCAAAAGTCTTTCAGGAAAATCTCCAATGATAATTGCCGAATATTTTTGCAATGTTATTGGTAAAAAAGAGCAGACAGAAGATTTGTATTATTTAAAAGATGAACATTTAGATAAATACTTTACTGTTCCTGTTTTATTACCAGGAATTCGTGAAATAACAAAATTTTTATCCCAAGAAAAAATACCTTACGGAATTGCTAGTAACGCTACAAAACAGTTTTTAAAAAATAGCATTTATCATTTAGATTTAAACTTTGATGTTGTTTTTGGTTTACAAGATTATGTAAAACCAAAACCGGCTCCCGAAGCTTATATTTCTCTTGCAAAAGCTTTAAATTTTAAAGAAGAGGATTTTAAAGATATTTGGGTTTTTGAAGATAGTTTAACAGGTACCAATGCAGCTAGATTAGCGGGTATGCAACCCATTGGAATTACCACAGCTTATACTGAAAGAGAACTTAAAGAAGTAGGAAGCATACTTACATTTCCAACTGTTTTAGAAGCTTATCAATATTTAACTAAATAATTTTTAGAAAAAATAATTCCTAAAAAACATAGAATACTCTTCTATGTTTTTTTTGTGATTAAAAGGTATCTATTTATTTTTTATAATTAGGTAAACTATCGAGAAAAAAGTACAAAACAAACTCATTTGAGTTGTTATCGCTATGCGACTTCTCATAACTTCTAAGTGACAAAGTCGTGATATTTTTATTTTTAACGAAAGTAAAATTACAGAACACTTATAAATCTTGGAGTATCACTCTTATGAAATTTCTCTTTACATTCGAAATGACAAAACTGATTGAAAAGTAATAAAAAGGAAAATTATTTTTAATAAAAACCTAAGCAGTTACTTCTCTAAACAGCGTTTCTAAGTTTTTATTTTGTGTATTTAGACTAAGAATTTTTAAACCATTTTCTTGTGCAAAATCAAAAATAACAGGTCGCATATCGTCTTCACTTTCAAAGGTAACAAACCAAGTATTATCGTAAGTATTTTTATAAGAAACTACGTTTGGTAGTCTTTTAATAAGCTTTTCTTCAATTTTATAATCGAAAGTAACTTCGATAACTTGCAGATTATTTTCTTTAAGTTCATTTAGTTGTTCATCAATTAAAATTTCTCCTTTTTTAATGATAATAACTCTATCGCAAACTGCTTCTACTTCTTGCATAATATGTGTAGAAAACAAAACAGTTTTGTCTTTTCCTAATTCTTTAATTAACCCTCTAATTTCTACTAATTGATTAGGATCTAAGCCTGTTGTTGGTTCATCTAAAATTAGTACTTTAGGATTGTGTAAAATAGCTGCAGCTATACCTACTCTTTGTTGATATCCTTTAGATAATTGATTAATAACCTTATGTGCTTCTAAAGTTAATCCTACTTTTTCTATACAAGCTTCTATTTGGCTTTTATCAACCTTAAAAATTGCTGCTTGAAACTGTAAATATTCGCGCACATACATATCTTTATACAAAGGGTTGTGCTCTGGTAAATAACCAATTACTTTTTGTGCTTCCAATGGATTTTCTAATACATCGATCTCATCAACAAAAACGGTACCTTCATTAGGTTTAATAAAACCGGTTAAAATTTTCATCATTGTAGATTTCCCTGCTCCATTAGGACCTAAAAAACCAATAATTTGGCCTTTATCTGCAGAAAAAGAAACATTGTGTAATGCTTTTTGAGTTTTATAAACTTTAGAAACGGATGTTACTTTTATAGACATTTAATAAGAAAATTAGTTATCACTTTAATTAACGATATAAAAAGACTTTTAGTTTATGGTTTAGACAGATTTAATCTAACTTTTCGAATATTTTTCATCCTTAACCACGCTATTTTATGTCGTTTCTTATATAGCCACAAAGTACCTAAATCTAATAAAAAATAGAAAAGACTTATACCACTTGGTGGATTATGACTTGGTAAAAAATCGAAAACTCCCCAAGCTGTTGCTGGCCATTCCCAACATAAATAATTAGTACCAATAATTTCTAAATAAGCAACTGTAACATACATAGCAAGGTAAAATAGTTTCTCTCTTGGCTTTTTTCTTAGTATTAAGAGCGTTGCAATTGTCATTAAAAAACCAAAAACATCAAACCTAAAAATTAGAAAAACTGTTGCATAAATAAGAATAAAAACAGTAAAAATTTGTTCTAATTTTATTTTATTCTTTATTATTGAAGCTGCTTTAGAAAAGTATAAAACACCAACATATACTAAAGCATGACCTGGTGGTACGTAATGCGGCACATTGCCTAACCTATAGGTGTACATTCCTAAAACAATAGAAAATAAATACTCACCAACAATTGCTATAAGAACAGCATAAATCATTTGTTCTCTTACACGTTTATTTACTTGCCAAAAAGCAATAGCAAAACCAATAACCATACTAATATTGGCATACAATTGTGCATTTTCTGTAATTTCTACCATGTAAGCACTATCTAAAAATAGTCCGAAGCCAATAAATAAGAAAAGGATTCCTAAACTTTTAGCTGTTGCGTAAAAAGGAGATTTAGATGCTAGTAAACTCATTTGGCTAAAATAAATAAAGTAAATAAAAAATGGCTCAATTTCTTGAGCCATTTTTACTTAAAAATTTAATTTATACTATAATTGATATCTTACTCGAAGACTTACAAATCTTGGTAAAATAAACGTTTCATTTATAGAATAAGAAATTGTACCATTATTAATACTAGTTGTAGAACCTGTTCCTAAAAGGTTACTTCCTACTAACTCATATTCCCATTTTGCATCTTTGTCTTTTCTGTAAGCTAAAGTAGCATCCCAAATACTAAAAGAGTTTTGTTTGTTACCGTCTTGTCTTACTTCATTAAAAGCAAAATCTGAACGAACTGTTAAAGCATCCCAAACATAAGCATCGAAACTAATAGACGGTCTGTGTGTAACACTTTTTACAATAGCAGCTCTTGCACTGTTATCTTGGTCTGAAAAACTTACAGCATACTTTAAAGTTACATTTGGCGCTTTTCTAAAATTAGTACCAATACTTGTATTATAAGAATGACTATTAATTTTATTTGTATTTTCTTCTTCATTTACAAACTGATACGTTTTGCTATAATTATAATTAGCACCTAAAGAAGTTTTAATTTTACCAAATGTCTTACCTACTCTACCAAAAGCTGTAAAACTCTCGTTATCTAAAGGCGAATTTATAGAAGTACTACTAGAAACAACAGAACCAGGCTCAAAAATAGTATTTCTGTTTATTTGATCTATAGTTTTTCTGTAGTTAATTCTTGCAAAAACATTTGTATAGTTAAACAAATTAAAACTAGAATAATTTAAGCTTACATTATGTAAACTTGCATTGGTTAATTCTTCATTTCCGAAGAAAAAAGAGTTATAACTATTGGCAACAATACCTCTTGCTAATTGATTTACATCTGTAAAATTAACTTCTTGTTTATAAGAAAAACGTAAGCTTTCACTTTGCTTAAACTGAGCAATCATATTAAATTCTGGAAAAAACTTCTGAAACGTATCTTTTAATAATTCTGTTTGGTATTGTGTATTTTTTACTGAATAAGAATGCACAGTAAAACCAGGAGTAAATGTAAAAATACCCGATTTTAAACGGTATCTTAAACCTGCGTAAATATCTGTAAAATTATATTCAGTATCATTTGTTGTTCTTGGATCTGTATTTCCAGGAATTGTTGGGGTAGGATCAAAATTAGTTCCGTTATCTAAAATTTGAAAAAACTTAGAATCAAAATTCTGCTTACTTAAGATGGTTCCTACAACAAGGTTTAAATTACTTTTTGCATTTAAAATATTATAGTAATCTAGTTTTGCATCTAATTGATTGGATTTTACTTTTCTGTCTTGTTCTAAATTATAAAACAAATTACTTCTATCTAAACCTAAACTTCCTGCTGCATCATCAAAACCATCATTATCTACATCATCATTATTATTAGGGTTATTTTCTAATGAAGCTACATAAAAAGGATCTTCATCTTGCAATTGGTGTTTTACCTCTAAAGCAAAAATATTATTTTCATTTGCTGTATAGAAATAACTCAAATTCTGATTAATAGTATATGGAGTTCCTCTTTCATTTTCTGCTATATCACTTAAAACAAGAGAATTTACGGCATCTGTTCTAAATTCGTTTGAAAAACGACCAATAATATCATAATCTAATTGATTGTTAATATCCTTTTTATAATTAGCGCTAAACTTAAATAAACCAGTATTACTTGTTTGATCTGTTAAACTTTCTTTAAAATCATCTGGTGTTGCTGGATCTACATAATCAATATCACTAATACTTCTCTGTCCATTTGTATTACTAGAGAAAATTAAAAATCCACTTAAATCTAATTTTTGGTTAGGTGAATAACTAAAGTTTAAAGCAGTTAATTTAGTTTCAATTTTATTTGCATTTCTTCCACTTGCAGATAAAAAACCAATTCCTGCACTTCCTAAACTTATGTTTGTTCCGTTAGAAGGACTCTGACTTCTAAAACCACCACTAAAACTTCTAATATCTCCTCTATCTAATACTACTTCACCCATGTTGTTTACATCTCCAATAACATTTATAGTATATTTAGGTGAATAGTAAAACAATTTTGGCTGAAAAAGATACAAACTTTCATCCGGTGCACTACCAGAACCAGCAGTAATATCTCCAAACCAAAAGTTCTTCTTTCCGTCTTTTAACTTAATGTTTATTGCTACTCTATCTTGGTTGTCTTGCACACCTTTTAACTGGCCAACATCTCCAAAATTTCTTAAAACTTCAATTTTATCAACTGCATTAGAAGGAATATTTTTTAAACCTAATTTAGTATCTCCGTCGAAGAAATCTTTACCATCTATCATTAACTTTTCTACCTTCTTACCTTCTATTTCTATTTCTCCTGCATCATTTATTTCTACACCTGGTAATTTTTTTAAAACGTCTTCTAACTTTCTTTCAGAACCATTTTTAAAAGAATCTGCATTATAAACAATAGTATCTCCTTTAATAGTTACTGGCATTTTAGAAACAATTGTTATTTCATCTAAAGAATTGTCTTCTGTTAAAACAACATTTCTAACAATATCATCAGTTTTTGTAACAATTACAAAGTCTGATGTTTTAAAACCGATGTAACTTATTTTAATATCAAACGTACTATTTTTATCTAAATCTAGCTTATATCTTCCTTTAGCATCTGTAAAGCCATAAGAAGACATTTTCTTAGTAACTTTATTTATAGCTAAAACATTTGCCATCTCTAAAGGTGCACCAATACTATCTTTAACAACACCTGTTAAAGTAACTTGTGCGCTAGAAACTAATGAAACCATAAAAATGGCTATTAATATAATTTTTTTCATTTTCTGTTTGTTTAATTGATTTTTCTACTAATTAAGATCTACCTCTTCCACCACCATTTCTACCACCTCTTCCACTAAAATTTTCTCTCATTTCTTCCATCTTTTTAGTAATTGTCTCATTATATTTTTCTCTTGTAATTTTCTTTCCTTTAGTAGGTGTATCTATTTCTTCTTTTTCACCAGGGTTTAAAACAATTTCTGTACAAAGAATAGTTGTTCTACCTTCATTAATTTCTAAAATTAAACCAGGTAAACCCCAATACTCTCCAGGGCCATTACTTACAGGTATTTGAGGAGTATACCATGCAGTAATTGTTGTTTTTTTAGGCGCTTCAGTTTCTTTAGAATCTTTCTTATCATCATTACCTCCTCTTCTTCCAAAATTTGAAAAATCTAAAGGGTTAGCTTCTTTAATTAATGTTGCTTTATAACAAACATACTCTCCTATCTTCTTAGTTTCGCTTCCTAATTGCCATTCTGGTCTTTCCATAGTATCAGAAATTAAAAACTTTTTTCCAAAAAACTCTGTAGACTCTAAGGCCACCAAATCTTTGGTGTTTTTATATTTGGTACCTCCACCAGTTAATCCTCCAAATCTAAAACCTCCTCCACCTCCAGGAGCTTCTAATTTTGCATCTTCTTTATATGTAGAAGCAGTTTTATCGAACGTTAGAATAAATGTTTTTTCTAACATAGATTTCATTCTATCTGCAATTTGTTTTTTTCTAGCTTCAGATAATTGTCCGTTTCTAGAAAAACGATCCATGTCCATTGTTGTTTTAGACATATAAGTTGCTTTTCCTTGAAAATCTTTTTGTGCAAAAGTTGCTACTGATAGTAATACTAGAAATAATGTAAATAATGGTTTCATAAGTTTTTGTCTTTTTATTCAAAATGATGTTAATCACTAATTCTTAGACTTAAAGAAAACTTAAAAGTTTAATTACTAAATAAAAAAAATTATCCGCCAATATTAATTTCAATAGTATTACCACTTCCTCTTTTAGAACTAAATCGTTCCATCATTTCTTTAGATTTTTTTTCTTGAATCTCATCAAATTTTTTCTGATTTACTTTTTTTCCTTTTTCAGGAACTTCTATTTTAATTTTACTTTTTGGATTTAAAATTATTTCTGTACAAACAATTGTTAGTTTACCATCGTTAATTTCTAAAATTAAACCTGGTAAACCACCATAATTCTCGGGACCATTACTTACAGGTATTTGCATTGTAAACCAAGCTGTAGTTGTTTTTGTGTATTTTTCTTTGGTTTCTTTTAATTGGTTATCTGCCATTTTCATACTTGTTTTTTCTGCTTCTACAGAATAAGTGGCTTTATAACAGGTATAGGTTCCAATATTTTTAGTTTCAGAAGTTAATTCCCAATCTAAATTCTTTAAATCATCTTTTATTAAAAAAGCTTTCCCCATAATATCTGTCTTATTTACATAAGAATTTTCCTTAATATTTTTATAAAGAATACTATTGTCACTTCCACCTCCAAAAGAAACAAAACTTAAACCATTTGCTTGAGGTTGTGGAGCTTTTAAAGTTGCTTCTTGCTTATATGTAGACTCTTCTTTTGTGAAGTTTAAAATAAATGTCTTCTGAAACATTTTCTTCATCTTCTCTTCCATTTCTTTTTGAAACTTGTCATTAGAAGAAGATCCATTAATCGATTTTATTTTAAAAGAGTTTTTTCTATGTGTTTTATAAGTTGCTTTCCCTTGAAAATCTTGTGCAACTAAAGACATAACAAAAAGTAATAAGGTTGTTGTTAATAATACTTTCATAATTAATTTATTTTAATAATTTTTAGATATTTTTATCAAACTTTTTAACATTTTCTTAGCTCTAGTAATTAAGGAATCTATATTTTGGGTTTTGTCTTTAATAGAAAAAGAGCCTTTGAATTTATTTTTAGAGTCTTTTAAATCTATTTCAAAAACCAACTTTATCGTTTCTGTTTTTTTATTGGACTCAAAAACACTCTTCAAATCTATCCAATTAATATTTTCTAACTCCTTAACTGAACCAGAAGAAATTTTTAAAGAAGTAACTTTTAATGCGGTATTTTCAAAATATTCAACTTCTGTTTTCTCTTTTTGTGCAAATAATATAACTGAAAAGGTTAATAAAAATAAGGTTAGTACTTTTTTCATTTGGCTTGTTTTTAAATTTTATATTACAAAGATGCAACGCTTAACTAGTTTTTAAGGTTAATAAGTGTTAACGAGTGTTAACCAACTAATTTTATAATTTTTTGCAACTATATTTGTAATATGATAAGCAAAAAACATCATTGGGTTTTAACTTTTATTACAATTACAATTGTAGCAACTATTGCAATACAGTTTTATTGGAATTATAAAAATTATGAAGAAAACAAAAGACAGGTAACTAATGAAATTCAATTAAGCTTAGATAATGCTGTAGAAGAATATTACTCTTCTTTAGCAAAAAGTAATTTTCTAACTATAATAGACAGTAAAAATACAGATAACAATAAATCTTTTAAAAGTAGCTCTATTGGTAAACTTTTAAAAAAGATGAAAGGAAAAACTTCTGAAGAGAAACCTACTATAAAAATTACCAATTTAAAGTTTACAACAGACGAAAAAATGTCTAAAGAGGCTAGAGATTCTTTAATGAACTCTACAAAAGAATTTGTTACAGAATTTAATTTAGATCAAGACACTCCTATTTCGAAAAAACCAGATTCTTTAAAAATAGTTACTCAATTTACAGACAACAAAAAAGGCTATACTATAAATAAAGATGGTTCTAAAACCTCTGTTAAATATTATAGAGGAAAAAAAGCAGCAGATAGTTTAAAAATTTTAACCAACTTAAAGCCCATTTTTATTTCATTTTTAGACCAATCTGTAGAATATGAAAAAATAGATTCTTTAATAGAAAATCAATTAAAACAAAAAGAAATAAACCTTAAAACAAGTTTTCATCATTTAAAAAACGACACTTTATTTCATCAAACAAAAGACTCTATTTTAGATAAAAACACATTTTCTATTAGTTCTAAATCTACCTTTGTTAGAGAAGACGAAACTTTTAAACTATACTATAATAACCCAACTTTAGAAGCATTAAAGAGAAGTTCTTTCGGTATTTTCTTATCGTTATTATTATCTTTAGCTGTAATTTCTAGTTTATTTTACTTGTTGAAAATTATAAACAAACAAAAAGAATTAGCAACTATTAAAAACGATCTAATAAGTAATATTACGCACGAGTTTAAAACACCTATTGCTACAATTTCTACTGCAATCGAAGCTATAGAAAATTTTAATGTTTTAGATGATAAAGAGAAAACTAAGAGGTACTTAGCAATGTCTTCTGTTCAGTTAAAAAAGCTACATCAAATGGTAGAAAAATTATTAGAAACTGTCACTTTAGACAGCGAACAATTAATCTTAAAAAAGGAAACAATAGATATTGTAGAAACTATAGAAAGGTTAGTTACTAAACATCAATTTTTACATTCAGAAAAAGAAATTATATTCTCTTCAAACTTAAAACCAATTTACTTAAAAATAGACGATTTTCATTTTGAAAATGTGCTTTCTAATCTAATTGATAATGCTGTAAAATATGGAGGAAATCTTATAGAAATAAACATAAATTCTATTTTAAACACCACAGAAATTATAGTTGCAGATAATGGTTTAGGCATAGATAAAAGCCAACAAGAGAAAATATTTGACAAGTTTTACAGAGTTCCTAAAGGAAACACACACGATGTAAAGGGTTTTGGAATTGGTTTGTATTACAGCAAAAAAATAATAGAAAAACATGATGGAACTTTAACTTTATCATCAATAAAAAATAATACAATTTTTAAAATAAACTTGCCAAATGGATAATATTAAAGTGCTTTTAGCAGAAGATGAAGCAAGTTTAGGTTTAATTGTAAAAGAAAGTTTAGAATCTAGAAATTTTACTGTTTTTCATGCAGAAAATGGAGCGGAAGCTTTTGACATTTATAAAAACGAGTGCCCAGATATTTTGGTCTTAGATGTAATGATGCCTATTAAAGATGGTTTTACATTAGCTAAAGAAATTAGACAAGTAAATAAAAGTATTCCTATTATTTTTCTAACAGCAAAGTCGCAAACTAGTGATGTTTTAGAAGGGTTTAAACATGGTGGAAATGATTATTTAAAAAAACCTTTCTCTATGGAAGAACTAATTGTTAGAATGAAATCTTTGTTAGATAGAGTTGAAGTAAAAACAGATTCTGAAAATATTAAAATTGGCAATTATTCTTTTAATTTAACGAAACAAATACTTCTTTTTTCTAAAGAAGAGCAAACATTAACACACAGAGAAGCAGAATTACTCTTTTATCTTTACGAGCAAAAAAACAAAGTATTAGACAGAGCTTTTATTTTGAATAAACTTTGGGGCAATGACGATTTTTTTAACGCAAGAAGTATGGATGTTTTTATATCTAAATTAAGAAAAAAATTAAAAAAAGATGAAAACATTCAAATTTTAAACGTGCGAGGTTTTGGTTATAAATTGATATGTTAATTACTTTTCTAATTATAAATTTTGTGTACCTTTATGCACCGTTTAAATTTTATACATTTTATATATGCACGTTGCAATAGCAGGAAACATTGGCGCTGGTAAAACTACGCTAACCAAACTTTTATCTAAACATTACAAATGGGAACCTCATTATGAGTCTGTAGATGAGAATCCGTATTTAGATGATTTTTATACAGAAATGGAGCGTTGGTCTTTCAATTTACAAGTATACTTTTTAAATAGTCGATTTAGACAGATTTTAGAATTAAGAGAAACTGGTAAAAACATTATACAAGATAGAACCATTTATGAAGATGCACATATTTTTGCACCTAATTTACATGCAATGGGTTTAATGACAAATAGAGATTATAGTAATTATTCTTCTTTATTTGAATTAATGGAAAACTTAGTAAAACCGCCAGATTTATTAATTTATTTACGTGCAGACATTTCTACTTTAGTTGGGCAAATTCACAAACGTGGTAGAGAATATGAAAACTCTATTTCTATCGATTACTTAAGTCGATTAAATGAGCGTTATGAAGCTTTTATATCTACTTATACAAAAGGAAAATTATTAATAATTGATGTAGATAATTTAGATTTTGTAGATAACCAAGAAGATTTAGGACATATTATAGATAGAATAGATTCTCAAATAAATGGGTTATTCTAACTAAGATAAAACAAAAAAAAGGGTTGAAATTTAAAATTTCAACCCTTTTTTTATATTTAATATATATTCTATAAATTTAAAGTGCGCTCTAAATCTGCTATTAAATCTTCTTCATCTTCTATACCAACACTTAAACGAATTATAGCATCTGTAATTCCTGCTTTTAAACGTTCTTCTTCTGGCATAGATGCATGAGACATTGTTGCAGAATGGTTAACCATACTTTCTACACCACCTAAAGATTCTGCTAAAGTAAAAAGCTTAATATTTTCTAAAAAATTAAAAGCAGCTTCTTTGCTTTCATCTTTTAAACTAAAAGAAACTACGCCTCCAAAATGTTTCATTTGTTTTTTGGCAATTTCATAACCTGGGTGATCTTCTAAACCTGGATAAAAAACAGTACCAACTTTTGAATGCGCATTTAAGAAACGAGCAACTGCTCTTGCGTTTTCACAATGGCGTTGCATTCTAATATGTAATGTTTTTATACCCCTTAATGCTAAAAAAGAATCCATTGGACCTGCAATTGCACCAGCAGCAAACTGAATAAAATGTAATTCTTCTGCTAATTTTGCGTCTTTTACAATTAAAGCTCCCATTAAAACATCTGAATGACCTCCTAAATATTTTGACACAGAATGCATTACAATATCTGCTCCTAAATCTAAAGGCTTCTGTAAATAAGGTGTTGCAAATGTATTATCTACAGCTATTAAAATAGTAGAATTCACATCTTTTACAGTATTACAGATTGCTTTAATATCTGCAATTTTCATTAATGGGTTTGTTGGTGTTTCTAACCAAACTAACTTCGTTTTTTCTGTTATTGCTTTAGAAATATTTTCTACAGAATTTGTATTTACGTACGTAAATTCTAATCCGTATTTTTCAAATAATCTAGTAAACATTCTATAAGTTCCACCGTACAAATCGTTTCCTGCAATAATCTCATCACCCGGCTTTAAGGTTCTTAAAACACAATCTATTGCAGCCAAACCAGAAGAAAACGCAAAACCATGCGTTCCGTTTTCTATAGATGCTAAACTATCTTCTAAGGCTGTTCTTGTAGGGTTTGCTCCTCTAGAATAATTATATTCTTGGTCTGCACCAATGCTAGATTGCGCATATGTAGATGTTTGAAATATAGGTGGTACAATAGCGCCAGTTGCCTTTTCTGGTTTTTGACCTCCGTGAATTGTTTTGGTATTAAATTTCATTTTTCTTCAGAATTATTTATAATACTATAAAATAACTTGTAGATTATTTGGTAAACCTTTTAATCAATTTACCAACCGTTAATCCTTGTACAAGTATAGAAAAAACAACTACTATATAGGTAATTACTAAAAACAAATCACGTTCCATGTCTTGGGTTAAACTCAAAGCCAAGGCTATAGAAATTCCTCCACGTAAACCACCCCAAGTCATAATTAAATTTGTTTTAGGTACAAATTCTAACTTCTTAGCATAAATTTTTATTGGTAATAATAAAGAAATATACCTAGCTATTAATAATAACGGAATGATTATAAAACCTGCTAAAACATAAGTTGCGTCAAAAGTTAAAACCAAGATTTCCATTCCTATCATTACAAAAAGAATCGTATTTAAAAGCACATCTATTAGTTCCCAAAATTTATCTACATATACCTCTGTTATCTCACTCATAGAAGATTTTCTTACAGTATCTGTTCCTACAATTAAACCTGCTGTAACCATTGCTAAAGGTGCAGATAAATGAAATTCTTGTGCAAATAACGTTCCTCCCATAACTGCTGCTAGTGTAATAATAACTTCAGTATCATAATCGTCAATACTCTTTAACAGTCTATAAGTTACCCAACCAATAATAAGACCAAGAACCAAACCACCAACAACCTCAACTAAAAATAACTCGGCTATGTTACCAAAAGAGATTTCTGTTCCTCCGCTTGCAATTTGGTAGATTGTAAGAAAAATTACAACTCCTACTCCATCATTAAATAAAGATTCTCCAACAATTTTTGTTTCTAATTTTTTTGGAGCTCCAACTTTTTTCATAATACCCAACACAGCAATAGGATCTGTTGGCGATATTAATGCTCCAAAAAGTAAACAGTAAATAAAATCTACATTAAGGTTTACTATTTTAAGTGCGTAAAAAGCAAATACACCAACTAAAAAAGTTGAAATTAAAGTACCTAATGTTGCAAAAATTAAAACAGGTTTCCGTTGAATTTTTAATTGCTGAAAATTTGTATGTAATGCTCCTGCAAAAAGCAAGAAACTTAACATTACATCTAATAATACTGTCTTAAAATCGATGCTTGTTATAAGCTCTCTTTCTTTTAGTAGCAAGGTATCATCAAAATAACTTAATACAAAAACGGCTAATGTAAATAGTATGGTTATTAGCATTAAACCAATAGAATTTGGCAATTTTAAAAACCTAGTATTTATATAACCAAAAGCTGCTGATAATACTATTAAAACGGTTGCAATTAGAAAATAATCCATATGTAATTATACAAATTTCTTAATAGATCTAATAATTCCATAATGAATACCTTCATGAAAGTTATTAAAAGCAATAGCAGTTTCTATAGAATCTAATACCAAACCTGTACTTGTTGGGTATTCTGCATATTCCTCAAAAATTCCTGCTTCGAAATCTTCTTGTAAAGTATCTGGTAGTCCTAACAACAGTTCTTTTACTTCCTCAAATTCTTCTTCTGTAAAGTTCTTTGTAGGAACTGTTCCTTTTTTATACGCTTCGATTAATTCATCTGGACACAGACAATTTAAACCCGAGAATTTATAAAGTAAAACTTGTTGAGTAACTACTAAGTGTGCTACATTCCAAGCAATATTGTTTTTAAAACCTGTTGGAATTACATGAATTTGATCTAAAGTTAAACCTTCTAATTCTTTTATAACTAAATCTCGCGATTTTCTTAAAACATCGAATTGTGTCTTCATTTTTATGTTTATTTTTGAAGGAACAAATATAATTGATTAATATGAAGAAAGTCTATTTTTTACAAACTTGTGATACTTGTAAACGCATTTTAAAAGAAGTAAATACAGATGGTTTTGAAAGACAAGAAATAAAAGGAAGTCCTGTAAAAGCAGAACAATTAGAAGAAATGCATAAACTTTCTGGAAGTTATGAGGCATTATTTAATAAACGTGCTAAACTGTATAAAGCAATGGATTTGAAAAATCAAGAAATTTCGGAAGCGGATTACAGACAATATATTCTAGATGAATATACATTTTTAAAACGCCCCGTTTTTATTGTTGATGAAGAAATATTTATAGGAAATAGTAAAAAAGTTGTTGCAGAATTAAAAGAGAAGATTGGTTAAACCTTCTCTTTTAATTTTTTATTTTGATGAAACTTCTATATCTGAAGAAGCAATCATAGCAGCTAATTCTTCTTTTGTAATTTTAGTTTTTAGACCAAACAAAACAAGTTTATCTGTATTGCTATTTGTTTTTATAATAATTTCTCTAATGTAATTATTCTTTTCAATAAAAAACAACGCTGCTTTACTTCCGTTTTCTTTTATACGAGCAAGAGTTTTTAAATTGTTTTTCCTTTTAAATTTCTTAAAGTTTTTAGCAATAACAGTATCTTCATTATTAAAAACCATTAATTTAAAATCACTCGATTTTTTAATGATATTCATTAAGTCGCTGTCGTTTTCATCATCTAAAAAAGAACCTGCTAAAGATGCAGATACATTAATAGAAAATGTTGATTTCTCTTTATTAAGCTTGTAAAATTTTTGAAATGCTACTTCTTGTGCAGAAATTGCTGTAATAAATAAGGCTAAGAAAATTGTTGCTAATTGTTTCATGGTAATAGGTTTTAATTTAGACGACTACCAACATTTTTTGTTACAACTACTTCTTTTCTAATTAATTTGATTGATACACTTTTATTAAATTTTGTGCCTCTTTTTTTGCACTCCAGTTTTTAAGAATTTCTGCTCTTGCTTCACTTCCTAAAAGCGGAATTTGATTTGTTATTGTTTTCACTATCAAACGTTCTAATTCAGTACTATTTCCTGCTTCAAACAAATAACCATTTTTAGAGTTATTTATTAAAGAAGAATGAACACCTACATTTTTTGTAGCAATAACAGCACAACCACAAGACATTGCTTCTGCTGTTACTAAAGAAAATCCTTCAGAAAAACTAGGTACAATTGCAATTTTTGATGCTTGATAATAAGCAACAATATCTGTAGTTTCGTCAACAAAATAAACTTGTTTTTCTATAGAATATTTTTTTGAAAGCCCTTTTAACTCTTCTAAAAATGCAGGTTTATCTACCTTACCAACAATTACTAAAGCCCAACTTCTATGCTCTTTTAATACTTTTGCAGCCTCTAACAATACTAAATGTCCTTTTGCTTTTCTAACTCTACCAGCACATAAAATAATATTATTTTGGTTAATATTTTTTAAGTTTACATTTTCTTTAGGCTTAAAAAAATTAACATCTACTCCATGCCCAACAATTGTATTATGAATACCTAACTTATTACTCATGCTTTCTATAAGCGTAACAACTTTATCTGCTTTTTTAAGTAACTTCATTGTTAAACCAGAAGGTACAGTTTCTGCATGTCGAGTTGCTATTAACTTAAACTTGGCTCCTAAAAAACGAAAGAATAACATGCGCATTATTTCATTATTTCTATGGCAATGCACAACAACTTCTCTATTAGAAAATAATATTTTTCTTAATTCTGATGTAGAAATATGTTTCCCTTTTGCACCATAACCATATAAATAGGTTTCATATTTCTCGTTAAAAAAAGGCAATACATTTTCTATACTTCTAGTAACGCCAGTTCTACGTTTATGAAAATGAGTTTGTATTAATATTGGTTTCAAAAGCTAATTTTTAAGCAAATTTACGTTCAATAATATCTATTAATCGGTTTTCTAACTCTTCTTGTTTAGACCAATCATAATCTGGTTTTACCATCTTATTAATAAACTTTTTTGCTTCTTTTTCTGTTTTTAATGTATTTAATTGAGAAATTACTCTATTAAAATCTTCCTGACTTCCTTCAAACAAATTCTTAACAAAAATAATTCTATCATTTAAACCAATTTGAATATTAGTATGTAATTTATCATTTAAAGAAGCCGGTTTTATTGGCTCAAATAAATTAGCAATAACATCTACAGGAATTGTATCTTTTAACTCTTCTTCTAAAGTTAATGCTTTTCGATCTCCAATGTCTTTTGGGTCATCTTTAAAGTTTGTAGGTTTTACTTCTCCAAAGATTAAACCTTCTAAATCGTCAAAAGGTTGTTCTATTTCATCTTCCTTTTCTACTTCTAAATATTCGTTAACTTCTTCTATTGTTTCTTCTACTTCAATTTCTTCTTCAGAAAAACCATCGCCAATTTCTGCTGCCAATTTCTCATTCTCTTCTTCAAAGAAATCTTCTTCTATACTAATAGCAACTGCTTCTTCTATTAAAACGTCTGTTACTTCTTCGGTTTCTTGTGTATTTTCATCTTTAAGATCGAAACCCATTTCTACTTTAGAAATTAATTCTTCTTTAGTTTCTTTTAGGTTAGGAGTTGAGTTTACATACTCTTCAACAAATGCTAAAACAGATAATTTCTCATATATTTCCTTCGATTTTTGCTTTAATAAGAACACATTTTCTTTATTTTTCATCTGTAAGATGCTGTGTGCTAAACTTATTAAATCGGCTTCTAGTTTTTTGTGCATAAGTTGTAAGTTGAAGTTAATTTTTAATCGTAAATATTCATAAATTTGTGGAATCCCAAAGTAACACAAAATTTAAATTTCTAAAGCCTAAAATTACAAAATGTTTCTTGAAAATACAGTAAATCACACAGAACAATTTGGTTGGATAGAAGTAATCTGCGGCTCTATGTTTTCTGGTAAAACAGAAGAACTTATTAGACGTTTAAAACGTGCACAATTTGCAAAACAAACGGTAGAGATTTTTAAACCATCTGTAGATACACGTTATGATGATGAGGAAGTTGTTTCTCATAATGATAATAGAATTCGTTCTACACCGGTTCCTGCAGCTGCAAACATTCGCCTTTTGGCAAACAATGTACAAGTGGTTGGTATAGATGAAGCCCAGTTTTTTGATGATGAAATTATTTCTGTTTGTAATGATTTAGCAAATAGAGGTATTCGAGTAATTGTAGCTGGTTTAGATATGGATTTTAAAGGAAACCCATTTGGCCCAATGCCTGCTTTAATGGCAACGGCAGAATATGTTACAAAAGTACATGCTGTTTGTACGCATACAGGAAACTTAGCTCATTATAGTTTTAGAAAAGCTAAAAGTGATAAAATTGTAATGCTAGGGGAAATGCAAGAATATGAGCCTTTAAGTAGAGCTGCATATTACAAAGCAATGCAAAAACAAAAAGAAGCAGATTTAACTTCTAAAAATACTAAATCTGACTTAAACGATACGAAATAAAACTTAGTCTAGAAATGAATAATCACGTTACTGTTTTAGAAATTGATGGAAATGCGTTAACACATAACCTAAATTATTTCAAACAAAAATTAAAACCAGAAACAAAAATATTAGCAGTTGTTAAAGCTTTTGGCTATGGAAGCGATGGTGTACAAGTGGCCAAGTTTCTAGAAGATAAAGTAGATTACTTTGCTGTTGCATATTCGCATGAAGGTATTGCTTTGCGAAACGCCGGTGTAAAAACGCCTATTTTAGTTCTACACCCACAAATACCTAATTTAAAGGATATTGTAACGTATAGATTAGAACCAAACCTATACAACTTTAAAATCTTTACTGCTTTTTTAAAATTAGCAGATGAAGCGCCTTTAATGAACTACCCAATTCACTTAAAATTTAACACTGGTTTAAATAGATTAGGTTTTTGGCATACAGATATTCCTAAGATTTTATCTAGTTTAAAAGAGACAAACCACGTAAAGGTACAGTCTATTTTTTCTCATTTGGCAGCAAGTGAAGATTTAGAAGAACAAGATTTTAGCATTAACCAAATTAATAATTTTGCATATATAGTTCAACAATTCTTTAAACATTTAAACTATGAACCAATGTTGCATATTTTAAATACTTCTGGTGTTGTAAATTACTCGAAAGCACAATTCGACATGGTTAGAGTTGGTATTGGTTTATATGGTTTTGGAAATGATGTAAAAGAAACAGCTCAATTAAAAAATACCCACAATTTAAAATCGATTATTTCTCAAATTCATATCATTAAATTAGGAGAAAGTGTTGGTTATAATAGAGCTTTTGTTGCAAAAAGAGCTACTAAGACAGCTACAATTCCTGTTGGTCATGCAGATGGTTTATCTAGAAAGCTAGGTAATAATAAAGGTTTTGTAATGATTAATAATCAGAAAGCGCCAATTATTGGTAATGTTTGTATGGACATGATTATGGTAAATATTACTAAGATAGATTGTAAGGAAGGTGATGAAGTTATTATATTCAATAATCAAGAAATGATACAAAATATTGCAGAAATCTCAGAGACAATTGTTTACGAAACTTTAACTGCAATTTCTCAACGTGTTAACAAAATGTTAAAAGGTTAGTTTTTTTTACTACTTTTGCAATCTAATTAACTAATTAAAATCGATTAAAATGTTAAAAGAATTTAAAGAATTTATTACTGGTGGTAATGTAATTGAGTTTGCAGTAGCAGTAATTATGGCAGGTGCAATTGGTGCAGTTGTAAAAGGATTTGTAAGTAATATTGTTATGCCAATTGTAGGTTTATTTACAGGTGGTGTAAGTTTAGCAGATCAAAAACATGTTTTATCTGAAGCAGTTTTAGATGCAGCAGGTAAAGTTACAACTCCAGAAAATGCAATTACTTATGGTGCTTGGATTGATACTATTATCAATTTAATTATTGTTGGTTTTGTAATGTTTATGATTGTAAAGGCATACAACAAGTCTAAAAAGAAAGAAGAAGCAGCTCCAGAAGCTCCAAAAGGACCAAGTCAAGAAGATTTATTAGCAGAAATAAGAGATTTATTAGCTAAGAAATAAGAAGACTTATTCTTATAAGATATTAAAGACCAATCATTTATTTGATTGGTCTTTTTTTATTAAAAAAACAATACTTACCTAGTACTTTATTTCTCTAAAAAAAAAGCAAAAAACTTTGTAATCATTACTTTTCGACTGCGACAAAAGAGCCTAATTAATAAAATAACAAAATGAAAAAAAATAATTTATTCTTAGGATTAGTATTTGGTTTACTAGTAACAATTCAAACAAATGCACAAGGTTTAATAGATGGTTTTACTCCAAAAAAAGGAGCTCTTTCTGTAACAGCTTCTTATACATCTAGTAATTTTGAAGAATTTTATGCAGGTAAAACAAAATTAGATGCAGTTCCTGCTCACGGAAAAATTACACAAAACATTTTTAGTTTATATGCTAAATATGGTATCTCTAACAAATTATCTGTAATTGCAAGTATTCCTTATATTTCTGCAGAAGGTAACGGAGTAGCAGATCCTGTAAACGGAACGACTGAGCAAAATGATTTACAAGATATTTCTATTGCATTAAAGTATAAAGCATATAGTGTTAATTTTGAAAAAGGAAATTTAGACTTAATTACAGCTTTAGGTGTAGATATACCAACTGGTTATGAACCAAACGGAATTTTATCTTTAGGTAGTGGCGCTGTGTCAACTAATTTAACTGCTGGCTTACATTTACAAACAAACTCTGGTTTTTTTACTTCATTTTTAAACACATACCATATTAGAGGAAAAGCTGATAATAATGGTGGTGGAGATAAATTTGATGTACCAAATGCATATTACTCTTCTGGTAAAGTTGGGTATGCTAGTTCTTTATTCTATGTAGAAGGTTGGGTAGATTATTTATCTTCTTCTGACGGAGTAGATATTGGAGCTTCTAATTTTACAGGAAACTTTCCTGAGACTAAAGTAGAGTATACAAGAGTTGGTGCTACAATTTACAAAAATGTTATTCCAGAATTAGGTGTAAGCTTAGGTTTTGGTAAAGTAGTTGATGGTAGAAACTTAGGAAATTCTACAAACTACTCTGTTGGTTTAACGTACAATTTAAATAATTAAGAAAAATATCCTTATTTTAAATATTTTAATGCTAAAGTATTATGAATTAGTATAAAGCTTTCTAAATAAAAAAGAAAAATCAAAAAGGCTGTCTTATAAGACAGCCTTTTTTTGGTGAAATTAATCACTATAATAAATTGCCCCCCAACAATTTATCAATTTTAAAATACTTTTAATTTATAAAATTAAATGAGTATCTAATTATATATTAAAACCCTATTCCTGGTTGTTCTGGACTTTGGGCTTGCGCTTTTTGCGGACTTAAAATTAAATACGTTCCTAATGCTGTTAAACTTGCGTATTTACCATATTTTCCTATTTGCTTTAAAGCTTCTTTTCTGTCTATTTTGTTATTTTTAATGCTCATAAATTGGCTATTAGGATTTTTAATTTATAATTATTTTTTTCGAAATTGATTTTCCTTCAGAAGTAACTTTTACAAGATAAATTCCCTTAGAAAAACTATTTAAATCTATAGGGTTAATTTTGTCTGCTTTTCTAGTTTGATTAAATATAGTTTTTCCATTAATATCAAATAAATCAATTTTTATAAAGCCAGCAGTAACTCCTTTAATTTGTAAGAAGTTATTGTTATTATAAACCTGAATTCTTGTAACAACATCTTCATTTAAACTTAATACTTGTTTCGAAAAATGAACATAAAAACGACCAAAACCATTTGTATCTTTATCTAAGATTAGCTTATGAGTCTTCGTTTCACTTAATTCATAAGACTTTTTGGTTTCTTTATCTTCTAAGAAAACCTTTATTCCTTCTGGTAAATCTTGTAATAATGATGAAAAGATAATCTCTTCTTTTGCTTTACCTTTTAAGTTTAAAGAAACTACTTGATTCTTATAATTATCATTAGGAATAGACTGAATTGTGTATTCTTTATCGTTGGAATTGTCTAATAATTTTGTAGTTAAATCAAACTCAGAATTACTAAAATTTATAACATCTTGTCCGTCATCAAAACCAGTAGTTGCTTTTTCAGAAAAAATAACATCTGTATTTACTTTTACGCTTCCTTTAGCAATAAATATTTTTATGAAAGGCACAGTAGCTGTACTTTTACTAAAAGTATAATTTCCTGTAAGCGACGTTTTTGTACCTAAATTTTCATTATTAAAAACAACCATTTCATCTGTTCCGGTAGCTTTCATTTTTATAAAAAACCCTTGTCCTGGAGCTATTACTTTTTGACCTGAAGAAGTAAGAGCTGCATAAGCAACATATTTTTCTTGGTTATCTTCCCAAACATAAATTGCTTGTTCTGCTAACCTTGTTGTGTTTTCTTGTACAAAATCTCCTAAAGCGCCTTTATTTGCAGGATAATATGCTGTAAAAGGATTACCAATAGCAACCCATTTATTATGCATTGCTGTTACATTTAAAGTATTGGTTTCTATAGTTCCTGTAAAAGCTACATCGCCATTAGAATCTTTAGACATTGTGTATCCAATTCCGTTTTCAAAGACAACCTCTGCTCCCACATTCACATCAAAATACTCCCATTTTTCATTCGCTACATTTGCATCATTATACTTAGCAATTGCAAATCTATTTGGGTCTGTGCCTGTACTTGTGTTTTTTCTTATATCATTTGCTGTATCTAAAGTAAAATCTTTTACTTTTTGATTGGTTACTGGAGAAGTTACAAGACTCCATTTTGCAGCTAATAAACCACCTCTTACATAAGTAACTTTACCTGTACTATTTCCTTTTACTATTAAAACACCGCTATCAGTAGCGTCAGAATTTATTTGTAAAACACTATTATTAGCAGTAGATGTAAAGTTATTTTCTATGGTTAAATCTCTAGATTTTTCTATCGTTAAAAATGCTCCATCTTCAATTTCTAAAGATTTAATTATTGCAGCATCTGTATCTAATATAACATCTTCTGTATTTTTAAGAAAAATATTATCTACAGCTGTTGGTAAGCTATTACCTTCCCAATTTTCTATTGTAGACCAATTATTATCAGTTATATCATCAAAATATTTCTGATCATTATAAACCCACATTCCTCTACCAAAAGTACCCACGTAAATATTACCGTTATTTTTACTTATTTTAATATCGCTTATTCTTACGTTTGGTAATCCTGTTCCTAATTTAACCCAATTAGTTGTAGAATTGTCTGTAAAATAAAGACCTAACTCTGTACCTACATAAATTGTTTCATTACTTTTATTAGGATCTAAAAGAACTTTAAACATTATTATATTAGGTAAATCTCCACTAATATTAGTCCAGGTAGTTCCATTATTTATACTCTTATAAACTTTATTTCCCTCGCTATAACTAGAAACTGTTGCATAGACAGTATTTGTATTTGGTACACCGTAAACACTATTTATTTTTACACCAACAGGACTTGTAATTGTAGACCAAGTAAGACCATCATCTATACTTCTTCTAAGTGTTGAAACTTCAGAAATTTCGCCTATTGCAAATATTCTAACAGACGAGTTATTAAGAGAAACATCTAAAAAAGAAGTTTGTACTAAACCAGAGTTAAGAGCAGACCAATCGCTAATACCATTTCCCCCTCTATTTGTAGATTTTTTTACATCACCATGACCTGCATAAATAGTTGTTGCAATAGTTGGGTGCAATGCTAAGGGAGAAATAAAAGCCCCATCTGTTTTATTAGAAGGCAAAACAGCTGTTGCATTTTCATAATGAAGTGAATAACCATCATCTGTTCTATTTAGTTGGCCATTAGTTCCTCCTAAATATCTAATTGCAGAATCCGCAATATCTATAGCTGTACCTGTACCATCACCTGCTACTGCTGCTACCCATTGTTGTTGGCCATCTTTAAAAACTTTAGAAAAACCATCGTTATCTTGGTTAGCCATCATATAATCATCACTATTTAAACCATGTGTAATAGCAATATTGTAAGATTGTGTAATAATTAAACCGCTAGAAATATCTGGAAAATCTGCATCTGAACTTGGTGAAAAAGATCCCATTCTAAGTCCTGCGTCATTTCCATTAATAATTGTTGTATTATCTTTAAATAATAAAAAATGATGATCTGCATGTACATGAATTTGTCCTGCTGGTAATGGGTTTGTATATGCATTTAGTACAGGAGAAAATGTAGTACCGTTATCTGTAGATTTCCAACCTTGTACACCACCAACCATTAAATTATTAGCATTTGTTGGTGAAACAGCAATACATTGTATATAACCTTGCTGAGAATTAAAAGGAGTATTAGTACCATTAATAAAAGCAGCAACAGGTGTAGATGAAATTAAATCTGCTGCAGTATCATTAAAAGAAAAACGATATTTCCTAAAAACACCATCTCCATTAATACCATAAAAATGGTCGTTATCTGCAGGAGAAGCTGTAATTCTTAATATTTTTTGATTATCTCCACCTGTATAAAAAGAATGTAAAATAAAATTATCTCCACTATCTGTAGAATAATAAATACCATCATAAAAATCTGAAACTACAATTTTGGTTGGATCATTAGGATCAAAAACCATCGATTGAAATTTTTCTTCATACGTAATTGGAGAAGAACCATCTGAAGTAACATTTCTATTCGTCCAAGTTACTCCATTATCAATAGATCTTCTTATTTCTGTATTTGTAAGAGCAAATATAGTAGATGGATTTTCAGGTGCAAATGCAATATCTCTTATGTATTCGTTTTCACTTAAAGTAAAAGATAAGCCAGATAAAAGATTCCAAGTTTCTCCAGAATCTGTAGATTTAAATAAACCAATAGAGCTAATATGAGAACTATCTCTATCTCCTGTTGCCATATATAAAATATTGGTACTTGTAGGATGTATTATTATATCTGTAACTCCCATACCTGCAATATTATCTGTTTTCGGAGCCCAGTTTACACCACCATTAGTAGTTTTCCATAAACCACCTGCAGGCGTACCAACATACATAATCATATCATCATTTGGGTCTACAGCTACAACGTCTACTCTACCAGGTCCTGGATAATCAAAATTTTCATTCTTATTTACTATTGCTGTTGGCCCTATTTGTGTCCAATTTTCTGTAGAAGAAGTCGCTACACTTTTAGACTGATTATTAGATTTATTTAATAAAAGATCTAAATACTCTTTTTTATTAACTATATTTTTGGGAAAAGTACCATCTGCATTTACTCTATCTTTCCAAATCCAAACCCAACGTTCAAATTGTTTCTTTTCTTTTTTATCTAATCTAGATTCTGTTTTTTTAGAATATTTACTTTTTTCAGAAAACTGTTTTCTTGTTTCTTTTACAATCTGAAAAAAATTACTATTCTCTTTAGAGGCTTCTTTTTTATAATTTACTGTTTGTGCGTTTACTTGAAAACAAACAATAAAAAATAAAATAAAATAAACTTTGGGTACTGCTCTTTTCATGTTTTATTTTATATTTAAATGTGTACTACAAAAGTGAAAAAAAACATGTTATAAACCTTAAAAACAACTACGCACAAACTACGCAACCCTAATAATAGCAGTACTTTCTTTGGTTAAAGATTATTTAAACAAAACTTTAATTTTATAAAAGCAATTTTATATCTAACCTTTAGTATTTTTGTAATATTGATACTTATTTTAAAAACATTAAACAATACCTTTTTGAAATCAAAAATCTTATATATATTTTTTAGCCTCTCTTTTCTAATTGTTAATACAACTCTAAAAGGGCAAGAGAAAGACAAAAATGTTTTTTTAACTCATATAGATTCTGCAAGTAACAGAGTAGATAATTTTCCGAGGATCGCAAATAAATTTCTAGATTCGATACCCAAACCTTTAGAAAATAATATTAAAGGGCGCATAGCAGAATATTATCATCTAAAAGCAGTAATAAGTAGCCATCTTAATGATCAAGCAAAAATATACTTGTATAATATTTTGTCTCTTAAATATGCCGAAAAGGAAAAAAAATATGAAATTGCAGGTGCAGCTAGCATCGAATTATTCTATAATTTATACATCATAAAAAAAGATACTAGTGCTTTAAATTATTTAAAAAAAGCAGAGGAATTTTACACTTTAGCCAATGATAAACTTGGGCTTATAGATGTAATGCAAATGAAAGCTTATATAGCACAATATAATGATGAGTTTAAAAAAAGTAACAACTTAATACTTCCTAAGTTAAACTATTACAAATCTATTAAAGAAGATTCCTTTTATTACATGTATGCTTTGTTTATGCTTACTTCTAACTACGCCTACTTAAATGATAATACAAATCGTATTAAATATTATAAAGAATTTAAGCAATTAGAAAAAGACACTACTATTTCGACATTATTGTATAAAATACATGACGTTACAATTCATATTGCTTCAACAGAAATGTTTTTAAAAAAGAAAAAAACAGATTCAACATTACATTACTTAAAAAAATCTGATGAGTTGATTAAGTATATGAATAATTCTGACAAGGAAAATCATTTTAAAAATTATGTAGCGTATTATAATGAATTAAAAAACGTTGAAGGGAAAAATAATTATATCGATTCTTTAAAATACCTTAACGAAAGTCTTATTAAAAAAAATATTGATGCCAGTTATAGTATAAACGAATCTTTTATAGAAAATTCTGAAATTTTAGAAGTTGAAACTAATAAAAAAAAATTTAATAGAAATTGGATTGCCTTTTTAACAACACTATTAATCGTGCTAATAATTTTTGTTATTGTACGCTATAAGAGTATTAAAAAAATGCTATTAGAGTTTACGAAACGAACAAACGAATACTCTTTCCTTCAAAATAATCATGAGAAATTAAAGGTTAAAGTAGTTGGATTAGAGAACTATATTGTTGATTTAAAAAAGGAAATAAAAACTATTTCTTCTATTACAGATATAGATGACCAAAGGAGTAAAATTAAAGAACTTCATAAAGAAATTCATCACAGTACCGCTATTTTATTAGTAAAAGGTGAAGATCATTTAGATTTAATAAACGATCTTAATGTAGATTTTTTTAATCAAATTTCTATGAAGCACCCAACATTAAATTCTTCTGAAACTATAATTTGTTATTATTTATTTATGGGTTTTAAAAGTAAAGAAATTGGTGCATTTATAAATACATCTTTAAGATCTGTAGAAAGTAAAAGATACCGAATTACAAATAAATTAAAACTTAAAGAAAAAGGTATTAAGTTGGTAGACTATTTACAAGATGCTTTTAAGCAAACGCTTACTACCAATTAATTTTTAGTCATTTTTTTTTACTTCGGAAGTAAATCGCAATACCAAAAACTAGTGTCGTGGTTAGACTCTTCTTTCTTTGCTTGATGGCAGTTGTCATCTTCATTATCATGCAGCGTGTAAGAGCGTAATATTTTTTCTCCTATAGAGAAATCAATCGGATTTTTAAAGATAGGTCCATCAAAAACGAAAGTATGAAACTCTCCATTTTCTCCACAAACATCTACATTTTGTGGTAAGTCTTTTATAAACTGTTCATCTATAACTCTACCAACAAATTCTTCACCCAATAACTTTGCATTTACACAAACAGTAATTGCTTTAAAACCTAAATCTAAAAATTCTTGTAATACTTCTTTTGTGTCTTTTTTCCAAAGCGGATACACTCCTTTTATATTCACTTCAGCTAATTTTGTATCTCTATAAGCTTTTAAATCTTCTAGAAAAATATCACCAAAAATAGTATGCGAATATCCTTTTTTTAATAAAGAGTCCATCGCTTTTTTCATTATTTCCGAATACAAATCCATAGTAACATCCGCAGGAAATGCTATTGTTTTTAAATCGATTTCTAAAGCTTCTGCTTGCTTTAACAATAGTTCATTTCTAAGACCATGCATAGAAACTCTATTAAAATCTTTATTTACAGTAGTAACTAATAAATCTAAATTGTACGTTGGATCTTGTAAAACTTTATAAAGTGCCAAAGCAGAGTCTTTACCAGAACTCCAATTAAAATAGGTTTTTTTCATGGGAACAATTTGTATAAAAAAATCCTACTTAAAGTAGGATTTTTATTATTTATTTTCTTTTTTGATTTAAAGAAACAGGCTTTTCAACTTTTGTTACCGGTGTTCCGTATAAATCGTAATCTCCAGCTTCGTGAATTTTAATATCTATAAACTCACCAACTTTAATATAATGTTCTTTAGCATCTACTATAACATCATTATCTACGTCTGGCGAATCAGATTCTGTTCTTCCGTAGAAAAACTCGCCATCTTTTCTGTCGAATAAACATCTAAATGTTTTTCCTATTTTTTCTTGATTCAATTCCCAAGAAATTTGAGACTGAATCTCCATAATCTCATTTACTCTTCTAAACTTAACTTCTGCAGGTACATCATCTTCTAAAACATAAGCTCCGGTATTTTCTTCGTGAGAATATTCGAAAGCTCCCATACGCTCAAAACGCATTTCTTCAATCCAATCTTTTAACTCTTGAAACATTTCTTCTGTTTCACCAGGATACCCAACAATTAGCGTAGTTCTAATAGCCATTTTTGGCACCGTTTCTCTAAACTTATGAATTAACGCAGTAGTTTTCTCATGTGTTGTACCACGTTTCATAGACTTTAACAACTCTGTATTAATATGTTGTAGAGGAATATCTAAGTAATTACATACTTTAGGCTCACGTTTCATCACTTCTAAAACATCCATAGGAAAACCTGTAGGAAAAGCATAATGCATTCTAATCCATTCAATTCCTTCTACTTTAGCCAACGCTTCTAATAAATCTGCTAATGCTCTTTTCTTGTAAATATCTAATCCGTAGTATGTTAAATCTTGTGCAATTAACATTACTTCTTTAATACCTTTTGCTGCTAATTTTGTTGCTTCTGTAACAATATCTTCAATAGGTGTAGAAACGTGTTTTCCTCTCATTAAAGGAATTGCACAAAAAGAACAAGGTCTATCACAACCTTCTGCAATTTTTAAATATGCATAATGCTTTGGTGTTGTAGTTAAACGCTCTCCAATTAACTCATGCTTATAATCTGCTTCTAACGCTTGTAAAAGATTTGGTAAATCGTGCGTACCAAAATATTGATCTACATTTGTTATTTCTGCTTCTAAATCTGGCTTATAACGTTCACTTAAACAACCAGAAACAAATACTTTATCAATTTCTCCTGCTTCTTTTCTTTTAGCATAATGCAAAATAGTATCTATAGATTCTTCTTTTGCTTTACCAATAAACCCACAAGTATTTATTACAACAATATTTCCATCATCTTCTGGATCTTCATGAACAACATCTTTTCCATTAGCTTTTAACTGTCCCATTAATACTTCAGAATCGTAAATGTTCTTAGAACAACCTAAAGTAACAACGTTAATCTTATTTTTTTTGATGGTTTTTGTACGCATATTTGTATCTTTTTGCCTTTGGCTATTCGCTTTCAGCAGTATATTCTTTTATTTATTGTCTTAAATCTATCAAATATTAAAACGAGTGCAAAAATAGTGCTTTTTAAATGATTGGTATTCTTTCTATTGATAGTTTTTAGGCATTTTTCTAACTTTTGTTAATTGTTCGAAAGCATACCCTATTTCTAATAATTTTCTTTCGGAAAAAGGAGCTCCAATAAATGTTAAACTAATTGGCTCTCCAGACTTTTTATAGCCCATTGGTATTGTAAGTGTTGGGTATTTAGCAACCGCTGCAAAACCAGAATGATAATTATTAATAGATAAAATAGCATCTAAATTCTCATCTTTTAACATTTGAAAATATTTTTTTGCTTCTGTATGTAGTTGTTCTTTTATAATTGCTAATTCTTTTAAAGTAGTTTTATCCTCTATAATTCCGTTAAATAACTGTTGCCCATAAGGTGCTCTTAGAACAGAATCTTTTAAATTAAATAGTGTAATGTCTTTTACAGATGTTACTTCTAATTTTTCATCTGCAAATTCAGATAAATACTTGGGTAAATCATGCTTCATATCTATATTAAGCAAAGTTGTAAAACCCTTAAAAGAAATTTCTGGAGGCGTAATTTCTACAATCTCTACTCCTACTTTTCTTAATTTATTAATAGTTGATGCATAAATAGAATCTGCCAAAAGAGGAACTAGAACACCTAATTTTCTACCTTCAAATTTTTGCTTAAAACCATTCTGAAAATAATCTTCTGCTATTTTCTTTGAAGCAGTATCTTTTTTGTCAAAACCACGCATAGCATTCATAAAAATGGCATTGTCTATAACATTCTTTGTCATGGGGCCTGGTGTATCTAACGTAGATGAAATGGGTACAATTCCTGTTCTACTTAGAACACCAATTGTTGGTTTTAAACCTACTACAGAATTTAAACTAGATGGAGAAGTAATAGAACCCGCAGTTTCTGTTCCTACGGCTGCAACTGCAAAATTTGCTGCAACTGTAACACCACTTCCTGCAGAGCTTCCTCCTGTTTCAAATATTCCTCTTCCATACGGATTTAAAGTTTGTCCGCCAATTGCAGAATATCCTAACGGACAACCAGAACAGAAAAAATAAGCCCATTCACTTAAATTTACTTTTCCTAAAATTAATGCGCCATTTTCCTTCAACTTTTCCACTATAAAAGCATCTTCTATATTTTTATTTTCAGCCAATACAATTGCACCTGCAGTTGTTGGCAAGTTATTCGTATTAATATTATCTTTTAGTAAAATAGGCATTCCGTATATCGAATATTCAGAGTTTTCTTGCCTATTTTTATCTCTTGCTCTTGCTTCTTTTAAAACATTTGAATTTAAACTAATAATACTATTTAAAGATTTAGTAGAATCACTTTCAAATTTTCTAATTCTGTATAAATAAAATAATGTTAGTTTTTCGTAAGTCAGTTTTCCTTCTTTAATATTATTCTGAATCGTAGGAATATCTTGTTCTAAAATAAAAGGTTTTAATGCAGAATAGTTTTCTTCTGAAAAAGAAGCTAAATCGTTCTTAAAAGGTTTAAAAACAGTATTCATATCTAAATATTTAGATTGAAATAGTTTAAACTGCATTCTTTTGTTAGTGTGCTTTTGTTGTTTCTCTAAACTAGCTGTTTCATTATATTTTTTAAAGTATATAATTTCTTGTTTTTCACTACAAGCAGATAAAATAAGGAGACTAAGACCTAATAAAAGTAGTTTTTTCATTACATTGTATTTAATTATACCAAATATAAGGTTTTTAACCTTTTAAGATTAAAACCATTTTATTCTAAAGCAAAATGAAAGTAAATTTCACTTTATTAAGTCTTATTGTAATTTTAACTTTAATCTCTTGTAAAGAAAAGTTTAACAAGAATAATAAACTTAAATCTAAAATCATACAAACTGCAGACTACACTTTAGTTAAGGCTGAGAACCAAAAAGGTTATTAATTTTATTCCCTTGTTTTCCTTGTGATGCAGATAATACTTTTTCAGAATTTAAAATTAAAGAAATTAGTATAAAGAATAGTATTTCTGTTCTTGCAATGAATCTTAATAAGACGTTATTTTTAGACAAATTCCAGAAACAAAAACTATCAGAAAAATTATCAAACATAATATCAAAAAATAATTTACTCGTAGAAAATGTATTTATCGGTGGTTTTTCTAGTGGCGGTAATGTTAGCTTATTAATTAGTAACTATCTAATTACAACCAAAAGTTTGATTAAGCCAAAAGGTGTTTTTATAGTAGATTCTCCAATAGATCTTTTAGGCCTTCATAAAACATCTACAAAGAATTTAAAACGAAATTTCTCAGAAGTTTCTATTCAAGAATCGAAATGAATTATAAAGCTGTTAGAAAATGAATTTGGAAACCCTAGAGACGGAATTTCAAATTATGAAGAAAATTCACCTTATACTTTTGAAAGTGAAAATATAAATAATTTAGAAGACTTAAAAAACTTAAAAATAAGACTTTATACAGAACCAGATTTAGAATGGTGGAACAAAGAAAGAAGAAATAATATAGATGATTTAAATGCTTATTATATTCAGAAATTGTCTAAAAAATTAGCACTTGAATTTGGAGGTGATAATATTAAATTGATAAATACAAAAAATAGAGGTTATAGAGCAAACGGAGAAAGGCATCCACATTCTTGGTCTATTGTAGATGAAAAAGATTTAATAAATTGGATTTTAGAGTAAAACTCTATTATAATTCACTAACCGTAATTAATAAAAAGACTCCTTTTACACAAATGTAAAAGGAGTCTTTTTTATATAAATAATTTTGTATCTCTATTTAAAAAAAGAATCTACAAACTCATGTTTATTAAAAACTTGTAAATCATCTATACCTTCTCCTACTCCAATATATTTAACAGGTATTTTAAATTGATCTGAAATACCAATTACAACACCACCTTTTGCAGTACCATCTAATTTAGTAACTGCTAAAGAAGTAACTTCTGTTGCTAACGTAAACTGTTTTGCTTGCTCAAATGCATTTTGTCCTGTAGAGCCATCTAAAACTAACAAAACTTCATGTGGTGCATCTACTATTACTTTTTGCATTACACGTTTAATCTTTGTCAATTCATTCATTAAATTAACTTTATTGTGCAATCTACCAGCAGTATCTATAATTACAACGTCTGCATTTTGTTTTACTGCAGATGTTAACGTGTCGAATGCTACAGAAGCAGGATCAGAACCCATTTCTTGACGAATAATAGGTACATCTGTTCTATCTGCCCAAACCTGTAACTGGTCTATTGCTGCGGCTCTAAATGTATCTGCTGCTCCTAGAACTACTTTTAAACCTTGTTTTTTAAATTGACTCGCTAGCTTACCAATAGTAGTTGTTTTACCAACTCCATTAACACCTACAACCATTATTACATATGGCTTCTTGTCTTCTGGTATTGTAAATTCTGTTTCATTACCAAGATTTGTTTCAGACAATAAGCTTGCTATTTCTTCTCTAAGAATTTTATTTAATTCGTCTGTACCAACGTATTTATCTCTAGCAACTCTTGCTTCTATTCTTGTAATAATTTTTAATGTAGTTTTTACACCAACATCTGAAGCTACTAAAATTTCTTCTAAATTATCTAGAACATCATCATCTACTTTAGATTTTCCTGCAACAGCTTTAGAGAGTTTGTCAAAAAAGTTAGTTTTTGTTTTCTCTAAACCTTTGTCTAATGTTTCTTTTTTTTCTTTTGAAAATATTTTTTTAAAAAAACTCATTTTTATATTTTATACGATACAAAGAATACGTTAAAAAACGTGCCATTTGTTGGGTTTGGTCAAATTGTCACTTAAAATGCATTTTGCGTTAGCGATAGAGGCTTTGTTGAAGCTCCTTGTAAAGAGCGACTGCCGAAAGCGCGACCTTTAGGTAACGCCCAAAAATACGTAATATTAAGACACAAAAAAACTACTTTCTAAAATTAGAAAGTAGTTTTTTAATATTTTATGTAGTAAATATTACTTTTTAGCTAAAAAGTCACTTACTTTTTCTGGTTGCATAATCGATTCTACAAATGTATAAGCTCCTGTTTTTGGAGACTTTACCATTTTGATCGCTTTACTTAATCTTTTTGAAGATGTTTGTAACGATGCTACTGTTTTTTTTGCCATTGTCTAAATGTTTTTAATCTATGTGCTCTTTTCTGAGTTCTAGATATATTAATTATTTAATTTCTTTGTGAACAGTCATTTTGTTTAAGATAGAGTTAAATTTCTTAATCTCCATTCTATCAGGACTGTTTTTCTTGTTCTTAGTTGTAATGTATCTAGAAGTACCTGGTTTACCAGTTGCTTTGTGCTCTGTACATTCTAATATTACTTGAACTCTGTTACCTTTTTTTGCCATCTCTGTATAATTTTAATCTGCTTGAACTTACTTAGTTAAAAATCCGTTAGCTCTCGCTTCTTTTATAACTGCAGAAATTCCTTTCTTGTTAATGTTTTTTAAAGCAGACGCAGATACTTTTAAAGTAATCCATTTATCTTCTTCTGGAATGAAAAAACGCTTGGTCATTAGATTAGCGTCAAACTTTCTCTTTGTTCTATTTAAAGCGTGAGATACATTGTTCCCAACCATTGCTTTTTTACCTGTTAATTCACAAACTCTAGACATCTTTTCGACAGTATTTATAGTGTTATCTCTAAACGAGGTGCAAATGTACAACTAAATCTAATTCTGAACAAAATAATTTTACACATATTTTTAAATAATTTCTTTTTGTAAAATCTCTAAGGCCTTACTTACGGTTCTATTTATTACCTTTTCTCTTGGTTGACCAAAATTAAATTCTTGTACAATTTCTTTTTCTTTAGAAACAAAAGCTATAAAAACCACGCCTATACTTTTATCTGTTTTGTCTGTTGTTGGGCCAGCATTTCCTGTTACAGCAATTGCATAATTAGTTTGTAGTTTTTCTCTGGCTCCTCTTGCCATTTCTAACGCTACTTGCTCACTTACAACTGTATGGGTTTTTATTGTTTCTAAAGAAACATTTAATAAACTTACTTTAGTTTCTGCAGAATAGGCTATTATGCTTCCTTTATAATAGGCAGATGCACCAGCTACAGAAACCAAATTTGCGGCTATTTGACCTCCTGTAATACTTTCTGCTGTAGCTATTGTTTTGTTACTTTTCTTTAGCAACTCTCCTACTTTTTTCTCTAAAGAACTATCATCATCTATACCTGTAATAATTTCTGGTATTAGCTGATAAATTGCAGCTACCTTATCATCTAATTCTTTTTCTAATGTTTCTTTGTTTTCTCCTTTAGCAGATAAACGCAATCTAACTTTACCAAAAGAAGGTAAATACGCCAACTTAATATAAGGTGGTAAATTGTTTTCGAAATCTTCTATTATTTCTGCAATCATGCTTTCTCCTGCACCATATGTCATAATTGTTTTATGCATAATAAATGGCAGTTTAAATTGCTTCTGAATTCTTGGTAAAACCTTATTGGTAATTAAACCTTTCATTTCATAAGGAACCCCTGGTAATGACACAAAGACAGTATTATTCTCATAAAACCACATTCCTGGTGCCGTACCTAAATTATTCATTAACAAAGTTGCTTTAGATGGTAATTGTGCTTGGTATCTTTGAATTTCTTTAAAGGGATGATTTATCTTCTTGAACATTCCTTTAATATGTTCTATAACTTCTGGGTATTCTATTAATTTAGTATCATTAAAAAACTTAGCAATTGTTTTCTTCGTAATATCATCTTTTGTAGGACCTAAACCTCCTGTTATAATAACAATATCTACTCTTTCTTGTGCTTCTTTTAATGCGTTTAGAATATGCTGCTCATCATCTTGAATAGAAGTTACTTGATATACTGAAACTCCTATCTTATTTAACTCCTGTCCAATAAATTGTGAATTCGTATCTACAATTTGTCCGATTAGAATTTCATCTCCTATGGTTATAATTTCTGCGTTCATTGTTTAATTTGATTCTAAAGTAACAATATTTAAAAATAGTTACAAAATTTCTCACTAAAATTAGTCTCTTTTGCAACACTATAAATTTACTACTTTGTCATCTTATTTTAGACTAATAATAAAATAAATTTCGTCTCCTAACATTCTTTTTAAAGTATTGTTTTACAGAACCTCATCTAAATAATTTTCACAGACTATTTATCGTACCAATGAAAAATACTTTGCAATTTGATATTCTTTACCATCTTTAATTAAAATAGCAACAAACCAATAAGATGAAGGCGGAAGTTTTTTACCATTAAAAATCCCGTTCCATGTTTGACTACTTGTTTTTAAAACGGCTAAAACATTTCCGTATCGATTAAAAATTTGCACTTCTTTAAAATTTTCAGGTATTACACCTTTTAATTGCCAAGTGTCATTTATTCCATCTCCATTTGGCGTGAAAAATTTAGGGAAATCTAAAATTGAAACTGTTTCAAAAAAACTAGACTCGCAAGGTGTATCGCTTTTAATTACTAAGTTATAAATTCCAGCATCCAAATTATAAAATTTATTAGATGTTTCAAAATTGATTCCACCATCAATAGAATATATATAGTTATTTATCGGATTATCTATATTGATGATAATTGAGTTATTTGTTGCACTAAAATCTTCGGTAGTAATTGTAGCTTCTATTGATAATGATAGTTCAATTCCTTTATTTTCCCATAGACAAGTGGTTGTATTGAATTGATAATCATCCCAACAATTTACTTTTGCTGGTTTTATGGGTTGATTTCCTGTTGTAATCCATTGACAAGTGGCAACATCCCAAGTATTGGTTTCCCAACATTCAATTCCTGTTGGTGCTGTAGGTTGCGTTCCACTTGTAATCCATTTACATGTTGCAACATCCCAAGTGTTGATTTCCCAACATTCAATTGATGTTGGTGCTATTGGTTGATTTCCGTTTGTAATCCATTTACAAGTTGCAACATCCCAAGTATTGGTTTCCCAACATTCAATTCCTGTTGGTGCTGTAGGTTGATTTCCGCTTGTAATCCATTTACAAGTTGCAACATCCCAAGTATTGGTTTCCCAACATTCAATTGATGTTGGTTCTATTGGTTGATTTCCGCTTGTAATCCATTTACAAGTTGCAACATCCCAAGTGTTGATTTCCCAACATTCAATTCCTGTTGGTGCTGTAGGTTGCGTTCCACTTGTAATCCATTTACATGTTGCAACATCCCAAGTGTTGATTTCCCAACATTCAATTCCTGTTGGTGCTGTAGGTTGCGTTCCGCTTGTAATCCATTTACAAGTTACAACATCCCAAGTGTTGGTTTCCCAACATTCAATTGATGTTGGTTCTATAGGTTGATTTCCGCTTGTAATCCATTTACAAGTGACAACATCCCAAGTATTGGTTTCCCAACATTCAATTGATGTTGGTTCTATTGGTTGATTTCCGCTTGTAATCCATTTACAAGTGGCAACATCCCAAGTATTGATTTCCCAACATTCAATTGATGTTGGTGCTATAGGTTGATTTCCGCTTGTAATCCATTTACAAGTGGCAACATCCCAAGTATTGATTTCCCAACATTCAATTCCTGTTGGTGCTGTAGGTTGCGTTCCACTTGTAATCCATTTACATGTTGCAACATCCCAAGTGTTGATTTCCCAACATTCAATCCCTGTTGGTGCTGTAGGTTGATTTCCACTTGTAATCCATTTACAAGTGACAACATCCCAAGTGTTGGTTTCCCAACATTCAATTGATGTTGGTTCTATTGGTTGATTTCCGCTTGTAATCCATTTACAAGTGGCAACATCCCAAGTATTGATTTCCCAACATTCAATTGATGTTGGTGCTGTAGGTTGCGTTCCACTTGTAATCCATTTACATGTTGCAACATCCCAAGTGTTGGTTTCCCAACATTCAATTGATGTTGGTTCTATTGGTTGATTTCCGCTTGTAATCCATTTACATGTTGCAACATCCCAAGTATTTATTTCCCAACATTCAATCCCTGTTGGTGCTGTAGGTTGCGTTCCACTTGTAATCCATTTACAAGTGGCAACATCCCAAGTGTTAATTTCCCAACATTCAATCCCTGTTGGTGCTGTAGGTTGATTTCCACTTGTAATCCATTTACAAGTGGCTACATCCCAAGTGTTGGTTTCCCAACATTCAATTCCTGTTGGTTCTATAGGTTGCGTTCCACTTGTAATCCATTTACAAGTTGCAAAATCCCAAGTATTGATTTCCCAACATTCAATTGATGTTGGTGCTATTGGTTGATTTCCGCTTGTAATCCATTGACAAGTGGCAACATCCCAAGTATTGATTTCCCAACATTCAATTCCTGTTGGTGCTACTGGTTGGTTTCCACTTGTAATCCATTTACATGTTGCAACATCCCAAGTATTGATTTCCCAACATTCAATCCCTGTTGGTTCTATAGGTTGATTTCCAATTGTAATCCATTTACAAGTGGCAACATCCCAAGTGTTGATTTCCCAACATTCAATTCCTGTTGGTGCTACTGGTTGGTTTCCACTTGTAATCCATTTACAAGTTGCAACATCCCAAGTATTGGTTTCCCAACATTCAATTCCTGTTGGTACTACTGTTTGGTTTCCGCTTGTAATCCATTGACAAGTTGCAACGTCCCAAGTATTAGTTTCCCAACATTCAATTCCTGTTGGTGCTACTGGTTGGTTTCCGCTTGTAATCCATTGACAAGTGGCAACATCCCAAGTATTGATTTCCCAACATTCAATTGATGTTGGTGCTACTGGTTGGTTTCCGCTTGTAATCCATTGACAAGTGGCAACATCCCAAGTATTGATTTCCCAACATTCAATCCCTGTTGGTTCTATAGGTTGATTTCCACTTGTAATCCATTTACAAGTGGCAACATCCCAAGTGTTGATTTCCCAACATTCAATTCCTGTTGGTGCTACTGGTTGGTTTCCACTTGTAATCCATTGACAAGTGGCAACATCCCAAGTATTGGTTTCCCAACATTCAATTGATGTTGGTGCTATTGGTTGATTTCCGTTTGTAATCCATTGACAAGTGGCAACATCCCAAGTATTGATTTCCCAACATTCAATTCCTGTTGGTGCTACTGGTTGGTTTCCGCTTGTAATCCATTGACAAGTGGCAACATCCCAAGTATTGATTTCCCAACATTCAATTGATGTTGGTTCTATAGGTTGCGTTCCACTTGTAATCCATTTACATGTTGCAACGTCCCAAGTATTGGTTTCCCAACATTCAATTCCTGTTGGTTCTGTGGGCTTTACGCATATAGTAGAGCAATCTTTTCCTCCATCAGAAATATCCCAACCATCTGTTCCTGTTAAAAGATCTCTGTTAGATTCTCCAGCACAATATTTACTACTTCCGCCGCTAAATTTAACGTTATTGTTATGTGGTTGAGTTTGCCAACCTATAAGTAATGGATCGTAATTTTCTATAGAAAGTGCAGAACCAAGAAACATAAAATGGGCATCTGTTAAACTAACAATAGTCCAAGTACCGAGATTTTGATTAAAAACAGTAGCTCCCATAAACATTCTATGCATAGTTTGAACAGCAGAAGTATTCCAATTGCCAATATTTTCATTAAATAAGATTGCATTACGGAACATTTCTTTCATATTAGTTACTGCAGAAACATTCCAACCACCAGATGCTTTAGTAGAAATATTTTGATTAAATGCTAAGGCACCAAAAAACATATATTCCATATTTCTAACAGCAGTAGTATTCCAATTACCTATATCAGCATTAAAGGATTTTGCAGCGGAAAACATATCTGACATAGACACAACACTAGAAGTATCCCAACTACCAATATCTTGATTAAAAGCCACTGCCGCGCTGAACATCTCTTCCATATCTTTTACATTAGAAGTATCCCAATTACCAATATTGCCATTAAAGTCTGATGCAGATCGAAACATCTTGTTCATATTTTTAACAGCAGATGTATTCCAAGCCCCAGATAATTTGGTAGAAATATCTTGATTAAACTTATTGGCTCCCCAAAACATAGATTGCATATTATCTACTGTAGACGTATCCCAATCGCTGATGTTTTGGTTAAAGTTAGTTGCTGCAGAAAACATTGAAGACATATCTGTAACACTAGACAGGTTTGGTTTATCAGAAGGAATTGTTAGCCCTTCTAAATTACTACAACCATAGAAAGCCTTTTCCATAGAAGTCCAAACTTGGCTTCCCCATTGGTCTACTGATAGTATTTTGTCTTTGTCTACTCCGTTAGATAAACCATTATTAAAATAAATACGCGGAAAATTTCCGCTAATTCGTATTGTCTGGTTACCTGCTGTTGCATAGGTGTGTATTGGAGCAATTGCTGTATTGTAAGTGTTTGTAAAACCATCTCCCCAATCAACACTATAATTATATGTTTCTCCAGTAAACGTTGGTATGGTAATCGTTTCGTTTGGACTTGTAGTTTTCCAAGTGGTAACAAAATCGTCTAGACTAGGCGTTGGGCAATCTAAACTAGCATCACTAATTGTCCAATTTGAAGGAACAGATTGCATACTTAATCTTGCAGCTTCTCCGGCACAATAATTACTATTACCACCGCTAAATACTACGCCCGCATTTAATGTTTGTGAACTCCAGCTTATTAGTAATTTATCATAATTTTCTGTTGAAAGTTTCGCGTCTTTAAACATTAGATTCGCATTTGTTAAGCTACTAATAGTCCAATTTTCTAAATTTTGATCAAACTTTATTGAGCTCTCAAACATATTTGCCATTCCTTCAACCTGAGAAACATTCCAAGTGCTAATATCTTGGTTAAAGGCTTCAGCATTACGAAACATAAAGTTCATTCTGGTAACATTCATTGTACCAGTACCATTCGTCCAAGTTAATGGTTGCCCGTCATTATTATAATCAGTAGTACCATAAAACATTGAATTCATGTTTGTAACTTTAGACACATTCCAACTACTAATATCTTGATTAAAAGATGTGGCATCTGTAAACATATTATTCATTACAACAACCTCAGACACATTCCAACTACTAATATTTTGATTAAATACAGTTGCATCACTAAACATAGCATTCATTTCCCTAACCTTTGATGTACCAGTTCCATTAGTCCAAGTTAAGGCTGTACCTCCGTTATTAAATGCTGTAGCACGATTGAACATGTAGTTCATATTAGCAACCTCAGACACATTCCAACTACTTATATCTTGATTAAATGCCACTGCTCTTTCAAACATTGTAGACATATTGGTAACTTTTGAAGTACCCGTACCACTAATCCAAGTTAATGCAACACCATCATTATTAAAAATCGTTGCTCTATCAAACATGTTACTCATATTCTCTACAGAAGAAACATTCCAACTACTTATGTTTTGGTTAAATGCAGCAGCACCTCTAAACATCAATTCCATAGTAGTTACTTTTGATGTACTAGTAACGTTAGCCCAAGTTAGTGCTGTGTTATCATTATTAAAGGCAGTAGCGCGACTAAACATAGAATACATTGTAGTAACCTCAGATACATTCCAATTACTTATATCTTTATTAAAAGCAGTTGCATCTTGAAACATAGAAGCCATGTTTTTAACTGCACCTACATTCCATCCACCAATATCTTGATTAAAAGCAGAAGTAAAAGCGAACATAGAATTCATGTTTTGTAGAGTACTAACATCCCAATTACCAATATTTTGATTAAAAGAAGTACAACCATAAAACATCCTAGTTGCATCAGTAACACTAGAAAGTATCGGTTTATCAGCAGGAATTGTTAGTCCTACCAAATTAGTACAACCTCTAAATGCTTGCGCCATAGAAGTCCATACTTGAATTCCCCATTGGTCAATTGAGATTATTTTTTCTTTATCGCCTGTATTATTAAAATATATACGAGGAAAAACACCACTAATACTCACGGTTTGGTTCCCTGCGGTTGTGTAAATATGAGTAGCATCTCCGGTTTCTGTAGTTGTATATCCATCTCCCCAATCGACAGTGTAATTATAAGTTTCTGAAGGAAAGGTTGGTATGGTAATACTCTCGTTAGGAGCTGTGGTTTGCCAAGTGGTAATGAATGATTCTGTTAAAGCATCACACTCGGTTTGATTTTCTATAAAGGTTAAAGTATCATCAACACGGGTCCATTCATTAGTGCTATAGGTCTTGTTATCTACAATTGCGCAACTAAGTTTAGGGCAATTGTCTGCATAAAAATCTACGCGGTCCATCGCAGTGTTATTACCATTTCTAAGATTTACACTTTCAATTAGCGGGCTGTTTTGAATTCGTAATCGACCTAAGCTTGTATTTTGAGAAAAGTCTAAGCTTGTATAGTTGTTTTCGTAACATAAGACGGTTTCCAATGAATTACCAGATGCAACCTTTAAGGTATTCATGTTATTCTGATGACAACTTAAATATTTGAGTTCGGTGTTTAAGCTTACATCTATATCTGCAATATTATTTACATGGCAATTTAAAGTTTTTAAAGCAACATTGGTTTGCAAGTCTAAACTGGTTAGGTTGTTTACCTGACAATCTAAAGTTTCTAAAGCAGTATTGGCAGAAAGATCTAGTGATGAAAAATTACAATTTCTAACATATAATTTTTTTAGCAGGGTATTTTGTGTAAAATCCATCGCAGTAATTGCATTTGATTGTACGTCAATTGTTGTTAAAATGGGATTATAGGTAACATCTAAATTTGTGATACCTGTATATGAACAACTAAGATAATCTAGTACTGGGTTGTACTCTAAATTGAGACTTGTTAATAAAGGATTACCTCCACATCCTAATTCTTCAAGTAGTGGACATTGAGTTACATCAATAGCGGTAATATTGCAATTTTGTACTTCTAATTCTATTAATTTTCTGTTATTTGTTACGTCTATCGATTGTAGCGAACCATTTCCAAAGGCTTTTAATACAGTTAAATCTGGGCTGTTAGTTACGTTTATGCTTGTAAGTTGGTTGTTGTAACAATTTAGCATTTCAAGGAAGGTATTACTACTAAAATCAAGAGATGTTAAGCTATTGCCATAGCAGTTTATAGTTTTTAGTTGTGTATTATTTGATAAATCAAGCGTTGTTAGGTTATTGTATTGGCAGTACAAAGCTTGTAAAGCTATAAAATCTTCAATACCTGTTAAATCACCTATGGTAGCCGAAGGAACATTTAGAGTTGTAATACTATTAATGTTTACAGTAGGCACAAAACCATCTACAGGGCCGATATCATTACCATTGTCAATTAATGCTTGCTCAAAACTAGCATCTGGAATAGCAGTTAATTGCCCAAATATTGTAACGGAAATCAATATAAAAAACAAACTAAACAGTGGTTTCAAATTGGTTTTGTAGGCTAATAAATATGAAAATAATTTAAACATAATAGTGGTTTTACGAATCTTAAAACTAAAGTCCGTTTATATAAACCCGTTAATAGTAACGAGAGTAATTTTTAAAAAAACAAGTGCTTTACCAGTTTAAATAGATTGATTATTAAGTAATGTTTTGTTAGCCATTTAATCTCTTTTTTTTTAACGTGTTTAATCGTTTATAAATACAGGAATTACTTTGTCTCTTTAATGATATTTTTCCTCTTTAATTTATCCCCCAATAAATAAAGAATACTACCAATACCTTTCAACAAAGTAAAATCCTGTAAATCAAAAAACACACTTCTAATAATTTGAAATGTAAATAGGGATTTTTAATGGACTAAGTTCGTAGTTTTTGGGTGTTAAAACCATATATGATATAAAAATACTACGGAAAGGCACAAAAACAAGATATCAGTTTATAAGTGCTCCTATTCAGTTTATATTCGTTAAAATGGAAGTTGTTATTAGAAGAAGAACTAGTAGTAAGTTAATGTTTTTTTCTTATAAAATAAAACTCAGAAACTCTGCTTATTATCAAGTAAGTAAGATATAAAGTAATAATTATAGATGCCCACCAAATTAATGTCATTATTAGTATAAAGACATAATTATCGGTGATGTTTAATAGTTCTTTTGGATCCATAATTATATTCCCTTTATACGCAAAGTTTGGCGAAAGGTACGCAACAGCTCCGAAGGAAATAGCGTATAAAAATGCAACTCCCCAGCTACGAGTACTTTTTAAATTAGTTTCATTAATATTTAAATAATTACTTTTTAAAGCTATTGGTTGAAACTTTCTACAGACTTCTAAATCTAAATTATCATAAGTATGGAGCAAAGCTTCCATTTTAACATTCTCGAGAGGAAGTTTCTTTTTAAGAACTTTTCTCCATTTTCTATGCAGTCTTAATTCATCGTCATTTATTCGATAAACATATTTTTTTTCATCAAACCAAATAGTTCCGTTTAGTTTATGAATTATTCTAGAATCAATATATTTTTTTCGCTTTTTATAAGCTTTAAAAAATGGGATGCAAACCAAGATTAAAAAAGGGGTAAAAACGATAGAAATCCCTAGACCTTCTTCTAAAACACCTAAAAAAGACATAGAGAATAAAATAGGAAATATTAACCCCCAAGTGTTACTCCATTTAGAAAAAGAAAAAGCTGCTAGTTCTTTTTTTGTTGGTTCTCTTCTTAAAGATGATGTCTCTATAGAGTTCTGTTCTATTTTAAATTTCTCATACAAACTTGGGTATCCAATTACACCGTCTATAGCATACAATACAAAGTGATCTAGTCTAAATAATACTTCAATATTTTTATTAAGGTAAACTGTTTCTTCGGTTAAGTATGATAAGAAAATTTTTGGAATTATAATTTCAATTATTTCACCATTAGTATCTAGAAAAAAATGATGCGTAATTCTTTTATGTCTATAAACGGTAGTTATTTTAAAACTAACATTAGAAAACTGCCAGACGCTTTTGTAAATTTTCTTTTTTGGAAGCCTTTTAAAAATAAGAAGATTAATAGATAAATTACCGTCTATTTCTAAAAAATTAATTGCCTCTAAATCTTCTTTATTTAAATACCTAATTGGAGTTAAAATACGAGCAATGCGTTTGTATTTTTTTATCCTTAAAATTAAAACTATAATTACTATAATAACGAGTACTATAAAAACGCCAAATATTAATTGATCTGTAGTTGATAACATTAGTTACTGTTTTTGTAAAAAGTTCCGAAAATTCGATCCCAAATTACCGTATAAAAACCAAAATTTTTATTTGCTTGTTGATGATGTTTCTTATGAAAAACATGGTTTCCAAATAAAACCGGCTGCTTTGTTGATGTGGTATTTAAATGACCTAAAACACCTAAAGCCCAATTTAAAAAGATAAAAAAGAGAAAACTATATATATTTAGTTGCACAAAAAAGGCACATATAGTTAATAATAAACCGAATAACAAAGATTCTACAGGTGCCATTACATATAAACTAATTGCTTTAAAATACTTGTGTGAATGATGTTTTTGATGAAACTTTTTAAAAGGCCAAACGTAATGAGAAATTAAATGTAAGAGGTACATTACTAAATCGAAAAGAAAAAATAAAAGCAGAAAATCTCTTATAAAATGAGCGTTTGTTGTAAAAAAAATGTGTTCACTTTTAAATAAATAATACCCAGGAATAGCCACTAAAATATTGATAACAACAACTACAATACTGTTATAAATATCATGCTTTGTTACTGCTAACGTTTTGTGTTTCTTTTTTTTTGACCAAGTATAACTAATTAAAATTGCACAGAGATACATTAGTATATTGATACTTATTAAGAAGAGCCAAAAAAGGAAAGTATTATTAAGTAGTTGCATTTATTTCTACGCGGTTATTTTATTCTTTAGTCAATAATAGATGTTTTATATAAGTTGTTTCTATCCAAAATATACACATCATTATTTAAAACTTCTACACCGTAAGAATCTCCCATTAAAAGAACCTCTTCGGATTCTGTTGTTAAAAAAGGACGAACATTAGTTCCGTCTTTATCTATTTTATAAACAAAGTTTTCTCTATAATCAGAATAGCTTATAGCAGTAGTAATAAGTGCAGCATTGTTAGTAAATACAATATCAGAAATATTAGATTTATAACCATTGCCTAATTTTGGTAACTCTATTTTTAACCAATCTTTACCCGCATTTTTTGTGTACAATAAATATCCGCCTAAACCACCAATTAAGCCTATTTCTGGAGTTAAAAAGGCTATAGAGTTTAAGTTGACAAACTCATCTTTATTTTCATAAAGTAGTTTCCAATTAATACCACCATCTATACTTTTGTAGCACCTTCCAGAAAAAGTAACGATCATTATTTCTTGTTCAGAAAAAGCCACAAAATCAGATATTCCTTCCGCACTTTCAGACAAACCCTTGTGTTCTATATTTACCCAGTTTTTTCCTCCATCAACTGTTTTTAATATAACAGAAAAACTATTTTCTTCTCCACTAATGTAACCAGACCCAACAATAAAGCCTATTTGCTTTGTAATGAAATGTGTTTTATAATATTTAGGAGAGAAGTATCCTCTTTTCTCAAAAAGTTGTTTTGTATTAAATACGCTCCAGTTTTCGCCATAATCTACCGTCTTAAAGATATATTCACTATCTCCCACCACAAAGATTGAATTTTCTAAAAATGCAGCAGCATAGAATGGATTACCAAATCTAGAGAACCTATTTTCTAACCAAGTTTTACCTCCGTTTTTTGTTATTCTAGTTATAAGGCCAGCACCACCAACGAGTATACCAATATCTTTATTTTTAAATTCTATATCATTAAAGAAATGAAAACTTGTTTTTTCTAAATGGTTTAAAATTGATACTTCCTTATTTGAAGACGAATTAATAAAAGAAATATTATTTTGAGTAATTGTATCACTTGTAATATATTCTGTATCTAAAACTTCATGTACACTTATATAATTTGTTGCTAATTTTGCAGATTTTTGCTCCGTTTTTGTACAGGATAACAAAAAACAACTCGTAAAAATTGAAACTATTAAATAGTTTATTTTCATAATATTTTAATGTTTTTATTATAGTAATCTTTTTTTCTTAGGATAAATACCATAAAAATAAAGCCCAAAAATAGTATTGTTTATCTTTAAAACAAACTATCGAGTAAATCTGTAATAAATGGAGTAAGATATAACACTACTATTATAATAAGTAGTATTAGCAATCCTATTAACACCATGAAACTTACTTTAGACCTATCCTTTTTTTCTGTTAATAAATAATAGCTTATACAAGCGATAAAAAACAGCGTGGGTATAACAATTAAAAAACCATAAATTGCAAATAAAATCATGTATTCTAATGTTTCATCAAGGTCTCCTTCTACCATAACTAATGCTAGCGAAGTGTATATTATTATCGGTAAAAAAACACTTACTATAAGGCGTAAAAACTTGTTTTGTATATGCATAGAATCTTTCTCAATAGAACATATAATGTTAATATTTTAATCAAAAAAAGTTTTAAATATTACCATTACACGATAAATATAAACAGTTTAATTTAAAATATAAGAAAGGATTGACAACCGTTGTGGTATACTTTATATTCGAAAAAAATAATTAATCTTTTCTTAATAGAATGTCGTTAATTTCTGACTTTCTTCTTGAAGAGATTGGTATTTCAACCTTATTATTTAACAACAATATGTTATTTTTAATACTAACAATGGCATTTTTGTTTACTAAAAAAGATTGATGTGGTCTTACAAAACTAGTTTTAGGAAGTAAGTCTTGGTAATGTTTTAAATTTTTAGAAGCCAGAACATTTAGTTGCTTCGTTATAATTTTTGTGTAGGCTCCTTCAGATTCACAATACAAAATATCATCAATATTTATAATGTGTTTTTCTTTTATGGTATTAATAACTATTTTTTCTGATTCAAAATCTTTTCCGTCCTTTAACTGCGTTAGCAAATATTGAGTTTCATTTTCTTTAACAACAAGAGAAATTACTTTGTCTAACGTGCTTTTAAACTCTTCTGGAGATATTGGTTTTAAAATATAATCTACAGCATTATATTTAAATGCTTTTATAGCATGTTGATTAAATGCGGTTATAAAAATAAGTTTAAAATTAACATCTTTTAGTTGATCCAATAAATTAAATCCAGTGCCATCTTCTAATTCAATATCTAATAAAACAATGTCTGGATTGCTTTTAGTCAGCATTTCTTTTGCATCCATAATAGACGCTGCCTCTCCAACTATTTTAACATCCTTATAAAATAATAGCAATAACTTTTTTAGTAATTCTCTTACATTAAACTCGTCGTCTATAATAACAATTTTTATCATGCTCCTAAATTTAGTAAAAAGGTTACTCTGGTTCCTAAATTAGGTTTAACTTGTTGTATTAAAAACAGTTTTTCTTCTTGTAAATTTCTTAATTTTAAACGTTTTTTAAAAATATCTATTGCGTGTTCTTCTTCTCTTACTTTGGCTTTATAACCAATACCATCATCAATAATTTCGAACTTTATAAACTGCTTTTCTTTACTAATATTTATGGTTAATTGTCCTAATTCTTTTTTTGGTTTTAATCCGTGTTCAATAGCATTTTCTACAAATATTTGAAGCAACATCGGCGGAATTTTAACAACACTTGCATCTATATGCTCATCTATATCTATGGTGTACTTAAATTTATTATTAAATCTAAATTGTTGCGTTTCTATATAATTGGTTAAGGCATCGATATCTTCTGCCAAAGTAATTTCTTTCTGGTTAACAAAATCAAAATTTTGACGAATTAATTTTGCAAACTTAGATATGTAGGTCATTAATTGTAAAGGCTCATCGTCAAAAACTTTCTTTTGGATGGCCGTTAATGTATTAAAGATAAAATGAGGATTCATCTGTATTCTTAATACTTTCTGTTCTAATTCTAATTTTTGTTGCGCTAATTTTAAACTCGAATTTCTGTTTTTTTGAAATATAAACAACCCAAATACCAGTAACAAACCTAACAACGAACCTAAAATAATTTTATTTTTTTTGTTTAACTCAAGTTCTTGTTTTAAGTTTTCTTGCGTTACAAATTGCTCATATTTTGTATTTATAAGTTTTGTTTTTTCTTTGTCTTCATAAGAATTAAGTAATTGACTAATAGAATCTTTTTTTCGAATAAATAATGGCACACTAGAGAAGTCTTTATCTGCTAAAGAAGCTTCTATTAAAACATCATAAATTTCTTTTTGCAATAAGTATTGTTCGGTTTCTTCTTCTATAATTAGCGCCTCAAGATATAATTTCTTACAATCTTCTAATTCATTTCTAATTAAATGAACATATCCTAAATTTCTTAAAGCACTAGTATTTTGCCTATCAACCTCTTTATTAATAGCAATTGCTTTTCTATAATATAACATTGCTTCTTCATAATTTTCGGTTTGTTCTAAAATAAAACCTAGATTATTATAAGAAGCAGATAAAGGTTTCTTAATATTTAAAGCTTCTTGTAAGGCAATTGCTTTTTTTATAATAGCAGCAGAAGTTAAAAAATCTCCTTTTAAAAAAGACAAATGACTCAGTGAATTTAAGGCTTTCGCCTCCCCTTTTTCATCTTCTATTTCTGTATATAAAGTAAGTGCTTCATTGGTATAATAAAATGCGGTATCTTGTTTATACAACAGCGCATAAGAATCTCCTAGAAGCATTTGTGTTTCTGCAAGAAGCTGTGTATTCTCTTCTTTTTTAAAAAGAAATAACGCTTCTTTTAAACTTCCAATAGCCTCAATATCTTTATCTAAACTAGCTAATAACCTTCCTTTTTTATTAAAAAGAACAGCTCTTTGATGGTTAGAGTATTCAGCAAATTTAATTAAACTATCTATTTTTTTAAGAGCAGTTCTAAGATTATCTTTAGAAACGGAGATTAACAACTCTTTATCAGACAATTCTTTTGGAGTTCCTTTAACAGAGCAGCCAATGTTGCATAAAACACTTAAAATACATATAAAATAAGTTGTTATTTTTATCAAGAAGGAAGATGATTTATACACAACTCATAGTAAATTTAATTAATCTTATTTCACTCTAATATTAAAAGCTTCTTTACCTTCAATAATACCTTTTAAATTGTCATTTTCTACAACTTTACCAACTCCTGCTGGTGTTCCGGTAAAAATAATATCTCCTTTTTTTAAGGTGAAGTACTGAGAAACATAAGAAATTAATTCATCGGTTGTCCATAACATTGCATTGGTGTTTCCGTCCTGAACAATTTCATCATTTTTATATAATTGAAATTTTAAATTCTCTAAATCAAAGTCTTCCTTCGGATAAAATTCTCCCACAACAGCACTACCATCAAATGCTTTTGCTTTTTCCCAAGGTAAACCTTTTTCTTTACATTTAGCTTGTATATCTCTCGCTGTAAAATCGATTCCTAAACCAATTTCATCATAATATTTATGAGCAAATTTCGCATCGATATGTTTACCAACTTTATTTATTTTCACTAAAACCTCTACTTCATAATGTACATCATTAGAAAAAGGTGGAATAAAAAACGGGTTTTTTCGTGGTAAAATAGCAGAATCTGGCTTTAGAAAAACAACAGGATTCTCTGGTCTTTCATTTGCTAATTCTTCTATGTGTTTTGCGTAATTGCGCCCAATACATATTATTTTCATTTTTTATTTGTTGAAAATTAAATGATTCAAAAAACTAAAGTTGTAGCCTAATTAATTATTAATTACAAACTGTAACAGAATTACTAGCTGCTATATTATTCTCCTGCTTCTGGAAAAACGATTGCTCTGTTTCCTGAAATAATTATTTGATGATTCAAATGATTTTTTACAGCTCTAGCCAATACCAATTTTTCGATATCTGCACCAATTCTTTTTAAAGTTACTGGTGTACTTTCATGTGTTACAGGTTGCACATCTTGCTCTATAATTGGCCCTTCATCTAAATCTACCGTTGCATAATGTGCTGTAGCTCCAATTAACTTTACTCCTCTTTCATATGCTTTTTTATAAGGATTTGCTCCTTGAAAAGCAGGTAAAAAAGAATGATGAATATTAATGATTTTTCCTGGATAATGGTTGATAAAACCTGGAGATAAAATTTGCATATATCTTGCCATAATTACCAAATCAATTTCGTTAGAATCTAACAATTCTTTAACCTGTGTTTCTTGTTCTAATTTGGTTTCCTTTGTAATTGGCAAATAATAAAAAGGAATATGAAACATCTCTGCAACATATCTTAACTTGTCATGATTACTAATAATCATTTTTACATTACAATCTAAACGTCCCTCTTTAGATCGCTCTAACAAATCATATAAATTATGACTTGTATGTGAGACCATAATAGCAACATTTTGTTTTTTATCTCCATAACATACAGACCAATCTATATGTAAAGGTGTTGCTAATTCTAAAAATTCCTTTTCTAAAACTTCCTTAGAAACATTGGTTCCATCTGCATTTAAACGAACTCTCATAAAATAAGTGTCTTCAATTGCATTTACATACTGCTGAGAACTTAAAATATTGAATCCTTTTTCGTAAAAAAAACTAGTAATTTTAGCTACCAAGCCTTTTTGATCTGGACATTTTATTAAAAAAGATACTATTTGTGATTTCATTGTACTTAATTATGAATTACTAATTTTAAATTACGAATTCTAATAACCCACAATTCTTAATTTCTAGTTTTCCAATTATCTATGGTATCCATTTTTTAGGAAAGTTTGGTTTTCTTTTTTCAAGAAAAGCATCTCTTCCTTCTTTAGCCTCATCTGTCATATAAGCCAAACGAGTTGCTTCACCTGCAAAAACTTGTTGTCCAACCATTCCATCATCTGTTAAGTTCATTGCAAACTTTAACATTTTTATAGAAGTAGGACTTTTCTCTAATATTTCTTGCGCCCATTCATAAGCAGTATCCTCTAACTCATCATGCGGAATAACAGCATTTACCATTCCCATATCGTAAGCTTCTTGCGCAGAATAATTTCTTCCTAAGAAGAAAATTTCTCTAGCTCTTTTTTGTCCAACCATTTTTGCCAAATACGCAGAACCATAACCACCATCAAAAGAAGTTACATCTGCATCTGTTTGTTTAAAAATAGCGTGTTCTTTTGAAGCTAAAGTTAAATCGCAAACAACATGTAAACTATGTCCGCCACCAACTGCCCAACCAGGAACAACGCAAATAACTGCTTTTGGCATAAAACGAATTAAACGCTGAACCTCTAAAATATTTAATCTGTGATAACCGTCTTCACCAACATAACCTTGGTGTCCACGTGCTTTTTGATCTCCACCAGAACAAAAAGAATAAACACCATCTTTTGTACTTGGTCCTTCCGCAGAAAGAAGTACAACTCCAATATTTACATCTTCACCTGCATCATAAAAAGCATCATATAATTCTTTTGTTGTTTTTGGTCGAAAAGCATTTCTAACATTAGGCCTGTTAAATGCTATTCTTGCGACTCCATTACATTTCTTATATGTAATGTCTTCGTACTCTTTAACAGTTTTCCACTCGGGTTGTATCATATTTTTGTATTTTAGACGTTCTAAAAGAGAACAAAACATTCTTGTTTACAAAAATAAACATTCTAAATGATGATTAAGAAATCGCTTCCATTATTATTCTTATTTTTTTCACTTTGTGGTTTTTCACAAAAAATTATAAAAAAAACTATTGTATCGGATTATGTAGATGATAAAAGAGAAATAAAAATATATCTTCCTGAAGGTTATGATGAAAAGGAAGAAAAAAACTATCCGTTAGCAATTGTTTTAGACGCAGAATACCTATTTGATACCTATGTAGGTAACGCTGTCTTATTTGCTGCAAAAGACAAAGCACCAAAGCAAATTATTATTGGTGTTCAAATGGCAAAAACCAGAAAAAAAGACACTTATTTTAATATAACCGATGGTCGTTTTACAACTGATAATGAAAAGTTTTATCAATTTTTAAAAAATGAAGTTATTTTTAATATTGAAAGTAATTACAAAACATCACCTTTTATATCTATTGTTGGTGAAGGAACTTCGGCGAACTTAATTACTAATTTCTTAAAAGAACAAACTCCTTTTATAAACTCTTATATCTGCATAAACCCCACTTTTTCAGATTTTATTGGTCGTCAAATGCAAGATTATAATTTATCTAGGTTCGAGAAAGTGGACAATACTTTTTATTTTTACACCAATAATTCTAATGCTTTTTCCGAAGAGAAACAGTTAAGAATTAGCGAATTACAAAAAGGACTTTCTGGCTTAGAAATTAAAACCTTTAACGTTATTAACGACACCATAAACACAAAAAGCAGTGTTTCTGCTATTGGAGAAGCCATTCCAAGAGCTTTAAATCAAATTTTTCAAGTATACTCTGCCATCTCTAAAGAAGAATTTGATAAAAACGTAAAAGATTTATCTCCTACAGACGCCATTTCTTATTTAGAAAACAAATATTTAGATATCGAATTTTTATTTGGAAGTAACTTAGGTATTCGCGAAAACGATATTTACGCTATCGAAAAGATTATTATAGAAAAAGAAAACGGAGATGAATTATTAAATTTTGGTAGAATGATTTTAAAACTCTTTCCTACTTCACCTTTAGGTAATTACTATATTGGTCGTTATTATGAAAGTGGTAAAAATATTAAAAAAGCTTTGTATCACTATAAGATTGGTTACGGAAAAATGGATCCTGCAGACCCAAATTCTGATGCATTCTATGAGAATGTTATAAGATTAGGTGGTAGATAATAGCCCTAAATAGATTTTACAACAAATAAAAAAGGCCCATTTATACAAATATAAATGGGTCTTTTTATTTTTCTTCTTTAATCAAAAAAACAAATTAAAGAATTATTTATTTCTAAAGAAAACTTATTTAACCAACTCTATTCTGTCTTCTTTAATTACAATTAGTTTTTGTTTATACAAATTACCAACTGCTTTTTTAAACGCTTTTTTACTCATTTTCATATGAAAACGAATAGAATCTGGCGAACTTTTATCTGTAATTAAAATAAAACCTTCTCTACTATCTTTTAATCTAGCTAATACTTTATCAACATCAGAACCTATTACGTTTCTAAAACCTTGTGGACGAAGAGAAACATCTATTTTCCCATCTTCACGAATATTTTTTACGTAACCAACAACTTCCATATTTTCTTCTAATTCCTGAAAAACTTCACTTTTAAAAAGTAAACCATCAAACTCTTCATTAATTAAAACAGTGTAACCTAAATTAGATTCTGTTTCAATTACTAAGTTGACTTTGTCTCCTTCTTTCAAGTACATTTCTTCCTCATCAGAATTGTTTTCGTCACCTTGTAAGTTCTCTTCTTCGTCGTATAAATCTTCTTGTGAATCCATTATTGTATATATTTAAAATATTCTTTTAAAATTAAATCATTTTCTTCACTTGGCGTAAAGATTTCTAATATTTTTGGCTTTTCAGATTTTTCGTAAAAACCTTCTAACTCTTTTGTTACTGTTGTTGTTGAATCTGCTTTTAAATAATCGAAATTATACATTTTACACAAATGCTCTGCAGTTAAATTATGCGGAGTTTCAAAATATTTAGCAGCGTTCGTTGTTCCTGGTCCTGGAATAATTTTAAATATTCCACCACCAGAATTATTTATTAAAATAATTCTAAAGTTATTAGAAATATTAGCATTCCACAAGGCATTACTATCATAGAAAAAACTTAAATCTCCTGTTATAAAAACGGTTTGATTTCTTGTTGCAAAAGCAGCACCAATAGCAGTACTTGTGCTTCCATCTATTCCGCTTGTTCCTCTATTACAAAATACATTATTTGTTTTATCAATAGAAAACAATTGTGCATATCTAATAATAGAACTGTTACTTATTTGCAACTGGCTATTACTAGGAATACTGTCTATTATTTGTTCGAAAACTTTAAAATCTGAATGTCTTGTTTCTAATAAATATGCAGCGTGTTTTAGTCGTTTTTCATCTCGAAACTGCAACCATTTTTGCTGATATTTACTTTCTCTTTTTATTATTGTTTCATTAAACTTCAAAAAGAAATCTAACGGTTTTATTTGTATAAATTCTGATAAACAAAAAAACGTATTTACCGCTTTCTTTTCATCTATATTCCAATGATGTTTTGGCTGCTGTTTTCTTAAAAATTGTTTTACTTTTTTAGAAACAATCATGCCTCCAAAAGTAATTAACACTTCTGGTTTTAAGTCTTCAAATTGTTCCTCATTCAAAGAAAAAATTAACTGATCTATAGAGTCTATTGCTTTATGTTGATGTAAATTAGACGTTGTTTCTATTAAAATTAAAACAGACGCGTCATCTGCATACGCATCCATTAATTTATGCAATGCTTCATTTGGGTAATTAACACCAACAAGAATAATTTTCTTTTCGGCTGCATTCCATATTTTAGATAAATTACCATAATCTATATGAGAATTATCTAAAGAACTTAAAGAAATATGCGGAAAATTGAAGTGAGACAATTCTGAAACCGTTTCATACAAAGGCTCATCAAACGGAACATTTATATGTACAGGTCCTTTTTGTGAAACTGCTATTTGTAGCGCTTCTCCTATTAATTGAGAATTACGCGTTTTATATTTTTCGTTTTCAATTAAATTTGCAGAGAATAAAATATGATTTTCAAACACGTTTTCTTGGCGAATCGTTTGTCCGTCGCCAATATCTATTAAATGTTTTGGTCTGTCTGCAGAAATTACAACTAACGGAATGTTACTGTAAAAAGCTTCTGCTATTGCAGGATAATAATTTAACAAAGCAGAACCAGAAGTACAAACAATTGCAACCGGTTTTTGTGTTTGCTGTGCAATACCTAATGCAAAAAAAGCAGCACAACGCTCATCTACCACACTTAATGTTTCAATTTCTGGGTGATTAGAAAAACCAACCGTTAAAGGAGCATTACGTGAACCAGGAGAAATAACAACCGTAGCAATATTAAATTGACTACATGCTGAAATTACAATTTGTGCGAGTTCTTTTTTTGGATACATATCTTATGTTACAAAGGTACAAAGTTTGCAAGTTACAAAGCTAAAATGTTTTATAATTAAGGCAATTCTTAAAGAAGAAAAAAGTCAGAAAGTTTTAAAGGATCAACCTTTTACTTTCTGACTTTATTATATAAGAACCAACTGCGTTGGTTAGTTTCCTTTTTGGTAATCTGCTAAAAACTGAGCCAAACCACTATCTGTTAAAGGGTGTTTTAACAAACCTTCAATTGCGCTTAAAGGTCCAGTCATAACGTCAGATCCTAATTTTGCACAATTTACAATATGCATTGTATTTCTAACTGATGCTGCTAAAATTTGAGTTTCGAATTTATAGTTATCAAAAACAAGTCTCATTTCAGAAATTAAGTTCATTCCGTCTGTAGAAATATCGTCTAAACGACCTAAAAATGGAGAAACATACGTTGCTCCTGCTTTTGCTGCCAATAAAGCTTGCCCAACAGAAAACACTAATGTTACGTTTGTTTTAATACCTTTAGAAGAAAAGTATTTACAAGCTTTTACACCATCTTTTATCATTGGTAATTTTACCACAATTTGAGGGTTTAAAGCAGCCAAAGCTTCACCTTCTCTCACCATTCCGTCAAAATCTGTAGAAATTACCTCTGCAGAAACATCACCATCTACCAACTCACAAATTTCTTTGTAATGGTTAATAATATTAGCTTCACCAGTAATTCCTTCTTTAGCCATTAAAGATGGGTTTGTTGTTACACCGTCTAAAATACCTAAAGCTTGCGCTTCTTTAATTTGCTCTAAATTTGCTGTGTCAATAAAAAATTTCATTTGTATATATTTAGTTGTAATTGTTCTTTTTTTTGGGCGTTCGAGCGGGCTTTACGCACTCGCTTTTTTTGTTAAAAAACAAAAAAGAGCTCAAACAATTGCTTCAATCCCTAACGCAAAGATAGTTAGTTCATAACAATTCTTAGAAGTTAAATAAAAGTATTTTCAGACCTACCAAGTATTAAAAAACTGTTGGTTCTAAATAAGAAACTATAATTTATAATGCTTCATTAAGATTTTCTCATACATTCTGTCTGGCAAAATTCGTTTTAAAACAATAGAGAATTTTTCCATAAAACCACCTACTTTATAATGAATCTTCGGATTTTTAGTTTCTATAATATTATGTACAGCTTTTGCCATTTCTATAGGATCCATACCACCACTTACATGTGCATCCATTAAATTTAAATTTGCACTATAATTTTCTTTGTAAGCAGAGTTTTCAAAAACAGGCGTATGATATCTTCCAGCAGCAATATTGGTTGCAAAATCTCCAGGCGCAACACACGTTACATTAATTCCGAAGGGTTTTACTTCCATACTTGTCGCTTCAGTAATCGTTTCTAAAGCTCCTTTTGTGGCAGAATACAAACCTCTAAAAGGCAATCCCATATAACCAGCAATAGAAGTTACATTAATAATAGTACCTAACTTTTGCTTGCGCATTTGTGGCAAAACAGCCTTCATTACATCTATTGCTCCAAATAAATTGGTGTTAAAAACAGCACGCATTTCATCTGTTGGCGTATCTTCTATTGGCCCCGTAATTCCCATTCCAGCATTATTTACCAAAACATCTAACCTTCCTTCCTTTTTAATAATAAAATCGATAGCTACATTAATCGTATCAACTTTTAATACATCTAAGGCAATTAGTTCAAAAGAAAAATTCTCGGTATTTTTAGGTTTTCTACTTGTACCATAAACTTTATATCCTTTTTTAGATAAAAACGTAGCAATAGATTTTCCTATTCCAGAGGAAGCTCCGGTAATTAATACAACTTTAGACATAAGATATTATATGATTGAAAGATTATAACATTAAAGAATTGAATGATTAAAGTACTAAAAATAGAATTTTTGAATTATTTAATTATTTAATTATTTAATTTTCAAATTCTTCAATAATAACGCAAATATCTTAAAAGTAAATGAAGGAAACTAAAAAGGAGAAAGTTAATAACAGCTCTAAAAAAGAAAAATTCTGAAGAGATTCAGAATTAATTAGAGAAATAAAAAATGGCAAGCTACCTACATCACACCGCTACAACCTAATACCTTTGCTGCGTTCCCGCCCTGGAGGATTCAAAGGGAGCTAGTTGTGTAGGACTTGCCGAGGCAAATTTACAACAGATTTTTCTTATGGCAATTAAAAAATTACAGTTTTTTTTGTAACATTTTTAAGACACTGAATACTAATCTATTGTTGAGTAAGTTTATCAAAAAAATATAAAAAATAAAACTATCTCGATGAAATGAATATATTTGTATAACTAACTAAAATTAAAAAAATGGAAAATCAAGTAAATAGTAAAGGTTTTATTGTAAATAACGGAGTAATATTAGGTGTTGCAACTGTTATTTTATCTCTAGTTATATATGCTACAGGAAATCACTTAAAACCTCACTGGTCTACTTCTATTATAAATGCGATTATTTTTATTGGAGCAATTGTATTTGGAATTAAACAATACAAAGCAGCTAATGGTGGTTTTTTATCTTGGGGACAAGGTGTTAAAATTGGTGTTGGTGTTGCTATTTTAGGAGGTTTAATATTAGTTATTTATAACTATTTCTTCATGAATTTTATTGAGCCTGAATTTATGAACCAAATGATGGAAGTTCAAAATCAAGCATTTTTAGATCAAGGAATGACAGAAGAACAAATTGAAGCTGCTAATGAAATGGGGAAAGCTTTTCAAGGGCCAACAATTATTGCTGCTTTAGGTATAATTGGGTATGCTATTGGTGGTTTTATAGTTGCTGCAATTGCTGCTGCAATAATGAAAAAATCTGAAGAAGAAGCTTACTAAGTATAATAATTCTTTGTCTTATAAGTTTTATTTTTTTAAACTTATATCTTAAACTTAATATCAAATTATGGATATTTCGGTAGTAATACCACTTCTTAATGAAGAAGAATCTTTAAATGAATTACACGATTGGATTGCAAAAGTTATGCAATCCAATCGTTATTTATATGAAATAATTTTTATTGATGATGGAAGTACAGATACTTCATGGCATGTTATCGAAAGATTATCTAAAGAAAACAACGCTGTAAAAGGTATTCGTTTTCAAAAAAACTTTGGTAAGTCGCAAGCTTTAGACGCTGGTTTCGAAATGGCAAAAGGTAACGTAGTAATAACTATGGATGCAGATTTGCAAGACAACCCAGATGAAATACCAGAGTTATACAACTTAATAATAAAAGAAGACTTCGACCTTATTTCTGGTTGGAAAAAGAAACGTTATGATAATGTTATCACCAAAAACATTCCTTCAAAATTATTTAATGCTGCAGCTAGAAAAACTTCTGGCTTAAAATTACACGATTTTAATTGTGGGTTAAAAGCCTACAAGAACATTGTTATTAAAACTGTAAAACTTAGCGGAGAAATGCACAGATACATCCCTGTGTTAGCTAAAAATGAAGGCTTTAATAAAATTGGTGAAAAAGTAGTACAACACCAAGCTAGAAAATATGGCGTTACAAAATTTGGTATAGATCGTTTTGTAAATGGTTTTTTAGACCTAATTACCATTTCTTTTTTATCTAAATTTGGTAAAAGACCAATGCACTTTTTTGGCCTTTGGGGTACAATTATGTTTCTTTTTGGAACAACATCTGCATTTTATATAGGTGCTTACAAGCTCTATAAAGTTTTTAACGGAATTAAAACTATCTTAGTAACCGATAATCCGTGGTTTTTTATTGCGCTAACTTCTATGATTCTAGGAACTATTTTATTCTTAGCTGGTTTTATAGGAGAACTTATTATTAAGACTAAAAGCAACGAAAAACACTATTCAATAAAAGAAAAACTCAACTTCTAAAATGTATATTTGCATCTAAGAAGCATAAAAAATAAAAAAATGAGCGAAATATTAGACAAAGCAAAACAGTGGTTATCTTCTACTTTTGACGCTGAAACTCAACAAGAAATTCAACAATTAATAACTTCTAATTCTCCAGATTTAGCAGATAGATTCTATAAAAACATGGAATTTGGTACTGGTGGAATGCGTGGTGTTATGGGCGCAGGAACTAATAGAATTAATAAATATACTCTTGGTAGAGCTACACAAGGTTTGTCTAACTATTTAATAGAAAACGTAAAAAAAGAACAGCTAAGTGTTGTAATTGCTTACGACTGTAGACACAATAGCAAGAAATTTGCTAAAATTGTTTCAGATGTTTTCTCTGCTAATAATATAAAAGTATTTCTTTTTGAAGATTTACGTGCAACACCAGAATTATCTTTTGCTGTTCGTCATTTAGGTTGTGACGCTGGTATTGTTTTAACAGCTTCTCACAATCCGCCAGAATACAATGGTTATAAAGTATATTGGGCAGATGGTGGTCAAATTGTTCCTCCTCATGATGGTGGAATTATAGGAAACGTAAATGCTTTAGATTTCTCTGAAATTAAGTTTGATGCAAACGAAAGTTTAATTGAAACTATAGGAAAAGAAGTTGATGATGTATTTATTGATGCTTCTGTAAAAAACGGTTCTTTATCTGATAAAATAGATAGAAAAAATTTAAAAATTGTCTTTACTTCTTTACACGGAACTTCTATTGTTTCTGTGCCAGATGCATTGGCAAAAGCAGGTTATACAGATGTACACATTGTTGAAGAACAAAGAGTACCTAATGGAGATTTCCCTACGGTAAAATCACCAAACCCAGAAGAACCAGAAGCTTTAAAAATGGCTACTGATTTAGCAAACAAAATTGGAGCAGATATTGTTATTGGTACAGACCCAGATTGTGATAGATTAGGTGTTGCTATTAGAGATCTTGATGGAAACATGAAACTAATGAATGGGAACCAGACAATGGTTGTTATGACAGAGTTCTTGTTGAAAAAATGGAAAGAAGAAGGTAAAATGAATGGCAAACAATTTGTAGGATCTACAATTGTTTCTACAGAATTAGTAAATGAGGTAGCAAATAGTTATAAAGTTGAAACTAAAGTTGGTTTAACTGGTTTTAAATGGATTGCTAAAATGGTAAGAGATTTTCCAGAACTAGATTTTATTGGTGGTGGTGAAGAAAGCTTTGGTTATATGGTTGGTGAGTTTGTAAGAGATAAAGATGCAGTTACTGCTACTTTATTAGCTTGTGAAGTTGCTGCATATGCTAAACAAAACGGAGGTTCTTTTTATGAAGAATTATTAGCTATTTACATAAGAAATAATTTCTATAAAGAGCATTTAATTTCTATTACTAAAAAAGGAATGGATGGTGCTGCAGAAATTAAACAAATGTTAAGCGACATGCGTAACAACCCATTAACAGAAATTGATGGAGAAAAAGTAGAATCTCTTTCTGATTACGAAGCGTCTACAAGAAAAAATTTAATTACTGGTGAAGTAACAAACATCGATTTACCAAAATCTAATGTTTTAATTTATCAAACGGCAAACGGAACAAGAATAGCTGCAAGACCAAGTGGTACAGAGCCTAAAATAAAATTTTACTTTAGCGTAAATACTTCTTTAGATTCTAAAGTAAATGCAGAAAAAGTTGAAACTGAGTTAGACACTAAGATTCAAAGAATTATTAAAGAAATGAAACTGAATTAATGGGCTATTTTAAAGACATTTTAAAATATGAGAAAAAGTATCGAAAATTTACTATTCTAAATATTATATTCAACATACTTTATGCAATTTTTAATGTATTATCTGTTTTAGCTTTTATTCCTGTTTTAGGAATTCTATTTGGTACAGATAAAAAAGTTTTACAAGAACCAACTTATAATGGCATTTTAAGTATTGGTAATTACTTAAAAGATAGTTTTTATCTATTTATCTCTCAAAAAATAGAAAATAACGGAGAAATAAATACGCTTCTTTTCATTTGTTTATTAGCGTTATCTCTTTTCTTTTTTAAAAATTTCTTTAGATATTTAGCTTCATATGTAATCACATTTTTAAGAACAGGTATCGTTAAAGATTTGCGTGATAAATTATATCACAAGATAGTAGAGCTACCAATTTCTTATTTTTCAGAAAAAAGAAAAGGAGATATTATTGCACGTATGACTTCTGATGTACAAGAAGTAGAAAACTCTATTCTAACCTCTGTAGAAGTTATTGTAAGAGAGCCTCTAACTGTTATTATCTCTATAACAATTATGCTTTTTATGAGCGTAAAACTTACTCTTTTTGTCTTTGTTTTATTACCAGTTTCTGGTTTTATTATTTCTTCTATTAGTAAGAAATTAAAAGCAAATTCGGCTAAAGCACAAAAAGAAACAGGTAATTTTTTATCGTTTATAGAAGAGACATTAACTGGCCTAAGAATTATAAAAGGTTTTAATGCAGAAAAAGTAATAGAAACTAAATTTAACAACTCTACGTTTAGTTTTCAAAAACTAATGACTAGTGTTTTTCACAGGCAAACGTTAGCGTCTCCAATGAGTGAGTTTTTAGGTTCTGCTACTATTATTGCAATTCTTTGGTATGGTGGTACAGAAGTTTTATCTAAAACAAGCCCTCTACAACCAGACGAGTTTTTTGGTTACATTGTATTGTTTTATACGGTTTTAAACCCAATAAAATTAATTACAACAACGTATTATAATATACAAAAAGGAGAAGCTTCTGCAGAAAGAATTATGACTGTTTTAAATACAGAAAACAGTATTAAAGATATTGCAAACGCTACTGTCAAAGAAAATTTCTCGAGTAAAATTGAGTTTAAAAACATTTCATTTAAATATAAAGATGCTTATGTTTTAAAAGACTTCTCTTTAACTATTAATAAAGGAGAAACGGTAGCTCTTGTTGGGCAATCTGGTAGTGGTAAATCTACACTAGCAAACCTTATTACTCGTTTCTATGACGTTAATAAAGGTGATGTCTTTATTGATGGCAACAACATAAAAGAGGTTACTAAAAAGTCTTTAAGAGATTTAATGGGAATTGTTTCTCAAGATTCTATTCTATTTAATGATACGATTGCAAACAACATTAAATTAGGCGCACAAAATGCAACGGATGCAGCAATATTAGAAGCGGCTAAAATTGCAAATGCAGATGAATTTATTCAGAATTTACCAGAAAAATACAATACAAATATTGGTGACAGTGGAAACACACTTTCTGGTGGACAAAAACAACGTTTGTCTATTGCGAGAGCAGTTTTAAAGAATCCACCAATTATGATTTTAGATGAAGCAACATCTGCTTTAGATACAGAATCTGAACAATTGGTGCAAGTTGCATTAGAAAAGATGATGCAAAACAGAACTTCTTTAGTAATTGCGCACAGATTATCTACCATTCAAAAAGCAGATAAGATTGTTGTAATGAAAAAAGGGAAAATTGTAGAGCAAGGTAAACACGAAGAACTACTTGCTAAAAAAGGTGAGTACTTTAAATTAGTTACTATGCAGAGTCTAAGTTGAAATTAATCAATATCTTGATGTGTCTTAAAACCAAATTTTCGATACATCATTTTATTTCCTATTTCAGGAATATGCTTATAAACTAAAGTAGATAAAACCGCTTGATCTTGTCTATGGTTTTCTCTACTACTGCCTTCAGGAGCGATACAATCTTTCGATTTAGCGCAATCACTCCATTTTTCAATAACGTTTCTAACCTCTATATTATTATAGTTTGCAGAAACGCATGCACCATTTAAACTGCGTTTTTTAAGCAACGCTACATCACTAGAAACACCTATATAATCTAAGGTTTTAGGATGTGTCCAATCAGAAATAATTCCTTTAGAAAAAGGGGAATAAAACCCATAAAACTCTATTAATTTTCTAATAGAAGTTAATGGTTTAACAACCTTATTACCACCATCTAACCAACAAACAGATGTTTTAAATTCATTTAAAATATTATTAATTATTACTGGTTTCCATGCATATTCACCAGCATTTTTTTTAATATTAAAGTACGACGGATATAAAGAGTAATCGAATTTTCTTAATTCAAAAGAAGGAAAATCATTTTTGATTATTTCTATTTCTTTTACCGTAATACCTAAATCAAAAATAATAACTTTAGTGTTACTTTCATGAATAGTTAAACTTTTTAAAAGTTGTAGTAAACTCTTAAAATGAGAACTATCAGAACCTGTAACAATTACTAAATCTTGTGTACTTTTAAAAAACAAAAGACGCAATTCTAATAAAGAAGTTCTAAGTTCTGTTAAGATTTTCATAAGCAGTTATTCAGTAATTGTTAAACCTAATTCCTTTCCTTTAAGAATCATAAAATCGTAACAAGCTTTATGCTCATTAGGTATTTTACCATCTAAAATAGCTTCTTTTATAGCTTCTTTTATTTGCCCTATTTCTCTACAAGGTTGTAAATTAAAAGCTTTTATTATTTCTTCACCAGAAATTGGTGGTTGAAAATTACGTACACGATCTCTTTCTTCTACTTCTTTAATTTTAGATCTAACAACTTCGAAGTTGGCATGATATCTTTTAAATTTCCTAGGATTTTTAGTTGTAATATCTGCTTCACAAAGTGTCATTAAAGAATTAATATCATCACCAGCATCAAAAACCAAACGTCTAACAGCAGAATCTGTAACGTCACTTGCTAAAACAATAGGGCGCGAACTTAACATTACCATCTTTTGAACAAATTTCATTTTATTGTTCAAAGGCATTTTTAACCTTTTAAATATTTTATAAACCATTTTAGAGCCTACAAACTCATGAGAATGGAAAGTCCAACCTACTTTCTGGCTAAATTTCTTCGTAGGTGCTTTACCAATATCATGTAATAATGCTGCCCAACGTAACCAAACGTCTTGTGTATGTTCAGAAATATTATCTACAACCTCTAATGTATGGTAAAAATTATCTTTATGTTTTTGCCCTTCTACCTCTTCTACTCCTTTTAAATCAATTAATTCCGGTAAAATTTGCGGTAATAACGTTGTTTCTTCCAACAATAAAAATCCTATCGATGGTTTTACAGATGACATTATTTTATTTAACTCATCAACAATACGTTCTCTTGTTATAATATGTAACCTTTTAGAATTTTTAGTAATTGCAGAAAGAGAATATTCTTCAATTGTAAAATTTAATTGAGAAGCAAATCTTATTGCTCTCATCATTCTTAAAGGATCGTCTGAATAAGTAATATCTGGATCTAAAGGCGTTCTAATAATTCCATTAGCCAAGTCTTCCATTCCATTAAATGGATCTAATAACTCACCAAAATTATCTTCATTTAAACTTAAAGCCAATGCATTTATAGTAAAATCTCTTCTATTTTGATCGTCTTGTAAACTGCCTTCAGTAACCTCTGGATTTCTACTTTCTTCTGAGTAGGATTCTTTTCTTGCACCAACAAATTCAATTTCTACATCTTTATAACGCAACATTGCTGTACCATACGTTTTAAAAACTTGTACTTTAGGTTTGTTTGGCAATAAACTAGATACTTTCTTAGCCAGCTCAATTCCGCTTCCAATAGCAACAACATCAATATCTTTTGCGGTACCTCTTTTTAGAAAAAAGTCTCGCACAAAACCACCAATTACATAGCTTTCTACCTGTAACTGTTTTGATGCTTCTGAAATAATTGTAAAAATTTCTAATGAGATGGCTTCTGTATGCTTCATATTTCTTAAAAAGTGTTTGCAAATTTATTATTTTCTAAGCTTTTAAACATCAAATTCATAAAAGAAAATTGCAATAACATTTGTACTTTTGTTTGTGGCACAAAAATAACGCCTTTCTGAAGTTAAAATAAGTATGGTTATTGTTAGAATACTTGGTGGTTTAGGAAATCAAATGTTTCAATATGCGTATGCAAAGGCGCTAGAAATGAAAGGGTTTGATGTGAAATTAGATATTACTGGTTTTAAAAAGTACAAATTACATGGTGGTTACCAATTAGATAAATATCATATAAATTTAGAAAGTGCAAAAAAATCTAGTGTCTTATTTTCTAAAATTAATCCTTTTAAAACCTTAAAAGAAGAAGATTTACTCTACAATAACAAATTACTTTCATTAAAAGGTAGTGAATATGTAAAAGGATACTTTCAAACAGAAAAATATTTTTCAGAAATTAGAAGTACATTATTACAACAATTTATAGTAAATAGAGAAACAGCAAATTCTACGAAGCAATATAAAAAAGAGATTATACAGGCAGCAAATAGTTGTTCTGTGCATATAAGAAGAGGCGATTATGTTTCTAATTCTAAATCTAACACTATTCATGGAACTTGTAGTTTAGACTATTATAAAGAGGGAATAAAAATAATTGAAGAGAAGTATAAAAATGTTGCTTTTTTTGTTTTTTCTGATGATATTCCTTGGACAAAAGAAAACTTAATTCTTAAAAACGCTATTTATATAGACCATAAATGTTTACCTCATGAAGATATTTATTTAATGAGTTTATGTAAAAATAATATTACTGCAAATAGTAGTTTTTCTTGGTGGGGAGCGTGGTTAAACACTAATGAAGACAAAACAGTAATTTCTCCTAAGCAATGGTTTGTTGATAAAAAAAATGAAATTGCTTGCCTAAACTGGATAAAAATATGAAGTCATACAAAGTATACTACATAAATTTAGATAAAAGTACAGATCGTAAGAGTTTTATGGAAAATCAATTTAAAGAATTGAACATTCCTATTACAAGAATATCTGCTGTTTATGGTAAGGAATTAGACCCTAATCTTCTTAAAAAAGAAAAAAGTAAACACAATATTTTAGCACATTACCCTTTTCCTAATGATGGTGAAATTGGAATTTGCTTAACACATTTTAAACTTTGGGACTTTCTTTCTAAGCAACCAGAAGATTTTTCGATTGTTTTAGAAGATGATGCTCAAATTAATAATGATTTTTTTAAAGATTTAGAACTATTACTAGAAAAAATAACTATGGATGATTTCATAGATATCTCAGGAAAAAAAGGGTTCTATTCCTTAGAAAAAAATGATTTACTTAACACCTTTTTAATGCCTCCCGTTTTAATGATTGGACAAATTATTGGTAGAGGTGCTGCTAAAAAATTATCTAATAATTTAAGTGATTACTATGCTCCTATCGATGTAATGAAGCAAGATGTTTACAAACATAAAGTGAAGTTGTATTCTACAAATAAACAATATGTATTTAGTATTGATAAAAAAATAGGCGGTAGTACGATTCAGCAAAACAACATGATTGTTTGGAAGAAGGCTCTTAGAGAAATCTTTAGACCTTTATGGCAGCTCATTGCTTTATTCACCTATAAGCTTCAAAGATGTTTAAGAAATTATATTTTTTATAAAAAGAGTTAATTTTTATTTAACTCCATTATTTAGCAACCACAATTTAATATATTTAGTTAAAACTCCGTATGCTTGCGTTTTTGCAAAAACAAAACCAGGAAAACCATCTAAAAAACCTAATCTAATAAAATAATGGATAAAAAATCTTGCAGGTGGTTTAATTAAAATGTGAAATAAATTTACTTTTTTTCCTTCTTTAAAAAACTGTTTTCCTCTTAACTCTCCATAATGATTCATTTTAGAGATATAATGGTCGTAACTTTTATAAGAATAATGGTCTACTTTATTTTTTAAGAACCCCAATTTACCGTCTGCAACAATAGTTTCATGAACTACACCTGCATATTTACAATGTTCTTTTAAAAATAAACGAACAACTTTATCTCTTTGGCAACCACCATAGTTTATTTTTTTACCGCAAAAATAAAAGGTTCTCCTCACATAAAAACCTATATTTTTTTTGGGATTTCTAACAGCTTCTAAAATTTCTTTTTCAACTTTAACTGTTACTCTTTCGTCAGCATCTAAAATATAGATCCATTTATGCTTTGCTTGATCAATTGCGAAGTTCTTTTGAGAAGAAAAATCATCAAACTTTCGTTTGATGATTTTTACATTTAACTTCTCAGCTATTTCTATTGTTTTATCTGTACTAAAAGAATCTATAACAATAATTTCATCCGCAAAACTTACAGATTTTATTGCTTCCGCTATATGAATTTCTTCATTTAGTGTTGGTATAATTGCCGATATTTTTGTCATAGCATTTTTAAACCTTAAACAGCTACGTCGTACTCACGTAAAGCATCGTTTAAAGATGTTTTCTTGTTGGTACTTTCTTTTCTTTTTCCAATAATTAATGCACAAGGTACATTGAATTCTCCTGCAGCAAATTTCTTTGTATAACTCCCAGGAATTACTACAGATCTTGCAGGAACTATACCTTTCATTTCTACAGGTTCATCACCCGTTACATCTATAATTTTAGTACTCATTGTTAACACAACGTTTGCTCCTAAAACCGCCTCTTTTTCTACTCTAACACCTTCTACAACAATACATCTAGAACCAACAAAAACGCCATCTTCTATAATTACTGGAGCCGCTTGTAATGGTTCTAAAACACCACCAATACCTACTCCACCAGAAAGGTGTACATTTTTACCAATTTGTGCACAAGAACCTACTGTTGCCCAAGTATCAACCATTGTTCCTTCATCTACATACGCACCAATATTTACATAACTTGGCATTAAAATAGTACCAGGAGAAAGATAAGATCCTTTACGAGCAGATGCTCCTGGAACTACACGAACTCCTTGTCCTGCATAATCCGTCTTTAAAGGCATTTTATCATGATATTCGAAAATACCAGCTTCTAAAGTTTCCATTTTCTGAATTGGAAAATATAAAACTACAGCTTTTTTAATCCATTCATTTACTTGCCAACCATCAGCTGTTGGTTCTGCAACTCTTAATTGTCCTTTATCTAATAAATCTATAACTTTTCTAATAGTATCAATCGTATTTTGTTCTTTTAATAACTCACGATTTTCCCAAGCTGTTTCTATAATATCTCTAATTTCTTTCATTTTAATTGTATAATTTCTGCAAATATAAATCTATCCGTAAAAACTGAAAGCGAAGATACATTTTTTAAACAGATATTTCTGCTTTGTTTAAAAAACGTATTTTTGCAAAAACAATTGTAAATGGCTAGAATTTTAGCAATAGATTTCGGAAAAAAAAGAACAGGAATTGCAGTTACAGACGAGTTGCAAATAATTGCATCTGGCTTAACAACTGTAAACACAGCAGAGTTATTAACTTTTCTTAAAGAATATACGTCTAAAGAAAAAGTTGAATTATTCTTAATGGGGCAACCTAAACAAATGGATAATTCTGATAGCGAAAGTGAAGCACTAATTCTACCTTTTTTAAAAAAAATAGAAAAATTATTTCCTCAAATTCCAATGAAAAGAATAGACGAACGTTTTACGTCTAAAATGGCTTTTCAAACGATGATTGATAGTGGAATGAAAAAAAAACAACGCAGAAATAAGGCAATGGTAGATGAAATTAGTGCTACCATCATTTTACAGTCTTATTTATATAGCCAACATTAAATTATATAAACTTCATATAGTGTTCTATGGTTAAATTTAATTTAAAAACAAAGAAGCCTTAAAATTCGCAATTCAAAATTCGTAATTCGTAATTCTAAATTGTACTTTTGCAATCGTTTTAAATAAAAATAAATGATTTTACCAATTGTTGCTTACGGAGATCCTGTTTTAAGAAAAGTTGCTGTAGAAATAGATGCAGATTATCCTGGTCTAGAAAAATTGATTGCCAACATGAAAGAGACTATGTACAATGCTTCTGGCGTTGGTTTAGCAGCTCCACAGATTGGAAAAGCAATTCGTTTGTTTACAATTGATGCTTCACCTTTTGCAGATGACGAAGAATTATCTGATAAAGATAGAGAAGCTTTAAAAAACTTTAATAGAGTCTTTATAAACGCAAAAATCATAGAAGAAGAAGGTGAAGAATGGGTTTTTAACGAAGGTTGTTTAAGTATTCCTGATGTTAGAGAAGACGTTTTTCGTCAACCTCAAGTTACAATTGAATATCAAGATGAAGAATTTGTAAAGCATACAGAAACTTTAGATGGTTTGGCTGCTAGAGTTTTTCAGCATGAATATGACCATATAGAAGGAATCTTATTTACAGACAAGCTTTCATCTCTTAAAAAAAGAATTATAAAAAAGAAATTAGAAAACATTTCTAAAGGAAAAATTAGCGCAGATTACAGAATGCGTTTTCCAAATCAAAAAAAAGGTAAATAGTCTTAAAAGACACAAAAATATATCATATGGAATTTAACAAAATTATCGCCGTTACTGGTAAACCAGGTTTACACCAAGTAGTTTCTCAATCTAAAAATGCAATTATAGTTTCTTCTTTAACAGACAATAAAAGAGTAGCTATTAACGCAGCACAAAACGTAAGTTTATTAGAAAATATTGCTATTTATACTTATGAAGAAGATGTTCCTTTATTAAAAGTCTTTAAAGCTATGTTTGAAAAAACAGAAGGTAAAGAAGCTATATCTCATAAAGAAAACAGTAAAAAATTAGAAGCTTTTTTCGCAGAAGTTTTACCAGATTATGATGCAGAAAGAGTATATACTTCTAATATAAAAAAAGTAATACAGTGGTTTAATTTGTTAGTAAAATCTGGAATGGATTTTTCTAAAATTGAAACTCCTACTCAAGAAACTGAAAAAGAGTAATTCGTAAACAACTTTAAATTTTTAGTATTTATACTATTATCTTTAAATATTGATACATTGAAATAAAACAATGAATTCTAGAAAAGAACAGTTAACTGCTTTTAATCGTTTGTTAGATATCATGGATGATCTTCGTGAGAAATGTCCTTGGGATAAAAAACAAACCTTAGAAAGTCTACGTCATTTAACAATTGAAGAAACGTACGAACTTGCAGATGCTATTCTAGAAAACGATTTACCAGAGATAAAAAAGGAATTAGGCGATGTGCTTTTGCACATCGTTTTTTATGCCAAAATTGGAAGCGAGAAAAAAGCATTTGATATTGGTGATGTTGCAAACTCTATTTGTGACAAATTAATTAGCAGACACCCACATATCTACGGAGATGTTGTTGCTAATACAGAAGAAGAAGTAAAACGTAATTGGGAACAATTAAAACTAAAAGAAGGTAACACATCTGTTTTAGAAGGTGTGCCTAAAAGCTTGCCTGCTGTTGTAAAAGCAAGTAGAATTCAAGAAAAAGTTGCTGGCGTTGGTTTCGATTGGGAAAAACCAGAACAAGTTTGGGAAAAAGTACAAGAAGAACTTTCTGAACTAAACGAAGAAATTAAAGCAGGTCATAAAGAAAATACAGAAAAAGAATTTGGAGATGTATTATTTTCTATGATAAATTACGCTCGTTTTATTGGTGTAAATCCTGAAAATGCTTTAGAAAAAACAAATAAGAAATTTATAAATAGATTTCAATATTTAGAAGAAGAAGCAAAAAAAGAAGGTAAAGATATATCTGAAATGTCTCTAACAGAAATGGATGTATATTGGGAGAAATCTAAAGAATTCTTTAAATAAACTTTAAAAGACTCACTTAATATGTATCTTTTTATTTTCTATTTCCCCTAAAATAAATCAGAAACAAACTACCATAAGTACAATAAACAAGACCTTAAACGGCATAATTATACTTTTTCGTTATAACAGTAAAACGTTAAAAAAAACAAAAAAGAGTTCAAATACTTTTTTATTACTAACCGATTGTTTAGTTTTGTATCGTAATTAGAAATAATGGCAAGAAAGAAAGAATATAAAGAAGAAGAAGTTGTTGAAAAAGCAATGAACCTATTTTGGCGAAAAGGCTACGAAACTACTTCTATGCAAATGCTCGAAAAAGAAATGGGTATTAACAAGTTTTCTATATATTCTAGTTTTGGTAACAAACATGGTTTATTTATAGAAAGTTTAAAATGTTACAAATTAAAAGTAAGTAAAATTTTAGACAAATTTAAAAATGCACCAAACGGTGTTGAAGATATTAAACAATTTTTTTATGATTCTGTAGATATCGATTTTAAAGGAAGCTTACAAAAGGGATGTTTATTAACAAACACGTATAATGAATTTTCGGAAAGTGAAGATTTATTAATAAAGGAACAGATGGCTTCTTTTATGGGAAACCTAAAAGAATTATTTATCGAAAAATTACAAAAAGACACCTCTAAAGACGAAGCTACAGTTATAAAACAAGCTAACTTTTTATTATTAGCAAAACATGGTTTAGCTGCTGCTTCTAGAGTAAACAGTTCTAAAGAGATTAAAGATTACATAGAAATGACTTTTATGAACATTTAAGTCCTTTTTTTTGCAACATAACTAAACGATTGTTTAGTTAAAATTAACATAAAAAATAAAATAAAAACAAAAAATTATGACAACTTTAAAAATTCACAACAACGAAACAGCACCAGAAGAAAGTAAAGTATTATTAGCTAACTCTCAAAAAGCATATGGTATGATACCTGGCTTACATGGTGTTTTAGCTGCATCTCCTCAAACTTTTGAGGCTTACCAAACATTGCATGATTTATTTACAAAAACATCATTTAATGAAGAAGAATTAACAGTAGTATGGCAAGCAATAAACGTAGAACATGCATGTCATTATTGTGTACCTGCACATACTGGTATTGCAAAAATGATGAAAGTAGATGATGCAATAACAGAATCTTTACGAAATGAAACTCCACTAGAAAACCCTAAATTAGAAGCTTTACGTACTTTAGCTTTAATAATTACACGTAACAGAGGGCATGTTTCTCAAGAAGAATTAAATGCTTTTTATGCTGCAGGTTATGGTGAGCAACAAGTTTTAGAAATTATTTTAGGTTTATCTCAGAAAGTAATTAGTAATTATACAAATCATATTGCTAATACTCCTGTAGATGCTCCTTTTAAACCATTTGCTTGGAAAAAATAAATTATAGCAATAAAAGCATATAATTTAATACTTTGCACCTTTCGTATAAACACGAGAGGTGTATTTATAATTATTACTAAAAACAAGGTTATGATAAAAGTATCTGTAATGTACCCAAACTCTAAAGATGTAAAGTTTGATGTTGATTATTATAAAAAAAGCCACTTACCAATGATTTCTAAAGCGCTTGGAAATGCACTAAAAGGTTTAGAATTAGATTTAGGAATTGCAAGTAGAGTTCCTGGTGAGCCTGCTCCTTATGTGGCAATTGCACATTTATTGTTTGATGATGTAGCTTCTTTTCAAGCTTCATTTGGTCCGCATGCAGAAATATTTGCTGCAGACATAAAAAACTATAGTAATGTAAAAGGAGAACTTCAAATTAGTGAATTAATAACATTTTAAGAAATGAAAGAAAAATTAAAAATAGATATTGTTTCAGACGTTGTTTGCCCTTGGTGTACTATTGGTTACAAACGTTTAGAAAAAGCGATTACAGAACTTGGTATTCAGGATCAAGTAGAAATAGAATGGCAACCATTTGAGTTAAATCCGAATATGCCACCAGAAGGACAAAATGTAAATGAACATATTACAGAAAAATATGGTTCAACAACAGAGCAACAAAATCAATCGAAAGAAATGATGACAGAAGCTGGTGCAGAATTAGGTTTTAAATTCGATTATTTTAATGAAATGCGAATGGTAAACACTTTCGATGCACACATTTTACTAGAATACGCCAAAGACTTCGGAAAACAAACCGAATTAAAAATGGCATTTACAAAAGCTTTTTTTAGTGATAGAAAAGATGTTTCTAAAGTAGAAATTTTAAAAGAAACACTAATATCTGTTGGTTTAAATGCTGATGACGCATTATTAAAACTAAAGAATGAAGAAGCAAGAAATGAGGTAAGAACCAAACAAAATTATTGGAAAAGTTTAGGAGTAAATTCTGTACCAACTATTGTTTTTAATAGAAAAAGTGCCGTTACTGGTGCGCAACCTATCGATACTTTTAAACAAGTACTTTCAGAATTAATTGCTGAATAAAGCATAAACTAAAAACTACTATTACAGTAAGTTATTTTATCTACAAAATAGAATATTTTAATTATTGATGAACAAACCACTAGTATATATGCATCAATAAGAAAATTTATAAAAAGATAAATACTACACAAAGAATAAAAAAATGGCAATAAATAAAAGTAAAGGAGAATTAGATACATTATTAGAGGTAAAAAGAAAAGAAGGTCCTGCAAAGTTTACTAAAGAAAAAAGTGAAATTTATGCTGATGGAATTACTAGTGTAGCAAATTCTGGAATACTAGAAAGTGCTTTTAACATAGGAGATAAAGCACCAGACTTTACGTTAAAAAATGCTTCGAACACTTCTATTTCTTTATATAACGAACTAAAAAACGGACCTGTAGTTTTAACATGGTACAGAGGTGGTTGGTGTCCTTATTGTAATATAACGTTACATTATTTACAGCAAAAGTTACCTCAATTTAAAGATCAAGGAGCAACACTTATCGCTTTAACGCCAGAATTACCAGATAACTCTTTAAGTACTTCAGAAAAAAATAATTTAGAATTTAACGTTCTTAGTGATATTGGTAACACTATTGGAAAAGAATATGGTGTTGTTTTTAAATTAACAGATAAAGTTGCAGAAATATATGAAGCAGGATTTGGTTTAAGTAAAAAAAATGGAAATGATAGTAACCAATTACCTTTAGCTGCCACTTATGTTATTGATAAAAATGGAATTATTAAATTTGCTTTCTTAGATGCAGATTATACAAAAAGAGCTGAAGCAACAGATATTATAAATGCTTTAAAGAAATTATAATTAAAAGTATTCTCATGAGAAAAGTAAAACCAAAAGTATTATTCTTCGATGTTAACGAAACTCTCTTAGATTTATCTCCAGTAAAAAAACAAATTGGTAAAGTTTTAGGAGATAGAGAAGACTTACTTTCTTTATGGTTTACTACAATGCTACATTATTCTTTAGTTACTTCTGCAAGTAAGCAATATAAACCATTTACACATATTGGTGCTGCTGCTTTACAAATGGTTGCTGCCAATAATAACATTACAATCTCAGAAGAAAAAGCGCGTGAATTTATTACTAATTCTATGCAAAATTTACCAGCTCACCCTGAAGTTAAAAAAGCATTAGTGAGTTTAAAAAAAGCTGGTTACAAGTTGGTTGCATTTACAAATTCTTCAAATGAAGGTTTAAAGAATCAATTTATAAGCGCTGGTTTAACAGCTTATTTTGATGAAAGCTTAAGTGTAGAAGATTCTGGAAAATTCAAACCTTTTACAGATACTTATATTTGGGGAGCTAATAAAATGGACGTAAAATTAGAAGAATGCATGTTAGTTGCGGCTCATGGTTGGGATGTTGCAGGTGCACTTTGGGCAGGTTGGAGAGCTGCTTTTATAAGTAGACCTGGACAACAAATTTTCCCTTTAGCTCCTAAAACTGAAATTGTAGCTTCTGATTTAGAAAAAGTTACAGAGATACTTTTAACCTACGAATAGAAAGAATTAAAAATGCTTCCTATTCTATTTTTAAATATAGATTATCATAAAAAAAAGCACCCAAAATTGGATGCTTTTTTTATGATATAAAATATTACTTTTTATTTACTTAAGTACATTTTTCTACGAGCGTATAAATCATAAAATTGATCATCTTTTAAACTATCAATAAATAAAATACTTTCTCCTGTAGATTTCATTTCTGGTCCTAACTTCTTATCAACATTAGGAAATTTATTAAATGAGAAAACAGGTTGTTTAATTGCATAACCTTCTAATTGAGGATTAAAATTAAAATCTGTTACTTTATTATGACCTAACATTACTTTTGTTGCATAATTTACATATGGTTCTTTGTAGGCTTTTGCTATAAAAGGTACCGTTCTAGATGCTCTAGGGTTTGCTTCAATAATATAAACAATATCATCTTTAATTGCAAACTGAATATTTATCAATCCAACAGTTTTTAATTCTGTTGCAATTGTACGTGTATGATCTTTAATTTGTTGCATTACAAATTCACCAATATTAAAGGCTGGTAAAGTTGCGTTAGAATCTCCAGAGTGAATTCCACAAGGTTCTATATGCTCCATAATACCAATAATATACACATTACCATCTGCATCGCAAATTGCATCTGCTTCTGCTTCTATTGCGCCATCTAAATAATGATCTAACAATAATTTATTACCAGGCATTCTACCTAATAAATCAACTACATGTTTTACCAATTCTTCTTTATTGATTACAATTTTCATTCCTTGTCCCCCTAAAACGTAAGAAGGTCTTACTAAAATAGGAAAATCTAATTCATCTGCTAAAACCAAAGCTTCGTCTGCAGTTTCTGCAATACCATATTCTGGAAAAGGAATTTTATTTTCTTTTAACATTGCAGAAAATCTTCCTCTATCTTCTGCTATATCTAAAGCTTCAAAAGAAGTTCCAATAATTTTAATTCCGTATTTTGTTAACTTTTCAGCTAACTTTAAAGCAGTTTGCCCACCTAATTGTACAATAACTCCTTCTGGTTTTTCATGACGGATAATGTCATAAATATGTTCCCAAAAAACAGGCTCGAAGTATAATTTGTCTGCGGTATCAAAATCTGTAGAAACCGTTTCTGGGTTACAGTTAATCATAATCGTTTCATAACCACATTCTGCAGCTGCTAAAACACCATGTACACAACAGTAATCGAACTCAATTCCTTGACCAATTCTATTTGGTCCAGAACCTAAAACAATTATTTTCTTTTTATCTGAAACGACACTTTCATTAGCTATTATAATTTCGCCATCTGCAGTTTCAATTTCGTTTTCGAAAGTTGAATAATAATAAGGCGTTTTTGCCTTAAATTCTGCAGCACAAGTATCTACTAATTTAAAAACACGTTGTACTTTTAATTCTTCTCTCTTCGTATAAACTTCACTTTCTAAACAATCTAGCATGTGTGCTATTTGTCTATCTCCGTATCCTTTTTGCTTTGCTTCTAATAACAAATCTCTTTGAATAGTTTCTATAGTATATGTAGAAATTTCTTTTTGAAGTTGAAATAACTCTTCATATTGCTTTAAATACCACATGTCTATTCTTGTGATATCATGAATCTGACTTAGTGGAATTCCGATAGCGATTGCATCATAAATAGCAAAAACACGATCCCAACTTGCATTGGTTAATTTTTCTATAATCTGGTCATAATTTGTGTAGCCTTTTCCATCTGCACCTAAACCATTTCTTTTAATTTCTAAAGACTGTGTTGCTTTGTGCAATGCTTCTTGGAACGAACGTCCAATTCCCATTACTTCTCCAACAGATTTCATTTGTAAACCTAAAGTTCTGTCAGATCCTTCAAATTTATCAAAATTCCAACGTGGTATTTTTACAATTACATAATCTAAAGTTGGCTCAAATAAAGCAGATGTAGATTTTGTAATTCCGTTTTCTAATTCATCTAATGTATAACCAATTGCTAATTTTGTAGCAACTTTTGCAATAGGATAACCTGTTGCTTTAGAAGCTAATGCAGAAGAACGAGAAACACGTGGGTTAATTTCAATTGCAATAATATCTTCTTTTTCGTCTGGTGAAACTGCAAACTGTACGTTACATCCTCCTTCAAAATCTCCAATAGAACGCATCATATGAATTGCCATGTCACGCATTTTCTGATATGTTTTGTCAGAAAGTGTCATTGCTGGTGCAACTGTAATAGAATCTCCTGTATGAATTCCCATAGGATCCATATTTTCGATAGAACATATAATTACAACATTGTCATTTTTATCTCTTAATAACTCTAATTCGTATTCTTTCCACCCCATCATCGCTTTATCAATCATCACCTCATGTATTGGTGATGCTTCTAAACCAAAACTTAACAGGTTATCGAAATCTTCTGCTTTGTAAACAATAGAAGCTCCTGCCCCACCTAAAGTATAAGAAGAACGAATTACTAAAGGAAAACCAAATTCTTGTGCAATTTCTTTCCCTTTTAAAAATGATGTAGCTGTTGCTTGAGGTGCCATTGGCACACCAATCTTAATCATTAATTCTCTAAACTGTTCTCTATCTTCTGTAACATTAATAGCATCTATATCTACACCTATTAATTTCACATTAAAATCTTCCCAAATTCCTTTTGCATCTGCTTCAATACAAAGATTTAATGCAGTTTGCCCACCCATTGTTGGTAAAACAGCATCAATTTGCGGATGTTCTTTTAAAATTTGAATAATAGATTTTGTATTAAGAGGCAACAAATAGATATGATCTGCCATAGAAGGGTCAGTCATAATTGTTGCAGGATTAGAATTAATTAAAATAGTTTCTATTCCATCTTCTCTTAAAGAACGTAAAGATTGTGAACCAGAGTAATCGAATTCACATGCTTGTCCAATAACAATTGGTCCAGATCCAATAATTAATACAGATTTGAGGTCTTTTCTTTTTGGCATTGTAAGTTGTTGTGTTGTTTAGTTATACAAAAATAGTTAATGCTTGGGTATAAAAAAAGGTGTTACTAAAAAATAGTAACACCTTGAAATCATTAACAAACGTTAATCATTATATTATCTTTTTGGTCTAAATTCTGAAGACACAGAAATTTTCTTTCTTCCTTTAGCTCTTCTTCTAGCTAAAACTTTTCTTCCATTAGCTGAAGCCATTCTTTCTCTGAAACCGTGTTTGTTTCTTCTCTTTCTTTTCGATGGCTGGTAAGTTCTTTTCGGCATTGTATGTATTTTTAAATATCTTCTTGATTACTTTACGATTGCTTCTAGAATTTTACTTCTTTTTAAGCGTGGGCAAATATACAACTGTTTTTATTTTTGGCAAACACAATTTGAAAAAAAAATGAAAAATATTTTCACCCCTCACAAATTTACATTTTTTATAAATGTTTTCTCCTTTTTTATTTGACAGAATTTTTAGAGTTAGTACTTTTGCGCAAACCTAAGAACACCATGAGTAATACTAAATACGTTTTTGTCACAGGAGGCGTAACTTCATCCCTTGGAAAAGGAATAATTGCAGCATCTTTAGCCAAACTATTGCAAGAAAGAGGCTTTTCTGTAACCATTCAAAAATTAGACCCGTACATTAATATAGATCCAGGTACACTAAACCCTTATGAACATGGCGAATGTTATGTAACTGATGATGGTGCAGAAACCGATTTAGATCTTGGTCATTACGAGCGTTATTTAAATATTCCAACTTCTCAAGCAAATAATGTAACTACAGGTAGAATTTATCAATCTGTAATAAACAAAGAGCGTAAAGGAGAGTTTCTAGGAAAAACGGTACAAGTTATTCCTCATATTACAGATGAAATAAAACGCAGAATTCAGCTTTTAGGTGAAACGGGCGATTATGACATTGTAATTACAGAGATTGGTGGAACCGTTGGTGATATCGAATCTTTACCTTATGTAGAGTCTGTTAGACAATTATTATGGGAAAAAGGTTCTGAAAATGCAATTGTTATACATTTAACATTAGTACCTTATTTAGCTGCTGCTGGTGAGTTAAAAACAAAGCCTACACAGCATTCTGTAAAGATGCTAATGCAAAGTGGTGTAAGCCCAGATATATTAGTATGTAGAACAGAACATGAAATTTCTGACGACATTAAACGTAAACTTGCTTTATTCTGCAACGTTAAGAAAGAAGATGTTATACAGTCTATAGATGCAGAAACCATTTATGATGTACCAAATTTAATGTTAGAACAAGGTTTAGATACTGTTGTTTTAAATAAATTAAAACTTTCTTCTAAAGGTGAACCAGAATTAAAAGTGTGGAATCAGTTCTTACAGAAACATAAAAACCCAAAACACGAAGTAGAAATTGCTTTAATTGGTAAATATGTAGAATTACACGATTCTTACAAGTCTATTACAGAAGCTTTTATTCATGCAGGTTCTTCTAATGAGACTAAAGTAAAAGTACGTTGGGTACATTCAGAAGGCTTAACTCCAAAAAATGCAGGAAAAAAATTAGAAGGTGTTAATGGTATTTTAGTTGCCCCTGGTTTTGGAGATAGAGGTATTGAAGGAAAAATTAGAGCTGTAAGATATGCAAGAGAAAACAATATTCCTTTCTTCGGAATATGTTTAGGAATGCAAATGGCAGTTATAGAGTATTCTAGAAACGTATTAGGTTTAGAAAATGCGAGTTCTACAGAAATGAACAAAAGCACCAAATACCCTGTTATTAACTTAATGGAAAGCCAAAAAGATGTTACAGAAAAAGGTGGAACCATGCGTTTGGGTGCTTGGGATTGTGAATTGAAAGAAGATTCTAAAATATTTAAAGCCTATAAATCTAAATTAATTAGCGAACGCCATAGACACCGTTTCGAATTTAATAACGATTATTTAGCACAAATTGAAGCTGCAGGAATGAAGGCTACAGGTATGAATCCTAAAACTGGTTTAGTAGAAGTGGTAGAAATACCTTCTCATCCTTGGTTTGTTGGTGTGCAATATCATCCAGAATATAAAAGTACGGTGTTAAAACCACATCCTTTATTTGTAGATTTTATTAAAGCTTCTTTAAAACAGTCTAAAAAATAAATTTATTGCGTTAAGCGCTCTCGATATTTCTTATTGAAAAAACAATAATTCTTTCAAAATAAAATATCGAAAGCACTCAATGTGACATTTTTAAATTAGGAACACTATTTGAACTACTAAACATAGTAACAATAACAGTAGTAAAATAAACTAAAATACATACAGTTTTGCTACATTTGTCGCCTTTTGCTTTTTACAAGAAGTAGAAAAATGACAAATTGACATTTAAAAAAACATAATGGAACAAAAAAAATTCGACTTAAATTCTTTTATTGGATTGATCTTATTAGGAGGAATCATTTTCTGGTGGATGAGCACACAAGAACCAGAAATAGATGAAACTAAAACTACTAATACAGAAATAGTAGATGCTTCAAAAACAACAAACAATGCTAATACAGCTGTTGTTAATGAAACTGCATTTGAAAATGATTCTATAAAACAAATTGCCCTTAAGAATAAATTAGGTGCCTTTGCCCAAAGTGCTATTAGTGCTTCTCAAGGAGTTTCAATTCTAGAAAATGAAGTTGTAAAATTAACAATTGATAATAAAGGTGGACAAATTAAGGAAGCTTTAATTAAAAACTTTAAAACCTACGACTCTCTTCCTTTATATATGATAAAAGATAATAATGCATCTTTTAACATTAATTTTGGTACAACAGACAATAGAATTTTAAATACTAAAGATTTATTTTTTGAACCAACAATTACTACAAACGGAGACAACCAAATTGTTTCTATGAGGTTAAAGGTTTCTGAAAATCAGTTTTTAGAGTACAGATATGAAATGATGCCTAAAAAATATTTGGTAAATTTTTCTATTCGTTCTCAAGGTCTTAGTAACGTATTAAACTCTTCTAACCCTATTAACTTAGACTGGTCTTTAAACGGATACAGACACGAGAAAAGTTTAAAAACAGAGAATACAATGTATTCTAAACTTTATTTTAAATCTGAAAGTGAAGTTGACGATTTAAGTCCTAATGAGTCTGAAATTGTAAACCAATTAGATTGGGTTGCTTATAAACAACACTTTTTTACTTCTAATTTATTAAGTGAAAAACCGTTTAACAACGCAACAATAACTTCTACAGACTTAGTTTTAAACGAAGAAATAGATACTGTTTACACTAAAAAATATCAACTAAAAACTCCTTTAGAATTATCTAATGGAGAATTAAATTATAACATGAAATGGTTTTACGGCCCAAGTGATTATAATTTATTAAGTAGCGAACAATTTGCAGGAACAGATTTAGACCAAACGGCAGATTTAGGTTGGGGAATTTTTGGTTTCTTAAACAGAACTGTATTTTATCCTGTATTTAATTTCCTTAAAGGATTTTTATCTAACTACGGATTAATAATTATTTTAATGACAATTGTTGTAAGATTAATTATGTCTCCTTTGGTTTATAAATCTTACCTATCTAGTGCAAAAATGAAGGTAATTAGACCAGAATTAACTGCATTAAATGAAAAATATCCTGGTAAAGAAAATGCTATGAAACGCCAGCAAGAAACCATGGCTATTCAAAGAAAAGCAGGTGTTAGTATGATGTCTGGTTGTATACCTGCATTATTACAGATGCCAGTATTTTTTGCTTTATTTAAGTTTTTTCCAACAAATTTATCTTTAAGACAAGAAAGTTTTTTATGGGCAAATGATTTATCTTCTTATGATACAATTTTTAAACTTCCTTTTAAAATTCCTTTTTATGGAGATCACGTAAGTTTATTTCCAATTTTAGCGTCTGTTGCTATTTTCTTTTACATGAAAATGAACCAGAGTCAGCAAGCAAACATGCAAGCACCAACGCAAGAAGGTATGCCAGACATGAGTAAGATGATGAAGTATATGATATACTTCTCTCCTATTATGATGCTGTTTTTCTTTAATAACTACGCAAGTAGTTTAAGTTTATATTACTTTATTTCTAACTTATTAACGATTGCTATTATGTTGGTAATTAAGAATTTTGTAATCGATGAAGATAAAATTCATGCTAAAATAGAAGAAAATAAAAAGCGTCCTGAGAAGAAAAAAAGCAAATTTAGAGAAAGAATAGATTCTGCAATGAAACAAGCGCAAGAACAACAAGCACAACAAAAGAAAAAGTAATTTTCTTTAAAAATATTAAAAGCCGAAACATAAAAGTTTCGGTTTTTTTTTGCTTGAAACGTATATTTACGAAAAAAAGTATATCTTAGCTATACGGTAAAGAACTCTAAAATCCTTTACTTCCCCTAAAACAATACTTTATGATCCCTAAATCTAAAAGTAAATGGCTTATGCCATTTATACTGCTATTTATAACTTTAAATAGCTTCTCGCAAACAGTAATTTTAAATGAAGATTTTTCAACAGGATCTGGTACTACACCTCCTTCTGGTTGGAATAACATACTAAATTCTGGAACTTCAGGACAAATATGGAACTTCTCAGATACAACGCAACCAGTAACGGTAGATGGTGGATTTAGTGGAAACTATGCTATATTAAATAGTGATGGTTATGGAAATGGAGCTTCCCAAAACGCAACACTTACTTCTCCTACTTTCGACACTAGTACTTTTACAAGTCTAGATCTTAGTTTCAGTAACCAATTTAGGTTTTATGCCACTGGTGAAAGTGCTAGAATAGAAGTATTTAATGGTTCTACTTGGACAACAATAGATACCTACACTGCTAATACAGATTACCCTACTTCAGCAGTTAGAACCTATAATATTTTAGCAGCAACAAATGGGGCTACAAATGCAAGAGTTCGTTTTACATATATTGGTGCATGGGGATTTTGGTGGGCAATAGATAACGTAAAAGTAGAAGGAACTTCTAGTGTTGCTCCTACAAGAATACCAATTACAATCACTGCAGATGCTAAGTCTAAAGAGTTTGGGGATGCAGACCCTACTTTAACCTACATAATTACTTCAGGAAGTTTAGATAGTGGAGACACTTTAGTTGGAGGATTAACAAGAGATGCAGGTGAAGCTGTAAATAATTATAATATAAACCAAGGAAGTTTATTAAACGTAAACAACCCTAAATATGATATTACATTTATACCCGCTATTTTTTCTATTAGCTCTAAAGATACAGATGGCGATTCTTATCCTGATGACGTTGATGTTGATATTGATAACGATGGAATATTAAATGAAGATGAAAGTTGTATTATACCAGGAGCTGCAGAACCAGAAATAGATAGAATTAAATATTCAGATGCAGGTTATGATATTTACGTTATTGGTGGTAATACAAATAATGGTAACGGATATAAGGAATCTGGTTTCGAAAAAGGTGCATATGCTAAAGGTTTAAACTTAACAGTATTAAATGGAACTGATGATTTTAGTTTTTCTGTTGTTGGTGGTCAAGATAATGCAGCTTCTAGTGCTGGTACATTTGCTAATGGATCTTTATCATATACTACAAATGCTAATACAGCTGGTCGTAGAAATGAATTTAGAGAGACAACCGGAGGAGAATTTAGATCTGGAACATCGGGTGACGCTTTATATATTAAACCTTCAATTAAATTAACTGTAGGTGAAGTTTACTCAATAGATATCGATTTTAACACAGCTGTACATGCTTTTAGTTTCGATTTAGTAGATATCTTAGACACCACCCAAAACCCAGCAGATTTACTAGTTAGGTATGAAGTTTATGCAGATTCTAAACTTATAGCATACTTTGAAAGTGGTTTTATTGGTGATAATGCTATTGCAACAGTAAATATTTTTGATGGTAATGATATTAGTAGAGGTACAATGGTTGTGGGACAAAATACAGAATCTACCATTGGTTTTGTTTCTTCTACAAAAGTTAACGAAGTTTCAATTGTTCATAAAGTATTAAATGGTACTGTTTCTGGGACTTTTGTTGATTTACATGGTATGGATAATTTTGTATACAGTACAGAAGATATTTCTTGTTTATCAGATAGTTTAGATTTTGATGGAGATGGTATACCTAACGAAAAAGATTTAGATTCGGATAATGATGGAATACCAGATAATATAGAAGCACAAACAACTATAGATTATATAGCTCCTAATTATATTTATACTTTAAACGGATTAGATACTGCCTATGGAACAGGTTTACAACCTGTAAACACAGATGGTATTGATACTGCCGATTTTACAGATTTAGATTCTGATAATGATACTTTATTTGATCTTGTGGAAGCTGGTTATGCTAGTATAGACACAGATGGTGATGGTAAAACAAACGGAACAGTTGGAATAAACGGATTAGACAATACGCTATATCTTGCAGATGATTATGATGATGTAAATGCTAGTATTAATAATCCTAATACAGATTTACCAGATTTAGATAACGATGCTTTAACTATTGGAGATGTAGACTACAGAGATACACACGCTTCTGGTACACCAATGATTACACAATTCTATTTAGCAGGTACAAGCAGAGTTATAGAAATAACAAATATTCACCCTACAAATAGTATTTTGGCCAATACTATAGAATTATCATTATTTGAAAATAAAGCAGGTCCTCAAACCTCTATAACTCCAAATAATTTATTTACAATTCCGGTAGCATTAGCTCCAGGAGAATCATTATTAATTACCAATAGTGCTTCTGCATTTACAGGAACATCAAATGATGGAATTACTACAATACTAGGTGCAAATGATATTTTAGTCCTTTCGCATCCAAAAAGTGTTATAACAGGAATAAATGACTGGAAAAACAGGTATGAAAGCGCAATAAATCTAGAAAATGATAAAATTTACGTTAGAAATGACGCTATCCTAACAACTAACAAAGATTTTAATTCAGATGAATGGATTGTATTTGTAAATGAAGGTTTAGACCCTTATAGAGATGTAGATTTGGGTGGACCAGAAAGACATCCTCATGCACCATTAATATCTGAAATAAATACTACAGACCCAGAATCTAACTTAAAATTAGGTGTACATAGAACAAGCCCTACAGTAAGAATAGGTTCTGCATGGTCTAATGGTTATCCAGATAGAAGTAGAAGAGTTATTATTGATCAAGATTTTGTTAGCTCATCAATATTAAAAGCAAAAGAACTTACTATAAACTCTGGGAATAAATTAACAATTACAAATAACTTACTAGTAGTTTCTGAAGAAATAACGTTTGGAAGTGCAACTAGTGAAATTAGATTAGCCAATGGTTCTCAATTAATACAAACACATACAACAGCTTCTAAAATTTCTGGATTAGGTAAATTATATATAGATCAGAATTCTCCAACACCTAGTACATATAGATATAACTATATGAGTTCTCCTGTTGGTGGCGCTAGTGGTTACACGCTACAGAATGTATTAAAAGACGGTACTACAGTTACATCAGCAACTTCTACACCTCTAAATATTGATTTTGTTAGTGGTTATGATGGTGCTACTTCTAGCCCTATTAAAATTTCTGACTATTGGATTTATACATATGCAAGCGGAAACGGACAGCGTTCTAATTGGGAACAAAAGAAAAGTACAGGTACTATTCCTGCTACAGATGGTTTTACATTAAAAGGACCAGGAAGATCTCAAAACTATACATTTGTAGGTACACCTAATGATGGTAATTTAAATACTGCGGTTGGTGGAGATCAATCTTATTTAGTAGGAAATCCATTTCCGTCTGCAATAAGTGCTAAAAAGTTTATAGAAGACAACAAAGATTCTACAACAAGTACTTTATACTTTTGGCAACACGCAGGTGAAGAAGATACTTCAAGTGCAGAAGCTGGTCATTCATTTAATGGTTATATAGGTGGTTATGCTACAAGGAATATTTCTATGGGCGTTGCAGCAAATTCTCCTTCATTATCTGGTGCTTTTGATATTAATATGGAGGCAATAAACGGCACAACTACAGGAACAAACACAAATGATGGAGGTAATGATGTTGTTTTATTAAATGCAATTGGTGAATATGTAGAATTCTCTAGAGCTCCAAGAGCAGTAGAAGCATTAACAATAAGTTACAAATCTATAACGCCAGCTATCGTTAATTTAAAGGTTAATGATATTACAATAGGTCAATATACTTTACCAGCATCTGGCGTGTACACAACATATGTGTTTACAAAATGTATAGAGGTTAATAGTAATTTTACTATCGAATCTTTAAATTTATTAAATTTATACATATCTAGTATTAATCTTAAAGATGATGACGGACAAGTATCGTGTGAACCAAGTGCTGGTTCAGCCGCAGCACCTACATACACAGCACCCTTAGACTATATTGCTGTAGGACAAGGATTCTTTATTAGTGGAGATGCAGATGGAGGACCAATTACATTTAACAACAGCCAAAGAGAAAACATTGCTGAAGGTGCAAAATCTACATTCTTTAAATCTAACATTAAGCATAAGAAAAAAGCTGACGCTAGAAAAGTTTTACCAATATTAAAACTTGGTATGAACTACACAGGTAATGAAGGTATAAAGTTACATAGACAGATAGGAATTTCTTTTAAAGTAAATAATTCTTTTAAATACGATAGTGGTTACGATAGCTATACTTTTGATTTATCTAGCACAGATTTTTATTGGAAATTTTCTGAAAACGATGAGAAATATGCTATTACAGGTGTACAAACTATTACCGAAGACTTAGAAGTTCCTTTAGAAATAATTGTAGCTACAGATGACACAATAAGTATAGAAATTGATGAATTAAATTTTGACTATACAGAACTTTACATTTTAGATAAACTAGAAAACAAATACTATAATATTAAAGAAGGAAAAGCAGAAATTGCATTAATAAAAGGAGAGTATAAAGATAGATTCTTTTTAACATTTAAAGAAAGTGTAGTTTTAAGTACAGAAGACAATATTATTCTTAACAACGTATCATTATACTATGATAAAAACTCAAAAGAAATAAATGTTAATTTAAAAGATAATCTAGAAATTGAAAGTGTGAGATTATATTCAATATTAGGTCAAGAAATTAAAACATGGGAATTTATTTCAGATAAATTAAATGATAAAAAATTGAAAGTTAACAATCTTTCAACTGCGGTTTATTTAATTAAAATAAAAACAAATAGAGGTGATGTTTCCAAGAAAATACTAATTAATTAGTATTTTTTTACGAAAAGGAGAATCTTTAAGATTCTCCTTTTTTTTTTATAATAATTCCTTTAATTTTAAAATTGTAACCGCTATATCTTCTTTCTTTGTAAACTTAGAAAATGAAAAACGAACAGAAGTTTTATCTTCTTCTCCATTAAATAAAATTTCCGATAACACATGAGAACCTATATTACTTCCGCTTTGGCAGGCACTTCCACCAGAAACAGCTATTCCTGCCATATCTAAAGTAAATAGTAGCATGTCGTTTTTTACTGGGAAACGTACGCTTAAAATAGTATAGCTACTTCTCTCTATATCTTCTGAAACACCATTAAATTGTATCTCTTTTGATATTTTTTTTAATTCAGAAATAAAATAAACTTTTAAACTTTCTATATATTTTTCATCTTCTAAAAGAGAATTATAAGCAATATTTAATGCCGCATTCATTCCTAAAATTCCATGTACATTTTCTGTACTAGACCTTGCTCCTCTTTCTTGATCTCCACCATGAATCATTGGTAAAATACCAAATCCTTTTCTAAAAAAAGCAAAACCAACTCCTTTAGGACCATGAAATTTATGCGCACTAGCTACCATAAAATCTACATTTACTTTTTGTAAATCTATTGCGTAATGCCCAATTGCTTGTACAGTATCAGAATGAAATAAAGAATTATATAACTTACATAAATCTGCTACTTTAACTATTGGCAGAATAGTGCCAATTTCATTATTAATCATCATTAAACTTACTAAAGTTTTTTCTTTAGATGATTTTAATAAAGATTCTAAATGAAGCAGATCTATAGTACCTAATGTATTAACATTTACATATTCTATAGTAATATTGTTATTTTTCTGTAAAAATTCTGAAGTATGTAAAACAGCATGGTGTTCTATTTTAGAAGTTATAATTCGAGTAACACCTAAATTTAAAACGGCATTTTTCAAAATTAAATTATCTGCTTCTGTACCACTTGAAGTAAAAACAATTTCTGGTGCAGAAACATTAAAATGTTTTGCAATATTTTTTCTTGCAGTTTCAATACTCGATTTTGCTTTTCTACCAAATTGATGCGTTGATGATGGATTTCCGAAATTTTCAATCATAGAAGTTTGCATAACTTCTATCACTTCATTGTCCATTTTTGTAGTTGCTGCGTTGTCTAAATAAATAGCATTCATAAGATGAAAATAATTTTATTTTACGAGACTGTATTTTGAAAAATATAAACCTCTGTTGCTCCTAAACCATATTGTTTATAAGAAGCATCATAATGTTTAACAGGGTATTTATTTAAAAGAGATTGTAATTCAGATTTTAAAACTCCTTCTCCTACTCCATGAATAAAGACAATTTTAGAAATTCTTTTCTGAATAGCGAATTCTACTTTTCTTTTTGCTGTATCTAATTGAAGGTTTAACATATCATAATTATCTAAACCTTTAACAGATTTAGTAAGCTTATTAATATGCAAATCTACCTCCATTATAACTTCTTTATTTTGTTTTTTAAAGAGATTTTTCTTCGTTTTAGATTCGCTAATTTTTTCCTTTAAGAAACCATTATTAATGTCAGAAAATTTTGTTAGCTCGTGCTGTTCTGTTTCAATAACAACTAATTCATTTTCGTTGAAATTAAAAATCATTCCGTCTGTAGTTTTAATCGAAATTAAATCTTTAGCAATAGCCGTAACTTCTCCTTTTAAAACATCATCTAAAACAGCTACCTTATTACCAATTTTAAAACTCTTTCTTAACATTATCTTAATTCAATTTTAAATATAAGCTTCTAACTTTACTACAAAAATAAGCATATGTCTAAAACTTCTATCATTTCTACAGAAAACTTCTTTAAACAAGCTTCAAAAAAAATACACTTAGAAGAAGATAGACAGAAAATACTCTTTAAAATTGCTGAAAAAATAGCTAAAGAACACATTAAAAACAATGAAGTAAACTTAAATTTTATTTGCACACATAACTCTAGAAGAAGTCAATTAGGGCAAGTTTGGGCATTTTTTGCTGCAGCTTATTTCGACTTAAATATAAATTGTTTTTCAGGTGGTACAGAAATAACGGCTTTTTATAGAAATACCGTTAAAACATTACAATATGTTGGTTTCGATTTTAACGTTGAAGATTTTTCTCACCAAAACCCAAAGTATTTAATTTCTTTTAAAGGAAGTAGAAAATCTATTTTAGGCTTTTCTAAAAGGTTTGATAATAAAATTAACAAAGAGCCATTTATTGCTATAACAACTTGTAATAATGCAGCTAAAAATTGTCCTTTTATACCAACCGCAATCGAAAGGTTTCATTTGCCTTTTACAGACCCGAAAGCATCGGACGGAACAAAAGAACAAGCAGCAATCTATTTGAAAACAAATGAACAAATTGCTGCAGAAATTTTTTATATTTTTTCTAAAATTAAAAATTTAATAGATTAAATTTCTAAATCCTTATCATAAGGAATGCTATTTAAAACGTGATTAATTACATTTACTCTAGCTTCCGTTTTTCTATTTGCTCGTATTACCTTCCAAGGAGAAATTTTTGTGTTTGTTCTCTTAAACATTGCATTTTTGTAGATTGTATATTGATCCCACAAAATTTGTGCTTTCTCATCTAACTTAGTCATTTTCCACTGTTTAAGTGGGTTACTTTTTATATCTGCAAAACGTTTGGCTTGTTCTTTCTTCGAAATAGACATATAAATCTTAACTAAATGAATACCAGACTCTAATATCATTTGTTCGAAACCATTTACTTGGTTCATAAAAATATCATATTCTTCTGGTGTACAAAAACCATTAACAGGTTCTACAACTGCTCTATTATACCAACTCCTATCAAAAAAAACAATTTCACCAGCTTTAGGAAACTGCTCTACATATCTTTGAAAATACCATTGAGTTTGCTCATCTTCTGTTGGTTTTGGTAAAGCTACAATTCTCATATGACGAGGATTTATACGCTCTGTTAACCTTCTAATTGCACCACCTTTTCCTGCTGCATCTCTTCCTTGAAAAACAATTATTATACGTTCGTTATTATTAATTGCCCAAGTTTGTAAACGAATAAGTTCTACTTGTAATTTTTTTAATTTTCTTTGATAATCGACATATCTTAAACTTCTTTCTATATTTAATGGCGTTTTAGACAGAAGTGCTAGAAGTCCTTTTTTTGTAGTTAATTTATTTAATTCTTGTGTAGTTAATTTTCTTTCCATAACATTAATCGATATTAGTGTTAGACCTAAAATAACGCATTACAACGTTAGGATCTGGTGTTAATGTAGTTTTTGCCTCTTCTTTACCTTCGTAATTAAACTGCGATATTACATGCCTCATTGCTTCTAATCTTGCTACTTGTTTGTCGTTGGTTTTAATCATCATCCAAGGACTGTATGAAGTATGTGTTTTAGAAAACATTTCAGATTTATAATGTGTGTATTTGTCCCAAAGCGTTTGTCCTTTTTTATCCACCGGACTAAATTTCCAACGTTTTAAGGGGTTTTCTTTGCGCTCTTCGAACCTTTTTAATTGTTCTTCTTTAGAGATTGATAGCCAAAATTTAATTATAATTACACCATCCTCATACATCATATGTTCAAACTCTGGCACTTGTACTAAAAATTCTTTGTATTGTTTTTGAGTACAAAAATCCATTACAGGTTCTACCACTGCTCTGTTGTACCAACTTCTATCAAAAAAAACAATTTCACCAGGATTTGGTAATTCTTTTATATAACGTTGAAAATACCATTGTCCTTTTTCTACTTCTGTAGGTTTATTTAAAGCGACTAATTTACTAGAACGCGGGTTTAAATGTTCCATAAATCTACGAATGTTCCCACCTTTTCCTGCTGCATCTCTTCCTTCAAAAATTACAGCAACACGTTTGTTTTCTTTAGAAATCCAACGTTGTAATTTCACCAATTCTATTTGTAGCAAACGTAGCTCTTCAGTATATAAAAGTGTTTTATTAACTTTATTATATAAATCGCTTTTGCCTTTAATTAGTTCGATAAGATCTTTGTTACTTTCTAAGTTTTCAAAATCTTCTGTAGTAAATGTTTTCTTTGTACTCATAGGTCTTTTTTCGAAACTTAAAAATATTACTTTTTTTCCTAAATAAAGTTAAAAAAACATGATTTTAAGTAAGTTATTTTATATTTGTTTTCTATGAAAAAAAACATATTAATTTTATTTATATTTTTTACAATAAGTCTTTTTTCACAGGAAAAATTTTCAAGAGAAATTAGCTTTATTACAGATAACGACTTGTATACTTCTACTTATGACGACAGATATTATACTAACGGAATGTTTTTTTCTTATAAATATCTATCTAAAGAAAAGAATGAAAATTTAGAAAAGAGAATTTTAGAATGGGAAATTGGGCACGAAATGTACACACCTAATAAGGCTGTTACACTTAACATAAATAATCATGATAGGCCTTTTGCTGGTTATTTATACGGTAGTTACAGTATAAATAGAGTTTATAAAAACAAGCAATCTTTTAAAACAACCTTGCAATTAGGTGTAATTGGTTCTAATGCTTTTTCGAAAGAACTACAAGACTTCATTCATAATTTGTACGGTTTTACAAAAGCTGTAGGTTGGAAGCATCAAATAAAAAATGCACTTGCTTTAAACTTTAATGCGGAATACAATACTTTTTTAGGAAAAGACAAAACAAATCATTTTGATATTTCTTGGATTAACAATGCAAAAATAGGTACTGTTTACACTAATATTTCTTCTGGTTTTTTAGCTAGAATTGGTTTTAAACCGCTACAATCTATGATGAATTCTATTGCATTTAAAACAAATATTAACAATAAAAACACTTCTTACTTTAGAGAGATAGAATCTTTCCTTTTTATAAAACCAACTTTAAGATATGCTTTTTATGATGCAACCTTACAAGGAAGTTTTTTAAGTGCTAATAGCGAAATTACAAACGAGTTGGTTCCGTTAGTTTTTAACGTTGAAATTGGTTTAAAATTTAGCGTAAATAGATTTAATTTTGGGTATACCTTTAATTATAATACAAATAAATCTAAAGATTTAAAGTTTGATAACGGACATAAATACGGTTCTATTAATTTTAATTATTTATTAAAATAGCTTTCGATCTAAAGTTTTATTAAACCTTAAATTTATTCAATAAAAAAATCATCTTTAAAACCAATTAAATACAACTTTTCTTGAGCCCTTGTAATTGCAGTATATAACCACCTATAATATTCTTTAGAAACACCATCTGGTAAATACGGTTGTTCTATGAAGACGGTTTTCCATTGTCCTCCTTGAGATTTATGACAAGTCATTGCATAAGAAAACTTTACCTGTAAAGAATTAAAAAATTTATTCTTCTTAATGGCCATAAATTGTTTGTACTTAGATTTTTCATGGGCATAATCTTCCTTTACTGCTTGGTATAATTTATTAGATTCTTCATAGGTTAAAGATGGGCTTTCGCTGGTTAAAGTATCTAATAGCAATACTGTTTCAAAAGGATGCATTTCTGGGTAATCGATCATTCTAATTTCTACTTCTGCAAACTTAAAACCATACAATTCTTTAATAGAAAATATTTTTAAAACTTCACAAATATCTCCGTTTGCAATAAACCCTGCAGTAGAAGATTCTGGTAACCAAAAATAATTGTTTTTTACAATCATAATGTAATCTCCTGCCGAAATTTCATTTTCTTGCCCTCTAATATTGTATCTTATTTGTTGATTATATTCGTTTGCTCTTTTGTTAGAACGTACAATAAATGCAGTATCCTCTACCCCATCACTTTCATAAGCTGTAACAATTGCATCTTCAATATCATAACCATCTTCTAATCTTTTAATATCTGCAAAACCTACATCAAACTGAAAATTATCACCTTCATTTCTTAACAACAATCTTAACGCAGTTGCGTTTGCTAAAATACCAGAATCTTCATGTTGTCGCATTACTTCATCTAACTCTATTTCTGTTACTTGCTTATGAAAATCATAGGTTAAAGTATCTAGTTCTAAAGCCGGTGAAACATCTAATTTTACAGGTGGAAGTTGTGCTGTATCACCAATAAAAATTAATTTACAGTTTACACCAGAATAAACATAAGAAATTAAATCGTCTAATAAAGAGCTAGAATCAAACAATTGTTGATTCTGTTTACCATCTGGAATCATAGAAGCTTCATCTACTATAAAAACAGTATTTGTATGCTTATTTGGCTGTAAAACAAATGCTACAGAACCATTAGACTGTTTTTTGGGAAAGTATATTTTTTTATGAATTGTAAAAGCAGGCTTCTTAGAATACAAAGCAATTACTTTTGCTGCTCTACCTGTTGGTGCTAATAAAACTGCTTTTCTACCAGCCAACCATAAAGAATTTACAAATGTACCAATGGTAGTTGTTTTACCTGTACCAGCGTATCCCTTTAGAAGGAACAGGGCATCTTTATCCTCGTTAAAAATAAAATTACTAAGCAATTCTAATAACTTGCGCTGTTTTACAGTAGGTTGATGAGGAAATTTCTTTAACAATTCTTTGTTAAAATCTGCTGGTATTTCTATCATAAATTAATTAAAGTAGCAAAGATACGTCGATTTGTAAATAAAAGTTTTTATCATTAAAAAAAAATTGTAGATTTGCGATAGGACTATTAAAAAAAAACTTTAAAAATGGGATTATTAGGAATGATTTTAGCTGCAATTTTAGGTGCAGTTCTTATAGCTATCGTTATAGTTAAGTATTTACCTTTAAAATTAAGATGGATCGCCTCTATTTTATTGTTATTCTTAGCCGTATACTTAGGCTTTAAGATTTACAATGGAGTTATGGAGCCAATTAACTTTAATAATGATAAAGTTAAAAGATATTCTAAAGTAGTAGATAACCTTAAAATTATTAGAGATGCAGAAGTAAAGTATTACGAAGCTACTGGTAATTACACTAAAGATAAAAACTTACTAATTAAATTTGTAGATTCTGCAAAACTTGCTTTAACAGTAACAAAAACAATAGTTGAGACTGTTAATAAAGGTGGTGGTATTACAGATGAAGTAGAAAAAAGAGTAATAGATACAATTGGTTATGAACCAGTTTTAAAATACTTTAAAGATAGAGACTACAAAAACATGTTTAAAGTTCCTGGTTTAAAAGGAGTACAATATGAATTAGAAGTAGGTACAGTAGAAAAAGTACAAGGTTTAGTAGTACCAACTTTTATGGCTAAGACACCTAAGAAAGCTCTTTTAGAAGGGATGAATGAATCTTTAGTAAAACAAGAATTAGAAATTACAGCAACAGATCAAATTAGAGGAGAATACGTTTCTGTTGGTTCTTTAGACGAAGTTACAACTGCAGGAAACTGGCCACCTTCATATGACAAGAAAAGCATTAAAAAAGACTAGTAGTATTTCTTTGAATACTATTAAAGATAATAGAGTATCCATCCAATTTAATTTGGATGGATTTTCTTTTTGTATTTATAATACTGTGTCTAAAAAAGATATTTATTTCTGTGAATATGTCTTTGAAAATTCACAAGCAACACCAGAAAATCTTTTATTAGAAATTGAAGAGATCTTTAAAACAGATACCTACTTACAGAACGACTTTACCTCTGTAACTGTAATTCATCAAAATAATTTATCTACTTTAGTTCCTAATCCTTTTTTTAAAGAAGAAGAACTAATTTCTTATTTAAATTTCAACATAAAAACTTTAATAACAGATTTTATAACTTTTGATGATTTAGATGCGTTAAATTCAAAAAATATTTACGTTCCTTATGTAAATATAAACAACTATTTATTTCAGAACTTTGGCGAGTTTGAATACAAACATCACAGTACCGTTTTAATAGAAAAACTTCTAAAAGTTAATAAGAACAAAGAGAAAACAATGTATGTAAATACTTCTAAAACAACACTAGATGTTGTGGTTTTAGAGAATAACAAACTTTTACTTTCAAACACTTTTTCATTTAACTCTAAAGAAGACTTTATCTACTATATACTCTTTGTTGCAGAACAATTAAACTTAGACGTTAATATCTTTTCTTTATATTTTACAGGAAAAATAACATTGACTTCAGATATTTACAAAACAACATATAAATACATTAAAAACGTGTACTTCTTAGAAAGTACAAATACTATTTTTAATGAATTAAAAGTCCCATCACATTCTAACTTTATACTATTAGGCTCATGAGAATTATTTCAGGAAAATTAAAATCAAGACGTTTATCTGCGCCTAAAAACCTACCTGTTAGACCAACAACAGATATGGCAAAAGAATCTTTGTTTAACATCTTAAACAATACCTATTTTTTTGATTCTATATCTGTAATCGATTTATTTTCTGGTACAGGAAACATTAGCTATGAATTTGCCTCTAGAGGAACTAAAACTATTCATGCAGTTGATGCTCATGTAGGTTGTATTAAATATATAAATACAACTGCAAAAGAGCTAGATTTAGACATTAATACGTTTAAGAGTGACGTGTATAAGTTTCTAGAAAAAACGCCTTTAAAAAGCGATGTTATTTTTGCAGATCCTCCTTATGATTTTTCAGAAGAGCAATTTATAAAAATTGTAGATTTAGTTTTTGATAGAGAACTACTAAATGAAGATGGTGTTTTAATTGTAGAGCACTCTAAACATACAGATTTAACAAAACATTCTAAACACACATACGACAAACGTTATGGTGGTAATGTCTTTAGTTTTTTTGAAAACCCTTTAGAAGAAGATTCTGAAGAAGAAGAATAACTAAATTACTTATTATATAAAATATAAATTCTCGATACAATATGCCAATTGCATGTAGTATCGAGAATTTATGTTATAAAAATGTTTATTTAGTTCTTAATAATTAATGCAATACTAATTACATTAATGAAGTAATAATATCTGCAATAGAAATACCTTCTGCTTCTGCTTTGTAATTCTTTACTATTCTATGAGATAAAATAGGAATTGCTACTGCTTTTACATCTTCTATATCTGGCGAATACTTTCCGTTTACAGCTGCATGTGCTTTAGCTCCTAAAATTAAATTTTGAGATGCTCTTGGTCCTGCACCCCAATCTAAATAGCTTTTTACCATTTCTGTTGCTTGCGCAGATTTAGGTCTTGTTTTAGCTACTAAACCTACAGCATACTCTATAACATTATCTGCTACTGGTATTTTTCTAATTAATTTCTGAATTTCAACAATTTCTTCTCCTGAGAAAACAGAATTTACATTTTGAGTTATATTAGATGTAGTACTTTTTACAACTTGTACCTCTTCTTCAAAAGTTGGGTATTCTAAATTAATAGAAAACATAAACCTATCTAATTGCGCTTCTGGTAAAGGATAAGTTCCTTCTTGTTCTATTGGGTTTTGTGTTGCTAAAACAAAAAATGGCAATTCTAATTTATAATGGTTACCAGAAACCGTTACAGAGCGTTCTTGCATAGCTTCTAACAAAGCTGCTTGTGTTTTTGGTGGCGTTCTATTTATTTCGTCAGCTAAAATAATATTAGAAAAAATAGGACCTTTTATAAATTTAAACTGTCTATTTTCATCTAAAATCTCACTTCCTAAAATATCAGATGGCATTAAATCTGGCGTAAACTGAATTCTTTTAAAGTTTAAACCTAAAGCATCTGAAACTGTATTTACAAGTAATGTTTTTGCAAGACCAGGAACTCCTATTAATAAAGAATGCCCTCCACAAAAAACAGACAGCAACGTAAAGTTTACTGCATCTTTTTGACCAATAATTACTTTTCCTATTTCCGTCTTTAGAACCTCGAACTTACTTACTAGATTGTTTACCGCTTTAACGTCTGACATTATTTACTTGTTGCTTTTTTCCAATTTTTCTTAAAAGAACATTTTTTATAATCTTCTCCTAATTTAATATAAGTGTCTTTAATTTTATCTTTAGACCACTTTTCTATTGTTTCTTCTTTCTTCTTCTTTAAAGCAAGAGTCTGAATTTTTACATAATCTTCTACTAAATCTGCAGTATGTGTATCTGTTCTTTCTTTCATTAAAATAAACTTATACATCTTCTCTCCTCCTCTAGCTTCATCATAAAAAACATCCGTAAAACCACCTTGTTTTAAATCATTAACTCTTGCATACATTGCAGGATCCATTCTTGTTAAATCGAATTTTGTCTCTCCAGTATAACCGTTAATAATTACTCCTCCATTATTTTTAGAATCTTTATCTTCAGAATATTTTTTAACAGCTTCTTCAAAAGTAAGTTTACCAGCTTCTATATCTCTTTTAATTTCTTCTACTTTTAATTGAGTTTCCTTTAATCTAGATTCAGGAATTTCTGGTTGAAGTAAAATGTGAGATACTATTCTTGTGTTTCCCTTAATTTCATGTAATTGAATAATATGGTACCCAAAAAGAGTTTTAAAAGGCTTAGAAATCTCATTCTTTTCTAATGAAAAAGAAACTTCTTTAAACTCTTTAATAAGGTTAGCTTCTTTAGTTACTTGTATTTTACCACCATCTCTTGTAACTCCAGGATCTTTAGAGTTAATAATAGCTTTCATTCTAAAACTTGCTCCGTCTAAAATGTCTTTTCTAATTTGATTAAGTTCTGCAACAACTCTATTTGTTTCTTCTAATGTTGGTTCAGAATTTAGTACAATTTGAGCTAATTCTATTTCTGCTGTAAACTCTGGCAACTCATTTTTTTCTTTTAATCCGTTAAAATATAAACGAACTTCTTCTGGAGTAACATCTACTTTTTCAGTGATTTTAAACTGCTCTTTTTCTATAAGTTTATTTTCTTTTTGAACATTAAATAACTCGCTTTTTAAATCATCTAAATCATTAAAACCATAAGCAGAAACAGCTTTTTCTATAGAACCGTACTCTTGTGCGAAGTATTTAATGCTACTTTCTACTTTAGAGTTAATTTCTGCATCTGATACTGTTACACTATCTACAACTGCATGGTGTGACAGTAATTTTTGCTCCATTAACTGTTCTAACATTTCACAATCTGAAATTGTTCTTTTCCCTTCACTTCTTTGTTCTACTTCTTGCTTAAACTTAGCAATATCTGAATCTAAAACGATGTTTTTACCTATTACAACCGCTACTCCATCAATTTTAATTTGCTGAGCATTCAGTTGAAATGTTGTTGCTGTAAAAAGAACAGCTGTAAAAAGTAGTTTAGTATATTTTGAAATTATTGTTTTTTGTGGCATCTTTTACTATTAGTTTTTCAATCTCTCTTATTAACTCGATTTTACGTTTGTGTAAAATCATTTCTTTTATTGTTGGTTTAATATAGCTTAATGGTGCTATATCATTTCTATTTAAAATATCTTTTATAGCCACCAAATATAAACCTAATGAATCTTGTTTTTGAATGAATTTTGATTTTTTTAACAGATTTTCTTTAGAAAATGGTAGTTTTAACAAAACCTTATCTAATTCCGTCCAAGTAGAATCATTTAATTGGTACATTTTAAAACTTAATTGTTGTCTTTCTAACTCTTCTGCATCTTCAATATCATCAGATTTAAATAAGTCTATTATTTGTTTTTCATCATTCATTATATGGTTAAAAAACAAATACTTAGACTTCACTAACACTTCATTTAATTTAAAATTCTCTTTATTAGCCGTATAATATAGCTCAATTTCTTCTTCTGAAACTATAGTATCTAACCTTTGCTTTATCAATTCTTCCTTATAGTTATTTATAAGAAGACTTTCTTTATAATCTTGTACAAGTTTAGAAATATTTTCTAATGATTCTAATGTGTTGTTATTTGCAGCTTCCTTTAAAAATAACTTCTTTACTGCCCAATCTTGTATAAAACTCTTTACTAAGATTAAACTATCTTCTTTAGAAATGTTTCTGGGTAAAATATCTTTTAAATCGTTTTCAAATAACTTGTCTGTATTTACAGTTGCTACAATTTTTGATGTATCTTCTTCTTTTTCTAGAAACCCTAAATAGTTACAAGAATTTAAAAGTAAAACACAAAGACAAACAATTAATAACCTCATTATTTTTTCTCGTAAAATTTAATTAATCTCTTTAATTGTTTATTGCTAACCTTAATTTTATTATTTTTTCTTAAGTCTGAAATCCAATTTTTTTCTAAAAAAGTTTGGTAATCATTCATTACCTCTCCTTTTATGTTTTTTAATTCTTTAGAATTGTATTTTTCTTTATTGTTAGCATAATACGTTTTTAAACCTAAAGTATCTTTAGAAGACTTGTTCCATATTTTCTGCTGCATTAGCTCAAATAACAATAAACCATCTTCATATTCTTTTAAAGTATATGCATATTCTGGTTCTGTATAAACTAAATTTTCTTTGTAATAATTTAAAATTTCTTGATTCTTAAACATATCAAACAAAACATAAACAGGTATATGCCTTCTGTTTCTTATATACTTAACAAACGTTTCTTGTGTTATTTTCTTATCATTAATACTAAAAAGAGTATTTTGTAGAGAGTCTGCTTGCATTGCTCTAATATTATTTCTCTCTAAAATCTTCTTAGCCTCTTCATTATCTACAATAGAGTATGTTGCTTTTAATTTATTTATAACAGCAGTTTCAGACATTTGCATTCTAGAACTTCTTTTAATTTTTCCTCTAAGCTCGTTTTTTAATTCCGCAAAAGATTTTATAGGATGTTTTTTTAAAAGCTTTACAATATGCCAACCAAAACGACTTCTAAACGGTTTAGAAAAATCGCCAACATTCTCTATAGAATATGCAGCATCTTCAAATGACTTCACCATTCTTCCTGTTCCAAATTTATTTAATTTACCGCCATTCGCTTTAGAACCTTTATCATCTGAATATTCTTTAGCCAATACATCAAACACTTCTTTTTTCTGAAGTTTACCATAAATTTGGTCAATTTTATCTTTACCTATACTTGTTGTATCAGCAATTAAAATATGAGCTACTTCTAGTTCTCCTTTGGCTACTCTAAAATCGTCTACCTTAAGAATATGATACCCAAACTGACTTCTAAAAGGCATAGAAACTTCCCCAACCTTTGTTGTATAAGCTGCATCCTCAAAAGAAGAAACCATTTTAAAAGCATTAAAATAACCTAAATTACCATTATTTCCTTTTCTACCTGTTTTAAGATCATCTTGTGCAGATTTATCTTCGGATGTTTCTGCAGCTACTTTTTCAAAATCTTCTCCGTTAATTATTCTATTTCTAATTTTTACAATCTTATGGTATGCGATTAAAGTATCTTTTGGTATCGCATCTTTAGAAGTTCTAATTAAAATGTGTTTTGCTTTAACCTCATTCTTTGTTCTAAAATAAACCTCTTTTACCAAAGCGGTAATAAAAGTAGTGTCTTGTAAATAAGGTGCAGAAAGCTGATTTTTATAAGATGCTATTTCTCTTTTGTAAGAAGGCAATGTATCTAGCTTTATCTGGTAAGCTTCTTTTACCTTTAATATATAGTTAATATAAAGTTCTAAATTTTTAGTAACATCTTTAGCTTCTTCGCTATCTATTGCATCTAGATTTTTCTCATATATACGTTTAAAATCTGCTACTGTAGTTTTTTCTTTATTTATTGTAACTAAGGTTTTTTCATTCTGAGAAAAAACACCCATTGTAGTTAATAAAATACAAATTGATAAAACTCTCTTCTTCATAAACAATAATTATAATGATATGATTCCTTTTATTTTCTCTGCTTTATGATAATATGCAATTACTTCATCAGATGATTTTAGCTTCAAAATTATAGAAACACTTACATATTTACCTGTTTTAGATTTCTTTGTATTAATTACAGCACCTGTATTATCAAAAATACTTTCTACTTCTTCTACTTGGTTTTCTGTAGTTGGTACTATAAATTTATATAAGTATTCTGCAGGAAAATCTGTGGTAGCATCTAACTGCTCTTTTAATTTGCTGTAAAAATCGTTTTTATCACTCATAACAATTATTAATTTTATTCTAAACTATTTGAAAATTGCAAGACACAAAATTACATTAAAAATTAGTTTTATAAAGAGAATGATTTATTTTTGTAAAATGCAGGAAAAAATTGTTCTTATTGGAGGACCCGGAACAGGGAAAACAACTATTATTAACGAACTTATAAAAAGAGACTTCTATTGTATGCCAGAAGTTTCTAGAGAAGTTATTTTAAAAGCGAAGAAAGAAGGTATCGATCAATTGTTTTTAACAGAACCCTTATTGTTTAGTAAAATGCTTTTAGAAGGTAGAGAAGAACAATATTTTAAGTCTGCAAACCTAAAAGAAAAAATTGTTTTTTTCGATAGAGGAATACCAGACGTACATGCATACATGAATTATTTTGAAACAGAATACCCTAGTTATTTTTTAGAGAAAAGTAACGAATGTAAATACAGTAAAATATTTCATTTTTCTCCTTGGGAAGAAATTCATACAACAGACAATGAGCGTTATGAAACTTTTGAAGAGTCTGTAAAGATTGATACTTTTCTTATTGATGCTTATACAGAATTAGGTTATAATTTAATTAATGTTCCTTTTGGTTCTGTTAAAGAACGTACGGACTTTATTATTAAGTCGCTTTCTTGCGAATGATTATTTCACCAGAAAAAATCTTAGAGCAATATTGGGGATTTTCTTCATTTAGAGAACCTCAAAAAGAAATTATTACTTGTGTTTTAGAAAACAGAGATGCTATTGCTTTGTTACCAACTGGTGGAGGAAAATCTATCTGTTTTCAAGTACCTGCTTTAATAAAAGAAGGAGTTTGTATAGTTATTTCGCCTTTAATAGCCTTAATGCAAGATCAAGTAGAAAACCTTAAAAAGCGAGACATTAAGGCTGTTACAATTCCTTCTGGCAGCAGTCAAGATGAAATTGTTACCTTATTTGATAAAGTTAAATTCGGTCGAGTTAAATTCTTATATATTTCTCCAGAGAGATTACAATCTTCCTTAATTCAACAAAAATTAAAAGAATTAAATGTAAATTTAGTTGCAATAGATGAAGCGCATTGTATCTCGGAATGGGGACATGATTTTAGACCTTCCTACAGAAACATTAAAGTTTTAAAAGAACTTTTACCAGACATTACTTTTATAGCTTTAACCGCTACAGCAAATAAAAAAGTTCTTGCAGATATTTCTAATAATTTACAACTTACCAATCATAAAACATTTAAAAAATCTTTTTACAGAGAAAATTTAGCTTATCAGGTTTTTAAAATTGAAGATAAATTAGAACGATTACTTCAAATTTTTAAAAAGACAAAAGTACCAGCAATTATATATGTTAATTCAAGAAAAAAGACAGAAGAAATTTCTAACTTTTTAAAAGCAAATCATTTTAACAGCACCTATTACCATGCTGGTTTAACTGTTGTAGAAAAACAAACTGCTTTTAATGATTGGATGACAGAAAAGAAACCAATTATTGTTGCTACAAATGCTTTTGGCATGGGAATAGACAAACCCAATGTTGGTTTAGTAATTCACTACAACCTACCTACAAGTATCGAAAATTATGTACAAGAGACTGGTAGAGCGGGTAGAAATGAGAAAAAATCTTTTGGTGTTTTACTATACAATGAAAATGATATTTATTTACATAAAAAACAAACTGAAAACTCTATCCCTTCAATTTTAGAAATTAAAGAAGTACATAAAAAATTATATCAACATTTTAGAGTTGCAAACGGAGAACTTTTAGAAGAAACCTTCTCTTTTAACTTTTTTGAATTTTGTAAAAAATATAGTTTCCCTGTTTTAAAAACAGATGTAATTCTTAAATTACTAGTTAATTATGGTGTAATTGAATTAAATAATAGTTTCAATAAAAAATCGACCTTAAAAGTAATAGGAACACATTATTCTATTTTAAATTTTTCTAGGAATGACACCAATTTTAAGAATTTTATAAATGTACTTCTAAGAACATACGGTGGTCTTTTTGAAGATGAAGTAAAGATAAATGAGTTTTTTTTAGCAAAAAAAGCAAGTATAACATCTGTACAAGTTATAAAAAAATTAGAGATATTAGAAGCTCAGAATTTAGTAGAATACAACCAAGTAAATAGTAATATCGCTTTAAATTTTCTATTACCAAGAGAAGATGACAAAACCATTAATAGGTTTTCTAAAGAAATAAAACAATTTTTATTCTTAAAGAAAGAGAAAGCTACCAATTTTATTAATTTTATAACAAATAATAAAGTTTGTAGAAGTATACAATTACTTTCTTATTTTGATGAAAAAACAGCAACAACCTGTGGTATTTGCGATGTATGTATTGGTAACAAAAAAAGAAATACAAGTAATCTTTCATCAGAAATACTGTTACTTTTAAAAGAAAAAGAGCAACTATCCTCTAACGAAATTAGCAGTCTTTTAAATACTTTTGAAAAAGACATTTTAATACATTTGCAGACATTGTTATCTGAAGAAAAAATAACAATTAATAATCAGAATAAATTTCAACTAAAAATATAATTATGAGAGATTTGCGCATTGTTTTTATGGGAACTCCAGATTTTGCTGTGGCCATTTTAAAACATTTAGTAGAAAACAACTATACAATTGCTGGCGTTATTACTGCGCCAGACAAACCAGCAGGAAGAGGAAGAAAATTAAATGAATCTGCTGTAAAAAAATATGCAAAGTCTCAAGACCTAAATATCTTACAACCAACTAACTTAAAAAATGAAGATTTTTTACAAGAGTTAAAAGCTTTAAACGCTAATTTACAAATAGTAGTTGCTTTTAGAATGTTACCAAAAGTAGTTTGGCAAATGCCAGAATTTGGTACCTTTAATTTACATGCATCTTTATTACCAGAATACAGAGGTGCAGCACCAATACATTGGGCTATAATTAATGGTGAAACAAAAACAGGTGTTACAAGTTTTTTTATTGATGATAAGATTGATACTGGTGAAATTATTCTACAAGAAGAAATTGCTGTTCTTGATAATGAAACTGTAGGTACTTTACATGACAAATTAATGTTCTTAGGTGCTGGTTTAGTTTCTAAGACCGTAGACTATATTAGTAAAGGTGAAGTAAAAACAACTAAACAACCAGATTTAGAAGAAAAGTCTGCACCAAAACTAAACCCAGAAAACACAAGAATAGATTGGTCTGATTCTTTAGACAATATATATAATAAGATTCGTGGTTTAAATCCTTTTCCAACAGCTTGGACAATTATTAAAAATAATGAAGAAGAAGTTTCTGCTAAAATTTATGCGATTAGAAAAGAAGTAGAAGAGCATAATTATGACTTCGGAAAAATTATTGCCACCAAAAAAGAGTTAAAAGTAGCTGCTAGTAAAGGATACATAATAATAGATGAAATTAAACTTTCTGGTAAGAAGAAAATGGATGCTAAAAGTTTACTAAATGGCTATTCTTTTTCATCTGAAGCAAAAATGTACTAAAGCCTTTATTAATGCGGTTTGTAGGGTTTTTCGATTTTCAATGCTTGGTTTATTAACAATTGACCTACTTTTATTAACAAAAAAGCATTTTTATGCCCTTCAAATTTGCGTAAACCCACAATCCGTCTATATTTGTTAAGCTTTTAAGCGAAAAATACAATTATTAAATAATTTTAAAAATCAATTTATTATGAACAAGTCAGATTTAATCGATGCAATGGCTGCAGATGCAGGAATTTCTAAAGTAGCTGCAAAATCAGCATTAGAGTCTTTTACAGATAACGTAACTTCTTCTTTAAAGAAAGGTGATAAAGTTGCTTTAGTTGGTTTCGGAACTTTTTCTGTTTCTAACAGAGCTGCAAGAACAGGTAGAAATCCTCAAACTGGAAAAGCTATTGAAATTGCTGCTAAAAACGTAGCTAAATTTAAAGCTGGAGCTGGATTAAGCGATGCTGTAAACTCATAATTACAGTCTCTTAATAATATAAAACTCTCTTTTTAAGAGAGTTTTTTTTTTATTTAAAATTTTCCTTACATTTAAAACAAAAAAATGAATGTCTAAACTAGATCCTAAAAAAGGTAGATTGCTGGTTGCAGAACCATCTATTTTAAATGACAATTCATTTAATAGAGCTATTGTATTGCTAACCGAACACACAGATAGTAATTCTGTTGGTTTTATTTTAAATAAGCCTTTAGAGTACAGTATTAACGATCTATTACCAGAGATAGATTGTTCCTTTAACATCTATCAAGGCGGACCAGTAGAACAAGACAATTTATACTTTGTTCATAGAATACCCCAATTATTAGATAAAAGTGTAGAAGTTGCCAATGGTGTTTTTTGGGGCGGAGATTTTAAACAACTTAAAAATTTATTAAACGAAGGTCTTTTAGAAGAATCTGATATTCGTTTTTTCTTAGGATATTCTGGTTGGGATAAAAACCAATTAACAGACGAATTAAATGAAAAATCTTGGTTTGTTGCAGAAAATGACTTTGATAATATTTTTTCTAATGATCAAGAAAGCCTTTGGAAAAACAAATTACTTCAAAAAGGTGGCAATTATAAACTTTGGGCAAATGCCCCAGATGATTTTAATTTAAACTAATTAGCAGCTATCTGTAATACTTTTAAGTTAGCATGTAACTTACTAGATAACTCTGTTGTAAAAGACTTCTTTTTATATTTAGTAACTGCTTGAATGCCTACAATTGCATTTGTGATAAAAACCTCATCTGCCTTCTGAATTTCGAAAGGTGAAATAGCTGTTTCTTCTATAGTAAAATCTTTATTTTTAGATAGAATTTCTATTACCTTACTTCTAACAATACCTTTAATACAACCTTCTGTTAAAGCAGGTGTTTTTACTACGTTGTCTTTAACTACAAATATATTTCCGTTAGTTACCTCTACTACACCTTTGCGTTCGTTTAATAAAACACAATTTTCTAAATCATTTTCATTAGCATAAATACTTGCTAAAGTATTTATCATTCTATTATTTGTTTTTACAGTAGACAACAAACCAGAATAATTATAAAAATCTTTAAACACATCTACTTGATACACTTCTTTCGTTTTATAATTAAGCTCTGAAGCTTCAATTAAATAATCTATTTCGTTTGTTTTTGGCGTATACAAACCACCGTCTTTTCTAAAAACATTTAAACGAACTCTGTAAGAAGTAACTTCTTCTAGAACAGCAACTGTTTTTAAAATTTCTTTTTCTAAAAACTCTAAAGTAAACTCCATAGGAATTTTCATACGAAGCATTCTCATAGAAGCCATTAATCTAAAATAATGATCTTCCCAAAAAACTACTTTTTTATTAACTACTTTAACTGTTTCAAAAATTCCGTCTCCGTATTTAAAACCTCTATTGTCTGTTGTTAATTTTATGTTTTCCTTGAATAATAACTCACCGTTAAAATTAATCATTGTTTTATTTTTAAGAATTGCAAAAATAATATAATTCAATAGATATTAAACATAAAAAAACCAGCAATTCTGCTGGTTTTAATATTATTTATAATTTGATTTAAGCACCAATTGTATGTCTTAATTCTTCTATTTGATTCTCCCAAAGTTGTTTAGACTCTTCTACTTCGTCTTCATCGTCTGCAAAATCTGTAACAATTAAAGAAACGTCTTTAGTTAACGCGTCTACTTCTATCTTAATTTCAAAAAAACTTTCATCATCTTCGCTTTCTAACCACTTCCAACGCATTCTTTCGCCAGCTTTTTTTGTAATTAATTCAGCTAATTCCTCTGTATCTTCCCAAACAAAACTAAATATTTTACCTCTAGAATTTACTTTATCGGCAAACCATTCTTGTAAGTTTGATGGTGAAGAGATATATTGGTACAGCATGTTTGGCGATGCATGAATAGGGATTTCTAATTCAAATTTTACTTTTTCCATTGATTATTTTCTTAAGCGAACAAGATAGGTATTAATTCTATTTAAAAAAAATTAAAAACAATTATTGCCAGTTAATGAAATTCTATTATATTTGCAGCCTCAAAACCATGGCGAGGTAGCTCAGTTGGTTAGAGCGCAGGATTCATAACCCTGAGGTCACGGGTTCAAATCCCGTTCTCGCTACAAGCTTAATGCTAATTAAATCAACGAATTGTGTCTCACAATTCGTTTTTTTATGTCTTCTATTTTCTTACTTTTACAGCAAGTACACGAAAAGGTACACGATTCAGCTATGAAATTGAATTATTCAGAACCCAAAATCTTTACTGGTGGTGTAGATATAAACACTTGGTCAAAACTCTCTAATACAGATAGAAAACATGCTCTTTCTAAAAATTGGTATGTTTACTATTCATATAGAAACCCAAAAACAGGGAGATTAAAAAGGCAAATAAATATTAAAGCAGGCGCTAATTATTATAAAGACAAAAAAAGTCGTTATCATATATTATCGAAATTAAAAGAGAGTTTAGAGTATGTTTTATCAAAAGGTTTCAATCCTTATGGAGATAATAGTTCATTAGCAGAATTTATTGAACAATTACTTTCAAGTGATGAAAAGAAAATAAATAAAACAAAGACAATTGCTGAAAAACGAACCTTTATTGAAGAAACGGAACCTATTGCTATTGTTTATCCCATAAAAAAAGCTTTTAATTTAGCTTTTCAAATAAAATCTAAAGTGCAAAGTGAAAATTCTCATGCTAATTTTAGAAGTAGAATCAATAGGTTTATTAAATGGCTGCAAAAAGAAAGTATTGATTTAGAAGGTGATATTTCAATCATTAATAAAAAACTTGTAATACAATACTTAAACACTGTATTACAAACTACAAGTTCTCGAAATAGAAATAACACAAAAACAGATATAAGTTCCTTATTTCAAACTTTAGAAGACAATGAGATTATATACGACAACTTTATTAAAAAAATCAATGTCTTAAAAGCAATTCCTGAAAGAAACAAAACGTATACCTCAACTCAAGAAAAAGAAATATTCGCCTATTTAAAAGAACATGATACAATTCTATACCTTTTTGTACAATTTGTATCATATAATTATTTAAGACCTATAGAAGTTTGTAGATTAAAAATAGGTGATCTTGATTTAAAGGATAAAAGACTCTATGTAAGAGCTAAAAACAAACCTGTAAAAATTAAAATAATTCCTGACATTTTAATTGACCAGTTACCAAATATTTCTAATCTAGATAAAGATCATTTTCTTTTCACTCCTGATAAATTTGGAGGAGAATGGGAAACAAAAGAAAATAATAAAAGAGATTTTTTTACCAAACAATTCAAAAAAATAAAAGATCACTTTGGTTTAGATAAAAATTATGGATTATATAGTTTTAGGCATACTTTTATAACCAAGTTATACAAAGAAATGGCAAAAACAGCTACTCCTTTTGAGGTTAAAAGTAAATTACAATTAATTACAGGTCATGCAACGATGGAAGCTTTAGAATTATATCTTAGAGATATTGATGCTGTTTTACCTGAAGATTATTCAAAATTATTAAAATAATGAAGAAAACATATTTTGGGACACTTAACCCTCTGGAATTATATGGTTTGGGATATGATCAAACGGACAAACTTTTATTTGACAAGGGTTTAATGGTTGAAAGCTATAGCGAAAATATTGCTCCTTCTTATTCTACGGAAAAGCTTGGAGTAATGACTGCTAAAATTGGAATTTCTAAAAAAAACTTAGAATATAAATACACCGCTAAATTGGCTAATATGATATTTGATTTTATTTTAGAACATTATAAGGCTGGTGTTGGTGGAGATAATATACTATTCAATAGACACTTTGAGGATGAAACATATGGATTATCTAAAATCGAAAAAAGAAGAATAGGTTTAGATTACTTTAATAAATATTTCAATTTAGCAAAAGGAGATATACAAATAGGTTTAGAATATAACTCTGAAAAAGAAGTTGTTTCAGAAAAAAGATTTAAAACACTCTTTAGAATTAGGGAATCTTTTAAGTATCATTTGCAAGGGCATAATAGCTTAGTCTTACCATATCTGTTTGGATACTTAGATTATTTTAATAGAGAAGTTTTTGAATCTACCCCTTTTTTGGTTGACATGTTTAAATTTGAAAATAATTTATCTATTCTGATTAGCCTAAATACTAAATTCAAGTTTGAAGAAGATTCTATTTTTACACCAAAAACTATAGCTCAAAATATATACGAAGAATATTCCAAAGAATTTCATTCTTTAAAACAGCTTGAATTTATAGAACTTCTATTAAGCAATGAAAATAATAAAATACATAGTTATATTGTGAGTCTTTTTTTCTTTTTTAAAAAAGATTTACAATATAAAGTTCCATCAGCTAAAGTATTTCAGAAGTTAATAAATAAAAACTTTAATCTTACAATTGGCGGAATAAAATTAAGTGACTCAAAAAATTTAGAACACTTAAAAAGGTTAAAAAGTATCAAAGAAGTTTGGACTAAATTTGATTGAAAGAAGAGTCATTTATTAAAACACCCTACTCTCAACTTTTTCACCCTAAAATACCTTAAGAATACCCTTTCTCTTCCCTTGTAAAAAAAACATTGTATCACTTTATTTACACCTATCTAAATGCTATTAGTTAGGTGATAACCTTTATGGTGAAAATTCACTTTACTTTCTAAGAGCATTTATTAATAATCTTTTAAAAAGTTAAAAATGAAAACAACAATTAATTTTAGAGTTGATGAAGAACAAAAAGAAGATCTTCAAATTCTAGCAGACCAAAGATGTGTGAAAATATCTGTAATTATAAGAGAAATAATTTCAGATTATTTATGGGAGTTAAAATATACTAAATCAGATAAAAAGTCAAATGAGATAATACTGCATATCCCTTCAAGTCCAAAGGAGATTACACTATATATCCCACAACCTAGAAATAATCTAGATAATTAAATCTATTTATTATGAAAAATAATAAAATAGATCAGATTATTAATGATATTGAAAAAAACCAAAAGCTACTCAAAGACAATTCTTTAGAGCGTAGCTGTTTGGTTGTTAAAAAAGCCAACACTTGGGTTGAAGAAGCAAAAAACAGACCGATACCTAATATGCTTTTTAGTGAATTATGGTATGAGAAGGAAGTTTGTATTCTTTTTGCAGATACAAACCTAGGTAAGTCTATTTTGGCTGTGCAAATAGCAGATAGTATAAGTAGAGGAATTGCGATTCCTGGGTTTAAATTGCAGAGTAATGCAAAAAAAGTACTCTATTTAGACTTTGAGTTGTCAGACAAACAATTCGAAAACCGTTGTTCAGAAGATTATGAAAATCATTATGAATTTAGTTCAAATTTTCTTCGAGCTGAGATTAATACAGAAGTTGATATCCCAAAAGAATTTAAAGGCATTGAAGACTACTTATGTAAGACGTTAGATGCAATTATTAAAAGAAATGACACCTCCGTTTTAATTATTGATAATCTTACTTTTTTGAGTAGTGAAAATGAGAAAGCAAAAGATGCTTTAGTGTTAATGAAAACACTTAAAAGATTATCACAGTCAGAAAACTTATCAATACTCGTATTAGCGCATACACCTAAAAGAGATGAGTCTAAGCCTATTAGTAAAAATGATTTAGCAGGCAGTAAAATGTTAATGAATTTTTGTGACAGTTCTTTTGCTATTGGTAGTAGTTCTCAAGAATCATCATTAAGATACATCAAACAAATAAAACAGCGTAACACAGAGCATTTATATCATACAGAAAATGTTATTGTATGTAGCCTTGATAAAGAAACTAATTTTATAGAATTTCATTTTGAAGATTTCGATTCAGAAACAGCACATCTTAAATCATTTGATTCTATTAGTTCTGATCAAAAAAACGAACAAATAAAATTATTTATTTCTGAAGGACTTCCAAATGTTAAGATTGCCGATAGATTAGGCTTAACTGAAGGAGCAATTAGAAAAAGAAGAAAAAAACTAAATATCTAAGATAGATGGTTGCTTCAGATATATATAAAATAGCAAAAGCTCTTTCTAAAGAAGAGTTTATTAAGCTATCTGATATGCTAAGAAGCGATGTAAATAAAAGTGCCCTAAAATTAAAAAAGAATAGTGTATTGCCCGATTTCACAAAAGAGGATGGCTTGCGTTATTTATTAGAAAATCATATTAGAAAAAATTAAAAAACATAATCGTACCATTCGTACTTAAAAACAAGTACGAATGGTACGAATTCAAAAAAATGAAACATAATTATAAATACAGTTTAGATAGATCAAGTAAAAAATTTGTTTGCCCAAATTGTAATAAAAAAACATTAGTAAAATTTGTAGACAATGAAACTAATCATTATTTAAATTCAACGGATGGACGATGTGATAGAGAAAGTAAATGTGGTTATTTTAAAAAGCCTACATCAAATTGTATTACAAATATTAATAACTGTATCACAGAAGTAATACAACCTTCGTATCACAATAGAAAAGTATTGCAAGATTATTGTAATACAAAGCAACAAAGTAACTTTATAAGCTATTTATTAAAACATTTCGAACCTAAAGCTGTATCACGAGTAGTAGACCTGTATTACATTGGTACAACAAACTACTGGCACCGTGCAACAATATTTTGGCAAATAGACACAAAAAATGTAATACGAGGCGGTAAGATAATGCAATACAATTGTGGTACAGGAAAAAGGGTAAAACAACCTTTTAATCATGTTAGTTGGATACATAAACAATTAAAAATAAAGAATTTTATATTACAACAATGCTTATTTGGGCTACATAATGTAAACCGTATTACAAAAAAAGGTACAATTTGTATCGTAGAATCAGAAAAAACGGCAATTATTATGAGTATTATAGTACCTAGTTTTTTGTGGTTAGCAACTGGTGCAACTGGTGTCTTTATTGGTTTTCAAATTGTATTTTTTAAGTGAGCACGTATAAGCAACTGGTGTTTTTGTTGGTTTTCTAACCGTATTTTTACGTGAGCAATCACAAGTTTTACAGGAAATAGTTTTAAGAGCTATTGGTTATGAAAACATTTAAATCGGCAACTTCGGTTGTCGCTTTCTTTTTATGTAACAAATACCCTTATTGTTTCAACATCATAAATTAGAAAAATAAAAGTTAGATTTTAATACCTAAAAAAATTATTGAAATTTTATATAAGCAGGTAAATGATCCGATAACTTTCTTGCTTCAGTTAAGTTTTTACAAAATTTAACAAAATCAATATTACAAGACTCTATAACTTTATTATTTTCTGTAGATGAATTATCTTTTCATTGCTTTTTTTTTGCGAAAAAGATAAAATAAGACTAAGAAAAGTAAACTACCAACTTTAAAACACAAAGTATTCACTATTATTTTTATTTTGAATTTACCTAATTTTAATTTTTAAACTAAGTTGATGGTTATTAATCTCATAATTATCTAATCTAGAAAATCCATTAATCTCAATGCCCCATTGCACCGTAAGCCTCTTCAATCTATAAACCATCCCAGGAGAATTTCTCACTAACTATATCAGTTCGTCTTTCTTCTCGTTAAGATATCTCCATTGTATTAAGATCTTAATCCTTCTCTTCTTTGTTAGATAATTCTTGTAGATAGGTTTCACCTGTGAAATTCGCAAATGATTTGACTGCTTTATGATTGGGTTGTTTAACAGGGTATACTAATGTTTTATATTCCATTAAGGTAGGTTTTCTTTTCTTTCTTCAAACCTCTTCCTAAAACTAAACTTTAAAAAATGTTTACAAAACCAACTTAATTTTCATTAATAATTGTTAAATATTTTTATTATGTTTTCTATTTTCATTTTAGTATTTTAATTAAAAAAGTTAATACATTGTAAACTCTAAAAATACTGGTAGGTGATCAGATAACATTCTAGCATTTTTTATATTACCACATGTTTTAACAAAATCTAAATGATCTGAATTAACAAACTTAACTTCTAATGAATTGTAGTAAATATTATCAATAGAATGATTTAAATAAACACCATTCTTACATGCCGTTTTTAAGGTAGTTTTTTTATTTTTAACAGCACTTTTAAATCCTAATTCATATAGATCACTCCATACTTTATGACGTTCATTTAAATTAAAATCTCCAACAATAAAAATATTGTTCGTATTTAACCTTTCTGGATAATCATTGAAAAATTTTATTTCTTCTTCTGGATGATCATTGTGTTTTCTTGAATGAAAATTGACTACATAAAACGGCTTTGTGCCTTTTTTTAGTTTAAACTTACCAATAAATGGCTCTCTAAAACACTTATCTTCTAAGTCTTTATCTAAATATGCTTTTTTTAACAAACTAACTTTTGATGTTTTCCAAAGAAAAGCATATCGTTCTGACATGTAAACTGATGGACTTTTTGTAGGATTACTAAATTGATAATCCCATTTACTACCCATTCTATTTAATTCATCTGCAATTCTAGCAACAGCCTGTGCTCCTGCAGGATCTTTAGCAACTACTTCTTGAATGGCAATAAGATCATAATTTCTTAGAATTTTAGCGATTTCAATAATTTCTTCTGCATTCTTAGTTTTTCCTAAATCTTGGATGTTCCATGTTACAATCTTTAATGAATTAGATGATCTTATTTTTTTTTTTGACCTAGCCTGTAAGGGCTTTGAAAATATAACATTTTCTGCTAATTCCTCTTTTTGGGGTGAGAAGTTTTTTTTATGACCTGAAGTACAAGAAAATAATAGCACAACTAGTACTCCAACAATTAATTTAAACTTATTTTGTATCATAATCAAACTTATTATTTAGATATAACAAGGTCTGAAATATCATTTATACTCAAACACTGACTTTGTTACATTTTCCTTTATCTAAAGAACAATAAAAACTTTATAACTACTCATAGAAATCTCTTAAAACGTTAAATAAAGAACCTCTATACCATCTTGTGAATGAAATACTTTTTTAATATTTAAAAAAAAATATGAAACTTTAAACATTATTATTTTTTATTCTGAATTATTGTATGGAAGGACAATTTACATAATAAGACCATACAGAATGGGTATTGCCTCCTCCAATTACTTCAATAGTAACCGTACGTTTACTAAAAGGGATTATAATTATTTCATGATCCCTACCAGTAGTGTCGTTGAAACTCCAAATAGGCAGTTTGGTCCTTATTTCTCCCATAGAACAGTTATAGATATTTATAATATCTGCATGTACATCACCGGTATAATAAGAAAAAACAAACTCCCCATTTTCTTGTTTTAAATCAAATTCTATAATAGAATTTTCACCTGCATTTCCAGCATCTCCTCCTGAATTACATTCCGCTATTGGTTCAACGATTACAGGTGGAGATAATTTATTCAGATATATAATACTCTCCTGTGTCTTAAAATAACTTAAAGATACTTTTGAATTTAAGCTTTCATATCCCGATTTTCGAGCAAAAACATCAGTAGATTGATTATTAAAAATTTGCTTATACAAAGGGTATTTACCATATTTCATAGACGATTTACCAAGACTATCAGTTTTATAATTATTACTCTGAACTTGATAAACACCTAACTCAGAACTTGAAACATCTACTAAACCAATAGGTTGTTTCGTAGATTTATCTAATATTGTAAACTCATGAATGACTTCAGTTGGAATGAGTAGTAAGAGTAAAAAAAAAAAGATGAATGGCAACCACCACCATAAAATTCGTTCCTGTTTAACTATAAAAGTATACTTTTTTTTATCTGTATGTTTAAACTCTTGTTTCCAACTGGTCTTCTTATAATTCATAAAAACTCCATACTCAATATCTTTATTTAGAGAAGTAATAGAGACAATGCCATTATTATCAGTTGTATAACTTGTTTTTCCATTTAAGCCATAAATATCAATTGGCTGATTAACAATAGGCTTACGTTTCCTATTTAAAAACTCTAATTCAATATTTCTTTCCAATAATGGTTTTTCTATATTGATTGGTTCTTCTATAATAGGTAAATCGTATGTAATTGTGTAAGTTTTGTTTTCACTAGGTAAATTTGAATACAATAATTCATCTCCCTCATTTGAGAATATTTGAAAATCTCCATCTTTTTCAGGATGTTCCAATTCATACACCCCATTTGAATCAGTTTTGAAGTTTCTGTTTTTGAATAACTCAGATTTAAATGAAAAATTTTCGTTTGCTACAGCTGTACCGTTTGAGCTAATTATCTTAAAGGTTAAAGTATAGTTTCTTTGGACAACTATAACATATTCTTCTATTGTATTTAATTTTAATTTTACCTCTTGAAAACTTTTTTCAGGGCTATTGATTACTATTGTATTTCCTTTTTTTAAGTTATTTATCTTAATTACCCCCTCCTTATTCGAAGTTCCTTGGAAGTTTAAATTCTCTGATAAAACGACAGCATTTATACCCTCTAAGAATTCATTTTTATTGGATTTAAATTTGATAATAAATGATTTCATAGTTGCAGAGAATATCTTTTTTAAAACACCTTCTCTTTTTATATGTTCATCTTTTGTATACCCCCATTCCGTAAGAATAATACTAATATTATTATTTAAATCTTTTGTATAAAAAATAGCGTTTTCATCTGGTATTTCTATTATATTTTCTAAGAACCCCTTATCTGAAATACCTTCTAGGGTTGTAGCCAATTTATTAAGTGCACCTTGAATTAACTCATCAATATATTGTTTACCTTCTTGATCTAACGAAGTGTAATTAAGATAAGGTCCATCAGTGTCTGCTTGCCATACAATTGTACCTTTATTAATTTGTATAATTGGCTTAGCAAACTCCAAATTTTGCAGGACCCCTTGAATTTTTTTATGAATAATCTTATAATAATGTGAATTCGAAGCATTATCATTAAATACCGATTTTATTTTCCCTAAGTTGGATTCATTAACTATATTCATAATGCTTTCATTTTTAATAAAAGTTGATTAATTTGAATTAACTTATTGCTAGTACCATTTACCTTTTTACCAGTTTCCTTCATTAGCACCTTAATCTCTTCTAAGGAAATATCTCTATCAATCGACTTAATTAAAGCCACACATCCTGATATAATTGGTGATGCCATAGAAGTACCGTCCATAAGTTTAAATTGCTGATTAGGTATGCTACTATAAATATCAACACCTGGCGCATAAATATCAACTCCTTCTCCATAATTAGAGAATTGTGCTTTTTTTTCATTTCTATCGGTTGCACCTACAATTATGGAGACTTTTGACCTCTTCATAGGATCTAAATCTGAAACTACAGAAGAGTTTCCTGCAGCTTGTACAATAATAGTACCTTCCTTTTCTGCAATTTCATAAACTTCATTCCACATTTCAGCTTCATCGATATAAATTGTCTTTGCATACGCTTCTTGTTGCTCTTCTGTTAAATTTCCAAATGCATAAGATAAATTCATTCCCAATGACATATTAATGATATCCGCATCATTTTTTAATGCATAAAAAATACCATCTAATATAGAAGAGGTTGTCATCATCCCTTTATGATCTGCAATTTGAATTGGTATTAATTTACACCTAGGCGCAACTCCTGAAATTCCAATACCATTATTAATTTCTCCAACAACTGTACCTGCAACATGAGTACCGTGAATCATTTTATTGTTGTAGGAACTTATTTTGTTTGAATATTCAAATACATTCCAAGGTTTTTCTATTTGATTTATAAGCTCTTTATGATTTGGATCAAATGAATCATCTATAACAGCAATTTTGATGCTAGGGTCTCCCATTGTTTGATTCCATGCCTTAAAAAGTCCAATTTGACTGTAAAACCAATCATAATTTGGGTTGTTAAATCCTGGATCTGTTTTAGTTTGACTAGAGGTTAATATGGATTCATAACACACAAATTTAACTAATGAAAAATCTTGTTTAATTTGTGCCTTTAGGCCTATTCTTCTACTTGGTGGAACCTCAAACTGTACACGTTTATATGCATCGGCATAATAGGTTACTTTTAAAGAATCATTAATGTAATTACTAATTACATTTTGAGAAAAGACCTTTAAATCCGTTGTATCCTGTACATATACATTTAATAGGTTTGATATTATTGGTCTCTTTAAAGGATCGTCGGGTCTTACTATTATTTTTAAGGTGTCAATAGGAATTAATAAATTTGGTTTTTCTGGAAACACAGGTTTTCTATGAGCATAATTGGGATTAGTACCATTCCAAAACTCATTAGGAGAATTGCAATTTCTTAATAAGAACACCGTAGTCAAAATTACCAAAGCTGCTATTACGAATGGTAAAATTGATCTACTTTTCCCAAATTTCTGAAATTCAAATTCTTCTTTTTGCATTGTATAAAAACTTTAAAGTGATTGAATTTTATTAATAACTCCCCCTAATTCAGCATTTAGTTCAGTATTGAAATCACTATCTATACCATATTCTTTTTTTACATTTTCTTTAAATAACTCTTTAACTCCAAGAGAAAATTCTGAAATATACTTTTTAGAAGCTCCATTCAATATTTGCTTTGTTATGACATTACCATCATATAAAGTCGATTCATTAGAAAAGATAGGTAAATTATTTTGTCTTTGGATAGGTTTATCCTCCTGATTACTAAACAACCATGTTGCCGAAAATACGTAACGATTTAATATACTTGTAATACAACTTGATATTAAATTAAACTTTTCTTTAGTAAGACCATCTTTCAACTCTTCCTCAATTATTAAAATAATTTCCCTTTTTATATCTTTTTTAGAATTGCTTTTTAAAATTTCTGAAAAGATTGTATTAAAAACTTCATTATTCCCTTTTTTAGGTTTTGTATCATTTTTAAAACGTATTGAAGTTAGTTTATTAGACCAATGATTCAATACTAGGTCAGAAAACATTTCACTTGTATTTTTTGCTTTTAATTTTGTTGATAATAGATCATCAATTGTTACTCCTATTTGACTTTTTAATATTTCGTTTAAATCTTCTTCTCCAACTTCAAAAAAGCCTAACAATTCCTGCTTAATAACGGTTTTAGGGGTATTACTATCTAAATCAATACCTAAGGGATTTAGAAATGCTTTAACTTTATTATAATCAATTTTCTCCTCTACCTCTTCCTTTTGAACATTAAATTTAAACTCATATAGTAATCGCCAAATCTCATTTTCTGTAGTTGCTATTTGTTTTAAATAATTACTTAATGGACTATCAAAATTATTATTAAGACTTAAAATCGAAGTAAATGCCATTGCTCCTTTTATTTTAGCTTGTCGCAAATCTTCATCCATATTACCAGATGAATACTCACTTTCTAATATATTTAGAGTTTTCTGAATAGTATCTTCATAAATATTATGTAATTGAGCTAACATATTTATGGGGTGAGAAGACGGCTCCAAATATTTACATAAATAGTCTATACCTGTTTTGTTTGGTGTAAGTAACTCTTTCCACAATGTCTTTTTATCAAAAATAAAATCATTTGCTATTTTTGAATTCATAAATGATGTTTCCATATCATTTATAATCCCTACTTTTTCAGGTCTAAGCATTTCTTCTTTTTGATTTACAGGCTCGTATCCTTGAAAGAAAGCTCCTGAAAAACCTGGGTCTCGTATTGGAAATATAAATTTGAAATGTTCATTTTTATGAGACCAATTTTCTGTCCATTTATCCTGAACAGGTTTACTCATATAATTACTGAAGTTTTCTTTAAAACGAGCGTACCATTTTGAGTTATGGGAATCTGGATCATTTAATACCTCTGCACCGCCTTTTCCATTGAGTTCTACATTAAATTTGGTCATTGCAATTAATAGCGGAGAAATATTATTTACCTCACATTCAATATTTTCAGATTTAAGCAGTCTTAATACTTTTTCTTGGTGTTCTTTTCTTGATTCAGGGTTAGTACCAATATATCTTTTTATCCATTTATCTAACAATCCAGGAGATTCAGAAACTAACGGTGGCTCATTATCCATACAATATAACAAGGTTGAAATTCCAATATCTCTATTATATAAATAGAATAAATAAGAAACTTTACCTCTTACAAACATCGAAAGTTTTGCATTTTCCTTGTTAGAATTGAATACTACTTCGGGTATCCTATCTCTGCTTTTACTTCCTGGAAAATCTAATATATCTGTATATAATAGAAACTTTTTCTCCTCTTTCTCAAGAAAGTCATTTGGAATTTCAAAATGTAATTCTTTAATAAGGGCGCTAAATTCACTTACTCCAACATTATTTAATTCTCCTTTTTCATTACATACGGAAAGTTCTTCTAAAGTAGCTGTATGAAACATTTCTTTTACACGTTCTACATCTAAAATATTTGTTGTGTTGCCAAATAGCGGATTTTTTTCACCGTTAATAATTGCTTTATCATTTACGTAAGCAATATTAGAAAAACCAACCACATTTAAAGTGTCACTTAATTTATTGAAGACACTAGTAAGAAATTCATTTTTTCCCCAAAAAAAATGTAACAATTCCCACCTTCTATTGTGGGCTATTTTAGGAAGTAGTAGAATTAAATCATTAAAAAAATCAATACTTTCACAGTATTTTATACGGTAATTATCTTTATAATTATTAATAAGATAATCATTAAAATCATAAATTTCATCTTCATGTAAATCTGAAACATTTACATTATTATTTTCTGTTTTAAAAGAGGCTACTTTCTCTAAAATTTCCTCTTTATCTAATTCATCAATATAATCTTGAATATCTTCTAAATATCCATTGATAATGATTGAAGCCACATCAAGTTGACTTAATAATTCTACTTTATATGGATATTCCTTTTTTACATTGTTTGGTTTACTTGTTGAAAAACGAGTAATAACTCCGGTTGACTCCCTTCCTCCTGGAGGATTTATTTTTTGTAAAAAATCAATTCGTTCTTGAGTTATGGAATTTAAAACTTCTAATTTTGAAGTTTTTGGAGATTTAGCTAAACTTCTAACCAAAAATGATTTACCAACCTGACTTTGCCCAAAAACTGCCACTGAAGGTCTTTTATTAGTAGCTTGAATTACTCTATTTAAGTTTCTTTTATTTTCTTGTAATAACTTTATTTTAGTTTCTTTTGTAGCGATATCTCCATTTTCATCTATCCATTTAATCCCATCCTGAAGAGCTGAAACTACTTTTTCAGTTTTCGAATTTATGTCCTTAAATCTGTTATTAATACTTTGCATAATTAGATGGTTTTTACGTTTCCAAATTTTAAAACTTCGTCATTTTCTGTACTTAAAAGAATATAAGTCAAGCCTCTTAAGATTCTTTGACCGTTACCTGAAACGTTTTTGTGAAATTTTGGATCTACAAAATTCCCATCTTCAGGAGAAATAAAACTATAGTTTGGAGTTTTTAGGTTGATTGAATTAGCAATCGATCTATAAATATATTTTTGCTGTGTAATACTATAAGCTTGTAATTTCCTAAGCATTTCACTAAGTAAATTATATAGGTTTTCAATGCTTATTTGTTCTTTCTGTAGTTCTACGTCTACAATAACTAATTCATTTATTAATGTAGTTAAAAACAATAATCCTTCTTCATAATTATCTTCTACAATTTCTGCAATTAATGAATTTAATTCTACAAAGCTTTTAGGTAAGCGAGAAACAATTTCAAAAGAATCTTCTTGTTTTACATTTTTTATAACTTCATTATTTTTGTCTACAAGTACTTTTGAAATCGCAAATAACTTATTTATAACTCTTCTTGAAATCTCTAAATACTTATCAGTATTTTGTTGATTTAGATTCTGAAACGTCTGAATATCATCCTTAGTAAACTCCTTTTCATTTTTATTTAAAAAAAAATCGATTGTCTCGCTAACATTTTCCAATGATACCTTTGAAGTATCATTGCCACTCTTCAAATTTTCATTTTGTTGTGTATTATTATTCCCTCTTGGATTAATTCTTAATTTATTCATCAGTGTAATTTTTAAGTAAGAATGATCCATTGTCTTTCCAGTATTCTAGACCACTAGGTAACGTTTTAAAGAGCAGTGTAAAATAGCTTTCTCCATCAACCTCATAACCATTTTTATCTACGATAGCAATATCATCTATTAATAACTCTTCCTTATTCTCTTCATCTCTGCTAATGGTAATAGTAAAAGGATACTCAAAATCTTCTTTCGTTAATAGTTCTTTATGAAGATCATCTTTAAAACCAAAAACATATAAGGAAGTTGCAATCCAATCTTCCGAAGGTAACTGACGCATTCCTATTGAAATCGGTGCTCCAAAAAATTTAAATGCACCTTCAAATTTATTTTTTTCAAATATGATTTTAGAATCTTTAATTCGTGAAAAATCATCACTCATTACCCCTAAATATTCTGCTGTAGATTGAATTTCAGATAACCTACTTAAATCTATTCTAAACTTATCTAATCTATTTATAGAACTAAGAAAAGCTATTAAAGCCCCTACACTCACTGTTGTTTTAGGATCTTTTACTTCACCGAAATTTGCAAAAGGATACCAATCTCCAAATTTATAATTTCCGAAATTTATAATTTTATCTGGGCTTAATACAAGTGTTTTTTCAAATAATTCTCTAATAATTCCTAGGTTACTTGACTTTCCTGACAACAATAAAACATCACAATCAAAAACCCCCATTAAGGCCGTCAATTGTTCTATTACAGGCTTAATAATATCTGCAATGGCATAATTAATCAAGCTAGTGTCAAAATCTATTAAAACATCTAAAAAGTTAAAAGTAGGAAGTGCACACTTTTTTTGAATTACTTCTTCTATGTAGGGAATTAAATTATTTTTTGGTTTTGGATATGATTTAAAAATATCACTTATTTTCTTCTTCCGATTTATCGCATTATTCATAACGTGATTTATCGCTTCGTAAGCACAATAAGTAGCAATTTGATTTGCAAATTGTTTTCTGTAAATTCTATGAGTAGCAGCCTGATTACCTAAGTTTTGACCAAAAAGATAATTGAGTGTTTCATCTACATTAATACCTCCATCTTCTTTTAAACTCTTTTCTATACTTGGAAGCACAACAAATTCTATAATTCGTTTAACAATATCGTCTCCAGCAACATTAAAGCCTTCCCAAAAAACAGGAATTGGCTTAATAATTGGTATTTCAGAATCTGCATCTGTTTGATAATTACAAATCATCAAATCAGTAGTTCCTCCCCCAATATCTACACTTGCAATGGTTACAGATTCCTTATCTGGGTGTAACGTGTTTTTTCGTTTTTTCCCCTTATATCTAAAAAATAATTCGTGTTTACCTTTAAATTTATCAACCAACTCACTATATAAGTAAGTGATTTGAGAACATGTTGCTTCATCATATTTCCAATATTTTTGCTCCTCTTCAAAAGACTCCTCGTTTTCACTTGGATGAATTTTTAATTGTTCATGAATAATATTTGGATACTGTTTCTTTACAAGTAAAACAGCTGTCTCTAATGATTTATTTAAATAAGTTTGCTCTTTCAACGTCATTGCTGTTGGACAAGTAATAACAATATCTTTTAGAATTCTTCGAAAAGAAGAGTTCCCCATATCCTTTCTGAAATTATGATTATTAATTTGGGAAATGGCTTGATATATTATCTCTACTAAAGCAAAAGTCATTAAGGATGCTCTAGAATAGTTGCTTTCTGTTGTTGGAAACCCACTTTCATTTAAAGAACCATCAATATTTAGATATTCAGCGATTCCGAATAATGCCGCTTTTTTTAAATTTTGAGTCTGGCTATACCCAATATAACCATCCTTATCTACTTTAATCCATGGTAAATTAGACTCACTGTAATCCCATAAATAGCGCTTAGGACTACTCATTGTTGCTTGAGAGTCTTCACTCTCAAAAATAGAAGTTAACCTTACAGCCTCTTTACCAACCCTTAGAAGACTTGGCCATTGAAAAACATCGTTAAAAAAAGCACTCGCTTCATTTCCGAATTTTTCTTCAGCAAAAGCCACTTGCATTTCAAACGGTTCTGCATAAGTTTTATATGGTATCGATAAATCTCGTATTTGAACTTTCTTGGATGATGTTAAGTCAAATGTAGAATTTGCCTTGGGAGAAGTTGTTTCTACAAGCAATCCACAAGTTCTAGAGTTACCTATGTCTAATATTAGACTAGTATCTATAGTTCTTTCTCCTGTCAACAGTGCTATTTCTGGAAAACCACCTACCTTATCTAATATATCAAGTAGTACAAAGTAGTTTGCATAGTGCCTAAAATAGTTTTTAGTATTGGAAGCTTTTAAGTCATAAATATTCGTTAACCAAGTATCAATATCTTCCCTACTATAAAAAGAAGTAAAAAAACGCTCTTTTATTACACATTTAAATCTAATGTTACCAGAAGGAGTCGCATCTGATTCATTTGGTTTTAAATATTTTTTTTGTTCATTGCTAGACGTTTCTGTATCGAATGCAAGTACAATTTTATGTGTACAGTTTTCTTTTTTTTTTGTTTCTAAATCTACTTCACCAAACCACATTCTACACCAGTCTTGCGGTCCTGCATGAAATGGTTTAGATTTATCGTTTCTTGTTCTAAAATATGGAATCGGAATCCAATGACCTGTATAAATGTCAAAAGCTTCTCTACCTCTTATTTTATAAATATTTTTCTTTGCAATAATTTTTATAAAATCTTCTCGAATTTCATCAGGAATTACATTTCCATTTTTATCAATGGCTTCTGCATTAATGGAGTCGAAATCTATGTATTGGTCGTTCCATTTATAGGGAAAAAGTATAGAGCCCGACTCTTCTTTACCCTCTTCATCATATATAATTTCCTCAGCAAAACTTTTTTCACTACTTAAATTATCGTCTTCATCTATATTTAATGGAATTTCTATAAATTGAATTCCTGTATTTTGAATTAATTCGATCATATTTTATAGAATTTTCTATTTAGTAATATTTAATATTCTGGCTCTCCAAATAGCCGTGATAAATTTCATTGTTCCCCTCAACCTTAACACTATAAGTATTTAGTTTTAAATCTTTATTTTTAATAAAAATTTCATCATTGCTTTTTAAATATATCAAAACATTAGGGGTTGACTTCCCTATTTCTTTTGGGGAAGAGTATAATGGTATATATGAATATGAAGCACCATTTATATACGCTTTTTTATTTATCACCCTAACTCTATCGGTATCAATGTTTTTTGAAATAAGACGATTTGAAACATAGCCCGTCTCACTTCCACTATTGTAGCTAATTTTTGCCCAAAGCGTTTTTTTATCAAAACCTAATAACACTACTTTATCACCATCAGATAATGTCGTTTTTAAATTATTAATATTAGAATCATAAACAGGAGTACTTCTAACATTCACATTATAATTACTATGACTGATATAAACAACATCGTTAATTGGAAACAATGAACTATTAACTACCTTTTTCGTTTCTCCTCCATTTTTAGTAATAAACAACAAAGCAAAAACGAGTGCTCCAATAAAAAAACAAAATGTCAAAATTCTAAATAGGTTTCTATCTTTCTGTATTTTGTTTTTTTCCGAAGTAACCTTAATTAATTCATTCTTAAAATTAAGATTTTCAGCAGTACTAGAACTTAAAACTTCCTTCTTTTGAATTGATGTCCTTGGGTTTAATATGGTTTGGATGTTTATCCTTTGATACTTTTCGTAACCAAACTCTTTAAGTAAAACTGTGGAAGGAGTTAGCAATAAACATTCTATTTTACCGAATGAAGTGTTATTACAAAATTGATTTAGGCATGTATTTACTCCCTTATTAGAAATTGAAACCTCATCAAATGCTATTATAGAAGGCTTTAAATTATTAGGAGATAGCTTTTGATTTTTGAATATCTTAAAATCCTTATTAGTACTGGGTAAAATTACTCCCAAATTTTCATCTTCAACATCAAAGTTACTCTCAAAATTACGTTGCAACTGACTTAGTAAATACTTAACACCATCAATTATTTTATTCTCATTAATCTGAAATTCTTTAAAACAGATTGCGCTACCTAAAAGAAAGCTTTCATTATTTTTATTCACACGTTCTAGTAAAACTACTAAATACGCATCTTTTAAACCTACAGTCCCTAACTTACTACTTATTCTTTTAAAACAGAGTACTTTTTCCTCTACTCCTTTTAATTGGTTTAAATTATCAATAATTGAATTAACATTATTAGCTAACTGCAATTCTTCAAACATACCGTTTGAATCTACAACAAGGTTTGACGTTTTTTTAAATATTGCATAGCCAATATTGTTCATATGCTGTTTTTATTTTTTGAAAAATGGTAGTTTTATTTTCGAACCTTTTTTTAATTTATCTAATTCCCCATTCTCTTTTTCTATCATCCATTTAAAATGTTCTAACACTTCTGAACCTTTTAATGTTTCGAAAATTTTTGGATCCATTTTTTGATATATATCATTATCATCTCTATCTTCAATATATAGTTTTAAAACATTATCTAAGTTCCCTTCTCCCTGCCATTTTAAAGACGGATTAAGTGGTTTAATTTCATTTTTAAGCGTAACAAAAAATGTATTTTTAGAACTTGGCTTCAACTTTCCAACTAAATCCTTATTAGTATAATCAAACTCCCAAAATTCCCATATATGTTTATTTATATATTTTTCTTCTAAAGAACTCGTCTTACCTTTTAAATGTTTTTCTAATATTTTTTTTGCAAGTTTTTTAAACTCAATAGGATCAGAAGTAGAACTACTTTTATCTATCTTTTTTAATTGCCTTATTTCTTCTTCCTCTAGCTTTTCTTTTTCCTCTTTAATATCTTTATTTGTCTTTGAAATTATTTGATTAAGTTTTTTATTTTGCTTACTTAAATCTTTTGAATCTCCTTTTTCAAGTATAAATAAGACTACAAAAGTTGATAAGAATATTAATAATACGGAAAATACTGAAATGTTACGAATAGTGTTCTTCCTTATATTTCCTGGTAGTTTCTCAAAATAACTCTTTACAATACTTTCATTACTTTTTAGAGAATTTGGTTTTAATACATTAGCCGCATTACTAATTATGTCATTTAGCTCATTAACTTTATTAGAGTTTTGATTCTCACTTAATGTATTCCTACTGTTAGAAGTATTATTCACTAAACGTTTAGCTTCATTGAGCTCTCTAGAAGCATTTCTAGTATTATTTTTAACTTGAGTTAAATCTTCATTACCTCTATTAATTTCTTTATCTAACCTTTCAAGTTCAGTCTTCCTTGAGATTATCTGACTATCTAAGCGTTTTACTTCATTAGTCTCAACATCAATTTTACGTTTAAGAGTAACTGCTTCTTTTTTAATTGAGCCAAACTTTTCCTCAGCATTAATTAGTCTGTCTTTATAAAAACCTAAGTGTTTGTCGTAATTAAATAAAGAGCTAAAATCTATCTGTAAAAAACCATTAGCTTTTAATTTATTTAAAACCTTAGTAGAAATACTGGCATAAATAAAATCTACTGAATGATAAGAGTTATTTAAAGAAAAATTAGTCAGTAGAGAAACAGCATCCTTTTCTAGACTATGTAACTTTACCACTAGGTTCTTACTAGTTGTAGAAATAGAAGAATAATTTAATTTACTCTCTTCAAACATACCAAACTCCTTATTGGTGTCTGGTAATTTAACATTCCAGTTAGATGAGTCAATAGCTTTAAAACGATTATCAGCATCTACATTTTCTTTCATTTTAGAAAATAAATACAGAAGTCCAGAAACCATTTTCTCGGAATTTTGCATTTTGTTCTTAAAACATATTGCACTACCAACAAAGCCTCCAGATCTATTTTCACCATATTGAAGTGCATTTTCATAAAGTACAATTAGCAACGCATCTTTTTTATCTAAATTTTGAGAGCTAGATGGAATACGTCTAATCATTAACACTTGTTCTCCTTTTTCTAGAACAACATGTGAGCTATTTAAATATAAAGATTTATCTAAATTTAATTCTTTAAACAAGCCATTGGATAACACCGAAATACCTTTAGGACTTCCAAAAACCGCATATCCTATATTACTCATTTGAAAATAGTTTTTTTAGTGATTGAATAATATTACTAACTGTAGATTTTTTAACCTCTTGATCTAACGATATACCCGTTGCTGTAGAATACATCCATTTTAAAAGTTTTTCTGAGTCTTCAGGTATAAACTTATAAGTATCACCTCTTTCAGAATTTGATATTACATCTCCAATAGAAAACTTCATATAAGCCATCTCTCTATTATCATCAAATAAATTATTAGTAAGAATAGGCAATTTCTCCTCTAAGTAATCCTTTACATTTTCATATTCATCCTCAATTTTATCCCATTTATTAACAGTAATCAAAACAGGGTTATGGGTATGACCTAATTTATGAACATGCTTTAAAAATTGATTTATTAAGTCTTCACTATTCTCTGGCGTATCCACATCTACAACACATATAAAAATCATGTTACATTCAGGATGTTTCATATATGCATTAATACGCTCATCAAAATCACCTCCTGAACGACCTTCATCTCTTAATTCAATTTCACTAAGATCTTCTCCTGCCATTTCCAACAAACAAAAAGGCATACTAGGCTTTCCACTAGGTTGAAACTCTAAATTAATTTCCGTTGGAAACACAAACTCGGTAGGATCTAAAGTTTGAGTTCCAGCAATAAACTCACCTTTCCTAACCTTTTTAGTCATTTCGCTTAAAATATAATCTCCTTTTCGATGATGATTATGTTCATTTAAACTGAGCGACCTTAATTGCCCTATTCTAGAGGTTTGAATATAATATAAAAGCCCAGATAGCATTGCCGATTTACCCGCAGTTGAATTACCAAATACAAAGAAATATGGCATATTGGGATCTATCTCTAAATCCATTGATGCTTTTGTCGCGGGATCAGATGTTGTTATATCCGGTTGCTCTTCAAACACATAGTCATCATCTTCATCAAATTCATTATCTCCAAAAGGATTATCTTCAGTAGGATATGTATTTTGAGAATATTCGGTATCTTCAATAGTACGTACTGAATCGTTCTCATTAAAATCAAAAGGGTTTGAAGCTTCTATTATAGGATCTTCAATAATTTCTTTCGCTTTCTCTACATCAATTTCATGAATCGATTTTCGGTTTATTGGTATTTTAATTTTAATGTTCTTCGCCATAATTATTTTTTACAAACCTCTTGGACCTGTTGATGTGTATTTTCTTTCTTTGTTGTAGGAAAGTGCTAAAAAAACAAACCCTAATGTTGCTAAATCAATTATTAAACTTATAATTATTGAAAAAACCGTAGCAGAATTATTATCCCTCCTAACGAATGCACTATCCAAAACAGATTTTATATTTTTAGCATTTACAGCTTCATAATCTGACACTTCCTCATAAGTAAAAGCTGTTAAAAAACCTTTGGCTTTTTGACCAATATCATCATTAACGCTTTTAATTTTCTTAATAACATCAACACCTCCTTTTTTTAACTGTACCTCATTCGCTGATTTCAACAGAGAATCTGCAACTATATTTACAGGTTTATACAAAGATGTTAGTTCATTTAACTTGGTATTAACTTCATTTTCTTTTGAATCTTTTAACGAATTAAAATAACTCATTGCCGCCTTTTCAAAATTGATATATTTTTTAACATGAATTTTAGTCATACTTGATTGTGAAGACGCATTATATTTTAAATTATAATCACTAAATAACAGAGCAATTTCTCCCCATTTCTTTTTTGCTTCTTTTCCATATCCTGTTGGAGGCGTTTCCATTTGAAACTTTAAAAGCTTTAACTCACCTTTAAGTCTTGTTTCTAGATCAAATAAACCAGTAGAGTTATTTAAACCAGAAACGGCACTTTCATAAGTTTTCTTAAATGTTGTTTTATATTCGGTTAAATCTTTGTTTAAAAGACTACCCTCCATTTGATTTCCATAAAAATAAGTGAAGTTCCCGAAAAAACTAATTAATAATGGTAGTAAAAAACCTAATGATTGTTTTAAGTGGCTTTCCCCCTTTTTTCGCCTTTCCATTATAATATAATTCAAGCCAAAAAACAATAAACCCGTTGCGGTAGCTAAAACAATTGCTAAATATTCGTCAAGAAAACCTCTATAACCTTTATAGGTTGCAATAGCACTGAATGGGACTAGGAGAAAGTTTAATGCAAAAAAGATAATTTTAAAACCGACCTCTTGCTTATCGTCAGTCTTTTCAGGATTATTTCGAGTTTTGTAGTTTATTGCCATGCCTTTTTTTTAAGCCAAATATATTGATTTATCAACAAATAAAATCACAAAAACCTATATAAAAAGCATTTTTTTAAGAATCAAATGTACTTATATATAAGCAACAATAATTACGGGTTTCCGTAATCATTGTTGTAACAACTTTAAAAATTTATTTCCACCGACTTTTATTAAAAAAAGAGATGGCACTTAAAATTTTAATATAATAAAAAAAACAAAGGACGATTCTCTACAATTACGAATATAGTCGTTTCATTTTTTCTTTATATTACTCAATGTGCACCTACACCTATTTGCTTCAAAACATTTTTCTTTAACTAAATTAAATAGATCGTTTTCGGATTGAATTGCAGCAAATAAAGTCATGGAAGATTTTAACTTTAAGAAGAACTGAACTAAAACTTAAATTGCGACTTAAGTTGCAACTTTCTTTTTTGATTCAAAAATATTCTTATATTTGAGTAGAAATTTATTATAAATCAGAGTACACATTTCGGTACACGATTTAGTTAAAAAAGAGCATAAAAGCGTAAAAAATCAGGTTTTTTGTTAAATTCATAACCCTGAGGTCACGGGTTCAAATCCCGTTCTCGCTACAAGCTTTAATTAGTTTTAAAACAACAGTTTAGTTTACACTAAGCTGTTGTTTTTGTTTAAAATTTGAGATTAAAACTACTTATTAGAACTGAAATAAAGTCTAAATTCTATTTATTTCACTCTAAAAGAGCATCTAATTTTAAGATAAAATTAGGCGGTTTAACTCTAAAAATCTATTTTTTTTTATAGAAATCTATTCTATTTTAAATGTTAGATTGTAAACTACGATATATAAAAAAAACTCCTACCCTATATTTGGGAGGAGTTTTTTTTATCTGTGGAAAAAGTTTTCAATTATTCTTAGAGCTAACAAATAAATATAGCCCTGATTGAAGCTTTGTTTGAGCTCTTTTTTGTTTCTTTTTAGAACAAAAAAAGCGAGTGCGTAAAGCAGGAAATAGCTTCTTATAAATAGAAACTATTGTGTTACAGCGTATTTAATTTCTTTTGATACTTCTAATGGAAATAATTTTTCAGCTTCTGCTAAATCGTTTATTGTATCTATTTCATACCAAGGTTTCTCATCGAAAGAAACGGCTTCTAATATTAAACTTTTTTCTTCGACCATTTTAGAGAAAACAACCTCATAATAGCAATTTACACTTCCTTCAGAAATATATTGATTCAGTTTTTTTGTAACCTCATTCCATGTTGAAAGTGAAAAACTATAAATGTTTACCGTTTTGTAACGAACATCTGTATATTCTTCTGTTGTGCCTGCTTGAAACTTAGTAACTACATTAAGATTATTAACTGCTACTGTGGTTCCATTAAGCCAAGGTTGCATCTTCGCAACTGCCATTCTATCTGGGTACACCATTTTATTTAGTAAAGAAGTTTCTAAAACTAAATCGCTTTCTAAAAGTACAAAAGGTTCGTTTATAATATTTCTAGCCATCCAAAGTGAATAGATATTGTTGGTTGTTTTGTACAACGGATTATGTACGTATTCTACAGTTAAACCTTCTGTTTTACTTTCTATAAAATCTACAATGCATTCTTTTTTATAACCTGTTACAATTACAAGACGTTTAAAACCTTGCTTTTGCAAGTTGATTACTAGACGTTCTAAAATAGACTTTTCACTAACTAATGTTAAACATTTAGGAGCATCTTTTGTAATAGGAAAAAGACGACTACCAGTTCCTGCAGCTAATAACAATGCAGTTGTTATGCGATTTCCATCGCTATTTTTTTCTAAATTAATATTCATGTAATAATTATTTTTTCATCAAAATGAAACATAAACACTCTTTTAAAAGTCTTTAAGTATAGCAAATTGATGTGAGGACTTTTTTGAGGGTTTAAAGAATATATATGAAATTTATTTATGTACTGGTAGATTAATAGGCAATTTTACAACAAAAAATGATACAGTTTTTGTTATGAAAGAGTAAAAAATCAGTTTGCAAAGTTACTTCCATAACATAGAATTATCTACTTTTATTTTAAATAATTATTACTTTAAAACTCAATACATTAATATAAAAGTGAAGAAAAAAAACAACTTTTATAGATTCTAATTGTATAAAAAAAGCCTCCATTAAAGAGGCTTTTTTTAATTACACTAACTTCTTAGCGTTTTGTACTTTTTGCTTTGTGAGCGCTAACTCTATTACTTCTTTCATTTCTGTTACATAATGAAAAGTTAAGCCCTTTAAATAACTTTCTTTTATTTCTAAAATGTCTTTTTCATTTTCTTTACACAGAATTATTTCTTTAATATTTGCTCTTTTAGCAGCTAATATTTTTTCTTTAATTCCGCCAACTGGCAATACTTTTCCTCGTAAAGTAATTTCACCAGTCATGGCTAATTTATTTTTAATTTTACGTTGTGTATAAGAAGAAACTAAAGATGTTAACATAGTAATACCTGCACTTGGCCCGTCTTTTGGTGTTGCGCCTTCTGGCACGTGAATGTGTACATTGTACTTTTCTAAGATTTCTGGTTTAATACCAAACTCTTCTGCATTCGATTTTATGTATTGCAACGCAATTGTTGCAGATTCTTTCATTACAGTACCTAAATTACCTGTTATAGAAAGTGTTCCTTTTCCTTTAGATAGAATAGATTCTATAAATAAAATATCTCCACCAACTTGTGTCCAAGCTAAACCGGTTACTACACCAGCAACATCGTTATTTTCAAATTTCCCTCTATTTCTTGGTGTACCTAAAATATCTTCTACTTTTTCAGATGTTAATGTAACATCATACTCTTCTTCTAAAGCAATAGATTTTGCTGCGAAACGAACTACTTTTGCTATTTTCTTTTCTAAACCACGTACACCAGATTCTCTAGTATAGCCTTCTACAATTTGTTCTAATTGTTTTTTACCTAACTTTAAATCTTTAATAGTTAAACCGTGTTCTTTTAATTGTTTTGGTAATAAATGTCTTTTGGCAATTTCTACTTTCTCTTCGATAGTATAACCTGTTACATTTATAATCTCCATTCTATCGCGCAAAGCCCAAGGAATTTGACCTAAGTTATTTGCGGTAGCTATAAAAAGTATTTTAGATAAGTCGTAACCAACTTCTAAATAATTATCGTAAAATGCTTCATTTTGCTCAGGGTCTAATACTTCTAACATTGCAGAAGAAGGATCGCCTTGACTGCTATTACTTAATTTATCTATTTCATCTAAAACAAAAACCGGATTTGAAGTTCCTGCTTTTTTCAAATTCTGAATTAAACGCCCTGGCATTGCACCAATATATGTTTTTCTATGTCCTCTAATTTCTGCTTCATCACGCAAACCTCCTAGAGACATGCGTACATATTTACGGCCTAAAGCTTCTGCTACAGATTTTCCTAAAGAAGTTTTACCAACTCCTGGAGGACCGTATAAACAGATAATTGGCGATTTCATATCTCCTCTTAACTTTAAAACGGCTAAATGCTCTATAATTCTTTCTTTTACTTTTTCTAAACCAAAGTGATCTCTATCTAAAACCTTAGTTGCTTGTTTTAAATCGAATTTATCTTTAGAATAAATTCCCCAAGGTAATTCTAACAACAGTTCTAAATAACTTCTCTGAATACCATATTCAGCAGCTTGCGGATTCATTCTTTTTAAGCGGTTTAACTCTTTTTCGAAAGTTTTAGCAACTTCTTTGTTCCACTTTTTAGATTTGGCTTGCTGGCGCATTTCTTCTAATTCCTCATCATTAGAAGTACCACCCAATTCTTCTTGAATTGTTTTTAACTGTTGGTGTAAATAATACTCTCGTTGTTGTTGGTCTAAATCTTCACGGGTTTTAGATTGAATATCATTACGCAACTGTAACTTCTGAAGTTCTTTATTTAGATTTTTTAAAGCCAACAAAGCACGTTCTTTTAGATTATCTTTCTCTAAAATAACTTGTTTCTGAGCAACAGTTAAATCCATATTTGATGAAATAAAATTCACCAAAAACGAATTTGATTTTATATTTTTAATAGCAAAAGATGCTTCAGAAGGTAACATTGGGTTTTCCTTAATAACCTCTAATGCTTGTTCTTTAATAGAGTCTATAATTGCTTCAAACTCTTTTTCATCATCAACTTCCTTGTCTTCAATAGCCTCTTTTACAGTTGCTTTTAAATACGGTTTGTCTTGTACAATCGTATCTATTTCAAAACGTTTTTTACCCTGAATAATAACGGTTGTATTACCATCTGGCATTTTTAAAACACGTAAAATTTGCGCTACCACACCTGTTGTATGAATATCTTTTAAGCCAGGTTCTTCTTCATCTTCATTTCTTTGGGCAACAACACCAATTACTTTATCACCTTTATTTGCATCTTTTATTAACTGAATAGATGCATCTCTACCAGCAGTAATAGGAATTACAACTCCTGGAAATAAAACGGTATTTCTAAGTGGTAAAATTGGTAATATTTCTGGTACACTTTCTTTATTTATAATTTCTTCATCTTCTGGCGTCATCAAAGGAATTAACTCAGAATCTTCATTTAACATATTATGAAGCGACATGTTGTCTAATCTCATTACTTTTGGTTTACTCATCTTCTATATATCTGTCATACTGACATTGAGCTTTAAAACTAAAAAACTCAATACCTGCTTTATGATTATTAATTAACTGAAAATCAAAATATTAAAATAAAAAACAATTGACTTTCTACTTATAAAAGTCAATTGTTGTGCCAAAAGAATTTATTGGCAAATAAGATTTAAAGGAATTCGTTAAGATTTATATTCTAAACCAATAGTATTTCTAACCTTGTCTAAGGTTTTTATTAAGTTTCTAGAAAAATCAAAAGTCATAATATTACTTTCTTTTTTATCCTCTCTTATAAGTTGATTAAAATGTTCGGTTTCGAAATTATAACCTATTGTTTTGTAATTAAAATCTATTGTTTCTTCTTTACCATTATTAATAACGGTAACAGTTGTTGGCATATGAAACATTGTATTTATTCTTACAACACCTTTATCAAATGTAAAAATAGCTTCTGTTGCCATATTTTTTAATAGGCTGCTTTTTAAAACTGCTTTTGTTTCTTTATAAGTAAAAAACATATCGCAACTAGAATCTGCTCCGTTTTCGAAAAAAGTAGCTTTTGCTTCAATATTTTCTGGAACTCCTAAAGTAGATAATGCAACAAAAATTGGGTAAATTCCAATATCTAATAAACTACCACCACCAACTTCTTTTTTAAATAATCTACTACTTTCATCGAAAGGTGTAGTAAAACCAAAATCTGCTTCAATATTTAAAAGTTTGCCAAATTTCTCATTTTTTATAACTTCTAAAACATATTTATAATGTGGTAAGAAATAAGTCCATAAAGCTTCCATTAATAACACATTATTTTCTTTAGCTAGAGCGATCATCTCTTCTACTTCTTGCAAATTCATTGCAAAAGGTTTTTCACATAAAACTGCCTTTTTATTTTTTAAACAAAGCATTGTATGTTCTTTATGAAAACTATGCGGTGTAGCAATATAAACAGCATCTACTTCTGTATCTTTAGCTAATTCTTCATAAGAATTATAAGCTTTTGTAGCATTGTATTTTTTTGAAAAATCGTTTGCTTTTTCGATATTTCTTGAAGCTACCGCTACCAATTTAGCATCAGCCATAGTAACTAAATCTGCGGCAAATTTATTGGCTATATTTCCAAGGCCAATAATTCCCCAACGTATAATTTTCTTTTCCATAATTTATTCGATTTCTACCGTTTTAAAGGCTTCGTTATTTTTTTCTTTCGACGGAATAATGGTTTGTAATATAATTGCAATCGCCATTACTAAAACACAACCTAGTAAGTTTAACCATAAATACGGTAACCAATCTAAAATAAAAACCCAAATAATTAATGCTTGTGTTATTAAAGCTGCTATAAAAACGGCGTTTCCTTTTACGAATTTAATAAAAAAAGCTAACAAGAAAATTCCCAACACATTTCCGTAGAAAATAGAACCTATAATATTTACAAGCTGAATTAAATTATCGAATAAATTGGCAACACAAGCAACCGAAATGGCTATAATACCCCAAACTAACGTAAACCATTTAGACGCTTTTACATAATGTTCCTCTGTTTTTTCATCACCAACATTACGTTTATACAAATCGATAGCGGTTGTACTTGCCAATGCATTTAATTCTGAAGCTGTAGATGACATTGCAGCCGATAAAATTACAGCTAATAAAAGCCCTATTAATCCTCTTGGTAAATTGTTTAAAATAAAATGAATAAAGACATAATCTTTATCATTCGATTCTATTTTATCTAAGGTATTTTCTTCATCAATCTTATTAATAATTGCTTTTGCAGATTCTTTAATTTCTAAATCTCTAGTATTTAAATTTTGAATTTCTTCTTTTTCAGAAGCCTGAAAACCATCAATAAAAAATGCCTTTTTACTATTTTCGATAGCAATATGTTCTGCTTCTAATTGTTTATATTCTTGTGCATAATTAGAGTTTAAAACAGCTTCATTTGCACCTGGATTAAAGTTTAATGGCGATGGGTTAAATTGATAAAACACAAAAACCATTACACCAATTAACAAAATAAAAAACTGCATTGGTACCTTTAACAACCCGTTAAAAATTAAACCCAACTGACTTTCTCTAACAGATTTACCAGACAAATAACGTTGTACTTGACTTTGGTCTGTTCCAAAATACGAAAGCATTAAAAAAGTTCCACCAAGAATCCCTGTCCAAACTGTATAACGATTACTTAAATCAAAAGAAAAATCTAACACTTCCATTTTATTACTTGCACCGGCAATTTCCAATGCTTTTGTAAACGTAATATTTTCTGGTAGCTGACTCATAATCATAAAAAATGCAATTAACATTCCTATAAAAATGATGATCATTTGTTGTTTCTGTGTAACATTTACAGCCTTTGTTCCTCCAGAAACCGTATAGATAATTACTAAAAAACCTATAATAATATTCAGCATTAATAAATCCCATCCTAAAACTGCAGAAAGTATAATTGCAGGTGCAAAAATGGTTATTCCTGCTGCTAAACCTCTCTGAATTAAAAATAAAATAGCTGCTAAACTTCTCGTTTTTAAATCGAATCTTCCTTCTAAAAACTCGTACGCTGTATAGACTTTTAATTTATGATAAATGGGTATAAAAACAACGCAAATAATTACCATTGCAATTGGCAATCCGAAGTAAAATTGTACAAAACCCATACCGCTATGAAACGCTTGCCCTGGAGTAGATAAAAACGTAATTGCACTTGCTTGAGTTGCCATAACAGACAAACCAATCGTCCACCATTTCGAGTCACTTCCACCTTTTATATAATCGGTAACATTCTTGTTTTTTCTGGTTACGTATGTTCCATAAGCAACAATAAAGATTAATGTTACAGATAAAATAACCCAATCTACAGCGTGTAATTTACTTTCTATTTCCATCAATTAAACTGTAAAATAATTAGTAATAAAATAAAACGCAATTATGTAAATAACATTGGCTATTAAAACCAATGAATATTCTTTTTTCCAGGTGTATTTTTGTCCTTTCATTTTATTGTTTTTTTGAAGCTATTTCCCGCTTTCCACTATATCTTTTTATGAAAAATAAAAAAGGTTAAAAATATCAACAGATATTTGAACGGTTTCAATAAGGGCTAAACTTACTTGCTAACATTTCTCTTTTACTATTTTGAAACTTCTTTACCAACAGACAACATGTTCGCAAATAATTTATACGCCCCAGAAACTCCTGCAGGTAATTCTCTAAAGAAACTTAGTCCTGTATAAATATAATTCCCTTTACCATGCTTTGCAATTAGTAGGCTTCCGTTTTTTGCAGTTTCACCTTTGTCATGCATAGATAAAATTGGTGTAAACTCTTTACTCCAAGAATTAGGAAAATACAAACCACGTTCTTGTACCCAACCGTTAAAATCTTCATTTGTAATTTTGTTTGGAAAATTTAAAAGCGAATGTTCTTTTGCTAAAATATTAACCGCAGCAAATTCATCTGTAACTCTATCTCTAGAAAGAGATAAAGAGAAAGGAGCAGCAACATCTACACCTCTATTGGTATTGTATTGCACAATCATGTTTCCTCCTTTTTCTACATATTCTAATAAGAATTTTTGTTTAAATTTTAATTCTTTTACTACATTATATGCTCTAATTCCAAGTACAATAGCGTCGTACTTTAATAAATTCTTCTCGTTAATTTCTAACGGATTAATGTTTTCTACAGTATACCCAATCTGACGTAAACTTTCTGGGACAGCATCTCCAGCTCCTTTAATATAACCAATATAATTACCTGCTTTTTTTATATTTAAACGAACAATTTTCGCTTTAGAATTAGACAAAACAGATTGTTTAGGTATGTGGTTGTAATTAATTTCTATCAATTCTTTTTTGTACATTTTCCCTTCAGAACTTGCAATTACTTCTAAACTTCCTTCAGATTGATTTTTAGGTGGAGTTACTAAAAAAGTAACCGTTCTTTTATCATTCTTTTGGTTAATATTAAAAGCAATTTCTTTTGGCGAAACCATCCAACTTGTTGGTACTTTTAAACTTACAGTTCCTTTAATATTATTTGCGCCTGCTCTTACTTCTACTAATACTTTTTTAGCAACATCATTAGAAAAAATAAGTACTTTATCTTTTAGCTTTGTTGTAATTTTAGGTAAAATTTCAAACGGCTCATAGATTTCTCCTTTATCTCTTTCTGCGTATTTTCTTAGTACATTCTTTGTAATTGTAATAGCAACATTATTAATTAATAAATTAAAATCTATTGTTGCAGGTCTTGGTGTTTCTGGTTTCCCTATTAATTTTTGATCATCAACTTTATACATTCCTAAAGTAGCTTCTTTTCTTAACCAATAAGGATCTGAATAAGTATTTGTTTTTAAATTGATACTTTCTTTAAAAGTTATTTTTTTGTTAGCGTCTAAATCAATGTTTTTAGTAAGCTTTTTATTATCAATTGTAGACGTTATAGAAATAAGTTCCATAGAAACACTACTTCTATTTAATGCTTCAAAATTTACTTCTATAGTAGAATTTGGTGTTCCAGAAGAACTATTTGCAGAAGCTTCTAAATACAAACCTGCACATGCTTCAATAATTTCTTTTAGTTGCTTTTCTTTAATTGTTCGCCAATGTGTGTCTTCTAACTTCTGCACTAATTGGTACGCTTCCATTAATTGCGGCAAATATTTAGACGGATTCACAAAATCGAAATTTTCTTCTACATCATATAAAATATCTCCAATATCACCTCCATTTTTAAGACGATTCCAAGTAGTATTTATTCCAGAAAAAACATCATTTTCATCTTTTGGTTTGTCTCCTTTTAAAAACTCCACATATTCATTTTGTTCTCCTCTTGTGGTAACTCTTCCAAAACCTTGGCACAAATGCTGGCTACTTGCCATAGATGCTAGCTCGTTATTAGACAAACCTTTTAAAGGATAATAAACACCTACATTAAAAGAAGTTAATTTTCCTTTGGTTGCTTTATCAAAATCTGATTGATTTCTATAAAACCAAGAAGATGTATTAAAAAACAATCTTTTTGGTTGCCATGTTTCTGTATATTTTAATTGCTCTTTATATTTATTTTTATCACCAACTAAATCAAAAGCTTCTACACTTAACATTGCAGAAGTTGTATGATGCCCATGTGTAGTACCTGGAGTTCTATGATTAAATCTATTAATAATTACATCTGGTTTAAAAGTTCTAATAGCCCAAACAACATCACTTAAAACTTCTTCTTTGTTCCAGATTTCTAATGTTTCATCTGGATGTTTAGAATACCCAAAATCATTTGCTCTAGTAAAAAATTGTTGGCCGCCATCTACTCTTCTGGCTGCTAATAATTCTTGTGTTCTAATAACACCTAACAATTCTCTAATTTCTGAACCAATTAAATTCTGCCCACCATCTCCTCTAGTTAGAGATAAATAGCCTGTTCTTGCTTTTACGTTATTTGCTAAATAAGCAATTAATCGTGTGTTTTCATCATCTGGGTGTGCAGCGATGTACAAAGCAGTTCCTAAAAAATTCAATTTTTGAATTTTTTCATAAATCTGATTTGAAGTTAATTTTTGTGGTTTTTGAGCGATTACTGAAGTTGAAATCAATAAAAAAGCTAATGTAGATAGTAAAAATTTCTTCATGTTTATAAATTGGTCAATAAAACAAATGTAGTTTTTTATAAGGCTCATTAAGATTTGTTAACATAATTATAACGTTTGTAAATTCATCAATAAAAATGCTGATAACCTGTTAATAAATTAATTTTTAAAGTCACTTATTTAGAATATATTTGTAAAACAAATTAAGAAAACACATTACATGAAATTTATTGTATCGAGTTCGCAATTATTAAAACAATTACAAGTTTTAGGCGGCGTTATAAATAGTAACAACACTTTACCAATTTTAGATAATTTTTTGTTTGAATTATCAGAAAATGAATTGAAAGTTTCTGCATCAGATTTAGAAACAACAATGAGTTCTGTAGTTGAAGTAGAAAGTGAAAGTTCTGGTTCTATTGCTGTATCTGCTCGTTTATTACTAGATACTTTAAAAACGTTTCCAAACCAACCTTTAACATTTAAAACAGAAGGTGATAATACTATTGAAATTAGCTCTGACCAAGGTAAATATGACATGGCTTATTTTGGTGGAGATGAGTTTCCGAAAGCGGTTTCTTTACCATCGCCAAGTAAAACAATTGTACCTGCAAGTATATTAGGAACAGCGATTTCTAAAACAATTTTCGCTGCTGGAAACGACGATTTGCGCCCAGTAATGAGCGGAGTGTTTTTTCAATTTAGTTCACAAAGTTTAACTTTTGTTGCTACAGATGCTCATAAATTAGTAAAATATTCTAGAACAGATGTTACTGCAGATGAAACTGCAGAATTCATTATGCCAAAGAAACCTTTAAATTTATTAAAAGGAATATTAGGTGGTTCTGAAAGTGATGTTACTATCGAATATAATGATGCAAATGCAAAATTTACATTTGATAATATCGTTTTAGTTTGTCGTTTAATTGATGGAAAATATCCTAATTACGAAGCTGTTATTCCAAAAGAGAATCCTAATAAATTAACTGTAGATAGAGCTTCATTCTTAAACTCTGTAAGACGTGTTTCTATTTTTTCTAGTAAGACAACACACCAGATTCGTTTAAAAATGGCAGGTACAGAATTAAATATTTCTGCTGAAGATTTAGATTTTGCAAATAAAGCAGATGAACGTTTAAGTTGTGATTACCAAGGTGATGATATGCAAATTGGTTTTAACTCTCGTTTTTTAAGCGAAATGTTAAACAATTTAAGTTCTAACGAAGTTTTAATTGAAATGTCTTTACCAAACAGAGCAGGAATTTTAACTCCAATAGATGGTACAGATGAAGGGGAACAAGTTACAATGCTTGTTATGCCTGTAATGTTAAATAACTAAATAGCTTAAAAAAAAAATATTATTTCTAAACAAACAGAAATATATAATATAAAAAAACCACAACTCTTTAGTTGTGGTTTTTTGTTTACATTTATCAAATGAATTTCCTAGCACATTTATATTTATCACAGAACGAGACCAATATTATGATTGGTAATTTTATTGCAGATCATATTAGAGGTAATAATTACGAAGGTTTTTCTAAAGAAATTCAGCAAGGTATATTCTTACATAGAGAAATAGACACCTTTACAGATGCACATGAAATTGTGCGTAAAAGTAAAAGACGTTTGCACGAAAGATATAGACATTACGATGGTGTAATTATCGATATTTTTTATGATTATTTCTTAGCAAAAAATTGGGACGATTATTCAGAAATTCCTTTAGATGTTTATACAGACGGTATTAATAAAATGTTTGGTGAAATATCTGACGAATTGCCTGTAAAATCTCAAAACTTCATTAAATACATGATTGAATATAACATTCTATTCAATTATAAAAATAAAGAAGGAATAACTAAGGTTTTAAACGGAATGAACGCAAGAACAAAAGGGAAATCTCAAATGAATTTAGCTATTGAAGATTTAAACTTGTTAGAAACTGAATTGGAAGAAGATTTTACCTTATTCTTTAAAGATTTAATAGCACACACAAACCAAAAGTTTAAAGAAATTAAAACTGCCCTATGAAAAAAATAATTTTAGTATTCGTATTTTCTTTATTGTTGATTAATTGTAAAACAGCAACTAAAAAAGAAAAAATTACAGGTTTAATTACTGAAAAAGCAATGGTAGTTTCTGCTAGAGAAGAAGCTTCTAAAATTGGTCTTCTTATACTTCAAAAAGGTGGAAATGCTTTTGATGCAATGGCTGCAACAGAATTAGCTTTAGCAGTTGCATATCCATACGCAGGAAATGTTGGCGGTGGTGGTTTTATGGTGTATCGTAAAAATGATGGAGAAATTGGTGCTTTAGATTATAGAGAAAAAGCACCTTTAGCAGCCTCAAAAGACATGTATTTAGATAGTGTAGGAAATGTAATTACCAGTAAAAGTAGATTGGGTGCTATGGCAGTTGGAATTCCAGGAACTATTGCAGGTGTTTTTGAAGCGCATAGAAAATTTGGAACACTTCCTATTCAGGATATATTAAAACCAGTTATTGAGTTGGCAAAACGTGGCGTAATTGTCACTAAAAAACAAGAAGATCGAATTAAAAAATATCAGCCTAAATTTAAAGAAGCTAATCAATCTTTAATTCTTTTTGATAGTGTTTGGAAAGAAAACAATGTTATAAAATATCCTGCTTTAGCAGCAACACTAGAAAGAATTTCTAAGAACGGAAGAGATGAGTTTTACAAAGGAGAAACAGCAGAACGTTTGGTAAAATTTATGCAAGCTAATGGCGGAATAATGACACTTGATGATTTGGCAAAATATGAAGCAAAATGGAGAACGCCAATTACGTTTAAATATGATGATTTAAAAGTAATTTCGATGTCTCCTCCTTCTAGTGGCGGCATTTGTTTAGCGCAAATTATGAACGGAATTGAGCCTTATGATTTAGATACTTATGGCCATAATTCTGTAAAAACAATTCAAATTATTACAGAAGCAGAAAGACGTGCGTATGCAGATAGAAGTTTCTTTTTAGGAGATCCAGATTTTGTGAAAATTCCGTTAGAAACTTTAATTTCTAAAGAATACACCAACGGAAGAATGGATGATTTTTCTTTTGATAAAGCTACCAAATCTGCAGATGTTGCTCACGGAACAATAGAAATGGTAGAAAGTGATGAAACAACACATTATTCTATTGTAGATCAATTTGGAAATGCTGTTTCTGTAACCACAACTTTAAATGGTGCGTATGGCTCTAAACTATATTGTTCGGATTTAGGTTTCTTTTTAAATAACGAAATGGACGATTTTTCTAGCAAACCAGGTGTGCCAAATATGTTTGGTTTAATTGGTGCTAAAGCAAATGAAATTGCTCCGGAAAAAAGAATGTTAAGTTCTATGACACCAACAATAGTAGAGAAAAATGGCAAACTATGGATGGTTGTTGGAACTCCTGGTGGTTCTACAATTATTACATCTGTTTTACAAACAATTTTAAATGTACACGAATTTAAAATGGGTATGCAAGAGGCTGTAAACGCAGCAAGATTTCATCATCAATGGTTGCCAGATGTAATTAAGATGGAACCTAATCAGTTTAGTAAAGAAAAAACAGATAAACTAAAAGAATTAGGTTACAAAATTAACGAGATAGATGCACTTGTTATTGGTAAAGTAGAAGGTATTTTAGTTTTACCAAACGGAAAATTAGAAGGTGGTGCAGATTATAGAGGTGATGATAAAGCGGCCGGATTTTAATATTTTTACCATTACTAAAATTAGAATATAAAAGTGTATCATTCGATTACATCAAAAAATTAATAAAATGAAAGTACAACCGTTTCACTTAGCAATTCCTGTACAGAATCTAGAAAAATGTAGAACTTTTTACAGAGATATTTTAAACTGTAAAGAAGGAAGAAGTACAGATCAATGGGTAGATTTTAATTTCTTCGGACATCAATTGGTTATTCATCAAAAAGAGGGTTATAAACCTACAGAATCTGTTACAAACCCTGTTGATGGACACGATGTTCCTGTACCGCATTTTGGCGTTGTACTAACTTGGGAAGATTGGCATTCTTTAGCAGACCGTTTAAAGACTGCAAATACTAAATTCGAAATTGCTCCTTGCATTCGTTTTAAAGGAAAAGTTGGTGAACAAGCAACCATGTTTTTTAAAGACCCAGAAAATAACGCTTTAGAGTTTAAAGCTTTTCAAGATATAAGTCAATTGTTTGCTAAATAATGCAGTTATCAGAAACTCATCTTGTTCAAAAATTAGAGAAACCTATTCGTTTTCAAGAATATGCTGTGGGTATTTTTAAAACAATTCCAACAAAATCGGGCATTAAGAAAGCTATTAAAAAAGGACTTGTTTTTATTGATGGTACTTTAGCAACAACTTCTAAATATGTTGCTGATGGAGAAAAAATAGAACTTTTTGAGTCTGAAAATTCATCTTCTTTTGAAAGATTAGAATTAGATATTGAAGTCTTGTTCGAAGATGACTATTTAGCAATTGTTTACAAACCAGCTGGTATTTTAGTAAGTGGAAATAAGTTTGTAACTATTGCAAACGGATTGTCTCAAAACTTAAAAAAAAGCACACTTTATGATGCTGTTAAGCCACAACCTATTCATCGGTTAGATTATCCCACAAGTGGACTTTTATTAATAGGAAAAACGAGTACTGCAATTGCAACATTAGGAAAACTGTTTATAGATAAGGAAATTCAGAAAACATATTTTGCGATTACAATTGGTAAAATGAAACCTGCTGGAATAATAGATCTTCTTATTGATGAAAAAAAATCGCATACAGATTTTGAAGTTTTAGAAACCGTAATATCAGAACGTTTCGAGTTTTTAAACTTTGTAAAATTACTTCCAAAAACCGGAAGAAGACATCAATTAAGAAAACATGTATTTGCAATTGGAAATCCTATTTTAGGTGATAAAGAATACTTTTTAGAAGACAAAATTTTAAACGGAAAAGGATTGTTTTTACACGCAGCAACTTTAGATTTTATACATCCGTTTACAAAAGAGAAAATTTCAATTACTAAAGAATTGCCTAAAAAGTTTGTAAAGATATTTCCTGGTTTTTAATTTTAGCACATCATTAATCAATAACATTTTAGATTATTATAAAGCCTACTAATAGTTTCTTCTTTCAAAAAATATTAATTTAGCTTCTGATTTTTTAATCTATAAAAATGAAGAAGCTTTTTAAATTTATTGGAATTCTATTATTACTTTTAATTGTTGCAGGAGGAATTTATTATTTTGTAAATAATGAACCTTTACCTGAAGGAAAACAAGGAAAAGATGCTGATGCTTTAGCTATAAAAATGTTAAATGCATTAGATAATGATGCTTATAAAAATACAGAAACTTTAGAGTGGAGTTTTAGAAATGATCATTTTTATACTTGGAACAAACAAGAAAATATTGTGCACATTTCTTGGGCGCAATACAAAGTAACTTTACATACAAATCAACCAGAAAAATCTGAAGTTTATATTGATGGCACAATTACCGACAATGCAGCATTGGTTAAACAGGCACAAGACTTTTTTAACAACGACTCTTTTTGGTTAATTGCTCCTTACAAAGTTTTTGATGTTGGTACAGAGAGACGTATTGTTAATTATAATGATAAGGATGCTTTATTAATTACCTACAAATCTGGCGGATCTACTCCTGGAGATTCTTATCTATGGATTTTAGATGACAACTACATACCTATTTCTTTTAAAATGTGGACAAGCATTATTCCTTTAGGTGGCGTTTCCGCTACCTGGTCTGATTGGAAAACTACTAAAACCGGAATAAAACTACCTACAAAACATAAACTTTCTTTATTTGGTTTAGAAATTTCGATGGGAAACGTTAGTTCTAAAAATAGTAAAGCAAACTTACTTGCTAATAAAATTCTAAAGGCAATAAAGCATGAAGCCTATAAAAAAACACGCTATCTAGAATGGAGTTTTGCTGGAAAGAGAACTTTTAAATGGGACAAAGAAAAACATATAGTAGACGTTTCTTGGGATACAATTCGTGTAAATTTAGACCCTAGAAATAGAGAAAAAAGTACTGTTTACTTCAATACTAAAAAACAAGAAGTTGCAGATACTACCATTGTAAAAAAAGCTTGGAATATTTTTAACAACGATTCTTTTTGGCTAGTTGCTCCTCATAAATTACTTGATAACGGTACAATTAAAAGTATTCATAAAGTAAACGATAAGGAAGCTTTATTAGTAAAATACACAACAGGTGGCTCTACTCCTGGTGATTCTTATTTATGGCTTTTAGATGAAAACAACATTCCAAAAAGCTATAAAATGACAGTACCAAGTATGAAAATGAAAGAAGTTTCTGCTACTTGGGACGATTGGATTACAACAGAAAGTGGTACATTACTACCAACAAATCATTCTTTTGGTAATGGTGGAGGTTTAAGCATGGGAAATGTAAAAGGATATAATTAATGAATTCTAAAATAATTTCAACAGGAATTTTAAGAGCTTTAGGAATCTTATTAGGAATCTTCCTTTTGGGTTATTTTCTCTATGCAATTCAATCTGTAATTGTTTATATAATTATTGCAGGAATCTTGTCTTTAATAGCAAGACCACTCATTCTTTTATTAAGAAGAAAATTAAAGTTTCCTAATACAATTGCTGTTGTTGCTACAATGGTTTTAATGTTAGGCTTTTTAACGGGTTTAATTTTAATGTTTATCCCTTTAGTTACAGAGCAAGGTAAGAGCTTATCTTTATTAGACGTCAACAAATTACAAGCAAACGTTCAAGAAATATTTAACCAAATAACAACTTATTTTTCATCGAAAGGAATTGATGTTTTAGGTGAGTTAAAAAACGTGAATTTCATTTCTCAATTTAAAGAAATTCCTAATTTTTTAAACTCTGTTTTAGGAGCAGTTGGTACTTTAAGTGTTGGTTTATTTTCGGTATTATTTATCTCTTTCTTTTTTATGAAAGACAGCCAATTATTAGAAAAAGGAGTGATGACTTTAATTCCTAAAGGAAATGAAAATAGATTTTCTAAATCACTAGAAACTATTAACAATCTATTATCAAGATATTTTATAGGATTGTTATTTCAGATTACAATTCTATTTGTATTATACACCATTATTTTATTAATTTTTGGTATTGATAACGCTATTGTAATTGCTTTTTTATGCGCTTTATTAAACCTAATACCATATGTTGGGCCAATGATTGGCGCTGTAATAATGTTTGTCTTATCGATGACAAGTAATATTGGACAAGATTTTCAGTCAGAAATTTTACCAACTACTATTTATGTAATGGTTGGTTATTTTATTGCACAATTAATAGATAATTTTGCGAGTCAGCCAATTATATTTTCAAAGACAACAAAATCTCATCCCTTAGAAATATTTTTAACAATTATTATTGGAGGTTTACTTTTTGGTGTTGTGGGTATGGTTACTGCAGTTCCTTTATACACGGCTCTAAAAGTAATTTTAAAGGAATTTTTAGCCGATAATAAAATAGTAAAATCATTAACCAAAGACTTATAATCTCTTTTGAATTTAGCAATTTTACGTCCAGAAATTCAGCAATTTATTACTGATAATTTAAAATCTAAAATTACAAAACTGATTTTAAAAGGGAGTCCGTTTGATGATATTTCTATACAAGAATTAGCAAATCAAATTATTGCAAAACTAAAATCTGAGCAGAAACTTTCTTCCTGGTTTAATACACAAAACATTTATTATCCAGAGAAAATAAGTATTGAGCAAACTTCTTCTGAAGTTACCGCAAATTACAAATCTACATTAGTAAAAGGAACTTCTATTATTGATATTACTGGAGGTTTTGGTGTAGATTGTTTTTATTTCTCTAAGCATTTTAAAGATGTTACACATTGTGAAATTAACGAAGATTTATCAATCATTGTAAAACACAATTACCTACAATTAAAAAAAGAAAACATTATTACTTTTTCTGGTGATGGACTTGAGTTTATAAAAAATTATAAAGCTAATTTCGATTGTATTTATATTGATCCATCTCGAAGAAACGACTTAAAAGGAAAAGTTTTTTTATTAAATGATTGTTTGCCAAACGTACCAGAAAATATTGATTTCTTATTTTCTAAAACCAATCAAATTTTAATTAAAAACTCTCCTATTTTAGATATTACAAGTACAATTAATGAACTAAAGTTTGTTAAAGAGATTCATATTGTTGCACTAAATAATGAAGTAAAAGAGTTGTTATTCTTATTAGAAAAAGAATATGATAAAGCTGTAAAAATTAAAACAATAAATATTGGTAAAAATAGTACTCAAAGTTTTAACTTTAATTATAAAGAAGAAGTAATTTCTACCTATTCGAAACCACTTACCTATTTGTACGAACCAAATGCAGCTATTTTAAAATCTGGTGGTTTTCATGAAATCTCTCATCAATTAAATATTTTTAAACTTCATCAACATTCTCATTTATATACTTCAAATGAAATAATAAATTTTCCTGGAAGAGTCTTTAAAATTGAAGAAGTTTTAAATTATGATAAGAAAAAAGTAAAGAAATTAATTCCAGAAAATAAAGCAAATATTACAATTCGAAATTTTCCTAAAACTGTAGAACAAATTCGAAAAGAAACAAAAATAAAAGACGGCGGAAGTTTGTATTTATTTTTTACAACAGATTTAGAAAATAAACGAATATGTATTTTGTGTTCTAAAATTTAATTGAAGCAAATAGATTCTTTAAGCAGTAACATTTTTATTAAATTTGTAGAGAAAGCTTAACTTTCTATTCATGCAAACATTAACATACGAAGCTTTAAAAATTAACAAAGACAACCAAACCTCTATAGAAGACGTTTTGGTTGTAGAAGCTGCACTACAAATAAACATTAATAAAGAGCCTTATACTGTTGTTATGAGAACACCAGACAATGATATAGAACTAATTAGAGGTTTATTGTTTGCAGAAGATATTTATAAAAATAGTATCAATTTTAAAAATGAAATAGATAAAGAAGACAACGGTATTCCTTCAATTATAAACATTACAATTTCTAAAGAACTTTTAGGAAAAGGGTATTTAAATAAGAGAACATTACTTTCTGTTTCTTCATGTGGCATTTGTGGTAAAAAAGAATTAAAAGATATTGAATTATCTGGAGACAAATTAAGTTCTAAACCTATTTTATCATCAGCAATAATTCATAAAATGTTTATAGAAATGTATACTCATCAAGAAACTTTTAAAAGTACGGGTGGTAGTCATGCTGCAGCCATTTTTAATAAAAAAAACGAACTTCTAACCTTAAAAGAAGACATTGGCAGACACAATGCAGTAGATAAAACTGTAGGCTATTTATTGCAAAAAAATGCATTAAAAAGCGCCAATTACCTATTGGTAAGCGGTAGAGTTTCTTACGAAATTGTGTCTAAAGCTTTTATTGCTAAAATACCTATAATAATTGCAGTTTCTGGTTGCTCTTCTTTAGCTGTAGACTTTGCAAAAGAATTTGGTATTTGTCTAATTGGTTTTACCAGAGAAAATAAAATGACCATCTACGCGAATCCTTCTTACATAAAAAATAACTAAACTATGTCTCAAAAAATAAATGCACAACCACCAGAAAAATTAACAGGAATTAAATTAAAAGAAATTCCACATTCTGCTGTTGGTGTTAAAGCAATCGTTTCTGCTTTAACGCATATTAAAGATGAAGTTGGTATAATAAATGGAATTCGTTTATTAAAAAACTTAAATCAAAAAGATGGTTTTGATTGCCCTGGTTGTGCGTGGCCAGATCCTGATGCAAAACGTGCTTTTTTAGCAGAATACTGCGAAAATGGTGCAAAAGCAGTTGCAGAGGAAGCTACTAAAAATAAAGTTTCTTCTTTATTTTTTGCCACACATTCTGTTGCAGAACTTTCTAAATTATCTGATTATGAAATTGGTAAAAGCGGACGAATAACACAACCAATGTACTTGCCAGAAGGAAAAGATAATTACGAAGAAATATCTTGGGAAGCTGCCTTTTCTATTATTGGTAAAGAATTAAATACTTTAGAATCGCCAGACGAAGCTATTTTTTATACTTCTGGAAGAACAAGTAACGAAGCTGCTTTTTTGTATCAATTATTTGTGCGCCAATTTGGTACAAATAATTTACCAGACTGTTCTAATATGTGTCATGAATCTAGTGGTAGTGCACTTTCTGAAACTCTAGGAATAGGAAAAGGTTCTGTTACTTTAGAAGATTTCGATCATGCAGATTTGGTAATTGTTATGGGGCAAAATCCAGGAACAAATCATCCTAGAATGTTAACTGCTTTAGGAGAAACTAAAAAAAATGGTGGTAAAATAATTACCGTTAATCCATTACCAGAAGTTGGTTTAATGAATTATAAAGATCCTCAAAACCCATTAAAATGGATTGGTAAAGGACAAGATTTAACAGATTTATTTTTACAAGTGAAAATTAATGGAGACGTTGCTTTGTTAAAAATCATTTTAAAATTAATGAAAGAAAAAGAATTAGAAAGTCCTGGAAGTGTTTTTAATCATAATTTTATTAATGAAAAAACTTCTGGTCTTGAAGAAATGTTAGCCGATTTAGATCGTTTTTCAATTGAAGAACTTCTTCCTGAAACCGGAATTTCAATTGACAAAATTAGAGAAGCAACAGCGCTTATCATTAATAATGAAAAAATTATTATTTGTTGGGCAATGGGTTTAACACAACATAAAAATGCGGTAGATAATATTCGTGAATTAGTAAATATTTTATTACTAAAAGGAAGTATTGGTAAAAAAGGAGCTGGAACTTGCCCTGTTCGTGGGCATTCTAATGTTCAAGGAGATAGAACAATGGGGATTTGGGAAAAGCCACCAACTTCATTTTTAGATAGTTTAGATAAAGAATTTAATTTTAAAGCCCCTAGAAAACATGGTTTAGATGTTGTAGATTCTATAGAAGCAATGCATAAGAAAAAAGCAAAAGTTTTTGTTGGAATGGGTGGTAATTTTGTTTCTGCAACACCAGATACAGAGTTTACAGCAGATGCTTTAAGAAACTGTAAATTAACGGTTCAAATTTCTACCAAATTAAATAGAAGTCATTTAATTCATGGTAAAAAAGCTTTAATTTTACCTTGTTTAGGGCGTTCAGAAAAAGATATTCAGTCTTCTGGAGAACAATTTATTACTGTAGAAAATTCTATGGGAGTTGTACATCAATCTCACGGACATTTAGAACCTCATTCTAAAAAACTATTAAGTGAAACGGCAATTGTTGCTGGTTTAGCAAATGCTACCTTAAAAAACACTACAACAAACTGGACTGCATTAGCGGCTAATTACGATCTAATTCGAAATAAAATTGAAGCAACAATTCCTGGTTTTAATAATTATAATAAACGTGTTCGTATAAAAGGTGGTTTCTATTTACCAAATAATGCAAGAGAAAACAACTTCTCTCCTACTGCTACAGGAAAAGCAAATTTTACGTTAAATAAACCATCTGATTTAGAGCTAGAAAAGAATCAATTTATAATGATGACAATTAGAACTCACGACCAATACAATACTACTATTTATGGTTTGGATGATAGATATAGAGGCATTTTAAATGAAAGAAGAGTTGTTTTTATGAATGCAGATGACATGAAGGAACAAAACTTAAAACAGTTAGATTTAGTAGATTTAACAAGTCATTTTAATAATGAAAAAAGAGTTGCGAAAGGTTTTTTAGTAATAAGCTATAACATTCCTAAACAATGTACAGCCACTTACTTTCCTGAAGCAAATGTTTTAGTTCCTCTTAAAAGTGTTGCTAAAATTAGTAATACGCCTACTTCTAAAACAGTTATTATTAGTATTGAGAAAAGATAATTTATATTTGTAAAATCTTAAAAAAAATATACTTGTGAGAAATTCATTTCTTTTTATTTTAGTAATTCTATGCAGTTCTTTTTTAGTTGCACAAACAGGAAGTATTCCAGAGATGAAAACTCAAAAAGGGTTTATAAAAGTAGATTATTTATCTATTAATATGCCACAAGTAGAAATACCAAATGAATCTAATATGGGGTTCTCTGGTATTCATTATAATATTTTTTTAAATGAATCTTTTTATACCGGTGTAGGTATTTACGGATCTATATCTGGTGAAAGAGGCGGTTTTTTTACTTTAGGTGTAAATGCAGGATACAAAAAATATTTAAATAAAAAATTATATATAGACACTGGTTTCCATTTTGGTGGCGGTGGTGGCGCTGGTGCACCAGACGGTGGTGGTGCATTTATATTACCTCATTTAAATTTAGGTTATAATTTTAACCATTTTTCATTAAATACTGGTTGGAGTTATGTTAACTTTTTTGATGATGGGCTAATTAGAGGAAATCAATTAAACGTTGCTTTAGAAATTCCTTTAGACTTTAATTACGCTAATTATAAAAACGTCGAAAAAACATTTTCTTTAGAATCATTAAAAAATTCTTCTTGGAACAAAGCAACTAAAAGAACTTCATTTATGGTTCATTTAAATAATTTAAAAGTTCTAAGTGAAGCAAATGCAACTACCGGAGAAGTCTTAAAAGGAAAAACAATAAGACTTGCTGGTTTTGAGTTTGCTAATTATTTATCTGAAAATTGGTTTGCTTTCTTAAAGGTTGATGGTGCTTACAGCGGAATTAGAGCTGGTTATATGGATGTTCTTTTAGGAGCTGGTTACAATTTATCATTCAATAAAAACAGAACAAACATTTTAGCTAAATTTGGTATTGGTGCTGGTGGTGGTGGTGGTGTAGATTCTAAAGGAGGCTTTTTATTATACCCAGATATTTCTATTGAACAACAAATTTTTGATGACATTTACATTTCTCTTAATAAAGGATATTTATTAACTCCTAATCAACATTTTTCTACCTCAACTTTTGGTGTGGGATTAAAGTATTACGTAGAAAGAAATGGAACTTTTTCTAATGAAACTGCTTTTAACAAAGGAAAATTTAAGGGTATTGAAGTAATCATAAAACAAGACTGGTACTTTAATGCGAAAAGAATGGAGAACCCAACTGAAGACATGCATCAAATATCGCTTCAAGTTAATTTAGACTTAAATAAACACCTCTTTTTAGCAGGACAAACCTCGTTTGCTAATTTTGGAGATGCAGGTGCTTATGCTGAAGGTCTTGTTGGTTTAGGTGTAAGAACAAATAACATTTTAAATACAAATGCGTCCCTTTTTACACAAATTTTAGCAGGAGCTGCTGGCGGTGGAAATATAAGTACAGGTGAAGGCCTTATTATTAAACCAAGTGTAGGTGTAGATTATCAACTAAATAATACGCTAAGTTTAAGAAGTGCTATTGGCTATGTAAAAGCTAAAGGTGGTGCTCTAAGCAACCCATTTCTTAACTTTGGAATAAAATATAATTTCACTTTTTTAAATATGAAATAATTTTACGTACATTTGTATTATCAACTAGAAATAGCTGATGTCTCCCTAAAAAATTATAATAACCATCAAAAAATGTTTGTACTTTTTGTACAATCAATGTTAATTATAATACAATTAAAGCACCCTAACTTTATATGTATTTTGTACTATTATTTTAATAGTTTCAGAAAACTAAAGTTTACCCCTCTAAAAAGTTAACTTCTGAAGTTAAATAATAGTTTTTATTAGAATTTATAAAAATTATTTTATTATGAAAAAAGGTTTATTAGTCTTAGCGTTTATAGGGATATTACTTACTAGTTGTAAACCAGTAAAAACAGAATTAGAACATTACGAATCTAACAGATCTGTTGTTGAAAAAGAATTTCCGAATTACCATATAACATCATTTAGACAATTTAGCTATGTTTTTCAAGTTTCAAACCCAGAACATGTAATTAAAGTAACTTTAGATGACGCTAAAATTATTAAGAAAGATACTTTAACCGTATTTACTAAAGTAACAAAAAGATAAATATTACTCTTATAAATTATATAAAAAAGAGCAACCAAATTAATTGGTTGCTCTTTTTTTATAATATCTATTGTAAAAAATAAAAGTTTTTACATACATTTTTATGTTACTCTTTATTATTTACTAGTATTTTTAAATGCTAATTTGTACTAGGCATTTCAAATATATTTAGGTGCTTTTTTAGTATTCCTGAGGGTGTTTGTTTTGTCTCATCAAAAATTCTAGTATCACCAAATAATATAAAACTATCTCTTGCTCTAGATACAGCTACATTTAGCATGTTAGGTTTATTATCTCTATCGAAAAACAACACTCCTTCATCCTCATTACTATAAACAGAACTAAATAAAACAATATTACGTTCTGCTCCTTGAAGCGCATGTACAGTTCCTAATTTTATATCATTAACTTTAAAGCCAGATGCTATTAAAGCTTTAGAAAGTTCTGTTTTCTGACTTGCAAATGGTGTAATTATACCCAAAATACTTTCAATAGAATCTACATTGTACGCTTTTTCTATGTTTTCTTTATACGTATTAAGCCATAAAATTATTGCTTTAACTTCATTTATATTATGGCGACTATTAAATTTACGTTCACTAAAACCCTCTATATTATATGCCATCATAGAAGGAAATATTTGATCTTTATGCGCTTTCCCTTTCATAGGTTTTAGAATACCATCATAGGCTAATTCATTACAAAAACCAATAATCTCATCATTACATCTTCTATGTTCTAATAATAGCAAACCATTTTGTTTTTTTGTAACTAATGGTGTTTCATATTCACAAGCATTTTGAGCCATTTTCATGATACTTCCACTTGAGGCTAAAAAACCTATTTCATTTAAATATTCTATTTGAGATTGATTTGTAATAATATTTTGATCGTTTAAATTTCCATAATCAATCTTTGCAGGAATAGACCAAATAGGTTCTATCTGCTTTAAATCTCCAACAACAATTGCTTTTTGTGCTAATGAAAATATAGGTATACTAACTTCTGGTGTTACTTGGCCTGCTTCATCAATAATTAATAAATCTAAAAAATTAAATAAGGGTAAATATTCGAAAACAGGTTTACCTTCTTCATTTTCACCTTGAAATTGGCTAAACAAAAAATGTGTTGGAGCAGTGTATAAAGTTGCTACAAAACAAGGCGTTAGCATCGCTCTGCGCTTCCATCTTGCTATTACTGTTTTTTCACCAGTTCCTTTTTCAGTTTCGTTTTCTAATACATCTTCTGTTTCTAAAATCCATCTTGCTTCCCAATAATGAGTAGCTAATAAAAAAGCTTTATGACGTAAACTTAAATCTATCTCATCATAAAAAAAACGGTGTGATTTATCTTCAGACTCCATTTTTTCATATTCAAACTCCCACATTTGTTCTTCAGAAATAAAAGGATAGCCCGTAATATTATTTTGATGTTTCCAGTTTTTTAATTTTAAGTTTGATGATAAAGCTAAATTAAGATCTGCAATACATTTTTTTATAAAAACGAGTGCAGTACTATTATTAGTAAGCATTTCTTTATTAACGATAAAAAGGTGTTCTGAATCTGTGCTATTTTCTTCTAAATCAATTTTAAAATAACGTTTAATTTCATTGATAAATTTCTCTTCTTTAGAATATGTTTTTATCTTAGTTATAATCGTTCTCCATTCTTGGAGTTTTAAAATTTGGATTGCATTTTTTTTAATATGATTTTTCTCATGAAGCAGTAAATTATTCACTTTTTCAATAGAAATTAAATAGTTTTGAGATATCTGAACCCCTTCAATTAAGTTATCTTCTATCACTGTAATTTCTTCTTGAAGATGCTCGCAAGCATCTTCTAAAGACTCAGCATTAAAACCAAAATAATCTGCATATTTATTAAAATAAAAATGTTTGGCATCTAACAAATAATCTTCGTTTTCTAGATCACATAAGGTACCTTCATTACCAAACATATTCCCTTTTAGGTAATTTATATTTTTTAAAGATTTTTCACTTTTAGAGTTAGAAGGTAAATAAGTCGCGTACCCATTAAAACCAGGAATCCAACGTTCTGCTAAATTGCCCATATTACTTTTAGAATTTATAAAACTATCTATAATATTTGTTACTGCTTGGTTGTTTGTAGAACATGCTAAAATAACTGGTGCATCTTCTCCTTTAATAGCTGCTCTAACAACTTCTGTTGCTACTAGGCTTTGTAATAAAGTTGTTTTCCCTGTTCCTGGAGGTCCGTTTACTGCAGTTATCGCATTTTCTTCTGCAGTAAAATAAGATAATAACGTTTTCCTTTGACTAATAGAAAGAGGGAATTCATTAGACATTTGGCCTAAATGTAACTGATTATAATCTAGAAAACCTTTGTCTGTAATTGGATCTCTTCTCTCTCTATTTCTTGGGTTTATTATTTTTGAAATTAACGGAAGTTCATCTGTAGTATTTATTAAATTTTCATAAAGAAAGAGAATACTTTTTGCTGCTGATATTTTAGAACTCCTTGCAAAGTAGGTAACTTTATGATTCGTTTTATATCCGTCTGCTCTATAACTATCGATATTCCCTCCTGTAATTTCTAAAAAAACAACACTAATATAATCCCAATAAGAACCCCATTGTATTTCTTCTTCCTCTCCTTCTCCTATAGGTTTCTCTATGTCTCTTGCTGTTGAAATGGTTTCTATTGAAGAGAAAATAAAATCATTTCCAACCTCTGCTATTGGATCTAAATAATTACGAACTATTAATGGAAAAATTTCTCTAGGAACTGATAACTGACCTAAACGATTTACTCTAGCAGTTACCCAAAATGGATAAATTGTTTTTTGTTTAAAGTTTGCATCATTAGACTCAAAATCTAATTGAAAAGGTGCTATTATAATTTCTGCGTCAAATACTTTATGCCAATTCGCACTCTCTTTTTTTGTTACTCCCTTTAGCCTATTAATTCTTCTTTCTTCTAGATCTAGAAGTTCTTCTGCATTTTTCGAATTAATGGCTGCTGCACCTAAATCGCAATAATTTTGATTAAATAAATTTTTAATTCTAGAAATGTCTACAGCTAAATTTTCACTATCAGTTAAACTATTTTTATAATAATTTAACCAGTTTTTTATGTTGCTCATATATTTCTTTAGAATTCGTAGTTAATAGGTTAAAACAAAAAAATTGAGCGCGAATATATAACTTTTAGATGCTTATTCTTGTTGCTTTATGTACCATTATTAATTGAAGAAATAAGAAAAAATCGTTAATTATTGAAAGTTAAGCAATTAATTTGAAAGTTCTGTAATTTCATTTTTTGTAATAATTATTTAAGAAGAGTTTCACTTCTGTACAACTGCGCTTTTATGAATTTAATAAATCACTTAAGTTAACTCTTTAGCGATAAAACCTTTTCTACTTTTGGTTGATATAACTTCTATATTAGTAGTGCTATAAAGTAGATTAAAATAATACTTACCTTCTTTTTGAGTTTACTTAAATTAGAGAGATCTAAAAACATTAGTATGTTTTTATCGTTGATTTATAAGACAAAAACACCACCAAATTCTAACATTATTGTTTACTTGGTAATATACTTTTGCTTTATCTTTAAACCTGGTTCATCATATTTATTCAATTGCTTAAATAATTCTGATTGCATCATTTTAGCAATAGTTGTATATTTTTTATTATAATAAAAGTTAATCAACTCGTCTGGATCTTCTTGTAAATCGAATAAATAAGGCTTTTCTTTTTTATCAATTACCAATTTATACCTATTATTTACTGCAGAAACCCACCATCCACCAGATTTAGCGAAATACGTAATTCTATCACTATTTACTTCTTTCTTATTATTTGTAAAATCATCTGAAGTATCTAATCCATGAAATTTTGCATCAGTTGCTACATCCATTAAACTTAAAATAGTTGGTGTAAAATCTACATTTGTATATGCCGTATTTATTACTTTTCCTTTAGGAATTTTATTAGGATAGCGAATTAAAAACGGAATTCTTGCAGAACCTTCATAAGGCACTCCTTTGTTACGTCTGTTATGTTCAAAAAACATATCTCCATGATCTGATGTAAATATTACAATAGTATTTTCTTTTAAATTATTCGCTTCTAAAAATTGAAGAATTCTTCCAACAGAATCATCAATATGGCTTACCATTCCAAAATACTGTTTTAGTGCGTCTTTTTCTTTGGAAAAATCCTTTTTCCCTTGCGCTTCATTATTTCCGCCTTTTCCCCAAGAAGGCTTTATTGCATTGTATTTTGATGCCATTGTTATGGGAGCTTCAATTTTTAAACCATCATACATGGTATTATATGGTGGTTTTGCAAAATCTGGTGTGTGAGGATCTGGAATAGAAAGCATTATTGCAAAAGGTTTACTTTTATCACGTTCTAAAATCTCTAGAGTTTTATCTGTAAAAAAATCAGTTGCATGAATCACTTTTTCTTGCGGTAATTTAGCAGCAACTTTCTCGTTTACTCCTTTAAACTTATCCTTGGTAACATAAAAATATGGTGCATGTCCACCTTTCATCATATATCTATTATCTTCAAAACCTGCTTTGTATTTAACACCAAAAGCATATTTATCATGACCTGCCAAATGCCATTTACCAACATAAGAAGTCGCATAGCCTTGGTCTTTTAAAATGGTTGCAAAAGTAGGTACATCTTCACTAATGTGTAATCCGTTTTTTGGTGCACCAGTTGCTTGCGGATACAGACCCGTAACCAAAGAAGCTCTCGAAGGTGTACAAACTGGCGAAGCACAATAATAACTTGTTGCAATAGCACCTTCATCTGCCAATTTATCGATATTTGGAGTTTTGGTATTGTTCCCTTTTCCCCAAACAAAAGCTTGCTCTTCAGATAATAATTTTTGATACGCGCTTATGGTTCTAAAATTATGTTCATCTGTGTGAATAATAATTAAATTTGGTTTTTCTATTTCCTTTTTTTCTAATGAAGATTTATTTTTACTTTGATTTGAAGCCTTCTGTGGACTTGAACAATTTGTCAAAAAGAAAACTAAAACTAAGGTTAAAGTGGTTGCTGCTTTTATTTTCATATTATCTTATTTAAGAATTTTATTTAATTCATTTCTAAAGCTTTTTAACACTTCTTTATTTGATGATTTACTTGCAATATTTACCCATTCATTTGGGTCTACTCTATGGTCATACAATTCTTCAAAACCACCTGGGTAAATTATATATCTGTAATTTTTATTTCTTAATGAATGTAATCCTTTTGCTTTAGAAGTTAGTATAAACTCTTTAACTTCTTTATTAGGGTTTTTTACTAAAGAATATATACTTTCCCCTTCTAATTCTTTGTTTTTAGGAAGGTTAGCCATTTCTACTAAAGTTGGATACACATCTAACAAAGAAACCAAAGAAGTACTTACTTTACCAGTACCATCTCTTGGATCAAAAATTAACAAAGGTGTTTTTGCAGAACGTTCCCACAATACATTTTTAGACCAATGTTCTTTTTCTCCTAAATGATAGCCATGATCTCCCATTAAAACAATAATAGTGTTTTTTGCGTACTTACTTTCTTTTAAACCATTTAACAAATGTCCAACACACGCATCTGCAAAAGAAATATTTGCCATGTATGCTCTAACAGCTTCTTTCCATTTCCCATTATCTAACACAGATTTATGTACAGCACTTTTCACCATATTTTGTCCCATTTTACCAACATCATCTAAATCATTTTGTATTATTTCTGGAATCTCTATTTCATTCAACTTGTATAAATCAAAATACTTTTTGGGTGCAAACCAAGGCAAGTGTGGTCTAAAAACTCCACAAGCTAAAAAGAAAGGTTTCTCATGTTTTTCTTGTAAAAATTTAGCAGCATAATCTGCAGATTTAAAATCCTCATTATCTTCTAAAGGAACATCTACGGCAAACCAATCGAAAGATTTTTTAAAAGAACCTTTAATTCCATATTTCTTAAGATTTAACCCATGAGATTGTCTGTCTTTTTTATCAGGAAAAGCACCACCTAAACCACCTTTTCTTTCTTGTTGAAAAGAGCCTGGGTCACTACCTTCTTTTGGTTCTTTAGCTTTTCCTCTTGGACTATGAAATATTTTTCCTGCGGCTGCAGTCTTGTAGCCATTTTTCTCAAAATACTGTGGAATTGTTACTGTATTTTCAAAACCTTTTTGCTTTCTAAAAACTTCTGAATTACCATATACTTTAGTTGTAGATGGTCTATAACCTGTCATAATACTTGTTCTAGAAGGATTGCATAAAGGAGCAGAACAATAAGCATTCTTAAAAATAGTACTGTTAGCTGCAAGTGCATCAATATTTGGTGTTTTTGTTTGTAAATTACCACCAAAAGCACCAACCCAATCATTTAAATCATCTACCATAATGAATAGTACATTTGGTTTTTCTGATGAATTTTGACCTGTAATTTGTAGTGAAACTACTAGAGTAAAAAAGAAGATTATATACTTAAAACGAAGCTTCATATGTGTTATTTTTTTAACTTAAACTAAGTTAAAATATATTGTTTTAAGTGAAGTGTTTATAGATTCAAACAATGTAAGTATGCGTAAAACTTTTTTGTTATTGAGTGTTTTAGGTTTAAAATCGTTTAATTTAAGAATAGGAATAACATTTTAGCAAAAGCAGTTCCTAACTTTAGTTGACCTTCTGTATTATAATGTAAATTATCTTTATGTTTAGAATAATCTAACCATTTATTATCCATAGACGTTTTAACAATTGCAACATTATCATCAATATCTGCAACAGTTAACATTGCATTTCTAACTTGACTAGGACCTATTTTATATTTTCTTGGAAGCACATTTATTTGTCCGATTATAAAGGGCATTTTTTCATCAAATTCTTTTCTATAACCTTTTATTAATTTTTGAAGATTATTTTGATAACTTGTAGCTGTAACTTCTTTGTTAGTATCACTTTCTCCCTGCATCCAAAGTAATCCTAAAACCCTATAAGTTTTGTCTTCTTTTTTTAATTTTTGAAGTTCATTCTTTATATTATTAAGGTGTAAAGTAAACAGTTTTAGCTTTTGTCTAACTTCTCCACGTTCTGCAAAAACTGCTTTTTCTTGTGTCCAATCTGTATTCCAAGCACCATATAAAGAAGTACCGCCAACTGCTTTTTTTATCAGCAAATAATGTTGCTTTGGGTTTGCTTCTGCTAATAATAAACCAACCATTAATTCTGGCCCAAACTGTTTTGTAAAAGAAGAAAGTGGTTTTGCTTTTTCATTAGAATTATCTGAAGTACCTAATCGAACTCTATCTGAAACTTTTTTAATTCTCTCTTTAACCTCGATGCTCAATTCGCTAGAAACACCTCTACCAACCATATTAGATTGACCTGCTAATAATACAATATGCACATCTTCTTGAGCAAAAAAAGCAACACTTAAAAATAGACTAAAAACAAAAAATAGTTGTTTCATTTTACTGTTCTAAAAAAATAATTAATTGGTTTGCAAACGCAATTCCTAATCTTTTTTGACCTTCTGTATTGTAATGTACATTGTCTAAATGCTTTGGATAATCTGACCAACTTTTATCTGTGTTCGTTTTAATCAAAAAAGTGTTTTTATTTTTTTTTGAAGCAATTTCCATTTGTTTCCTAACTGTTTCTGCGCCATTTTTAACTCCGTATCTAGAATTTATTTGTCCGAATACAAAAGGCATATACATCTCATTAAAAGTGGTTCTATATTTCTTTATTAATTTTTCGAGATTTTCTGCATACATATTTGCTGCTTTCTCTAAAACCGCATCATTTTCACCTTGCATCCAAGTTAAACCTATAATTTTAAAAGACTTCCCTTTTTCTTTTAAAATACTTAAATTTTGGTTGATTAAATCGATATGTTGTTTTACTAAATTCCAGCTTTGTTTTTTATCTCCTTTTTCTATTTCTTTTGCTTTTTCTAAACTCCAATTAGGGTTCCAAGCACCATACAAAGCAGTACCTCCTTTTGCATGTTTTATCAACAAAAATTCTTTCTGCGGATATTTTTCTGCCAAGGTTAATCCTATTAATAATTCTGGTCCAAATCGTTTTGTAAAATCATATTTTTTACTTGGTTTATTTTTATAGTAAGACAACGGTTTTTGTTTTGTGTTCGATTGACTAATAAAAACTCTATTAGCCACTTTTTCCACTCTTTCTTTTATAGAATCGTCTAATTCATCATAATTACCTGCACCAGCCATATTAGATTGTCCTGCTAATAAAACCACTTGAATTGCATTTTTATCTTCTTGTGCTATTATTTTTGAAGTTGAGCAAGAATAAAATCCTATCAAACAAAATAAAAAAATAAAATTTCTCATACTATATTTTTTCAGCCAACTCAATATCTATAAATCGAAAACCACCTAAAGGTATTTCAATTTCAACTTTAGAATTTTTATCAACTTTAAATTCCTCTCCGTTTAAAATATCCGTCATCTTTAAAATTTTAATAGCATTAATTTTTACTTTTGCAACTGCTTTATTAGGGTTTATATAACCATTCTCCACAATTGTTAGACGTAAATGTTTTGGCCCAATTTGCGCAACAACCCAACCAACATTACCAGAAACAGTAACAGGTATTAAAGAAGCACTTTTTTTAATATCTTCATCGATAACTTTATAATATTCATTTGGTGCATAGGTTGTTTTTCCATCTGCAGAATAATAATTTTTACCATCAGAATAATATTCTTTCATGATGTTTTTATACCACGGATGAATATTTTCAACCAATGGTTTTCTAACAGCTTCTTTGTCTGTAAAAACACCTTTTTGAGGTGGCGTAATTAACACCATTCCATTGTTATATTTTGGTATAAAGTTTAAACGTCTTTCATTTGCACCTGCAGCATATTTAGAAAAATCCCAATCTAATAGAGGAGCACCTGGCCAAGTTCCGTTTAATCTACTAAAAGCAAAAGGTTCTTTCTCTTTTTTATTTTTATCAAAAAATGTTACCCATTTTACATTACTAGCTTCTTCTAAATAATCGTGATCTGGATTTGTAATACTTAAATGTACGGGAGAAAAACTTAAAATATCTGAACGTTTAGGTACATAAATAGCGCCTTGTGCAACTAAATCCCACAAAAGACTCATGTACTCTTGATCTACAGGAAAATTATCTATAAACTGTGCACCACTAGAGATCGTATAAACCATAGTTCTTAAAAAATGATTTGGTAACGTTTGGTTTGAGTGCTGGCGTAAACGATCGAAACTCGTATTATCTCTTGCACAACGCGCTCCCCAACTATCCACAGAACCTGCTGTCCATAATCCTAATCTAGAAGTAAAACTTAATTCCATCGATTTATCTGTAGTTTCTTCCATAGCAGGTACAAAAACATTCGCATATTTACCAGATGCTAAAGGTTTCCATTTATCCATATACACACTAGATTGCCAAAACAAATGCTTATTACGCATATATAAATTGGCATTTCTAGTTTTTGCATACTCTGCTAACGGCAATAATAAATCATTCATTACAAATTTAAATTCGTCTGAATGATCTTCAACCTCTGGGTAAATGATAACCGTTTTGTTTCCATTGGCAATATCAAATCCTTTTTTTGTAGTTTCTACTTGATACATATAAGGGTCATTTCCATGGCCGCCCCAATATGAAATTCCTTTTCCGTTAGATTGTTTTTGCTTTTTTGTAAGAATCTCTAAAACGTCTTCTTGCGATAATTTATATTTCATTCTTCCATCGCGCTTGTTTTTATAAACTTCACTTGGCATAGCAGAACGATCCCAATTTTCTTTATCAAAATTACCACCGTTTAAAAAGATTGGATTGTCATATTTAGCTTCAATTTTATCTATAGCAACTCCTACTCCAGCCTTTTTTCTACGTTCAGACATAAAGTAAACTATTGCAGATTCTTTTTGATAAGAAGGTTTATTAAACTTTTTTAAATTGTTTTTAATCACTTTAGAATTAGCAAGAATGGTTTGTATTTTTCCTGGAGGATTTAATTTTTCAAACTCTTTTCTCCAATTTTTATCATCAAAATTTATAATATGAATTGCACTACCACCACTCTGCGCACTCGCTAAAATTAACTTATTTGCATTTGGGTCTTTGTACATATCGTTAAACGAAAATCGTGTAGGAACTACCTCTGCATTTGCATCTTTATCTCCAATATTATGAATTAAAATATTGCTTCCAAATAATGTTACATAAGCAAATTTATCATCATTTTTAAAAACATCTGTTTGAATTACACGATACATTCCTCTTTTTAAAGACGCTTTGTCTTTAGCGTATTTAAAATCTACAAAAGATTGTTTTTCTGAATTTTCGATACTAATTCTAGTAAAATGCATTCCTTTTGCTTGTGCACCAACACGCCCCATTAATACTTCACTATTTCCTTTTTCATCAACTACACCAACTTTTAAGTCTCCATAAGGACCTCGCTTTTTTATTTTTATAGTTTTATAAGGTAATTTTTCTAAAGGATTAAAATAATAAATAGTTCCATTACCATTCATACTATTCTGAACTCCATGAACAACTAATATTTCTTTACCATTTAGTTTTGCGGGTCTTAAAAAGTTTGTTAAGTGCAAACCTGAAGGAGGTAATGATTTTTTTGCTTTGCTAAATGGTTTTTCTACAGAGTATGTTTTAGAAGCAATTTCACTAATTAGCTTTCCTTCTGGTGATACATAGTAATAACTATTATCATAACCTCCACAAACAACATATGCTTTACCGTCTTTATTAATTACGCAAACAGCATACATAGGTGCTTCATTTTGTTTAAATTTCCAAAGTAATTTCCCTTTACTGTTTAAACAATAAACAGATCCATCTGCATTAGCTGCAAGAATTTCATCTACTCCATCACCAGAAATATCACCAGTCCAAAGGTCATGATTCATAAATCCAGAAAGTTCATTTCTCCACAATTCTTTTCCTTCGTAAGAAAGCCCAATTACAATTCCTTCATAGCTACTTGCAACAATATAAGTCTTCCCTTTACTTTGAGCTGTTCTTACTTTAGAAATGGTTAAACCAGTTTCTATACTAATAACTGCACTGTCTAATTTTATGTTATTTAATTTATTAGAAGAACAACTAATAGAGAATAATAAAAATATAGCAAGCAATACATGAATTTTTTGAAAAAAATGATTCATACCTTTTATTTTAAGTGATGTTTTATATTAATAACTTAACTATTGTGCAAAATAAATATAAATTCCAATAACAATTGCACAGACAGCAATACCTGTAACTTTTAAATATTTCCAAGGTTTAATATCTACTTGGTTTGTATATACTTGTTCGTAAGCAGTTGCCCTTGGTTTTAATTTACCTATAACTAACATGATAATTACATTTAATACAAATAAAATTGCCATCACATGTAAAAAATGAGGATATTCATTTCCAGTAACGGTTTCAACACCATCAATTATTTCTACAACATTAAAGGTTGGCTTAATTATAAATTGACTAATACTATACAAAACAACACCTACAATTATAGCTACTTTTGCAGCAATTGCTGGTACGTATTTTGTTAAATACCCAACTACAATAATTGTTAAAATAGGAATGCTATAACAACCGTTTACTTCTTGTAAATAACCAAATAACCCATCTGGTGCATTTGCAATTAAAGGTGCAATACACATAGATAAAATAGCTAAAATAACACCAAAAGATTTACCTGCAAAAACTGTTTGCTTCTCTGTTGCGTCTTTTTTAATGTGAGATTTGTAAATATCAATACCAAATAAAGTAACAGAACTATTTAACGCAGAATTAAATGAACTTAATATAGCACCAAATAAAACAGCTGCAAAGAAACCAACTAAATAGCTTGGTAATACTTTTGTTACTAGCATAGGATATGCTTCATCTGGGTTCTCTAATGTACCCCCAAACATGTGAAATGCAATAACACCAGGAAGCACTACAATTAACGGCCCTAGTATTTTTATAAAAGAAGCTAATATTAATCCTTTTTGACCTTCTTTTAGATTTTTAGCACCTAACGCTCTCTGAATAATAGCTTGGTTCGTTCCCCAATAAAAAAGATTTACCAACATCATACCTGTAAAAATTGTACCAAAAGGAACAGATGCTTTTGGCCCACCAATTGAGTTAAATTTTTGTGGATTGGTATTGATTAATGTAGAAATTCCTTCAGTTATAGACCCATCTCCAATTGCATATAAACCAAAAAACGGAATCATTAAACCACCTATTAACAAACCAATTGCATTTATTAAATCTGATACAGCTACGGCTTTTAATCCTCCAAAAATGGCATAAATAGATCCTATAATTCCTATTCCCCAAACGGTAATCCAAAGTGCTTTTGTTTCACTTACATCTAATAATTCAGGTACATTAAACATAGTGTTTATAGCTAATGCGCCAGAATATAAAACAATAGGTAATAAAACAACAACATAACCACTTAAAAATAACCCAGAGGTTATTGTTTTAGTTGCCTTATCATATCTTCGTTCTAAAAATTGAGGTACTGTTGTAATTCCTCCTTTTAAATATCTTGGTAATAAAAAAACAGCAGTAATAACCATAGCAATAGCAGCTATTGTTTCCCAAGCCATTACTAAAATACCTTCTTTAAAAGCTGCTCCGTTTAAACCTACAATTTGTTCTGTAGATAAATTAGTTAATAACAAAGAACCTGCAATAACAACACCTGTTAAACTTCTTCCTCCTAGAAAATATCCATCTGAAGAACTTTCATCTGTGTTTCTTGTTTTTAAATAGGCTATAACTGCTACAAGAATTGTAAAGCCTAGAAATGTTACTATTTGCATAATTCTCTTTTATTTTAATTAGTTATTTAATTTAATTATGAAGTATTAAAAAATTATCTAAATTTTATATCCTTAACATTTAAACTATATTCTTTTCCTCTTAAAGCTTCAAATGTCTCTAGCATTTCAGCTAATTTCGTTGGGTTCGATTTTGCTAAATTGTTTTGTTGACCTGCATCTTCTTTTAAGTTGTACAATTGAAATTCTGGAAAACTTCCTACTTCAATACCTACTTTTTCTCTAAAATTAACACCTTTATAAGCAGGAATCATTACCCAATCTCCACTTCTTAAAGCTGTTCTAGAAGTTGCTTCAATTACCAAATTATCTCTACCTTTATTAGACTTTCCTAAAAAAGTATTTAATAAATCTTTACTATCTGTAGAAGAATCTGTAGTTCCTGTTAAAGTTGCCAATGATGCTAATAAATCCATCTGACAAACAATTGCATCTGAAACTGCTGGTTTAATTGTTCCTTTCCAGTAAGTAATAAAAGGAACTCTAGTACCTGCTTCAAAAATACTGTACTTACCTCCTCTTAAACCTCCTTTAGGATCGTGTTTTCCTATTTTCTCTACTGCATCATCATAATAACCATCGTTTAAAACTGGGCCATTATCACTAGAAAAAACAATTAAAGTGTTTTCTAATATTCCTTCTTCTTTTAAAGTTTTCATAAACTCACCAATCATCCAATCTGCTTCTAAAATAACATCTCCTCGCGGACCTAAACCAGATTTACCTACAAACCTAGGATGTGGTGTTCTTGGTACATGTGGCTGTTGCATTGCATAATATAAAAAGAAAGGTTTGTTTTTATGTGTTCTTACATAATTTTGAGCTTTTCCTAAAAAATGGTCTGCCATATCTGTATCTGTCCATTTTGCTGCATCACCACCTTTCATATATCCTATTCTTGGAATACCGTTTACAATACTGTTATTATGACCATGATGCCATTTCATATTTACCTTTTCTGGATTAGAAATTGCAGTTGGTTCTCCTTCAAAATTCTTCTTATAATTAACTTCAATTGGATCATTTTTGTCTAATCCTACAACATTACCATCTTTAATGTAAACCGTTGGAACTCTATCTTGCGTTGCTGCTAAAATATATGATTGATCAAAACCTACTTCATTTGGCCCTGGAGTTACTTTTTCATTCCAATTTACAATACCTGTTCCTAAACCTAAATGCCATTTACCAACAATTGCTGTTTGATAACCTTGTTTTCTTAATACTTTTGGTAATGTTTGTTGTTCTGTACCAATTAATAAAGGTGCTGTTCCTGGTAAAATTTTAGCATCTTTATTACGCCAAGGATACATACCTGTTAATAGTGCATATCTACTTGGTGTACAAGTTGCTGATGATGCATAACCGTTTGTAAATTTAATACCACCAGAAGCTAATGCATCTATATTTGGTGTTTGTAATTCTGTTGCACCATAAGAACTAATATCTCCATACCCTAAATCATCTAAATAAATAACAACAATATTTGGTTTTTTAGAAGTAGTAACATTTTTAATTACTTCTTCTTTTTTTTCTGATTTACAGTTGATACATAACATTACTATAATTAATGTTATTATTTTAAAAAAGATCTTTGACTGTGTCATATTAAATAAATATAAATTTATTAAAGAGTAAAAAGAACATTTTACTTTATTCTTTTTACTCTTTATTATTATTTTTTTTAAAGAGGTTTATGTTCTTGGTTCAACAATTAATAAATCAAATTTATCAATCCACATTTTTTGAACTTGTGCATCATTTTGACCTGTGTTTCTAATGTTAATATCTATTCTTCCCGAATCTATTCCTGATGAAACTTCTAATGGAAGTTCTACTCTAACCCATTCTCCTCTGGTAGTTGTTGATAAATCAAAATCTAGAACTGGTCCTTTTTGAAAATTGTATTGTATAGTAGTCATTGTATTACCAGCTTCCAGAAACACCCAAACTACAGGTAAATAAGTATTTGCAGGAACACTTGATTTATTTAAATCAACAAAACTAAATGCTCTTAATCTTGCATTATTAGGAATACCAGTATCTGGAGTTTCAAATTTCATAGAACTATTTCCATCATATGCTTTAGATTCATCTCTAAAATAATATAAAGGTCCTGCTGCATTATCTGCATTATGCACAGCAACATATCCTTCTGTATTTGCTAATTTAAATTGATTACCATCACCACTCCAAGGAACTTCATACCCTAAAGTTTCTGGGTTTAAAACGCCTTCAAAAAACATTTCTACAGATTTAGCTCCAAAACTCTCTAAAGTTCTAAAATCAACAGACTCAATATTTCCTGCTGTATAGCTAATTGTAATATCATCACTGTTAAAAATTGGTGCTGATAAAACCAAATCAATTTGTGTAGCATCTGTACTATTAACACTTACAGATTTTACCGGAATATTTTGGTTAAATCCTGAAACAGAATTAACTACAGTTACTGTAAAATTATCTTCTTCATCTGACATGTTGGCTATTTCACCAGATACATTAAATGAAATTACTTCAGTAGTATTTTCTTTTAAACTATTAGTTATAACAAATGGTTTAGTAGATGGAATAACTTCAATATTTAAAGGTATTAGTTTTGATATTTCTCCTTTTGGAGCGTCTCTTTTAGATACAATACTTCCTGCTGTAAAATTACCTAAAGAATTGTATAATACTTTAGCAGATTCTGCACCGCTTGCATCAATATCACCTCCATTAAAACTCCAATTTCTAGAGTCTGGTTTTCCAACTGTACTCATATCTACAAATGTTAATTCACTACCTGCTTCAATAGATACTTTTTGCCACGAAGCAGCATTAGCAACATTTACTATATCATTTGCAGTAATAGTAAGTACTTCAACACTTCCATTCAGAACCTTAAAAGCTGGTTTAATATTATCGAAAACTTCGATAGTAAAAACTTGATCTACTTTCCATTTCCCTGCTTCAAGAACTGCATTTGTTACAGAATCTTTAAATACATTCTGAAGCGCTATCTCTTTTATTCCTGGCTCTCTAAATAAAACGTTTATTAGTTTATTTTCAGTATCTAAAGCTCCGTTTTTACTAATAAAAGAAGTATAAATAGAATCTTTTTCTGTAAACTTTGAGTTTAATAAACTTGTACCACTTGGAATACTCCAGGTGTGACTTAATGTATTTTGAGATACATCACTAAATGCTATAAAATTATCTACAGCAATTACATAATTTGCATCTTGAGTGTCTGTTGATGTATACCATTTAAAACTTGAAAAATCTCCAAACGGTGTTACATATTCATTATTTTCACAGCTAACTAAAAAAGTTAACACTAAAATAAAAGGTATAAGTATTTTTTTCATTTTGTTCATTTTTAGTTTGTTTTATCCTCCTGTTACTTCAGAATTATTTAATGTTTCGCTAGTAGGTAATGGGAAATAGCCGTCTGTATAAAATTTTGCTGCATCTACATGTTCTCTTTCTATTTGAGGATCTGCTACAGGATCTGGGCTAATACCAAATTGTACAAAACAATCTGCACCAGTAGCTGTACCATTTACAGCTGGGTCATAATAATTATAATCTGTTACATAAAAATCTAGAGTACTTAAATCGTTAAATCTTTGAGCTGCAACTCCCCATCTTCTTAAATCTATATTTCTTATAGAAAAACCTTCTGTAGAAAGCTCTAATGGACGTTCTACAAACATTAAATGATTCATTAACGATGTTTGAGTATAAGGTGTAGCATCTACCAAACTAGCACTTGGATCTAGTAATGTTAATCCCCAACGTTTTCTAACAGGATTAATATAGTTTTCAATTGCTGATGAAACATTATTATCTGCCATAATTAAACATTCTGCATACATTAGATATACATCTGCTAATCTATTTAAAATTACATTTTTACCTGATTTAAAATTTGTTGCGCCCAAATTAGATTCATTATCCGTAATATCATGATTGGTGTATTTTTTAAAATTTGCATATTTACCACCTTGCGCAAAATTTTGTAAAACTGGCGCTGAATATGCTTTATAATATTGAACATCTTCGTCATTAACCATTGCTATCATTGCAGAAGATCTTAAAGAAACTGTTCTTGTTCTTGGCAATCCTGTTATTGGGTCAATAACCGTATTTCTTGCATCTGTTACATCTAAAGATTCATTTGCATATGCATTAATTAACCAAGCAGAAGGTGTCCATTGATTAAAAGGATTTGCACCACCACCTGCTCTAGGAGCAGAAAGTCTAGCATTTTCTGTAAAAAAACTTTCTACGTCTCCATTATCATCTTCTATTTGTTGATTTGTAGAATAATTAATTTCTAAAATAGATTCAGAATTATAATCTCCAGCTGCAGTAAACATAATACTTGCATCTTGAACCAATTGATATCCATAAGGCCCAGTAATTACATCATTAAAATATGTTTTTGCTATTTGGTAATCTGCAGCAATTCCTTCTTCTGATGCAGAATATAAAAAACTTGTTCCTAAAATAGTTGCTGCTGTACCTTTTGTAACCCTAGTTTTTTCTGGAAAAGAGTTTGGTAAATTATCATAAGCATACAATAAGTCTGCTCTAAAAAATTCTTTTACTTCTTCTGAAGTACTTAAAGGTTTTGAAAAATCTTCTGTAGTTGCTGGTACAAAATCTCTAATAACAATTTCACCTTTATTATATACCGAGTGTAAATAGAAATGTGCTAATCCTCTAAAGAAACGAGCTTGTCCCATTTGTTCTGCCCAAAGATCTTGATTTTTAAGACTCTCTGTCATCCCATTTAAACCATCTATAACTTGGTTGGCTCTAAAGATTACTCTGTACAATGCATCCCATCGACTATTTATAACAGAATTATCTTCATTTATTGTTTGTTTGTAAAAAAGCAAAAGACCATTACCTGTTCTAACATCTGCTCTATTTCCTGGAAAAGCAAAATCTGATCGTAATGATTCTTCTCCTACACTTATTATAAATGGGTTAAGCATAGCGCCATAAACAGACGTAAGGTTTTTATTAGATTGATCTAAATTTTGCCAATAAGTACTGCTAGATAAAGCATTGGGATTTTCTTCCTCTAAATACGTTTCGCATGATTGCAAAAAAACAACTGCAAGAACTACTATTAATTTTATTGATATATTTTTCATTTTGTATGTTTTTTAGAATGATACTTTTAAGCCTAAACTATAAATTGAAGTTAAAGGGTATCTAGATGAATCTACACCTCTTGTTGCTACATTATTACCACCAATTTCTGGATCAAAACCTTGATAATTTGTTATAGTTATTGGGTTTTGAGCTGTTACATACATTCTAAATGTATTTAAACCAATCTTTGTACTAACATCTTTAGGCAGCGTATAACCAAGTGTAATTTGTTTTAATCTTAAATAATCACCTTTTTCGATCCAATAATCTGTTTCTGGTGCATAATTAGGATGTGCATCACTTCTTCCTCTAAAAGAAGGAATATTAGATGTAGGGTTTTCTGCAGTCCATTGACCAACTAAATCTTGATGACGCTGAAAACCATAAGCTACATTTTTATTAGCATTATATATTTCTGACCCAACAGTTCCAAACCAGTTCATTGATGCATCAAAACCATTCATTTTCCAATTAAAATTAAAACCAAACTCATAATCTGCCAAACCACTTCCTTGGTACGTTCTATCTTCACTAGATATTCTACCATCATTATTTGTATCTACATATATTAAATCTCCCAACTCTGCACTTGCTCTAGAAGGAAAAAGTCTGTATGCATCTAATTGTTCTTGGTTTTTTATGGTACCATTTGTTTCAAATAAGAAAAAAGAACCAGCTTCAAACCCTTTTGCAATGGCAGTTATAGGACTTCCTTGAATATTAGACCCTGAATTAAATATTACATTATTACTAGCAACTTTAGTTATTTCATTATCATTTGCAGTAAATGTACCTCCTAAAGTTATTTTACTTTTTCCAATAGACATTCTATAATTTGCACCTATTTCAAGTCCTCTATTTACCATATTACCTACGTTAAATGTTACTTCAGACTCATCATAAGCACCTGCAGAACCTGGTAAGGTTACAGGGAATAACATATCTTTTTTCTGTGTATCGTAATAATCAATAGTTAAGTTAAGCTTACTTCTAAAAAAAGATAAGTCCATCCCAAAATTACTAGATACTGATGTTTCCCATTTTACATCTGCGTTTGCGTAGGCTCTAACTGCAGAACCAAAATCTACAGATTCATCATTTGCGTCAAAAATATAGTCTGCAAATGGTTCTACTAAACTTGCAAATGCATAATCATCAAAATTATCATTACCTACTTCACCTCGACTCAATCTTATTTTAAATGTATTAATTGTTCCTTTTAAAGGTTCCCAAAATGGTTCACTAGAAACATTCCAAGCAGCTGCTACAGATGGAAAAGTTCCCCATCTATATTTTTTTCCAAATCTAGAAGAACCATCATAACGAGCTAGTGCAGAAATTATATATTTACTTTTATAATTGTATTGAAGTCTCGCTAGTGTACCAATTCTTTTAGTAGTATAATTAAAACCACTACTTACATTTTTATTTATTGTACCACCGTTTAAAACAGTTATACTATTATCATCAACTCCCTGAATACTAGCACTAAAAGTCTCATTATTATCCTCTTCTAATGTTACAACAGCCTGAAAACCTATTTTATGATCTCCTAATTGTTTATTATAACTTAAACCAGCATCCCAACTAAATTTAGTAGTTCTTGTTGAGGTAGCGGTAACTCCACTTTTTTCAGGAAGACTTTCAGAAAAAGTAGCATCAGTTACATCAAATATTACATAATCTGGATTAAAGGTATTTCTAACATTATTAGTAATTGAACTACCTACATTTGTTATAAAATCTAAATTACTAGTTAATGAGCGTTTAATACCTAAATTAATATTAGTTCTATCTCTAGTAGCAATATCTTTTCTGCCTAATGCATCTAACAATGCAACAACAGGTGTTGTAACACCTCCAATTCCATTGGTAGAAGCAATACCACTGTTTAAATCTAATGCAGGAAAGTAAGGTTTAAATTTAATAGCACTTTGTATTAACCCATTAGTTGCTTTCTGTGTTTTATCTGTTGTTGAAGCTATACTTCCATCAATTTTCCATTTCTCAGTTTTATAAGTTGTAGTTATACGACCATTATAACGCTTAAAACTAGAATTAACTAAAGCACCATCTTGGTCAAATAAACTACCTACTGCGCTGTAAGATAATTTATCAGTTCCTCCAGAAACATTTAGACTATACGATTTTACTTCTGCAGCTTTATTTAATACATAACTATCAAAATTAGTATCATTATTAATCCATTCTGGATTGTTATTAATTGGAATTCCAATTCCTGTATTAAGGCCTGTAGCAAGTTCATAAAAAACTTGGTCTTCTGTATTCATTAAAGGACTTCCTTCCCCTAATGTTTGAATACCAAACGTATAATTAAGATCAACTTTTAATACTCCATCTTTTCCAGATTTGGTTGTAATTAAAATTACACCTGCGGCTCCTCTAGATCCATAAACTGCGGTAGAAGCGGCATCCTTTAATACATCAATAGTTTCAATTTCATTAGGAGCTAAACCTGGATCTCCAATTTGAGGAATACCATTAACTACATAAAGTGGCGTATTACTACCTGATAATGACGTAATACCTCTAATTTGAATATTAGATGCTTGTCCTGGTTCACCAGAACTAGAAGACACACTAACTCCTGCTATTTGACCCTGAAGCCTAGATGCAACATCTGAAGATACAAACTGTTCTAAATCTTCTGTTTTTATACGGTTAACAGCACCAGTAACCTCTATCTTTTTTACAGATCCATAACCTACAACAACTATTTCATCTAAAGATTCTGTATCAGAATCTAAAGAAACATTTAGTTGTAATTTGGTTATTTTTACTTCTTTGCCTTTCATACCTATATATGAAAAAATTAGTACTTCACCAATAGCTGCTTTAATAGTATAGTTTCCGTCAAAGTCTGTAGAAGTACCATTAGTAGTTCCTTTTACCAATACAGAAACTCCAGGTAAAGGAGTATTATTTTCACTATCAGTAACAATTCCCTTTATAGATACATCTTGTGCATATATGCTAAAACTACAAAATGTAATAGCAAAAAGACAAAGTACACTATAACGTGAAATTTTGTTTTTAAATAAATTTTTTAATTTCATGGGTTGAATTTTACTTGTTTGTATTGATTTTTTTATTAGTTGAATTTGGTCTGCGTTTCATTATCACTTTTAATTATTATACTTGCTTTACCTTTATATGTATTATTCTTAAAAATGATATTTTTTGATGTATTAATAGTTATTGCTGCGTTGTTAACATGTAATTGCGGAAACGTACCAGAATTTGTAATTGTGTTTCCTATAAATTTTAAGCCATCTGTATTTGTAACTTGCAGTATTAAATTATCAAACTGATTAAATGTGTTGTTTGAAATCTCTATATTTTTAAAAGCAATATTTTTATTATCATCATCTGTTGCAAATCTAATTACACCTCTATTAAAACCACTGTGTTGGTTGTCTTGAAAAACATTATTTCTAATAATTACATTTGCCGCATTACCAGATTCGAACCAATGACCACTTTCTACAGGAATTAAAATTGCTTCCATTTCTGTACTAAAAAAATTATCTTCTATTAATGTGTTTTTGGGATTAGAAATTAATAATCCTCTTGCTCTATTATTCTGAATTTTGCAGTTTTTAACTAATAAATCTGGATAACCATCTAAGTTCTCTATTAAATCACCTACTTGTAAAGTTGATGGTAATTTTTCATTAAAACTAATAATTTGATACCTGCTATTTATATATTTCACATTTTTAATAGTTAGTTTCCCATATGAGAAAAAAGAATCTTCTAATCTTACCAAACCAAGCGTTTCATTTGGCTGCCCAATAACAAATCCTTTTTGTTGATGGTGCATCATTCTTACACCTATTTTGTCATCACCTAAAACATCTTGAATTTTTTGATAAGTTCCATGCACATTTAAAGCATCATCCAATTGATTTTGAAAAGTTGAATTTTTTAAAACTACTTTTCCACTACAACCTACAAAATGTGTAGCATCTGCTGTTGTAGAAACCATTCTTCCTTTTGATGGTGTAATATTAAAATTATCTAATATTAAATCTGAAGAATTTTCAGCAATAATTCCCATTCCACCTGCATGATGTATAGTAACATTTGTACCTTTAAAACCCTTTGTATGAGTTACTCTAAATGCAGGAGAAGTTCTATTAAAACCTTGTTCTCCTTTCATAGTAAGAATCATTCCTACAGGAGGCATTTGTTTTGTATGTCCAAAAACACGCACCAAACCTGGTTTTAACTCTTTAACCTTAATTCTAGATTCTTTACCAATATTTTTAAATTCTGGTGCTCTTTTATCATACGCATATTTATAATTGATACTTTTAACACCATTACTTATTTTATTTCTAACTGAAGTTGTAATACCAGTATACGCTTCTGTATTAAAAGCTACTGCTTTTCTTTTTGGGTCGTATAAAATAGATTGTCCTAAAGTGTGCTCGTAATATTCTTTAATAAAGATAATTTGACCGTTTCTAATTTCATAAGGATACTCGTTAGAAATTTGCATGTCAAATGTTTTGTTCTTTACATCGTTTGCAACAATTAACCCTTCACTATGAAAAGCTTCGTGCCAATCTATTGAAATATTTTTTACAGTAATATTTGTGCTATTATCAATAAAAAAAGGAATCATTACACCATGAAAGATAAAGGTTGATCCTTGCCCGTTAATTGTTAAGTTTTTAAAACCATCTATTGGAAAAGGAGTATTTACCATTAAATCGCAATGATTAGAAATATATGCAAATTGCTCAAATCCTTTGTCTGGATAAAAATGATAAGTTCCTTTTTCAAATTTTATTTCTGATAAAGTATTTTTATCCGCAGCTAATATTCTTTTTAAAACTGGTAAAGTAGCATCTTCTTTTATGTCTGTCTTAAAAACTATTATTTCTTTTCTTTGTGTCTCTGATCTACAAGAAATTGTTAACATTAAAAAAAATGCTAAAAGAAAAAAATTAAGAAGATTCGTGTTTATGTTTTTCATTTATTTACAATAACAATTTCTGCTATGTAAATTTGATTTTTTTAACTTAACTTTAAGATAACATCGGTAAATATTAGGTGTCTTTTAGTAAATTACTCCTAAAAACACTGCTATAGCTCAAAAAATAGATTTATTAAATATTCTTTTTGTTTCTACTTTTACCTGTATTTAACTTGTAAGTATAGCTCAAAACAATGTAACGTCCTAAACTCTGTAGGTTTGTTTCTTCAAAATAATTTAAAGTACTTCTTCTAAAAACATCTACATTTTTATCTAAAAGATCTATTAAAACCAACTTAACAATATTATTTTTTTTAGTTACTGCATAAGAAATTGCAGCGTTCCAAATAGGAATTTCTTGTTTAATTGAAAACTTATTGTCTGTATAAACAATATAATCGAACTGGGTATTTATGTTAAATCTTCTGCTAACATCAAAATCTATCATTCCAAAATACTTCTGAGTTGTAAATTTTCTATCTAAATTATTTTCGATAGAAAAGCTAGTGTTATTTACAATGTAAGTTGCTCCTGCTTTTAGATCTACTCTCCTTTTCTTATTATTTTCTACAATAAGATTCACTAAATAATCTTGAGAAACTACTTTATTCAAATCGAAATTTACAATTGAATTCGCTGCATTATAAGAGAACTTATTTTTTAAACTGAACCTTAAACCTAGACTATTTATTTTTTTACTAACATTTGCTAAAGCATTAAAACGAGTTCTTGTTCCGCTGTTTTGATAACTTATAGTTCTAATATAATTGTCATCTATAGTAACATTTCTAATAATTGCATCGGTAGCATTTAGGTACTGTAACCGCCCATTAAAACTTATAGACGAATTAAAGTCATGCACGTTTGCAATTGCTAAAAATGAGTTTGTTTTTTCTGTTTTTAAATCTGGGTTTCCTGTAAAAACTGCAAACGGATTTAAATCATTAAAGAAAGGGTTTGTTTGGTTTGGTCTAGGTGCTCTTATATATTTTCTATAAGTAAACCTAAACATCTTCCCTCTTTTAGGTTTATATTGAAAAAATAAATACGGATTTAAGTACAATTCTTCTCTGTTTAGTTGCGCTTTATTTACCTCACCAAAACTTCTATGTAAGGTTTGTAATTCTAAACCAGAAGATACATTTAAGGTTGCCTTATTATAACTATGAGAAAGTTTAGTTTTAAAACTATTTTCTAAATATTTATAATCAAATGCTATAAAATCTTCTGTAGTAGTTGTCCTTATCGTTTTTCTGTATTGATTTGTTTGCTCTTTACCAGATAAAATTTGAGAAGAAGCTTCCGTATTAAAATAATGATTTCCTCCTAAAGGCTCTGTGTACTTAAATTTCACTGTAATATTAGCAGAATTTATATCCTCATCTCGTAAAATTTCATAATTTATATCCGAAGAATTTATTTTGTTAATATTTCTTTCAATAAAAGTATTCTGATTATTATCTCTTTGATAATTATTAACAACCGCATTAAAACTTGTATTAAAACTTCTACCTTGTTTTGCTAGTTTTTGATAATAATTCAAATTCAAATTTCCGTATTTTTTTAAGTTTTTATTTGAAGATACGTTTGTATTTCTTGTTACCAACTCGTCTGTTGTGTTAAAATACAAGCCTTCTCTATTTAAATTAGAAACTCTTTTATCTGCATAAAACTTACCTCTAATTCGTAAACTATTGGTTTTGCTTGATTTATTTTTATAATTAAAGTTTAAATTATGATTGTCTGATGTGTTTAAATATTTATTATCAGATTTATAATTGAAGTTATTTGTATTGGAAAAAAAGACTCTATTTGTGTTGGAAACACCATTGTTTTCTGAAAGATTGTAAAAATAATCTACATTAAAAGATTCTTTCTTTTTTATTTCTTTTCCGTAATTAATTCCGGCAACAGCTGTTTTTAAAAAACCACTTAAATTCTTTTGATTTTTTATGAAATCATCTTCAGAATTATCATCAGATTCATCTGCAATACCATCTGCATTTTCGAGAAAACCTTGAATATTAGAACCTGTTACATTTATATTATTAAACTTACCTATAACAGATAATTGCGATTTCGAATTAAATTGATTGTAATTTAGATTGCTAAAATACCTGTTATCCAAACCTAAACCAGCAGCAACTTTACCAAAACCTCTATTCTTTTTTGTCTTTTTTAAAGTAAAATTAATAACTACTTCTTTATTTCCATCATTAACTCCTGTTAATTCTGCTTCATCACTTTTTTTGTCTATTACTTCAATTTTAGCAATGGCATCTGCAGAAATATTTTTTAAAACAATAGATGGGTCTCCACCAAAAAATTCTTTTCCATCTACAAAAATCTTGGTAACAGTAGTTCCTTGAGCAACAATTTTTCCTTCTTCAATTTCAATACCTGGCAGCTTATTTAATAAACCTTCAATATTGTCATCATAATTTACCTTAAAAGAATTGGCATTAAAACTAACCGTGTCTTTTTTTATTTGAATAGGAATAACTGCAGAAATTACAATTTCATCTAAAACACTAATGTCTTCTTTTAAAACAATGGTTTTTAAGTCTATTAACTGTTTTTTATAAATAAGTTTTTTTGAAAACGTCTTAAATCCTAATAAATTTAACTGTATTAAAACAGTGTCTTTAGGAATATCTTTTAACAGAAAAAGTCCTTTTTCATCTGTTGTTGTATAACTTAAAAAAATATTGTCTTTAGGACTTATTAATGCTACAGAAACTATTTCTAAAGGAGTATTTGTTTCATCAACAACAAGACCTTTAATTCCTGCTGACTGACTTTGCACTTCAACAGAAAAGAAAAAGAGAAAGAGAAATATTAAAATTGCTTTTAATACTTCTCTCTTGTAGCTTTTTTTTAAACACATGCTCATTAGACTAAATGTAATAATAAAAGTTTAATCTATTTAAAAAATTAATTTAATTTAAAATTAAAATCGGCTGCTTTTAATTCTTTAGTTTTTGCAGAAACTGTTCCGTTTAAAGAACTACCAATTCTTATTAATGCAGTTGCAATACCTGCTTCCGCCTTAATTATATCCAGATTCATAATTTCTATATCACCGTTTAAAGTAACAGTAATTTCTTCAGTATAATCTGTATTTATAGTCCCGTTTTCATCAACAGCAGCTATGTAGCAAAACACCACATCATTAACGTCTGCTTTTGGTTTCTTTCCACTTTCATCAATCCAAATTTTTAATTTAGCTGGTTTTTCAGCAGTTTTAACAATATCTTCAGAAACTTGTTTTCCGTTGATAAAACCAATAGCTTTTAAAGTTCCTGCTTCAAAAGAAGGAATCTTAAATGTAAATGGAGGATGATTTAGTTTGTCTGTATTTTTATTTTGATCTGGTTTCTGATTTGCAATTAATTTATCATTTAAAAATAATTTCACTTCAGCTGCATTTGAAAATACTTTTACATCTAAAGGCGAATTTTTATTCCAGAAAGTAGCTAATTTTAAAACATTTACTACCTCTGTATCTCTCTGACTTTGATAAAAATAATATCCAAATTTTGGCAATCTAAATAAATCCATCACTCCAGAATATTCAATATCTGGGTGATATCCTCTATTGTAATCATACATTACCCAATAACTATCTGAATACGCCACAGTATGTAAATTATCATTATGCGATTCTTGAAGGTTATAAGCCATATTTAACAATCTTTTTTCTCCATTTGCTCTTGCTTGTCTACTACTTAATTCTGCACGTAAATCATTTGGTAAATTATCTTGATTTAATCCTCCGTTTTTAGAGTGATATTCCCAATCTCCGTATTCAGAAACTGAATAAGGTTTGTCTTTTAAAGCATGCGGATGTAAAATTCTATGTTGTCTTGCTTGAAAATAAATGTCATAAACATCATCCATCCAACCACAAGAATAAACATTCTCTCCTGGGTATTCTGCATGTGTAATTCTATTTAATTCTTCCATAAAAGGAATTGTCATTGCTTTGGTTTCATTTAAAGAAACTTCCCAAGCCAAAACAGAAGGTCTGTTTCTATCTCTTCTTATTAACTCTGTAGCAGATCTGTAGCAATATTCTCTAAAAGCGTCTGTATCATTATAAAATTGCCATCCCATAATAGCATCTACAACTACAATACCTAATTCATCACAGGCGTCTAAAAATGCAGGCGATTGTGGGTAATGTGATAATCTTATATAATCGAAACCACCTTCTTTAATCTTTTTTGCATCTCTATATTGTGCATTATCAGACAAGGCATACCCTATAAAAGGGTAATCTTGATGGCGATTTACACCTCTTAAAAATGTTTTTACGCCATTAATTTCTAACTGATTTTCTTTATCAAACGTAAAAACTCTAATTCCAAATTTAGTGGTTTTTGTATCAATTTCTTTTTCACCAATAAAGACCTTCGTTTCTAAATGATATAAATTAGGATCTCTTGGCGACCATAATTTTGCTTCATTTAAAATAAATAGTTCTTTAATTTCAATATCACTTTCTGCTGCTATTTTCTTAGTTGATGTTTGTGCTTTAACAAGACGTCCTTTATAAAAAACACTTTGTACAACCTTAACCTCTTTTGCTTCTTTTTCTTCATTAATAATGTGCGTTTTTGTAGCTACTTCAGAAACAGCTTTAGAAACTTTTGGGTAAGTAATAAAAATTCCTCCACCAGCAACTTTTTTAGCTAAAACAGCATCAGAAATATAAACTTTATTAGAAAAATGTAACCATGCATTTCTATATAAACCACCGTACATATTAAAATCTAAACGCTTTAATGGTTTTGGTCCTGTAATTTTATTATCTGTATTATCTAACCTTATTGCAACAACATTATTACCTCTATTTACATATTTAGAAATATCTACTTTTACTGGTAAATATCCTCCATGATGTTCAGAAACCAACATTCCGTTTATCCAAATTTTAGAAAAATTCATTGCTGCTTCTAATTCTAAAAACACTTTTTTGGTTGATGGATCTACAGGAACATTAAAACTTTTTCTATACCAAGCAACACCTTGCCATTGATTATTTACTGTTTGTGGCTCTATGTTTGTTGTGTGAGGTAAACTTACTGCTTCCCATGAAGAAGCATTAAAATTTGGTTTACTAAAAGCTTCGTCTGAAGTTGTTGTTTCCTTTAGTTTTGTAAATTTCCAATCTTTATTAAAATTTACTTTTGCTTCATAATTAGCTTCTTTACAAGAAGTTAAATTAAACGCAAAAATTAATAAAAAGGAATACTTCAATAATTTTTTAAAACTGATTATCATTCGTTTGATTTTTATTTTTACCACTAACTGCAATAGAAAACTGTTTACTTACTTTTCAACGTTTTTTTATATTCTTTACTATATTTTTTATACCCAACTTCTACACCTTCTTTCATTTGTTGGTAAGCTGCTGGTTTTTCTTTTTGAAACCACTTTATAAAGGGTTGTCCAGGAACAGAAATCGGATTATAAATAGTACTTACAGGAACAATTTCTTTATCAAACTCTAACATTTTAGCACGTAATTTTTCTAAAATATCTTTGTAATCTATGTTATTTGCTAAATTTTTTAATTGATGTGGATCTTTCTTTAAATTATACAACTCCTCTTTTGGTTTTGTAGGTTCAAAAAATGGTATTTGGTCTTCATTTAACGTCCCTTCTTTGTACATTTTTCTCATAACATGTACTGCTGGTCTGTAAAACTCTAAATAGGCTTGTTGCGCATCAAAAGGTGTATTTGGCATATCGTTTCTTATATAAGACCATTCTCCTGAAGTTACTGCTCTTGATTTTTCTTCAATTTCATCCCATAAATCTCTTGCTCCGTAAACAAACTTTCGATCAAAATTTTTATTAAAAATTGGTTTTCCTGTCATGTAATTTGGCACTTTAATTCCTGCAAAATCTACAATAGAAGCTGTAATATCTGTTGCAGAAACTACATCTTTTCTAACTTGACCTCCTTTAAATTGTTCTGGATAATACACTATAAACGGAATTCTTAAACCCGGATCTTGTAAATATCCTTTTCCTTTAATATTACAACGTCCATTATCTCCAATAAAAATAACAATGGTATTATCTGCCATTCCTTTATCTTCTAGCTCTTTAAAAATCATTCCAACTTCATGGTCCATGTATTCAATTTGATCTAAATATTTAGCCCAATCTAAACGTATTGCAGGATGATCTGCCATGTATGGTGGCAAAGACAATGTTTTTGGATCTACAGGATGTTTCGATTTTTCTCGAACTTCATTCCACCAATCTCCTCTATGTGTAACTACTAATTGAATTTGTGCAAAAAATGGTTGATCTTCTTTTGTAAACGTATCATATTTATCAAACAAACCAAACGCTGTTTTCCCATCCCAATTCCCAATAGGTTTATGCTTAAAATTCACATCAATCTTTCTCCCTTTTTTCATAACAGATTGGTTTCCTAAAATTGTAGTATAACCTGCATCTCTTAATAATTTTGTGAATGGTTTAAATTGTGTATCTAAAGGTGTTTTTCTATTACTTCTATGATGGTGTGTATTTGTTTTAATTTGATGCGTACCAATCATCATTGCAGATCTACTTGGCGAACAAATAGAATTGGTTACAAAAGCATTGTCAAAACGAATTCCTTCTGATGCCATTTTGTTTAAATTTGGCGTTTTTACATTTGGCATTCCGTACGTTTCTAAATCTGTACTCATGTCTTCTGCCATGATCCAAATAATATTCGGACGCTCTTTTTTTATTTCGTTTAGAGCAACTTTTTCTGACGTTTTTTTACAAGATAAAACTGTAAAAATGATGCAAAAATTAAGAAGTATATATTTTATATGTTTCATTAAGAAATTTAATTTAGTCCTATTTTATTAATAAAAATAAAATTCACATTTTTATTTAATTTGGAAGGTATATTTGATAATTATAATGTGTCTTAAAATAAATTCGTCTTTATTTTTTTTTCAAAATCATTAAGAATTCTATTTCATTTAGAGAGTTCTAAAATATACATTTGGTAGTAATTTTTTTGGTTGATTTATTCTAAAAAACAGGTACTGCTTCTTTTTCCCAATTTAAAATATCTTTTTTAAGAAGGTATTCTATTTCTAAACCTTTACCAATTAAATTATTTTGTTCGCTAATATCTTTTTCAATATTAAATAATTGAAATTTTCCTGAATGGTATTTCACCAATTTAAAATCGCCAGACATTACCGCTGCATATTGATCTTCATAACTTCTAAAGAAATAAAGGTTTCTTTTTTGAAGATCATTTCCTTTTAAAATTGGCATCAAACTAACTCCTTGAATTTCTGAATTCTCATATTTTTCTCCTGATGCAATTTCAACTAATGTTGGAAAAACATCTATAGATTGTACAGGAATTTTTGTTTCAGTATTAGACTTTGTAACTCCAGGATAAGAAATTAAAAGTGGCACTCTTGCCCCACCTTCTCCTAAAGCATTACCTCCTTTTTTGCCTCCACTTAAAGGAGCATTTGTGTACGCACCGCCTTGGTCTGATAATACAATAATTACTGTATTATCTGCTATTCCTTTTTCTTTAATAGCTTTTCTTACACGTCCAACAGATGCATCCATAGCTTCTACCATGGCAGCATGATGCGCATATTTTCCTTTTAAACCTGCATCTTGATATTTCTTTAATAAATCTTTTCTACCAACAGAAGGTCCGTGCACAGAATAGTACCAAAACGATAACATAAAAGGTTGTGTTTTATCATAATTTGAAATAAAATTTACAGCTCCGTCTGTTAAAACATCTGTTAAATAATCTCCTTCTTTATAGTTTTTTTGAAACTCTTTTGGATCTCCTTTTTTAAAAAATGGATAATAATAATTTTTTGGATGTCCGTTATCTGTAGTTCCAAAAGTTTTATCGAAACCTTGGTTTTCTGGGTAATGTTTTCCTTTTCCTAAATGCCATTTACCAACAAACATATTGTAGTAACCGTATTCTTTTAGTTTTTCTGCATACGTAACCTCTTCTAAAGGTAAATAATTACGAGAAGGTCTCTGCATTGGGTCTTTTGGCCACACATTATAATCATCATTTATAAAATCTTTTTCTTCAGAAATGTGTCTAGACATTTCTAATCTTACCGCTTCTATACCTGTTAACAAAGACAATCTACTTGGGCTGCAAGTTGGTGTTGGTATATATGCTCGTGTAAATTCTAAACTTTCTTTTTTAAATTGATTTAAGTTTGGCGTTTTAAAAATAGGATTGCGATATTCAATATCCGACCAACCATAATCATCAATAAATAATAAAACAATGTTTGGTTTTTTGTAAGAACTGTTCTTTTCTGTACTATTTTTTTGCTCCTTCGACTTACAAGAAAGTAAGCTACTAAAAATTAAAATGCAGAAAATGCTATGCTTTATTAGTAAATTCATCAATAAATTTATTTAATAATAATTTTTTTTGTTATTATTTTTTTGTCAGATTTAATACGAATAATGTATATCTTTTGATTCATTTCTGAAACATCAACATTTGTATTATTTTCAATAAATGAAGCTTCTTTTAATAACTTTCCTAATAAATTATAGATTTTAATGGTTCCTTTAAAATCACTTTTAATAGTTAGTCTTTTAGAATTTCCTTGTTGATAAATAACAATATTTTCATCATTTATAAAATCATTTACATTTAAAATTTCGGCCATTATAGAAGCTTGTAAAGGATTTGGCGTATTTCTATCATCTGCATTTACCCATATTGGTGTGCCATCAATATCACAGCCTTCAAAATCATTTTCCCCACCATTTATTATCAAACCATCTGCTCTAACTTCCGAAGAAAAACCAGTATGACTTACGTTCTCTAAAACAATTTTATATCTTCCTTCTGGGCTATCTAAAGAAACATAATCTTCTAAAGCCAAATAATATATTGGTGCTAAAGATGGAGATTTATAAGATTCTTCATCTGGGTTTTTCTTATCTAAAACTAACTGATTTCTTAATGCACACGGAACAAATCTTAAACGCGCTGCTCTTACTTGAGCATTTACACCATAAGTTGCAGATACATTTGCTATTACAGATGCTTCTGAAAAAGTACCCGAACTATGACCTAAAAGAGGATTACCAGCACTATCTTCTTGACCTTTATTTTTTGATAAAAAACCAAAATTAATAGACACTACTGCTTCACAACTAACACCAGAAACATCTCTTACATCTACAATGCCTTGTGTTATTGTATGCGGAGACAACATAACAGCGTGTGCACCATTTCTACATGAAATATTACGACCGTAATTGTTATTTATAATTGGTGTTTTATCTGTAAGATATCTATCTGCAAGACCAGAAAAACCAGATTCAAACCTTAAGGTTACGCCACCTTCACCAGATAAGTTTCTAAACAAAATATTTTGAGCAACTTGAGATTGAATTAAACCGTAACCATAATGTGCTTTTTCTATGTCAAGATTTTCAATAATACCAAATGATGGAAACTTAGCTGAACCTTGTGAAATATCATTTCCTACAGCACCAGAAGAAATACCATTAAATTTTGTATAATTATCTAAAATTACAAAATCTGCAATTCTAAAATTATTTGCATTCCCTAATTGAAATGCTCTAATGTCTTCGGTGGGTTGTAAATTAGAAAAATCGAATGTAAACCTTTGTCCGTTTGTACTTTGAAAACTCCAATTATTTACATTTGCAAAACCACTATCATAACCTGCTCTAAATAATGCATTTCTTGGAACAGATTTAAAAACTACATTTGGGTTTACCCGAATATGAACCCCGGTTTTCATATGAACTTGTTCTAAAGTGTAAGTTCCAGCATTAATAGTTAAAACTCCTCCACCAGAATTAGATAAACTATTTATCATGTTTTGTAATGCTGCAGTTGAAGCAACACCATTTGGAAAACTCATTTGATTGCCCGTATTAATAGTTGGGCTATAGAAATAACTATCTAACGGAAGTACTCTATCCATTGGATTTTGTGAAAATAATAGAGTTGATAAAAGCAAAAATAATAGCGTGATACTGCTTTTTAAATTTTTCATTTCAATTTATTTTTTACTTTTTTTTCTTGGAATACTTTTACGATTCACATAGTCATATTGTCTTCCTGTATAAGGATATTTGTCAAAAACATCTCCATTACCAAGTGTTCTAGGGTCTCCTTGTGCAATTAATTCTGCTTCCATTTCTGCTCGTAATTTTTTACAAGTTTCTTTATATTCTGGTAATAATGCCAAGTTATTCATACAATGAGGATCTGTAATAATATTATACAATTCTTCTTCTGGTCTTTTACCGAAGCTCATTTCGTAATATTTATTATTGGGTTTTAAATTAACCAATAAATCTTTGGTTGGTGATGGGTCTACGTTTCTAAATCCGAATTCTGGATTACCAACTGGCCAACGTTCTGGTTTTATATTATGAGCATATAAATAAGTACTATTTCTAATGGCACGAACAGGATAACTTAAATTGATACCATCTTCATTTGCACGACCAATATCATGTCTTTCTTTTCCTAATAACGCATGATCTCTATTGCTATTAATTTGACCAGATTTATCAGAGAAAAAGATATCTGTAAAACTTTTTCCAGACATTTGTTGGTGTGGTTTTTCGCCAGCAACCTCCATAATTGTAGGTGCAAAATCTGGGAAGTTTACAAAATCATCTACCGTTCTTCCTGCTTTTATTTTTCCTTTCCAATAAGCAATTAAAGGTACATGAAAACCTTCTTCATACAATTGTCCTTTTACTCTTGGAAAAGGCATTCCATGATCTGAACTTATTAGAATTAAAGTATTTTCTAATAATCCTCTTTTTTCTAAAGATTTAATTGCTTTTCCAATATGTGTATCAAACCATTCTACCTCTACTGCATAATCTAAAACATCTCCTCTTATCGTTTCGTTATCGGGATAAAAAGGCGGAATAGTAGCGTCTTTTAAATTTTTACCTTCCTTTTTCCAAGAATCTAATTCGTATCTTCTGTGTGGTTCTTTTGTACCGAACCAAAAACAAAAAGGAGTTCCTGTTTTGTCTGTTTTATCTGCTAAAAATTTCTCAAAATTAGCAGCATAATCTACATTGCTAATGCCGCTATGTGGTGGTTCTAATTTTAATTTATTAAACTCTGGCCCTGCAGGATTGTACTTGGTTGCATATTCTCCTGGTCCCCAACCTTTGCCTGTAAAACCAACATCGTATCCTTTTTCCATTAATAAATGAGGATAAAACTTAAATTCTTCCGGAAAAACCGGCCAATGATTTGCTGCTGCTTTTAACTGCCAACTATACATTCCTGTTACCAAACTTGCTCTTGCTGGCGCACATTTAGGATTACAGTTATACGCATTATTAAAAACCAAACCTTGTTTAGATAATTTATCTATTTCTGGTGTATTAATAAATGTATCTCCATAAGCACCAAAGCTTTTCATAGAAGCATCATCTGCAATAAAAAAAAGAATATTTGGTTTCTTATTTGTCTTTTTTAAAGTTTTCTTTTCTTGTGTCTTGCAACTAGAAAATACAATTAGAACGATTAGTAAAAAGTAATTTAAATTTTTCATTGTTTGTTATTCCTCTATTTTTTAAAACCTTTATTTTTGTTTACTTCTAACGTTTTTTCTGAAACTTTATCTGATTTTACAGTAATATTATCTTTAAATCCTTCTACTTTATTATTTGTTAACTCAATATTTTTACTATTGTAAAAATCAAACAAAGGTGCTTTTGGAAATTGATTTGGATAGTTTGTTGTTTGTTTAATTGTATTATTTCTAAAAACTAAACCGTCTAAACGATCTGCCCAAACAATTCTACTATTAAAACCTTCAATAATATTATTTTCGAAAATAATGTTTCTATCATAAATTTCTGTTTGATTGAACTTTTTATTCAATTTTGGTGAAACCCATAAAATAGCATGATTTGTTCCACCATGTGCACAATCTACAAAGTGGTTATTTCTAATAATTACTTCGCCAACAGCACCAGATTCATACCATTTAGAAGTTTCTCCTCGCAAACCTATAGAAGACATATCTGATGAGAAATAATTACCTTCAATCACAACTTTTAAAGGTGTTTTAATCATTGCATTTCTTGCTCTATGTTTTGTTACTCTACAACCACGCATTGTAAACACAGGGTTCCATGTTTTATTTTCTAATATATCATCTTTAGATAATGATAAAGGTATTTTATTTTTGAAGGTTAATTCTGTATATTTTTCGTTTATAAATTCTGCCTTTACAACTGTATTTACAACACCTCTTTTAGGACTTGGTTTTTGTATAAACCAAACTTCATCTCCTTGGCCAGCAAACTGAAAACCCATTTGCTCAAAATGATGTAATGCTATTCTTACAGTATATTCATTAAGAATTTCATCAACCTTAACATACGTTCCATGCACATTTGTACCATCATCTAGCATCCCTTCTATTCTACAATTTTCTACCAAAACTTCTCCTTTACAATTTGCAAAATGAGTAGCATCTGCAGTACTAGAAATATACCTATTAGAACCGTCTCTTGTATAAACACCAGAATTTATAACTTTAATATTTTCTGTTCTTTCGAATAGAAACCCCATTCCTAAAGCATGATGAATAATTACTTTATTATATACAACATCTTTACAATTTTGAGTCTGAAAAGCAGGTGCATATCTATTTAACTCCTTACCTCCTTTTGCAGCTAAAATTGCACCAACAGGTGGGTATTTTGGTAGTTTCTCATAAAATCTATAAACTCCATTTTTAAGTTTTTCTACTTTATCTGGTTTTAAATGTAAACCGAAAGAACCGTAAAAGGTTGATTTTGTCTTCGGATCGAAACAATGTGTGTGACCTAATTCATCAAAACTAAAACCATCAATATTCGGAAAAGAAATTTTCTCTTCTTTCAATTTCCAAGAATAACCATCTGTAAATGGTTTTACATCTATATAGCTTTCTTTTTTATTTGTTGCTAAAACTTCAGCTTCAAAAATGAAAGGAATATCCCAATCTATAGTAAGATTTTCTACTTTAATGTTTTTACAGTTTTCAAATTGAAAAGGCGCCATTCTTCCGTGAAAAATAAATTCAGATCCGTTTCCTTGAATTTCTATCGCATAAAAATCTTCGAAACGAAAAGCAATACTTTTGTAACCATTACCATGATTGGTTATAAAGGAGAATTTAGTGTGGGCATATTCTGGTAAAAAAGTATAAATTCCTTTTTCGAAAACAATTTTAATTTCTTTTTCAATTGCACAATTAATAGCTTCTCTTACTATTGGCGTAATGTCTTTTGTTGTATGTTTTATATGTATTATTTCTGTTGCATTAGAAAAACTGATAGTACTAAGAACTATTAAAAAGACAAGTAAAATTCTATTTCTTAAATTCATTTTTTTTTTATAAGTTAACACCAGAACCTTGTAAAGATGCATCATGACTCCACATAATTGCCCAAGGATCTTGTGTTTTTGTTTGAAATTTCTTCATTTTAGTTTTCATTTCTTCTAAAACCATTTCGAATTCTTTCTTAACAGCTAAATTGTTTAATTCAGCTGCATCTTTTTCTAAATCATACAATTCAAATTCTGGTCTAAAAAGAAATTCTTTTACAGTTTTTGGACCGAAATACTCAATGTTATTCTTGTAAATACTTTGCCAAGTAGAAGACGCCCATAAATCTGATGCAAAAGGATATTCTAATCTATATGCTATGTTCCAAATTAATTTATAATTCTTACTTCTTACAACTCTCATTGGATAATACATGGTTATTTCATGAAACGTATGAGATGCATAAATTTCATCCCAACCTTCAACTTCACTTTTATCTAAAATTGAATTGAAAGATGTACCATGAAATTGTTCCTTTTTAAAATCGATTTTTGCCATATCTAAAATAGTTGGCGCTAAATCTACCCAAGAAACCATTGCTTCATTTGTCGCGTTTTTTATATCTTTAGTTGGGTCTTTTATAATACAAGGTAATTTAATTCCGGGTTCATTAACCGTAGTTTTTGCTCCAGGAAAAGCCATTCCATTATCTGATATATAAATAACAATAGTATTTTTATCCTTACCGGTTTGCTTTAACATTTTCATTAACTTCCCAAAACCTTGGTCTATTCTAGAAACACTTTGGTAGTATTGTGCAATTTCCTCTCTCGTTTGTTTTGTGTCTGGTAAAAAAGAAGGTACTAAAACATCTTTTGGATCATAAACAATAGTTTCAACATCTTTATATCCTTCTTTTTTATTTCCAAAACTGTTAGGAACATCCCATTGTTCTGGCTCAAAAGGGTGACCTCTATGAGGATCATCTGTACAAAAATATAAGAAAAATGGTTTATCAGATTTTAAAACATCTGCACAAGCTTCTGCCATTGCTACTGTATTTCTAGGATCTGCTTCTAAAACCGTATTAAAATGGTATACTTTTTCTGGCGCTACATGATATTTACCTATTCGTGCAGTTTCATACCCTGCAGATTCCATAATTACTGGTAAAGACGTTTCTCTATCATAAGTACTAAAATGATGATAATCATGCACATGACCATAAGAACCTGTTGCATGACCAAATTTACCAGATAGAATAACAGATCTACTTGCAGCACAACTTGCACTGGTACAGTAAGCGTTTGTAAACTTTACACCTTCTGTGGCTAATTTATCTAAATTTGGTGTTTTTATAATAGGATTTCCGTAAGCACCAATTGCATCTGTACCATGATCGTCTGCTACAAATAATATAATGTTTGGTTGATTGCTTTTGGCTATTAGAGCTACTTCTTTTTGTTTTTTAGAACAACCAACAAAAATTATTGCAGTAAATATGAATAGCAGCTTTAAAGGAAAGTTATTTTTAAATTTCATTTTTATTTTTTTTTAAACAATAGAACTTTTGTTACAGAGAACTCTAATAAAATAAAAAACTGATTTAAAAGTTCTCAAATAAATTTTTATATAAGCGTTCGATTTTACATTAATAGTTCTAAAAGAATAATTACCGTTAGAAATTGTTAAAAAACCTCTTCCATTAGCAAAAACAGCATCTATCGTTTTTAGTAATAAAACACTATCATTTATATTAAAATTTTTATCTACAGGATAAGCTGAAACTAAATTTTTATTAAAATCTGCATTCCCAATAGCACTATAAAAATTAGCTTCATTGTCTATTTGAGCATAAATATTTAATGAATTAATTAAAATAAGAAATGTAAAACAGACTTTAGTTATTGTCATTATTCTTTTAGTTATGTTGTATCGTTTTTTATTTAAATCTAAAGTATGTTTAACTTATAGCATACATGTGTTTAACGATACATCTCTGGGTGTTGTGAGTAATTTTGTTAGAATTAGTAACATTACTTCACATAAAAACCTCTTAAGATTAAGACTTAAGAGGTTTTCAATTTTAATTTTTTCTTTTTCTAAAAACCAGTTCCCGGAACTTCTGGACTTTGTGCTTGCGCTTTCTGCGGACTTAAAATTAGATACGTACCCAATGCAGTTAAGGCTGCATATTTACCATAATTACCAATCTTTGTAATTGCTTCTTTACGAGAAATCTCTTGTTTTTTGTTTTGAGTATTTTTAATTTGGTTTTTCATGATGTCTTGTCTTTAAAATTCTCGTTTATTATTCTAGAATGATTTTCTTATTCAATTTACCATCTTCAGTAGTTAACTGAACAAAATAAACACCTGCAGTTAATTTTGGTAATGAAATTTCTTTCACTCCATTAGCTTCAAAAGATGAACTTAGTATTTGTTTTCCTTGAATATTAAATAAAGACACCGATGCTTTACCTTGTTGTAAACCTTCAATTTTTAAAGTGGATGCATTAGACTTAAAAATACTTACCCCTTGTAATTCTATAATATCAACAGATAAAGAACTTTTTGCTGAAGTATGTAAATAAAAACGACCTACTCCATTTAAAGCTTCAGATAAAGTAACTTCATAATTGCTGTTTGCTTTATCTAAGCGTGTAAACACTTTTTTTACTCTATCTTCTAAAAAGACCTTAATATCGATTGGTAAGTTTAAAGATTCCGCAGAAAAATTAATTAAGCCCGCTTGTACTTTTAAACCTACAGGTATTACCGTTGTTTCTAAGTTTGAATTTGGTACTATTTGCAAATCATATTTAACACCATTGTTGTTTTGTAATAGATGTGTGTAAATTTCCAAATCTGAAGATACACCTTCAAACATTTTACCATCGTAACCATTATCAAAACCTAAGGTTGCATTACTATCATACAAAATTCTAGCTTTTTTAGATATATTATTACTTTCTAGATTTAAAAATATTTCTGTTCTTGATGCTGTTTTTTGAAAAGTATCTGTAGATTCTACTGATTGAATACTTGTAGTAAATAATACATCATTTGTAGCGCTAGCTTCTACAAAAAAACCTTGTCCTGGAGCAATTTTAAAACCAGGGTTTCCCATTGAAGTCTTCGTGTCATAATTACCTGTTAATTGATTAAAAACCCAAGCAGTTTCTGAATCTAAATCTAGTGTTTCTGCACTTAAAAAAGTAGCTCCGTTTATAAATGAAGGAAAAGGATTTCCTAGTGCATTAAAATTAGTGCCAGAAGTTCCTCCCATTTGTAAAGTTACAGGCACATTTGATGTTTGCATGGTTCCTGTAAAATAAATATCTTGACTTGACTGTAACTTAACAGTATAACCAGATCCTGAAGCAAATGTATCTGTAACATCATCTCCATCTTCTCCATCTAACAGACCTTCTACATAATACGCCCATCTATCATTAACATCTGCTTCATTATTTTTATAAGGTGCAATTGCTACGTTTTGAGCATTTCCTGCACCAGTACCAAGTGCTAATGTTGAATTTGTATAAAAATCTACAATACTCTGCCCCACAACTGGTGAAGAAACTAAATACCAATTTGTTGTTCCTAAATTTCTCTTATAAGTAATATTTCCTGTAGAAGTACCATTAACTTTTAAACTTCCACCAGACTCTATACTTAAACCATTGTTTGTAGTTAAATTACCTGTAATGTCTAGAGATTTATTTGGTTCAATTCTATAAGTTGTATTAGCTGCAATAGTAATATCTAAAGCAGATGTAACAGCATGCTCTATATTTATACTAGCATTAGCAGTTGTTGGTATAGCACCATCTACTGTAGTTCTTGTTACAAAAGAAATTTCATCAATTTCCATTTTAAAGGTTCCTGTAGAAGTGTCTCCTCCTGTTAAAAAGAAAAACACATTACTTACTCCTGTCCAGTTTCCTTCTCCACTTAAATCAAACCAATAAGTTTGCCAAGTATCATTTGCGATGATAACTTCAGGAGATGTAATATTACCATTTCCATTATTCACTCTAAATTTTTTAGGCTCAAATCCCGTTTGTGCCTTATACACAATTTTAACCCAGCTATTAACAGAATTAATAGACATACCTGCATGAGAAAGAGTTATTCTTGATGCTGCTTTACCTACAACTGTAGTCATTTCTAGAATACCTGTATGTCCTTCTGTAGCTGCTTTTTTATAGGTCATTGTAACAGATGTAGCTTGATCTTTAACATCACCTACAGAGGTGTCAAAAGTAAAATGTTGGGCATTAATACTTAAACCTAAAAAGAAAAAGCATAAAATAAAAAGTTTCAAACTTTTTTGTTTTGTTGTTTTCATAATAAATTGATTTTTGAAATTATTCTACGATTAGCTTTTGTGTAAAAGATTTACCTTTAGATATTATTTTCAACAAATAAATACCAGATTTTATATTTGAAGTATCTACTGTATAATTAACAGATTTTGTAGTAGTTGATATTATTTTTGATCCTAAAATAGTATACAAGCTAATTTCTCCACCTTCCAAAGTATTAACTTGTAATTTCTTTGAAACAGGATTTGGATATATATGAACGCCTTCTAATGTGTTTTTTTCTACACTTAAAATAGACGAATCTCCAACTTGAATTCTATCTACCTCTATAACTCCGCTTATAAAGTTGGTTCCATCTTCTACAAATTGTAACCTTAATTGTAAACTACCAACCCAATCTGTATTTCCACTAGGCACATCAATTACATATTGTTTTACAGATGTATCATTTGCCGAAATAGTTATATTACCTACAATTAACGTCCCACTTTTTTTTAGCTGCATTGTTGTTGCATTAGTAGCATTTTTAAGTGTAATTATAACTCTAGATAATTCACCAGCAGAACCAACATCTACAGCATTTTTTCTAATTTGAGTATTGCTACTTGCTCCAGACGGAGTCACTTTTAAAAAACCTCCTTCAACCACAAAAGAAGAGCCACCTGGTAGTAAAAATCCTTCTTCATCAGTATCAAAATTAAAATCTCTTGGTGTTTGTGCGTAAAATAATGAGCTTATTGTTAAAACAATAGCTAGTAATAATCTTTTAAGTATTCTTTTTTTCATGTTTGTTATATTTAATTGATTTGCTTTCAAAGCAACAACTAAACACCATAAAAAAAGAGGTTTATAGTAAACAAGAAGTGTCTATAAGTATAAAATAATAGTAATTAGGGGCCTAAGAAGTATGTTCTTCGTTTTTTTCTTCACCAAACTTACTTGGTGAAACATTGTACATTTTCTTAAAAGTTTTAGAAAAATGATGTCTGTTTTTAAAACCTGTCATTGCAAAAACTTCATTTACAGACAATCTTTCTTGAGATAATAATTGAGCAGCCTTTTTTAAACGATACGTTTTTAAAATTTCAAAAGGTGTTTGATTAGTAAGTTCTTTTACTTTTTGATAAAAATGTGTTCTATTTAAATACAATTCTCTTGCAAGACTATTGATGTCGAAATCTTGGTTATCTAAATTTTCTTCAATAATACTATATAGTTTTTCTAGAAAAGCATTATCATTTCTATTATTTTTATTGTTTTCTTTTGTTAAAGGAATACCAACTTGAAACCTTTCTCTTAACTGTTTTCTATTAATTAATAATGCTTCGATATTAGTTACTAAACGCTGTACATTAAAAGGCTTTTTTATATACGCATCTGCACCATCTCTTATACCCCTAACATGATCTTCTATATTAGATAACCCGGTTAATAAAATAACAGGAATATGACTTGTTTTTAAATTTGATTTGATACTTATACATAAATCTAACCCATTTAAAACTGGCATTTGAACATCGCTAATAACAATATCTGGCCACTCATTTTCTAAGGCATCTAAACATTCTTTACCGTCTCTAAATACTTTAATTTTAAAATATTTAGAAAGAATATCTGAAACATAATTTCTCATTTCTAAATTATCTTCAGCATAAAAAATTAATGTATTAGAAAAATCGCTGCTTATTTTTATATCTGACAAAACTTCTTTTTGTATAAAACTTTTATCAATTGTAACTTCTTTCTCTTCAGGTAACTCTATAACTTCATCTACAATTTCATCTTCCTCAATTTGTTTTTTTGCTATTGGTAGTTGAATTGTTATTACTGTTCCTTCATTAATTACACTTTCTGCACTTATATAACCATAATGCATTTCTACTAATTTTTTAGTAAAAGCCAAACCAATTCCTGAACCAGAAATGTGTTCTTTTTGTATGGATTGAGATTGATAAAAACGCTCGAAAACGTGCGATAAATCTTCTTCCTCTATTCCCATACCAGAATCGGTAACAGTTATAATTAAATCTTTTTCATCACTTCTATATTCAATTTTTATAGTGTCGTTTGGTTTAGTATATTTAAAAGCATTACTTATTAAATTATTTATTATTTTTTGAATTTTATCTTTATCTGCAGAAACAATAATATTTTTCTCTATTGAGGAACAGCTAAATTCTTTGTTATCTTTTTTCGCTAAAAAGTTAAAATCTTTTGCTAAATCATCTACTAAACCATTAAAATTAAATCTAGAATAATTCATTTTTAAAAGATTAGCATCTGCTCTTCTAAAATCGTGAACTTGATCTACTAGTTGCTGAATTTTCTTAATTTGTCTTTGTACTAAGCCTAACTTTAGAGAAACATCTAGGTTATTTTTATATCTATTTGAAAGAATTTCAATAGGACTTGAGATTAAAGTTATAGGCGTTTTAATTTCATGAGAAATATTAGAAAAGAAACGTAATTTAGATTCGTTTAATTTTTTTGCAGTATCTGTTTCTAATTTTTCTATTTCTACTTTATGTTGTAAAGATTGAATTTTAGTAATTGAATAAATAATTGCATAAATTAGTAAAAACAATAATATAGCATATAATAAATATGCCCAGTATGTTTTCCAAAAAGGAGAGGTAATAATTATTAACAGTTTATTGGGCTCTGTCCATTCATTTAAAGAATTCGAGGCCATGTAGCTAAACTCGTATTTACCTGGTTGAAGACCACTATATCTAATATTATTTTCATTTGAAGGTAATTCTACCCAATCTTTATCTACATTAGACAGTCTGTATCTTATGTTATGATTTTTAGGATTTGAAAAGTGAAGGCTTAATAACTCGAATGAAAAGACATTTTCATTGTATTTTAATGTTATTTTTTCTTGTTCAGAAATTCTTTTAGAAAGTAAAACTCTTTTATTTATCGTATCACCAGGATGTATCAGTTTGTTAAAAATATTAAAATTATTTAAGTATATTTTCGGTAATTTTTCATCCTTTATAATATTTTGTGGATTAAAGTAAGTAAAACCATCTAATCCGGAAAATAGTAAAATACCATTATCTAATTTTTCTGATGCAAACCAGAAATCTTCAAAAGGCAAACCGTCGGCTAAATTAAACCTTCTAAACTTTTTACTTTTTAAATCAAATTTATTAAGACCAATGTTAGTAGAAACCCAAAGACCATGTTCACCATCAAATAAAATACTTTTAGCGGCATTGTTAGATAAACCTTCTTTTTCTGTATATGAAATAAATTCTAATGAAATTTCGTTTTCTAAAACTTTGCAAATACCACCATTTTCTGTACTAAGCCATAGCTCTTCATTAGGCAATCTAACTATAGAAGTAACAAAATTACTTAAAAGAGAGTTTTTCTTATTTTCATCTTTTGTGTATTTACTTATAATTTGATCTTTTAAAGCTACATTATTTTTATTTTCTACTCTGAATAAACCTTGCCTAGAACCAATCCAAATATAATTTTTAAAATAATCTGCATAAACATACCTAACAGGTGCTAATTTGTTTGCTTTAAAAAAAGAATTTGATTTTAATTCTTCTATGTCTTCAACATTACTTTTGCTATTTAAAGTTATTTTAAAAACATTGTTTTTAGTACCCGCCCAAATATTTCCATTTTGGTCTTCACTAAAAGATCTAAAGATAGCCTTCTCAATATTTCTTAAAACTTTATGTTTTATTTGTTCAATCTTTTCACTTCCTTTTCTAACAAGAAATAAACCAGATTTTTCATTAACTTTTAACCAAATGTTTTTTTTGCTATCTACAAAAGCACCACTTAGTTTAAAGTTTTTAGGAAGTGTAAAAGGTAACGCTTCAAAACTTTCTGTAGAAGTATTATATAAACCTATCTCACCAGAAAAGTTAACAATAATAACTTTATCTATATCATATTTTGAGATAAAACCAACTCCTACAGGAGATATTATATGATTTTCTTTTTTATTTTTTCTATGTATTTTAAATACATTTTCTTTACTATTAAATTGGTACAAACCTTCATTAAAAGTACCAACCCAAATATTATTATTAGAAGAAGAAATAATACTACTTATTCTTAACCTATCTAGATTATCTGTAAATACTTTTTCTTTATAATTAGTTATAAAACCTGAATCTAAAAAGGACTTAAAATTTTCTAATTTAATAATACCATTATCTATAGTACCTAACCACAAATCACCTTCTGTATCGAATTTAATACTTTTAAAGTTATTCTTTGTAAGCAACTTTTTTCTTAAAACAAATCTATTTTTTTTATTTAAGTTAAGAATAGCTATACCTGCTGTAAGTGTAGTTATAAAAGTAGAATCATTAACTTTTACAATAGAACTAGCGGCATCAATTTCTAATGGAAGAATTCTATTAGTTATTAAATTTTTCTCTTTTGTGTATAAATTAAGACCTTTTGAACTTGCGAAAACAATAGTGCCATTATCTAACTCTAGCGCATCATAAAACATTATATCTTTTAAAAAAACATCTTTTTTAAACAGGTTTTTTAATAGATTATAATTAGCATCAAAAACCAAAACACCACTTCCTTCTGTTAAGCAATAAATTAGGTCTCCTTTTCTTGTTATGAGAATTTTTCTAATAATTGGTCCGCTACCTTTTTTATTAGATTGCTTGTTTGTGAATGCCTTAAAAAAAGTTTCTTGTTTAGTATTGTAAATTGTTAATCCTTCATCAGTACCAATCCAAATATTTTTATTTTTATCTTCTGCTAAAGCTCGAACTCTGTTACTTGTAAGAATATCTATATCTGTAGTATTCTTATAGGTAATTAAGTTTTTTCCATCATACCTATTTAGTCCGTCGTAGCTAGCAATCCACAAAAAACCATCAGAATCTTCTAAAATTGACGAAACACCATTATGTGCTAACCCGTCTGATATTGTTATTTTTTTTACATATTCTATATTTGATTCCTGAGCATCTACTTTTAGTATACTTAGAAACAAAACCGTAAACAATATAATAACTTTCTTCAATATTTGAATGTATAAAAAACTTAATAAAAACAATTAATATACAAAAGTATTCTCTAACAGAATTGCTTTTTACTTATTATACATTAACTAATTCTTTTAATCTATTCGCTGCAATTTCTGCTGTAATATCTCTTTGTGGAGAGCCAAACATTTCATAACCAACCATAAATTTCTTTACCGTTGCACTTCTTAATAATGGTGGATAAAAACTCATATGCCAATGCCAATGAGAGTTATCTATTCCATTTGTTGGTGCTTGATGTATTCCACTAGAATAAGGGAAAGAAGTATTAAATAACTTGTCATACACTTGTGTAATTACAGAAATTGCTTGTGCATAATTTTTTGCTTCAGTATCTGATAGTTCTAAAATACTCTTTTGAGATTTTTTAGGAGCTATCATAGCTTCAAAAGGCCAAATTGCCCAAAAAGGAATTAACACTACAAAATCATCATTTTCAAAAATAATTCTTTCTTTTGCTTCTAACTCTTGTTTTAAATAATCTCCTAAAAGGCTCGAATTATTTTTAATGAAATATTCTTTTTGATTCTTGTCTTTTTTATCAACTTCATTTGGCAAAGTAGATTGACTCCATATTTGCCCATGAGGATGCGGATTACTACACCCCATTACTGCACCTTTATTTTCGAAAATTTGCACATAATTTATCGCTTCATTTTCTCCTAAAGTAGCATACTCATTTTGCCAAGTGTGCACCACTTTTTTAATGTCTTCCACTTCCATTTCTGCCAAACTTTTAGAGTGATCTGGACTAAAACAAATTACTTTACAAATACCTGTTTCACTTTTTGCTTTTAATAACCCATCATTTACAGAAAAAGAAGGCGAATCTTTTTGAAGCGCAGCAAAATCATTAGTAAAAACAAAAACATCTTTATAATCAGGGTTTATTTCACCGTTCATTCTTTTATTGGTAGCACATAAATAACAGCTTTCGTCATAAGCTGGTCTTTTTTCATTAGAGATTTCTTCATTCTGACCTTGCCAAGGGCGTTTTGCTCTATGAGGAGAAACTAAAACCCATTCTCCTGTTAAAATATTAAACCTTTTATGTGAGTAATCTTGTAAATTATTATTTTCCATTTTATTTTTTTTAGTTGATTATTTTACCAAATGTGTTCCTTCAGAAAGTGCTACAAAATAGACAGAACAAGGTGTATTAAATTTATTTTTATATGCTTTTGATGCAGAATCTGCAAAAGCTTTTGATTCGCTTTTTGCAATTAAATTAATAGTACAACCACCAAAACCACCACCCATCATTCTAGCTCCTAAAACGTGCTTGTTTTTCTTTGCTTGATCTACCAAAAAATCTAACTCATCACAACTTACTTTATATTGATGTTGTAAGCCATTGTGAGAACTATAAATTAAAGCACCTAGCTTTTCTAAATCATTCTCTTTAATTGCTTTTGCTGCTTTTTGAGTTCTTTCTATTTCTTGAATTACATATAACCCTTTCTGATAATTTTCTGGTGTAACTTTATCTATTATACCTTCTAAATCTTCTTCCGTAGCTTCCCTTAATGTTTCTATATTTAATAATTCTGCAATACTTTCACATGCAGATCTTCTATCATTATATGCACTATCAGACAAACTATGTTTTACGTTTGTGTTTATCAACATTAATTCATGATCTTTAAAATCTATTTCAAAAGGAATTGCTTCTATTGTTTTACAATCTAATAACAAGGCATTATTTTTAACACCAAACATACTTGCATACTGATCCATAATACCACACTTTACGCCCACATAATTATGCTCTGCTTTCTGTGAAATTAATATCATTTCTGTTTTAGTTAAACCTAAATTAAACAATTCATTTAAGCCAAAAACTACACTATTTTCTAATGCTGCTGATGACGACATACCAGCGCCACCAGGTATATTACCTTTAAAAATAATATTAAAATCTCCTATAATTTTATTTCTATTCTGAATTTCTGCAACAACGCCAAAAACGTAATTTTCCCAACTTCCTTCTTTAGACGGTCTTAATTTATCTAATTCAAATTCTACAGTACTATCTAAATTTAAAGCAATCGCAGTGCAACTACCTGTATTACTTTTTTCAACAGCAGCTGCAATTCCTTTGTCTACTGCAGCAGGAAAAACAAAACCTCCATTATAATCTGTATGTTCTCCTATTATGTTTATTCTTCCAGGAGAAAAAACAAGTAAAGGTTCTTTTTTAAATTTTTGTATAAAGGCTGTTTTTACTTCTTTTATTATTGCTGCACTCATATTTGTAAGTTTAGTTGATATTAATTTTTACTTTCCAAGTTAAAGAATAGGTACTATTAGGCTCTAAAACCTGTAAACCAATCTTATTATTAAAACTATTAGAAATACCTGTCATTGGCTCAATAGCAATTAACGGTAAATCTTTAGGTGTATACATTTGCAAAAAGTTATCTTTTGCATTTGATGTTATTTCTAATTGGTAATTAGGCGTATTAAAATCAATTCTATTAGAGTTTAAAATAAAACAATCATCTAATTGTTTGTCTTCAATTTTAAATTCTGAATCACTTTTATATTCAATAATTTCTTTAGTTATTAAATTTTCATTGAACATCACTTTTTTATCACTTTTAAAATTTAAAGAACTTGTCTTTAAATTATCACTATAAAAATATGGATGCCAACCTAAAATAAAAGGAAAGGAATTATTGTCTGTATTTTTTATGGCTACAGTAAGGCTTAAATCTTTTGCGGTTAAAGTGTAGGTTAAGAAAATGGTGTATGTAAAAGGAAAACCTTTTACCTTTTTATTTTCATCATAGAAAAGTGTTACAGAACATTTATTTACACCAACATCTTTTTCTTTAAATTGAAATTTCTTATCGAAAATTAAACCATGTAAGGCATTTTCCCTACCATTTTCATTACAATTAAATTGATGTTTTTCATCTTTAAAAGAATACTTCCCGTTTTCTATCCTATTTGCAAAAGGGAACAATATTGATGAAGCAAAGGAGTTTTTATACTCAAAATTAGAAAGATCTTTTACAACTTTAATGTTGTTAAAAGTAAGTCCTTTAAGCCTTCCTCCTTCATTTAGAGAAATTATTGCTTTGCTACTTTCATCTGTATTTTTTAACTCTAAAAAATTTGAATCTCCATTAAATATTGTATCAACTTTAAACATTTTACAACGATTTTCTTTTAATAAAATTACTAATATTAGCCATTCTTAGGTCTTCATTATTCAAAATCATATGAGCTAATTTTTTTCCCATTAAATTAAAATTTGTAGAAATAGTTGTAATACCATCTGCAACAACTTCTTTTAGGATAGTATCATTAAAAGAAATTAAACCAATTTCTTTTGCTAAAACTAAATTTTCTTGCTTAATTTTTTTTATAATTCGAATCAAATTTTTATCATCTAAAACAAAATATACTTCTCCTTTTTCTGGAATTCTATCATTTAATGAAGTAATAATTTCGTTTTTAATATTATTTTCTATGCAAAACTTCTTAAAACCTTTTAAAATTCCTTTGGGTTGTTTTTCATCAGAAAATAATAATATTAATTTGTTATAATTCTTTAATTCTTTAATACCGTCTAAAAGTCCGTTATAAATATCTATCTCAAAATTTTGATAAATTGCTGGATATTCAGAAAGTTCTTCTGGAACTTGATCTAAAATATACACTTTGTCTTTGGGCAAATTCTGAACAACATCTTTAGTGCCAATTAAATTTGCTGGCATAATTACATAATGACTATAATTACCTAAATTATCATGTATCAACTTACTAAAAACCTCATTATTAAAATGATGAAAAAAAATATCTACCTGATTATCATCTCCTAAATTCTCTAAAAAAGAGTTATACAAGTCTTCTTTAAAAGAATTTAATTCATCAAAAAGTAAAAATATTTTCTTAGCAACATCTACATCTTCACTATAAACATAGTATCCTTTTCCTACTACAGAATTAATAATGCCACGATTTTTAAGTTCATTAAAAGCCGTTAAAACAGTATCTCTAGAAAGAGAATTCTTATCTTTAATAGTATTTAACGATGGTAACTTATCTCCTTTCTTCAAAAGGCCATCTGTAATAGCTTTTTCAATAGAAGTAACTATTTGTTTATACTTAGGTACTTTAGAATTTTTATTTAGTAACACAATCTCCATTTTACAAATGTATAACCTTTTTCCACAAAAAACAACTAGTAGGTACTGGTAGTTTTTAATATAATTTTCACTATTATTGTAGTGTAATAAAAACATTAATAATGAAAAATAAAATAATAGTTACGGGTGGTTGTGGTTACATTGGTTCTCATACAGTAATAGAACTGATCGAAAATAACTTTGAGGTTGTAATTTTAGATGACTTATCTAATTCTACTGAAGAAACTTTAAGTAGAATTGAAAAAATTACAGGAGTAAAACCCACTTTTATAAACATCGATTTGAAAAATGAGACTAAAACCAAAGAAGTATTTAGTAATCATAAAGACACAAAAGCAGTAATACATTTTGCTGCTCATAAAGCTGTTGGCGAATCTGTTCAAAAACCTTTAATGTATTATAAAAACAACTTATATTCATTATTAAATACACTTTCTGCACAAGTAGAAAATAATATTAATGGCTTTATTTTCTCTTCATCTGCAACTGTTTACGGTACACCAGAAACCTTACCAATCACAGAAGAAAATGAAACACAACGTCCTTTTTCTCCTTATGGAAACACTAAAAAAGTAGCAGAAGAAATTTTAGACGACCTTATAAAATCAAATCCAAATTTTGCTGCCATTTCATTACGCTATTTTAATCCTATTGGCGCACATGAATCTGGTTTAATTGGCGAATTACCAAGTGGAATTCCAAATAATTTAATGCCTTACATTACACAAACTGCAGTTGGCTTAAGAGAAAAATTGATGGTTTATGGTAATGATTACCCAACTAAAGACGGAACACCTATAAGAGATTACATACACGTAGTAGATTTAGCAAAAGCGCATGTTTTAGCAGTAAAAAGAATAATTAAAAAAGAACAAGAAAAAGCACTTGAGATTTTTAATTTAGGAACAGGAAATGGCTTTTCTGTTTTAGATGTGATACATTCTTTTGAAGATGTTACAAACTCTAAACTTAATTATGAAATTGTAGAAAGAAGAGCCGGAGATGTACCAAAATTATATGCCTCTACAGACTTAGCAAAACAAAAACTAGGATGGACTGCAAGTAAAACCTTAAATGAAATGATACTTTCTTCTTGGAACTGGGAACAGAAACTAAGAAATAAGACAAAGTAAACTCATTTCTCTTTAAAAATAAGACCAACTCTAAAACAGGAAGATGTTATTAGCTTATTTTTTATTTAACCTTTTATGATTAAACAAAAAATAAGCTATACAAAACACTATAGCTTTTAAAAGAATACTTCAGATTCAAAGAAAATTTTTCTAATATATAAAAATCTTCAAATCTTATTATTAAACACTTTGTAAAAAGAACTATTTAAATTAAAAAAAATCTGAACATCATACTACTAAAACCTTAGTTATATTTTTTCACCAAACAGATTAATATATCTATCCTTAAAAAAAGTTTAGAACAACAAAAAACCTTACTATTTCTAGTAAGGTTTAAGTGAGCCCTGAAGGATTCGAACCTTCGACCGCCTCCTTAGAAGGGAGGTGCTCTATCCAGCTGAGCTAAGAGCCCGTGGTTTTAAAGTTGCTACGTACAACTGTGTCGGGGTGGCAGGATTCGAACCTGCGACCTCCTCGTCCCAAACGAGGCGCGATGACCGGGCTACGCTACACCCCGAGTAAATAAAATTGCGGAGAGACAGGGACTCGAACCCTGGCGACAGTTACCCGTCGACAGATTAGCAATCTGCTCCATTACCGCTCTGGCACCTCTCCTATTAATGAACTTACCGCAGTTGTTTAAAATTGCGAGTGCAAATATACTACTACATTTCGATTATTACAAGATGTTTTTAAGTTTTTTTCATCTTTTTTTTATTCAGGATACTCAACCCTTAAGTGATAGATGTTTAGCAATTTTTTCTTTATCACTTTTTTAATAGTCTCTATTTCTTTAAATGTAATATCAGAATTTAAAAACTGATTGTCTGACATTTGTTTTTCTATTATTTTATCTATTAAATCACTGATAGATTGCGCCGTAGGTATCTTTAAACTTTTAGAGGCTGCTTCGGCAGCATCACACATCATTAAAATTGCTGTTTCTTTAGAAAAAGGATTTGGACCTTGATATTGAAATTTTTTAACATCAACCTCAGTATCTGGGTTCATTTCTTTTTCTTTCATCAAAAAATAATAAGTTGTACTTGTACCGTGATGCGTTCTAATAAAATCTATAATTCTGTCTGGTAGATTATATTTTTTAGCAATCTCTACCCCTTTTATAACATGATCTGTAATTATCTTTGCACTGTCTCTTGGAGATAGCTCGTTATGAGGATTTACGCCTGTTGTTTGATTTTCTATAAAATACATTGGGTTTGCCATTTTACCTACATCATGGTATAAGGCTCCTGTTCTAACCAACATAGAGTTTGCTCCTATTTCATTTGCTGCTGCTTCTGCTAAATTTGCAACTTGCATAGAGTGTTGAAATGTACCTGGAGCTTTTTCATTTAGTTCACGTAGCAATTTAGAATTGGTATTAGAGAGTTCTAATAAAGTTACATCAGATACTAAACCAAAAACTTTTTCGTAGATGTATATTAGAATTATTGCTAGAAAAGAAAGCAACCCATTTGCAGCAAAAAGCATAAAATAATCTAAGTTAATTTGCGACGCATTACCTTCTTTTATAATAGAAAAAGCAAAATAAGTTACCATATAAATACCTGTAATTTGTGCTACAGAAATAAACAGGTTTGCTCTTTTGTATAATTCTGAAACCGTTAAAATGGTTACAATTCCCGCAATAATATGAAGGTAAATAAATTCGAAACTATTAGGAACTACATATCCTAATAAAAGTACTGTAAGAACGTGAGTAAACAAACCTAAACGTGCATCGAAGAATGCTTTTAAGATAATTGGCAAAACACTTAAAGGTACTACATATAAATAGTCTGAATTATATTTTATAACCAATGTTTGAATAAAGATCATTGAAAAAACATTGAAAAATATAAAAGTTACTTTATTATTATTGTTGTAAATCTCAACTCTATTTTTTTTAAGAAACAGCAGTAACATCAACAAAGCTAAGGCTACTAAAATTGTGTATCCAAAAATAATCCAATTGTAATTAGATTCTGTCCAAACAGTAGATTCAGATTCGCTTTTTAAAGAGTTTAAAATAGCTAATTTTTTTCCTTCAACAATATCTCCTTTTAAAATAATTAATCCTCCAGATGAAACTTTTCCTTTTGTGTAGGATATATTTTTAGTTTCATTTTCTATTACTTTATTAGTAAAATCTGCATCATAAGTAACATTGGGTTTTATAATTTCAGAAAGTATATTAAAAACCTGCTTACTTCCAAAACTCTTAAAATTATTTTCTACGTTTTTACTTATAATATTTAAAACTTCATTAGAATTATAAAGCATCTTAAAAGGAATATCTTTTATTACATTCTCTTTTCTAATAGCTATTAATTCGTCTTTATTTCGAACTCTATCTTGGCTAATTACTTCTAAAAAACCAACTTTATATATCTTGTCTATTGTATTTAAACCAATACTTCTTAAAGATTTCTTCTCTTCAATAGTTAAAGAATCACTTAAAATTGCTGCTGCAATTCTTCTTTCAAACGTACTTCTTACTTCATCTACAATAGTATTTTCATATGTAAAATAGAGTTTCGCATTTGCATCAATTTGTTTTTTCTCTATTTTAATTTCTTCTTCAGATTTCTGAACTGCAAAATCAAAAGGTGCATATAAATTATCGTATTTCCATAATTGACCGTTATTAAAATCATACTTAAATTGACCTCCTTTTGGAAACAAATAGACAATAGCAACTGTTGTGATTAAGAATAAAATTACTTTATAGATGATCGTGTTATTTTGATAGAGTTTATTTACGAAGTTGCTCATGTTTATTATCTTGTAGCTACAAACTTAGTGCAAAAAAGTTAAGGTTAGAAATTCAAGCGGAACAATCCTATAAAAATTGATTAAAAAAGATTAATTTAGCAGACAATCTTATATCAAAAATAAACTCAAAATAACATATGAAAGAAGTAGTAATTGTATCTGTTGCAAGAACACCAATTGGAAGTTTTATGGGAAGTTTATCTTCTATACCAGCAACAAGACTTGGTGCTGTAGCAATAAAAGGAGCTTTAAATAAAATAAACTTAGCGCCAGAAATGGTAGAAGAAGTTTTTATGGGTAATGTTGTTTCTGCTGGCTTAGGACAAGCACCTGCAAGACAAGCAGCTATTTATGCTGGCATTCCCAACACCGTACCTTGTACAACTGTTAATAAAGTATGTGCATCTGGTATGAAATCTATAATGTTAGCCGCACAAACTATTGCTTTGGGTGATGCTGATATTGTTGTAGCTGGTGGAATGGAAAACATGAGTTCTATACCTCATTACCAACATGCTAGAAATGGTTCTAAATTTGGACCAATTACCATGGAAGATGGTATGCAGAAAGATGGCTTAGTAGATGCATATGACAAAGTAGCTATGGGTGTTTGTGCAGATGATTGCGCTACTGAATATAATTTTTCTAGAGAAGACCAAGATAATTTTGCAATACAATCTTATAATCGTTCTGCTAAAGCTTGGAGTGAAGGAAAATATAGTGATGAAATTGTACCCGTAGAAATTCCTCAAAGACGTGGAGATGCTATTATCTTTTCTGAGGATGAAGAATACAAAAATGTAAAGATGGATAGGATTCCTACTTTAAGAGCTGCTTTTACTAAAGAAGGAACCGTAACTGCTGCAAACGCTTCTACAATAAATGATGGTGGTGCTGCCTTAGTTTTAATGTCTGCTGATAAAGCAAAAGAATTAAACATTACTCCTCTTGCTAGAATAAAAGGATATGCAGATGCTGCACACGAGCCTAAATGGTTTACAACTGCACCCGCAAAAGCATTACCTAAAGCATTAGCAAAAGCAAATATTTCTATTGATGATGTAGATTACTTTGAATTGAATGAAGCATTCTCGATTGTTGGTTTAGCTAATATGAAGCTTTTAAACATTACAGATAACAAAGTAAACGTTAATGGTGGTGCTGTTTCTTTAGGACATCCTTTAGGTGTCTCTGGAGCTAGAATTGTTATAGCCCTAACATCTATATTAAAACAAAACAATGCTAAAATTGGTGCTGCAGCTATTTGTAATGGTGGTGGTGGTGCTAGTGCAATGGTTATAGAAAGAATTTAAATTTTAAAAACCTTTATCTATTTATGCTTTTTGGCATTTGCAACTTAAGTATTGTTCCTTTAAGAGCAGAAGAGTCAGACAAATCAGAAATGGTGAGTCAGGTTTTGTTTGGTGAACATTTTCAGATTATTGAGAAGCAAAAGAATTGGAGTAAAATTCGTTTGCCTTTCGACAGTTTTGAAGGTTTTATAGATAACAAACAGTATCTAGAAATTACAGAAGATTCTTATACTTTAATCTGTAATGAAACACCTACTTATTCTGGTGAAATTTTAGATTTTGTTACCAACCAAAAAAACGAACTAACAACAATTGCTATTGGCTCTCAGTTGCCTTATTTTAATGAAGGAAGACTAAAATTAGGAAACCTTAATTATTCTTATGATAATACTGTTTACCATGGCATATCTAGTAAAAGTGATATTTTAAAAACAGCCTTTACTTATTTAAATACTCCTTTTTTATGGGGCGGAAAATCTCCCTTTGGTATAGATTGCTCTGGTTTTACTCAAATAGTATATAAACTTTGTGGTTATAAGTTATTTCGAAATGCAAAGGAGCAAGCTAAACAAGGAGAAGTCTTAAGTTTTATTGAAGAAAGCGAACCAGGTGATTTAGCTTTTTTCGACAATGAAGAAGGAGAAATAATTCATGTAGGTATTATTCTAAATGATTATAACATTATTCATGCACATGGCAAAGTGAGAATAGACACTTTAGATCACAGTGGTATTTTTAATGCAGATCTTCAGAAACACACACATAAACTAAGAGTTATAAAAAAAATAATATAAAAAAAATCCGAAACTCTAAAGTTTCGGATTTTTTTTATGAGAATTAAAAGACCTACTGACCTCTTAATTCTTTAAAGATTGGTCTTAAAGCATCCGCTTCTTTTACCATCTCTAATGTATCATAAATATTTAAAAGTGTTCTAACAGTACCTTCTGATCTCTTAATATTATCTGCTTTTACTAAATAAGGTAAAGCTTGTTTATACAATTCTTTTTGCTTGTTTTGTAATTCATCATACTTATCGAAATTAGATAAGTTCTTATTCATTTCTTCTACAATTTCTTTTTCTTTCGAAAGCATAGCAACAGCTAAGTTCATATAAGCATCACCATAATCTGGTTTTAATTCAATTGCTTTATTGTAGTACTTTACTGCAGCTTCAGTTTTACCTTGGTTTGCATTTACAACACCTAAATTAAAAAATAAAGTAGGGTTTGTAGGATCTAACTTCACAGCCTCTTCCATTAAAGCACCAAACTTATCCATCTTATCAAGCTTAATGTATAATTGAGCTTCATTTAAAATTAGGTTAACATCTTTTGGGTTTGCTTTTCTAGCTTCTTGTAAAGCAACAATTGCCTCTTCGGTTTTACCTTGGTTTACCAATATGTAACCAATATTCTTTACAATTTCTGCTTGTTTAGATTCTAATACTTTATCAGTAGGTGTAGTATATTGACCTGCTTTTACCATTAAATTTCTATTAGACAAAGTACCTAAATTTTCTACTTCACCAGACGCTTTATTTACTGCTAAATACTGAGTAGTAATACCAGTATAACCAACATCTTTCAACTCCTTATAATACTTTAAAGAAATATCATAATCTTTAGATAAAGAAGCACTAATTGCTGCATTATATAAAAAACTAGTGTCTTTCGGGCTTAACTTATACGTTGCATAAAAATTATTTTTAGCATTGGCATAATCTTTAGCATTGTACTGCTCTATTGCTTTAGTAGAAACAAATTGTACTAAATCATTTAATTTAGGTTTTGCTTCTTTAGTATACTTTTGTTTACCAATTTGTTTTTCATATTCGAAAAGCTTGTTGTAAGCATCTGCTGCTTTTTCAACATTAGATTTACCATATGCAGAACCTCTTAAGAAATAATATTTTGCTTTATACTTTGCATCCATAGTAGCTTCCATACCTTCTAGAGACTCTATGATTACTTTAGCTTCTTTAAATTGTCCTTTTTTAATTGCTTTCTCAGCAGACTTTAATTCATTCTTTTGACCAAAAGCCATTACAGATACTAATCCTAAAGAAAGCGCTAATATTTGATTTTTCATTTTTAAAAAATTGTTTAATTTATTATTGTTCTTGATTTTCATTTGAATCATTTTCAATTTCCGTGCCATTTTCTGTTTCGCCTTCAATTTCATCTTCTTCAACTTCTTCTTCGTGAGCTACTTTTGCTACTGCAGCAATACTATCTGAATCTTTAATGTTAATTAAACGAACACCTTGTGTTGCACGCCCCATAACCCTTAAATCTTCAACTGCCATTCTAATAGTAAGTCCAGATTTGTTAATAATCATTAAATCGTTAGAATCATCTACATTTTTAATAGCTACTAAGTTACCTGTTTTTTCAGAAATATTTAAAGTTTTAACACCTTTACCACCTCTATTTGTTACTCTATAATCTTCTAATTTAGAACGTTTACCATATCCTTTTTCAGACACTACAAGAATATTACTTTCCATGTCGTTTACAGCAACCATACCAATTACCTCATCATTTTCATGCTGTAAAGTAATTCCTCTTACACCAGAAGCAGTTCTACCCATTGGGCGCGTTTTTGCTTCTTCGAAACGAATAGATTTACCAGATGCTAATGCTAACATTACTTGGCTATCTCCTGTTGTTAATTTTGCTTCTAATAACTCATCACCTTCTTTAATAGTAATTGCATTAATACCATTAGTTCTTGGTCTAGAATATTGCTCTAAAGAAGTCTTTTTAACTTGACCTTTCTTGGTTGCCATAATTACATAATGGCTATTAATGTAATCTTCGTCTTTTAAATCTTGCGTTACTAAGAATGCTTTAACTTTATCATCTGGTTCTATGTTGATTAAGTTTTGCATTGCTCTACCTTTAGTGTTTTTTCCACCTTCAGGAATTTCATAAACACGCATCCAAAATACTTTTCCTTTCTGAGTAAAGAACATCATATATTGGTGGTTTGTTCCCACAAATAAATGTTCTAAGAAATCTTCATTTCTAGTAGTTGCTCCTTTTTGACCTCTACCTCCTCTATTTTGTACTTTATATTCTTCTAAATTTGTACGTTTTAAATAACCTGCATTAGAAATAGTAACAACAACCTTTGTATCTGGTATCATGTCTTCTATTCTCATGTCTCCACCAGCATATTCTATAATAGAGCGACGTTCATCTCCATATTTATCTTTAATATGAGCTAATTCGTCTTTAATTATTTGATAACGTCTTGGTTCGTTTGCTAAAATATCTTTTAAATCGATAATTGTTAACATAATTGCATCATATTCTGCACGCAATTTGTCTTGCTCTAAACCTGTTAATTGACGCAAACGCATTTCTACAATTGCTTTTGCTTGAATTTCTGTTAACTCAAAACGTTCAATTAATTTCTCACGAGCTTCGTCTGCATTCTTAGATGCACGAATTGTAGCAATAACCTCATCTATATTGTCTGATGCTATTATTAATCCTTCTAAAATATGTGCTCTAGCTTCTGCTTTTTTAAGATCAAATTCTGTTCTACGAACAATAACTTCATGTCTGTGTTCAACAAAATAATGAATAAGCTGTTTTAAGTTTAACTGCTCTGGTCTTCCTTTTACTAATGCAATATTATTTACACTAAAAGAAGTTTGTAATTGTGTGTATTTAAATAATTTATTTAATACGATATTAGGAATTGCATCACGTTTTAAGATGTATACAATACGCATTCCATTTCTATCAGATTCATCTCTAATATTAGAAATACCTTCTATTTTTTTATCATTAACAAGTTCTGCAGTTTTTTTAATCATTTCTGCTTTATTCACTTGGTAAGGAATCTCTGTAACAATTATGCACTCACGTCCTTTAACTTCCTCTACAATAGCTTTGGCACGCATTACAATACGTCCACGACCTGTATGAAAAGCATCTCTTACACCATCATAACCATAAATAATTCCTCCTGTAGGAAAATCTGGCGCTGTGATGTGTTGCATTAACTCATCTATTTCTATATCTCTATTATCTATATAAGCAAGTGTACCATTAATAACCTCTGTAATGTTGTGTGGCGCCATATTAGTTGCCATACCAACAGCAATACCAGAAGCACCATTTATTAACAAGTTAGGTATACGAGTAGGTAAAACTGTAGGTTCTTGTAAAGTATCATCAAAATTTAAACGATGGTCTACGGTATCTTTTTCGATATCAGCCAACATGTCTTCTGATATTTTTTGCATTCTAACCTCTGTATAACGCATTGCTGCCGGAGAATCTCCATCTACAGAACCAAAATTCCCTTGCCCATCAACCATCATGTAACGTACACTCCAGTTTTGCGCCATTCTTACCATAGAATCGTATACAGAAGTATCACCATGTGGGTGAAACTTACCTAACACTTCCCCAACAATTCTTGCTGATTTCTTGTAAGACCCGGTTGCTTTAATTCCCAATTCGTGCATACCAAATAAAACTCTTCTATGAACTGGCTTTAAGCCATCTCTTACATCTGGTAATGCTCTTGAAACAATAACTGACATCGAGTAATCGATGTACGCAGATTTCATCTGCTCTTCAATGTTAATCGGAATTACCTTTTCTCCGTCTGCCATATATATTTTCTATTAATAATTAGTCATTTTTTTAAAACAAGGCAAGATACTATTTCTAGTGATATTTACAAAGATTTAGGCCTTTTCAATTAAAGAGAGTTATCAACATTTATTAATAATTTTTATTCCCTTTTTATTTGGCTGATTTTCAATAGTTTTCTAACTTGGTTTCCTAGTCAAACTGTCAGTTTTTCAGCCTTGGCACCTTTTTTGTAATTATTAAAAAAAAAAAGGACTAAATTTACATCAATAGATAATAAAATATGGACGATAATTTTTCACCAAAAGTAAGAGATGTAATCGCTTTCAGTAAAGAAGAAGCACTAAGATTAGGGCATGAATTTATTGGAACAGAACATTTATTATTAGGTTTAATTAGAAAAGGAGAAGGAAAAGCAATGGAAATCTTAACTGCATTTGATGTAGACACGATTCTTTTGCGTAAAAAGCTAGAACAATTAAACCCTGTAAACCCAACGTTTGCAGAAGCATCAGAAAAGAAAAGCTTGCACTTAACAAGACAAGCAGAAAAAGCACTTAAAACTACGTTTTTAGAAGCTAAGCTATACCAAAGTGAGTCTATAGACACAGCTCATTTGTTGTTATGTATTCTAAGAAACGAGAATGACCCTACAACAAAGTTAATACAGAAATATCATGTAAATTATGATGAAGCGAAAGCTTTGTACAAACAATTACATGTAGATAATGATTTAAGTATTGACGACGAATTACCTAACAACCCAATTGCAGAAACACCATCTGATGATGACGAATTTGCATCAGAAAAATCGAACCCTTTCGAGCAAGCGCCTAAAGGTAAAAACGTAAAAAAATCTAAAACACCTGTTTTAGATAATTTTGGTAGAGATTTAACTGCTATGGCAGAACAAGGTAAATTAGACCCAGTTGTTGGTAGACAAAAAGAAATTGAACGTGTTTCGCAAATTTTAAGTAGAAGGAAAAAGAACAATCCAATGTTAATTGGAGAACCCGGTGTTGGTAAATCTGCCATTGCAGAAGGTTTAGCGTTAAGAATTGTAGAACGTAAAGTGTCTAGAATTTTGTTTGATAAGCGTTTGGTTTCTTTAGATTTAGCTAGTTTAGTTGCTGGAACAAAATATCGTGGTCAGTTTGAAGAACGCATGAAAGCCTTAATGAATGAACTTGAAAAGAATGAAGATATTATTCTTTTTATTGATGAAATTCACACTATTGTTGGTGCTGGTGGTGCAACTGGTTCTTTAGATGCTTCTAATATGTTAAAACCTGCTTTAGCAAGAGGAGAAATACAATGTATTGGTGCAACAACGTTAGATGAATACAGAACAAATATCGAAAAAGATGGCGCTTTAGAACGTCGTTTTCAGAAGGTAATTGTAGATCCAACTTCCGTAGAAGAAACAATACAAATTTTACAGAATATTAAAGGTAAATATGAAGAGCATCATCATGTAAATTATACAGATGACGCTATTGAAGCCTGTGTAAAATTAACGAATAGGTACATGACAGATAGATATTTGCCAGATAAAGCAATTGATGCTTTAGATGAGGCCGGTTCTAGAATTCATATTACAAATATTGTTGTTCCTCAACAAGTCTTAGAACTTGAAGCGCAATTAGAAATTGTTCGCGAACAAAAAACAAAAGCTGTAAACGGACAAAAATACGAAGAGGCTGCCAAATTACGTGACGATGAAAAGAACATGGAATCTGCATTAGATTCTGCCCAAAAACAATGGGAAGATGATTCTAAATTAAATCGTGAAGTAGTTACAGAAGACAATGTTGCAGAAGTAGTTTCTATGATGACAGGAATTCCTGTAAATAGAGTTGCAGAAGCAGAAACACATAAATTACACGAACTACCGCAACTAATTAAAGGAAAGGTAGTTGGACAAGATAATGCCGTTACCAAAGTGGTAAAAGCTATTCAACGTAATAGAGTTGGTTTAAAAGACCCTAACAAACCTATTGGTTCTTTTATTTTCTTAGGACAAACAGGTGTTGGTAAAACTCAATTAGCTAAAGTTCTAGCACGTGAATTATTCGATTCTGACGATTCTTTAATTAGAATTGATATGAGTGAATACATGGAGAAATTTGCTATATCTCGTTTAATTGGTGCTCCTCCTGGTTATGTTGGTTACGAAGAAGGTGGTCAATTAACAGAAAAAGTTAGAAGAAAACCATATTCTGTAATTCTTTTAGATGAAATAGAAAAAGCGCATCCAGATGTGTTTAATATGTTATTGCAAATTTTAGATGACGGACATATTACTGACAGTTTAGGTAGAAAAATCGATTTTAGAAATACCATAATCATTATGACTTCTAATATTGGAGCACGTCAATTAAAAGATTTTGGTGGCGGAGTAGGTTTTGGTACTGCAACTAAAAATGCACAAGCAGACGAACATGCTAAATCTGTTATAGAAGGTGCTTTAAAGAAATCTTTTGCACCAGAATTTCTAAACAGAATAGATGATGTAATTGTATTTAATGCTTTAGAAAGAGAAGATATTCATAAAATTATAGATATCGAGTTAGATAAACTATTAAACAGAATATCTGATTTAGGTTATACATTACAATTAAGCGAAAAAGCAAAAGATTATATAGCAGACAAAGGTTTCGATAAAAAATACGGAGCAAGACCACTTAAAAGAGCAATACAGAAATACATTGAAGATGCCTTGGCAGAAGAAATTGTAAATTCTAAACTTTCTGAAGGTGATACGATTTCGATGGATCTAGATGAGAAAGAAGACAAGCTCACCATTAAAATTGAAAAAGGCGAAAAAAAATCTGAAATAAGAACCGAAACGGAATCTTAAAATATTAAAATCTCAAACGAAAGTTTGAGATTTTTTTTGTTTAAAAACAGATATCAATCAATGGTTATTTTTTTGATTAAAAAAAACTAACTTCGCTATCAACAGATTAAAGATGTAATTTGTAGTTAAAACGATGGAGAATATAAAATACTACACACAATTAAAAAAGTCTAATAAAACGCTTGTCGATGTATTAGCCGATGAATCTGATTTTTCTGAGATTCCGAATACTTGGCATGTTGTAGTTGTAGATATTAAAAACTCAACAAAAGCTGTTAACGAAGGCAAACATCATCAAGTAAACTTAACCGCAACAGGTGCAATTATATCTGTTTTAAATACCATTAGAAAAGAGAAGAAAAATATCGAAATCCCTTATTTTTTTGGAGGTGATGGTGCAACTTTTATCATACCAAACTTCCTTCTAAAAAAAGTTACACTTGTTTTAGAAAACTATAGTCTTCATATAAAAAAAAACACAGCTTTAACCCTTAGAGTTGGGCATGTTTCTGTAAAAGATTTAATTGCTAAAAAAGCCTATTTAAAGATAGTTAAGCATCAACTTACAGATCAATTGGCAATTCCTATTGTACTAGGAAATGGCTTAAAGAAAGCCGAAGAAATTATTAAAAAAAACTACAAAGAGATTGATACTATTGCCTTTAAAAAAGACCTTTTAAACTTAGAAGGTATGGAGTGCAGGTGGAAAGAAATTAATCCTACACAAAATGTAAAAAAAGTTGTTTGTTTATTACTAGATGCTGTAAAAGAAACCGAGCAAAAAGATATATATAGAGATGTTTTACATAAAATGGATAGTATTTTTGGCACATTTAACAACAGACAACCTATAAAAACAGCTTCTTTAGAATTAAACTTCAGTATTTCTAAAATTTGGGAAGAAATGAAGATTAGTCTTGCTAATAATAGCTTTATCTATTTAATTAAAAATTGGATAACGACTTTACTAGGAAAATGGTATTTTAATATGTCTGAAGACGGAAAAAAATATCTAAATCAAATCAGTCAGTTATCTCATACTTTTATGCTAGATGGTATGATTAATACTATTTTTACAGCAGAACAAAGTAAAATTGATCTTTTTTTAGACTACTTAAATCAATTAGAAAAAGAAAATAAAATTATTTATGGTATTCATCTAACACACGCATCTGTAATGTCTTGCTACGTTTTAGATAGAAAAACCAAACACGCACATTTTGTAGATGGTACTGAAGGTGGTTATACGTCTGCAGCAAAAATGTTTAAGGTTAAAATGAAAGCATTACACGGTTCTAATTAAATATTTTATTTATCTAAGAATTAATAAAATCATCATTAAACATTTAAACTTTAATGATAAAAACAAATGTTTGTTCTTTTTGATTTTATGATTCAAAAAACTAACTTAGCTAACTACTATTATAAAACAAAAAAAATTAAAACGTTTTACTGTTTTAATAACAAAATACATAATTAATACAACAACATGAATATAGCTGTTCTTATAGACGGAGACAATATACCATCTGCTCACGTAAAGGAAATGATGGAAGAGATTGCAAAATATGGCAATCCTACAATTAAAAGAATTTATGGCGATTGGACAAGTCCGCATTTATCTAAATGGAAAAATCTTTTATTAGAAAATGCTATTACCCCTATTCAGCAATACGCATATACAACTGGTAAAAACGCAACAGATTCTGCAATGATTATCGATGCAATGGATATTTTATATTCTGAAAAAGTAAATGGTTTTTGTTTAGTTTCTAGTGATAGTGATTTTACAAAACTAGCAACTAGATTAAGAGAGGCAGGAAAACAAGTAATTGGTATTGGCGAGAAGAAAACGCCAAATCCGTTTATAGTTGCGTGCGATAAATTTATTTACATAGAAATTATTAGAAAGCAAACAGGCAAGAAAGAAAACGTTAACCAGAAAGATAATGCAAAAGATAATGTAGATAAAATAACACCTAAGGTTACCAAATTAATTTCTTCTACAATAGAAGATTTATCAGATGAAGATGGTTGGGCATTTCTTGGAGATGTAGGGAGTTTGCTTCAGAAAAAACAACCAAATTTTGATTCTAGAAATTATGGATTCGATAAATTAACTCCGTTAATTAAATCTATTGGCAAGTTTGAATTAGAACAAAGAGAAACCTCTAAGAGTAGGCATAAATTAATCTTTGTAAAAAACAAATAGCAGACATAAACATTTGTTTTAAATTTTAACTTTCTCTATTTGAAACTAACAATTGATTAACATATTCTACTCTAATTTAATTTCTATATTTGTTTCAAATTATAATAAATAAAAATGAAAAAATTAAGCATTCTATTATTAGCTATTGTAGCAATAGTTTCTTGTACAAAAGAACACTCTAAAGAGTATCTTTCGTTATCTGGTAAATTAGAAAACAATAAAGATTCTACTATAACAATATCTAACCAAAAAGGCCCAATTAAAACAATTACTATAAACACAGATGGTACTTTTAAAGATACCTTAAAAGTAGAAAATGCTTCAATTTATACTTTTGGTACAAGTAGAACCAAAAGAGCTCCTATTTATTTAAAAAATGGTTTTGATATTAAATTAAACGGTGATGCCGATGAATTTATGTCTAGTTTTAAATTTTCTGGTAAAGGTGCAGATAATAGTAACTTTATGATTGCTCAAATAGCGGTAAGCCAAAAAATTGGTGATCCAACTTTAATTTTAGCTCTTGAGGAAAATGATTTTAAAAATAAATTAGAAAGCATTAAAAAGAGATTCGATAGTATTTTAAACTCTTATGATGATATAGATAGTTCTTTAGCTGCTATGGCAAACCAACAAACTACCCAAATGATGGTTGGTTTTAACCAAGCATATACTAAAAATAGAGCAACTGCTAAAGGAAGTCCTTCTCCTAAATTTACAGATTATACAGACTTTAAAGGTGGTGAAAAATCTTTAGACTCTTTTAAAGGAAAGTTTGTTTATATAGACGTTTGGGCAACATGGTGTGGACCTTGTATTCAACAAATTCCTTTTTTAAAGAATTTAGAAAAAGAATATCATGGTAAAAACATAGAATTTATTAGCCTTTCTACAGATGAATCGAGAAGAAGTGGTGGTTCTTGGGAAGCTGCAGAAAAAAAATGGAGAGACTTTGTAAAAGCTAAACAATTAACAGGAACTCAATTATGGGCAGGAAAAGACTACTCTTTTCAGCAAGAATACCAAATAAATGCAATTCCTAGATTTATTTTAATAGATCCACAAGGAAATATTGTAGATGCAAATGCACCAAGACCTTCTGAACCTAGATTAAAAGAAATTTTCACTTCTTTAGGAATCTAAACTTGATATAAAAGCACAAAAAAAGCGAAATTCATTCATTTGAATTTCGCTTTTTTTATACATTTAATAGTTTAAAAAAAAGAAGAGTCCATATTTTTTTAACACTTTATAATGCAATTACAAAGCTTAGATTCAACTTTTAATACTTAATTAAAAGTATTAAATTCTATCTTTGCTTAAATTAATAAAAAACAATAAAAATGAAGAAATTAAGCATCCTACTTTTTTTATTAGTAATTACCTCATGCTCTAAAAAGAATGATTTTACTGTATTTTCTGGAAAAATAAACAATGCAAAAGATTCTGTAATTGTTATTTCTGGGGATACCGTTTTTAAAGAAATAAAGCTAAATAAAGATGGTACGTTTAGCGATACTCTTACAATAAACAAAAAAGGACACTATACAATAAACCTTGGAAGCGATAAAAAAGGCGTAGTATATTTAGACAAAGGGTATAATTTAGTTCTAACAGCAGAGTCTAATCCTTTTTTCGAAAGCTTTAGCTATACAGGAGAAGGATCTGCAACTAATAATTTTATTTTAACTCAATTTGCGTTATCTAGAGATTTAGGTGACCCTACCAACCTCTTCGTTTTAGAAAGAGATTTATTTGATGAAAAATTAAATAAATTAGAAAAAACAATAGACAGCACAAATAATTTATATGCTAATAAAGGCGTCGATTCTACTATTCTTAATAGCGCACTAAAAATTAGCAAGCAATATCTTAAAAGTGTTTCTATGGATTATGAGAGAAGACACCCTTCTGCAGTAAAAGAAAGATTAATAGCAGAAAAATCTATTTTAAAAAAAATATCTCCAAAATTCGAAAACTACACAGACTACAAAGGAGGAAAAAAATCTTTAGATTCTTATCTTGGTAAATATATTTATATAGATATGTGGGCTACTTGGTGTACACCTTGTATTCAGCAAATTCCATTTTTAAAATCATTAGAAAAAGAGTACAATGGAAAAAATATAGAATTTATTAGTATCTCTACAGATGAATATAGAAAAAGTGGTGGTTCTTGGGAAGCTGCTGAAAAAAAGTGGAGAAATTTTGTAAAAGCTAAACAATTAACAGGAAATCAATTATGGGCAGGAAAAGACTACAGTTTTCAACAAGCATATCAAATAAATGCAATTCCTAGATTTATTTTAATAGGTCCGCAAGGAAATATTGTAGATGCAAATGCACCGAGACCTTCTGAACCTAGATTAAAAGAAATTTTCACTTCTTTAGGAATCTAAACTTAATATAAAAGCACAAAAAAAGCGAAATTCATTCATTTGAATTTCGCTTTTTTTTATTTTAAAATAATCATAGTTAAAAAAGGAACTATTAAAAACATTAAGTAAGCAAATACTACACTAAAGACTGCCATTGTTAATGTGAAAAATTTTTCTTTTTTATTTAGAAACACCTTATAAACAAGGTAAATCATATAAATAAAAACTAAAAAATTAAATAGTAAAATTTCATCATGATAAATAATTTTTACAAAAAAAGCTATTATTGTTGAATGACCAACTATAAAGGCATTTATTGTAATATGCTCAAAAAAGTTAAATCTCTTAAAAATTAGTTTTGTAAACAGACTTAAGTAAATAATTATTAGTAACCATAAGAATTTAAGTTTACTAAAAATATAACCTCCTGCATCGTAACCATATTTCTCAAACTTATTAAGGCTTTTAACCTTCTTAGAAATTTCTGTTGTTTCAACTAGTTTATCTTCTTTTAAAAAAGCGACTAATATTAAATAAACAGAAATAGTTATAATAGCATAACTTATAGGGTTTAAAACATATTTTCTTTTACCTTTTATATATTGAAATATAGTTTTTTGAGGATGAAGAGTTAAGTTTTTAATATTGAATAATAAACCTTTATCCATATTAACAAAACCAGAAAAAACATTTTCTATTAATGAAGAAAATGTAATTCTATTAAAATCTTTCTTTTCGCCACAAGTAGGGCAAAATTCTCCCGTTAACTCAATATTACAATTAATACAAGACATAGAGTTTTCTATTCTTTGTAAACTCCCATGTTTGCGTACTTATCCATTCTTTTAGCAACCAAGTCTTCTTCAGATAAATCTTTTAATTCATTAAAAGCACTAACAATTTGAGCTTCAACAGATTTAAAAGCACTTTGCCTATCAGAATGAGCACCTCCAACTGGTTCTTTTATGATACCATCTATTAGCTTCATTTTTTTCATATCTGCACCAGTTAATTTTAATGCTGCTGCAGCTTGCTCTTTATATTCCCAACTTCTCCATAAAATAGAAGAACAAGATTCTGGAGAAATAACAGTATACCAAGTATTTTCCATCATGTAAACTCTATCTCCTACTCCAATTCCTACAGCTCCACCAGAAGCTCCTTCACCAATAACAATTGTTATAATTGGTGTTTTAAGAATAGTCATTTCGAAAATATTTCTAGCAATTGCCTCTCCTTGTCCGCGTTCTTCTGCTTCTAAACCAGGGTAAGCACCAGGTGTATCTAATAAAGTAACAACAGGTATACCAAATTTCTCTGCCATTTTCATTAAACGCAAAGCTTTTCTATATCCTTCAGGATTTGCCATTCCAAAGTTTCTGTACTGGCGTGTTTTGGTATTGTATCCTTTTTGTTGACCAATAAACATATAAGATTGATCGCCAATTTTACCTAAACCACCAATCATCGCTTTATCATCACCAACACTTCTATCTCCATGAAGTTCCATAAAAGTATCTCCACAAATTGCTTTGATATAATCTAAAGTATAAGGTCTGTTTGGGTGTCTCGATAATTGAACTATTTGCCAAGGCGTTAAGTTCTTATATATATTTTTTCTAGCATCTGCTAGTTTTTTCTCTATTTTCTTACAAGTAGCAGTAACATCTACGTCACTTTCTTCACCAATAATCTGACATTTCTGTAGTTGATCTTGAAGCTCTTTTATAGGCATTTCAAATTCTAAATATTCCATATTCTAGTGATTTGATTTTAGTTATTTGTAAGGACAAACATACTATAAAATTTACTTTTTCAAGCAAATTAAATTTACTTTTTTCTCTTCAACTTTTGTTGAAACTTGTCTTTTAATGTTTTCCTGTTTTTTATAATTCCGTTTAATAGAACAACAAATAGAACTATAAAAGCACCTAAATAAAACGTACTACTCATTTGTTCTTCATCTCCAAAAATAAGTAAAGCCAAAATAATTGCATAAACAGGTTCTAAATTTATGGTAAGCATTACTGTGTAAGGAGATAAATATTTCATTACATGTACAGAAGCAATAAATGCGTACGCAGTACAAATGCTACTTAAAATAAAAAGATACAACCAGTCTGTTGTTTTAATTTGAAAAAAGCTTATAGAAAAACCATTTGTTACTAATAAATAAGCCGTTATAAAAAGAACTCCGAAAAATAATTGATAAAACGAAATCGTATCTGCAGTATATTTCTTAACAAACAAACCATTTAAAACAGAGAATAACGCACTTAAGAAAGAAGCTATTAGTGCATAAATAATTCCTAATTTATATTGACTTTCAAAATTAAAAATGATGTACAAACCACCAATAACCATTAAGCCTAAAAATATTTCTAGCGTGTTTACTTTCCTTTTAAAAAAAACAGGTTCTATTAGTGCTGCAAAAAAAGCACCAGTGCTCATAGTTACCAAAGCCACCGATACATTTGAAGCCTTTATTGCTTTAAAGAAGAAAACCCAATGTAAAGCAATAATAATTCCTGTAAACAAAAATTTTACAAGTCCTTTTTTATCAACTCTAAATGATTTTTTTTTGTAAATAAAATAAATTGCAATAAAAATTACTGCCAATAACATTCTATACCAAACCAAAGGAATTGCATCAATTGTAATTAAGGCTCCTAAAATTGCTGTAAATCCCCAAATAAAAACAATAAGGTGAAGTAATAGGTAATTATTTAATTTACTTTCTTGCATGGAAATAAAGGTAGATAGCTATAATACCAAACATAATATTAGGTATCCAAACATAAACTAAAGAATTAACACCTGCAACAGATCCTAAAACTTCTCCTACTTTCATAAAGAAAACATACAAGAACATAATACCAACACCAACCGCTAAGTTAACACCTGTACCTCCTCTTCTCTTTCTAAAAGCCAAAGCTACTGCAATAATTGTAAGAATATAAGATGCTATTGGTAAACTTGTTCGTTTATAAAGTTCTACCAAATACGCATTTAGGTTTTTTACACCTCTTTTTTTTGATATATTTATAAACGTTAATAACTCACCAGAAGGCATTTCTTGTGCAAAGGCAGATTTGTAGATTAAATCTTTTGGTGTAAAATTAAAAACTGTATCTAATTTGTTACCAGAAAAAATACTATCACTATTTTTATATATTAGTCGTTTTCTCCAGTTGTTTAAAGTGAAGGTAGAGTCTTTTTTATTGTACTTTAAATTATCTGCAGAAAGTTTAGATTTTAATTCTAAACCATCATAGGTTTCTGAGTTAAAATCATATCCTACATTGTTGCCTGTATTAAAGCTTCTAATAAAGATGTATGTACTATCTGTAAGTTGCAAGCTAAAATCTGAAACATACTTAAGTTCATTTTTTTGCTTGGAATTACTAATATATTTTTTTTCGAACCCTTTTCTTATTTTACTACTATTGGGTACTACATAATGATTCATTGCTAATGAAAGAACCGTAATTAAAGTTGCACCAACAAAATAAGGATATAAAAAACGTGTAAATGAAACCTTCGCATTTGTAATTGCTATAATCTCTGTGTTATTAGAAAGCTTAGATGTAAATAAAATTACCGCTATAAACAATGCCAATGGCATAAAGGTATTGGCATAGTAAATAATAAAATTTAAATAATAATCGTTTAAAATTTCACTAAACCCCAGGTTAGGATGTTCTAAGAAATTATCTATTTTCTCAGAAACATCGATAGCAATTGCTATTGGAATTAAGATTAATAAGGTAAACATAAATGTTACCAAAAATCTTTTTAATATGTACCAATCTATTATTTTCAAAAGGGTATAAATCTTATTATTATAACATCCTGTTCTCTAAAGTTAGTGAACAGAAATGACAAAAATCTTACAATCTTTTGTCCATTTGTTTTACCATTTTATCTTTCCATTCTCTAAAATCTCCTGCAATAATATGTTTTCTAGCTTCTCTTGTTAACCAAACATAAAAACCTAAATTATGAATAGAAGCAATTTGCTTACCTAACATTTCTTTTGCTGCAAAAAGATGACGTAAATAGGCTTTTGAATACATGGTATCTACCCAAGTAATACCCATATCATCTATTGGAGAAAAATCATCTTCCCACTTTTTATTTTTAATATTTATAGAACCATGTGCAGTAAACAACATTCCGTTTCTTGCATTTCTTGTTGGCATTACACAATCGAACATGTCAATACCCAAAGCTATATTCTCTAAAATATTAATTGGCGTACCAACTCCCATTAAATAACGTGGCTTGTCTTCTGGTAAAATTTCTGTAACAACTTCTGTCATTGCATACATTTCCTCTGCTGGTTCCCCAACAGAAAGACCACCAATTGCGTTTGCTTGCTGCCCAGAATTTGCTATATATTCTGCAGATTGTCTTCGTAAATCTTTGTACGTACTTCCTTGTACAATTGGCATAAATGTTTGCTCGAACCCGTATTTATATGGTGTTTTTTCTAAATGATTTATACATCTATCTAACCATCTATGTGTCATATGCATAGATCTTTTCGCATAATTATAGTCACATGGGTAAGGTGTACATTCATCGAAAGCCATTATAATATCTGCTCCAATGGTACGTTGTGTTTCCATTACGTTTTCTGGTGTAAAAAAGTGCATAGAACCATCTATATGACTTTTAAACTTTACACCTTCTTCGTTAATTTTTCTTCGTCCGGATAAAGAATATACTTGATAACCACCAGAATCTGTTAAGATATTGCTATCCCAATTCATAAATTTATGCAATCCACCAGCTTTTTCTAAAATTTCCATTCCTGGACGTAAGAATAAGTGATAGGTATTTGCTAAAATAATATCTGGTTTTATTTCGTTTTTTAATTCTGTTTGATGAACTCCTTTTACGGTTCCAACAGTTCCCACGGGCATAAAGATTGGTGTTTCAATCTCTCCATGATCAGTAGTTATTACTCCTGCTCTTGCCTTGCTTTTTGGGTCGGTAATTTTTAGGTCAAATTTCATTGTTGACAAAGATACTATTATTTAAGAATTGATAAATAAAATGAAGTGTTATAAAAAACGAAAAGTTATTGGTTGGGTTTTGTTACCAAATAGGTGTGTTAAGGATTGCAATGGAAATCCTTTTTTATTTGTTTAAATAAAAAAGATTGCAATGTAAAGCCTGACCTGAAAGGGAACGCCCAAATATTACCAACGTTTCTTTTTAGAAGATGCTATTGCACTGTTTCTCTTGGTTTTTGGTGATGATTTTCTAAAAGAGGCACTTTTTTTATTAAAATCGTTTTTTGTAGGTGCTTTATTTCTCTTTGGTTTTGCTTGTTTTGGCTTTTCTTCTATTGGTGAAGCTTCTTCTGTTTTAGAGGAGGTAGAAATCATTTTATTTATTTCTAACATTTCTTCTTCTGTTAATTCTCGCCAATCTCCTGCTTGTAGATATCCTAAATCTACATTCATAATTCTGGTACGTTTTAACTTGGTTACTTCATAATCTAAGTATTCGCACATTCTACGAATTTGACGATTTAAGCCTTGTGTTAAAACAATTTTAAAAATTTTAGCGCTTACTTTTTCTACAAAACACTTTTTTGTCATGGTTCCTAAAATAGGAATTCCACTTCCCATTTTTTCGATAAACTCATCTGTAATAGGTTTGTCTACAGATACAAAGTATTCTTTTTCGTGATTGTTTCCTGCGCGTAAAATTTTATTTACTATATCGCCATCGTTTGTTAAGAAAATTAAACCTTCTGATGGTTTGTCTAAACGCCCAATTGGAAATAATCTTTCTGGGTAATTTACGTGCTTTACGATGTTGTTTGGTTCTCTTTCATCTGTTGTAGAAACAATACCTACTGGTTTGTTTAAAGCGATGTACAAGGTTACGTCTTTTGGTGTTACAAGACGCCCGTCGAACTTTACAACATCTTTTTTACCAACTCTGTTACCTAATTGAGTTCGTTTACCGTTAATAGTAATTCTACCTTCTTTTATATATTTTTCTGCTTCTCTTCTAGAGCAAACGCCAGAAGAACTTATATATTTATTAAGGTTTATAGATTGTTGATTTGTATTGTCCAATGAGAAATATTTTCTGCAAAAGTAAGTATAAGATTATAATTTTGTCTAATCTATTTTTCTTTTACTAAACCATTTACCAACAAAGTTTAAATTTAAGGTTAATTTATGAAAATTATCTTGAATTAAACTGCTTTCTAAAGTGCCTTCTCTTCCGTAAGAATAAGAAAGATTAAAATTATCTTTACTATTTTTCTTCATTGGAAGCCCTACTCCTAATGAAACAAAATAACTGTCTATTTGTTCGTTAGATATTTTTAAAAAGCCTGTATTGTAATTAAACCCAACTCTGTATTTTATATTAGACCAGTAATCTGATTTATTTTTTGAGGCTGCATATTGCAAACCAAATGCATAAATAGATTGGTTGGTATAACGTTCGTTATTTAATTGCTGATTGGTGTCTTGCCAAGATAATGCTCTATAATCTAAACTTGCTGTGTATTTTTTATTTATTATTGATGTAATTCCTAGTCCGTAAGAAAATGGCAACTCGAAACTCTCTAAATCATTTTCTACCTCGTTTTCTATAGTTACAGAACTACCACCAGAAGTAGTTTTATAAGAAGTTCTTGTTTGTGAGCCGTTTAAAGATGCTGGTAATTCTAATGTACCACCAAGTGTTGTTTCTAACCTGCCAAAAGAGGGCAATTTGTATTGAAAACCGGTTTTTAATTTTACACCACCATAATAATTCTGATCTGTAATTGAAACAAATGAATCTGAATATAACTGGCTTTCTTGTTCTATTGAACCAAAAAGAAAAGAAACATCTACACCAAAAGACAAATTATTAAACAGCTTTAAACCAGAGGATATATAAAATTTATTTAAACCACCAATACCTGTTATTCTTGTTAAATATGTATCTGTAGTTCCTTCAATAGAACTTTCTACATCTATATTATAACCTGTTTTTGTATATGGCAAGAGACCAACACTCATTCCCCAATCTTTTTTTATAGGAAAGGCAATTGCAATATGTGATATATTACCATTACTACTTGTTTCGCTAATATTTTGCGTTTTTAAGGTTGAGTAAGTTCCATTTACACCAAATTCGTATAAGAATGAATTTTGTAAGATACCACCTAAACTTGCTGGGTTAAATAAATTTATTTCAAACGGATTAGATTGCGCTATACCTGTGTTTCCTAAACCAGTTAAACCTCCTGTTGCTGTCTTATTTTCTACACCTAAACCATATAAAGAATAGGGTGTATTTGTATTATTCTGTCCAACTAAAATGTTTATTGATCCTACTAATACTATAAATAATATTTTATTTCGCATCTTAATAGTTTAAATATTTTACTGTTAATTTTACTTCTTTATTGGTTTCTGTATCGTTTTCGATAACCAATGTGTTTACTATTTTGTTATAATCTGCATATTGTATCATTAACGCATAGTTTAAATCTTCTTCAGAGAATAAAATTTCTTCTACCAATCCGCTTAAATCAACTGTATAATATGTGTTACTATTAAACTCATTATCTTCTTCATTTAAAAGAGCAGAAGTAACAACTCCGTCTATATTTGTAAGTTCTTTAATAATTCTATTTTTATGATCTACTACATAAACTAACAATGTTTCTGGTAAAGAATTACTATTACTATAAGTTCCTATTAAAGGATTAAAGGTTAACGTTGCACCTAACGTGGTCGAATTTTCTGTTAGTTCTAATAGTCTTTTAATAGATGGCATTTCTATTCTAGAGGAAATACCTGTTCCTGCTTGTGTAAATATTAAATTATTAGTGTTTGTACTTAATTTAATTTCTTCTCCGTCTTCAAAATTATCTACAAGTGTATTAGATAAATTTGTAGTTATTTCATTAAATTGTTTTGCAATACTAGAAATTGGAAAATCTATATAGTAACTATTATCTTCACTATCGTCATCTTTTATAGTATAATACAAACGCATGCTAGAATTACCTGCTGTATTTGTTGTAGTTTGTGTATTAAAGCCTAAAACATGATTGCTTTCTGTTGTATCTGGCACAATTACTAATCCTTTAAAAAATTGTAAAAAATCATCTGATGTATTAATATCATTGTCTACAATTTTATCAAAAATTTCTTCGCCTAAAACATCATCCATTTTAATAAAAAGAGAGTCTGTTACTCTATTAGGTCTTGGTGTAAATGAAATTTCACCTAAAGTAGTTGTATCATAATCTAATGAAGAAGTATTATAAAAAGCAATGCCTTCTTCTGGCTCGAAAGTTTCTGTAATTCTATGTAATTTATAGGTTTGTATTTTAGTGGTATCACCATAATAGTAGGTATCATAATTTAAAATGAAACCAATAGAATCGTAAACGGCATCTGTATCTAAAGAAAAAGTATTAGTTACTAATTGTAAATAAGATTTTGCAGACAAGCGTCCTAAATTTTCATCAACTACGTTTCCTAATAAAATTCTATTTGTACTAGATGTTATTAAAGAGTCTAATTTAAAAGTTCCTGTTTTAATAGAGAACGTGTCTATAACTCTAACCTGAATATCATTTTCTATAAAATCGCTACCAACTTCATAGGTTGTTGTTTCTTCTTCTGTAGTGCAAGACGCTAGAAAAACAAAACTTATAAGACCAATAATTAAATACCTCATTTTACTTTTTGAAGCAAAAATATTAGGGTAGTTCTCATACGAAATCATAAAATATACAAACGGCACTTTTTTATAGACTTATCATTAAAAAACACCTCTAAACCCAATAATTAACACCTTTTAAGAAAATTAACATTTGGTTTACATGTTCATCTATAAAATAACCTTGTTTGTCTATTTCATACTATTATCTATTTAATAGCTTTTAGGTTTGCCCAATAATTAAGCAAATGAATAAAATAAATCTAATGAGAAAAACAAATTTAATACAAAAGAGTAGTGCTTTTTTTTTAGCTACATTAATGGCCTTATTTTTTATAAGTTGCAGTAGTAATGAAGAAGACGATTATGATTATGGTAATTGGGTAGAAAGTTCAACCTTTGATGGTAATTCTAGAGCAAACTCAGTGAGCTTTACTATTGGTACAAAAGGATATTTAGTAACTGGTTATGATGGCGATGATTATTTGGCAGATACTTGGGAGTATAATTCTGATAGTGATTTTTGGGTACAAAGAGCAAGTTTCCCAGGAATTGCAAGAAGTGGTGCCGTTGGTTTTACTATAAACGGAAAAGGGTATTTAGGTACAGGTTTTGATGGTGATAATGAGTTAAAAGATTTTTGGGAATATAACCCAACAACAGATACTTGGACACAAAAAGCAGATTTTGGTGGAACTGCAAGGTATGGTGCAATAGGATTTTCTATTGGTAATGATGGATATATTGGTACAGGTTATGATGGTAGTGAACAAAAAGATTTTTGGAAGTATAATGTTGCAGCAGATACTTGGGAACAATCTGTAGGTTTTGGTGGTGAAAAGCGTCAAAATGCTTCTGTTTTTACAATTAATAATGTTGCTTATATTGGTTTAGGGATTCATAATGGTGCTTATGAAGAAGATTTTTATTCTTATGATGGTAATAATTGGACAAGATTAACAGATTTAGATGACGATGATGATGATGACGATGATTTCGAAATTCTTTTAAGTAGTGGTGTTGGTTTTTCTTTAAACGGAAAAGGCTACATAACTACAGGTATTTCTGGTGCAATTACTACAGAAAGTTGGTCCTATGATCCAACAACAGATACTTGGGAAGAATTACCTGCATTTGAAGGATCTGCAAGACAAAATGCATCTGCTTTTACTTTTGCAGATAAAGCATTTGTTTTAATGGGAAGAAGCGGTAGTTATTATTTTGATGATGTTTGGGAATTTAGACCCGATGAATTAGAAAATGAAGATGATTAATCTTGTCCTTTTTTTTATACACAGATAAATTTTAAGGTTGGTTATTGAGTTACTAATTTCATGTAAATCAATAACCAACCTTTTTTTTTATGAAAAAAACAACATTTTATTGGGAGACTTTTAAGAATGCGACTCATTAATTTCGCAATTGTTAAATAATGAAAAAATTGAATATACTTTTAAAAAAAACGAACACAACAATAATTGTTCATGCTGTTATTTGGTTGTTCTTTTTAGCTATTACAGCCATACAATCATATACTAGATTTAGTAAAATTCCTAATGAATTTTACTTTTTAAACTTCATATTTATTGCTGTTTTCTATGTAAACTATTTGGTACTTATTCCTAAATTTTTATTGAATAAAAAAATTATTATATATATACTAATCTCTTTAACAATAATTACAAGTATCCTTTTTGTAGTAGAATCATTTTTAAAAATAGCTATAAAACCACCTTTATTAAATAATAATTTTAACCCTAATTTTCCAAGACCTACAGGTAATCACATAAATTTAAGACCTCCTATTTTACTACTTTTATTTTTTGCCTTAAGTACTTGTATAAAACTAGTTGCAGAATGGTATAAGTCTGAAAAAGAAAGATCTTTAGTTGCTAATGAAAAAGTAAATTCTGAATTGTCCTTTTTAAAAGCTCAGTTAAATCCTCATTTTTTATTTAACACATTAAATAGTATTTATTCTCTAGCAAATAAAAAATCTGACGATACAACAGTTGCAATTGTAACTCTTTCTGAACTCATGCGATATATGATCTATGAGGCCAATGAAGAATTTATTTCTTTAGAAAAAGAGACAGAATACATAAAAAATTATATCTCTTTACAACTCTTAAGATTAAAAGATTCTAGTGGAGTAAAAATAAATATTCATGGCGATTTAAATTACAAAATAGAACCTTTACTACTTATTTCTTTTATAGAAAATGCCTTTAAATATGGTACAGATTATAAAGGAAAAACAGATATTACAATTAAAATTTCTACAAATAATAATGAATTGTATCTAGAAGTTTATAACCTATCTTCTTTACAAAACACCATCGACAAAAACTCTGGTATTGGTTTAGAAAATATACAAAACAGGTTAAATTTATTATATCCTAATACACATACTTTAGAAATTACCAATCTAAAAAAATCCTTTGAAATTCGTTTAAGAATAAAATTAAAAAAATAGACCATGAACTGTATAATTATTGATGATGAACCACTAGCACTAGAATTGTTAGAAGATTTTATATCCAAAGTTCCGTTTTTAGAATTGGTAGGTTCTTGTTCTAATGGTTTTGAAGCCACTACAATTCTACAAGAACAAAAAGTAGATTTAATTTTTACAGATATAGAAATGCCAGATTTTTCTGGAATAGACTTTATAAAATCTTTAGACGTTAAACCGCTATTTATTTTTACAACAGCATATTCACATTATGCAGTAGAAGGTTTTAATTTAAATGCAATCGATTATCTGGTAAAACCAATTCCTTTTCACCGATTTTTAAAAGCAGCAACAAGGGCACAAAACTTATTAAAATCTAAGATTGAAGAAGAAATAACTACTGTAAATAAAGAAGCATGTTCAGAATTTATTTTTGTAAAGTCTGAGTATGAAAATTTAAAGATAAATCTGTGTGATATTAAATATATAGAATCCTTAAAAGATTACATTAAAATTCACACACATAAAGAGAAACCAATTTTAACTTTGAGTAGCCTTAAGAGTTTTGAAGAAAAATTAGGAAAACTAAACTTTATTCGTGTTCACAAATCTTATATTGTTTCTTTAAAACACATTTATTCTGTTCAAAGAAATAGAATTATTATCGATGATAACTGGATACCTATTGGTTTAAACTATAGAGAAGATTTTATTAAAAAAATTGATAATTAATTTTACAATTCGATGGTTCTAAAGGTAAGGTTAATTCTTGGCGAGTTTACTTTTTTAGTTGGTGGTAATCTATGTAACCAATGTGTTTGTGTTCCTTCTCTCATTACCAATAAACTTCCTTTTTCTAAAATAATATCTATTCTTTGTTTACTTTCTTTATGCTTAAAAGAAAATTTTCTATCTGCTCCTAAAGACAAGGAAGCAATTGCACCATTTTTTTTTAACATTTTTTCTCCGTCGGAATGATATGCCATACCTTCTTCACCTGAAGGATATAGATTTAAAAGACAAGAATTATAGGTTTCACCACTCTGCTGCTCTACTATTTCTTTTAACTCTAATAGTTCTTTTGTAAAAATATTTGCTGTTTTTGTTATTTTAGAATATGTATAAGAATATTCAGATTCGCCATACCACGCAACTTTTCTTTTAGTAATTATTTTTTTACCAAAAATAATTGCTTCATCATTCTTAAATAGAATGGTATCCATTAATTTTTGATAATAGAATTCACATTTTTTTTTATCTAAAACAAGACCGTGATAATTTGTAACACCATCAAAAGGAAGAATATTTTTTATTGTTTCTGTTGAAAATAAATCCATAAATTAAAAATACAATTTTAACTTCAAATTAAATATCTAAAGAGTTTAAAAATAATTTATACTTTTCTAATCTACTTTTTAATATTGAAAATTAGAAAGCATTTATCTAAAATAAAAAGGGTTAAACTATTTCTAGCTTAACCCTTTTCTATTTAAAATTTATCTTAAAAGTTATTTAATTGCTTCAGGATTTAATATTATAAACTCTGTTCTTCTGTTTAATTGATGTTCAGCTTCAGAACATTCAACATCATTAGAGCACTTGTTTACCAATTGAGTTTCACCATAACCTTTACCAGATATTTTAGATGCATTAACACCTCTTTTTATTAACCAAGCTAAAGATGCTTTTGCTCTTCTTTCTGATAAAGACCAGTTATATTGATCTGGAGCTCTACTATCTGTATGAGAACCTAGTTCAATTTTTAACATAGGATATTTTCTCATAATTCTAGCTACTTTCTCTAATTCTATTGCTGCATCAAAACGAATAACAGATTTATCTAAATCAAAATAAATAGGGTTAATAGCAATCATTAAAAGACCTCTTATTCTCACAAACTCACTTTCTTTTAAGTTTAACCCTAAAGTTAAATCTAAACTTTGATCTGCGTTTGTAATAAACTGCTCTGAATCTTCATTATAATCAAACTTACTTCCAACTACTTTATAAGATTCATTACAATTTACATTAAATGTAAATTTTGCAGAACTATCTGCAATTACGCTTTCTATAACTTGTCCTTTAGAATTATATAAATCTACTTTAGCACCTGGCAATAATGCATTCGTTATTCTTTCTCTTACAACACCATTTACAATTTGGTTACAATCTAATTGAATAGGCACTAATTCTTTAAAATAATAAATATCATCATCTCCTTTTCCTCCTTTACGGTTCGAAGAAAAATGACCTTCTCTTTTTCCAGAACGGAATACTAAACTAAAATCGTCTTCATTTGAGTTTATTGGAAACCCTAAATTTTTAGGTTTTACTTTACTATTTAAATCTAAAATATTTATGGCATAAATATCTAATCCTCCTCTACCTTGAAAATAACCATCTGATGAAAAATACAATACATTATTGTCATCTATAAAAGGAAACATTTCTTTTTTTACAGTATTTACATTTGGCCCTAAATTTTTAGGAGTACCATATGTACCATCTTCATTTATATCAACAAAAAAGATATCTGTAGCTCCTATAGAACCTGGCATATCTGAAGTAAAATAAAGCTTATTCTCTTCTTTGTTTAATACAGGATGTCCTGTTTGATAATTATCATCATTAAAAGGCATTGCTTGAACATCTGTCCATTCTCCATCTTCACCAACATGTGCTTTATACATTTGAATCAAATTCGTTCCTTCATTATCATTGGTATATTTCTTTTTTAAGTAATTATTTCTTGAAAAATAAACCGTTTGTAAATCTTTGGTAAAAGCGACATTAGATTCATGATATTTAGTACTTATTTTTTTTGAAAAACGTCTAATACTATCAATCTCTCCATTTTCAGAAATTTTTCCTATATATAATTCTAAATAAGGTTGTCTATTTGAATTCCACAAACCAGTTCTAACTGTTTTTGGTTTTCTTGCTGATGCAAATACAGCTTCATTTTCACCAAAGTAGGATACTCCAAAATCTGAATATTTTGTGTTTACATCTATTTTATGTATCGAATAGTTAAACTCTTGTGCTGTAGTTAATCCAACACATAAAACTAATAATAAAAAGGTAATCTTTCTCATCTTTATATATTTTTTTAAAAGAATCTAGGACTCTTTATATTTCTTCTATTGAAATTAATTAACAACATTATCTCGTGACTTCCAGAGTTAAAAGTACCAAAACGAGTAATTGTATGGTCATAAGCATATCCTATTCTAAAATCTTGACTTACTTGAAAACCAACCATACCACTTATTGAATCATCAAATCTATGAGATAATCCTATTTCAAATTTTTCATCTACCAATAAATTTGCAGAAAGGTCTACAGAAATTGGTGCTCCTGTAACTGCTTTTATCATTGCAGATGGTTTTAATTTTAAGTTGTCTGCAATATTAAATACAAAACCAGATGTTAAAAAGTAGTGCATCTTTTCTGAAGCAGTACTAACAATTCCGTTTCCTTTTTCTAAATGTGTAGTCTCTAAAAAATTAGGTATAGAAAGTCCTAAATAAAACTTATCTGTATAATAATACAAACCTGCTCCAAAATTTGGTGAAATTTCATTAACAGGAGTGTTTAATGGATCTTCTGGTTCTCCTAAAAGTAATTGTCTCACATTTAAAAAAGTAAAACCACCCTTTAGACCAAATGCTAATCTACCTTCTTCTGATGTTCTTATTGTATAAGATAAATCTAGATATAAATTATCTTCTTTAACTGGGCCAATTTCATCATGAATAATAGACATACCAATTCCTAAATTATTTCCTAACGGAGAATGTGCAGAAACCGTAAATGTTTGTGGCGCTCCATCTACTCCTACCCACTGTGTTCTTCCTAATATACCAAGACTACCAACTCCCATGGAACCTGCATAGGCTGGGTTTAACACATTCATATTATACATGTATTGTGTGTACTGTGGATCTTGTTGACCAAAAACAGCGCTAGCAGATACAAGAACTAGAATGCTTAAAAGTATTTTCATTTTTTTCATAAACCTAATTTAAAATATGATTCAAAAGAGAGAAAAGAGGTTTAAAAGTTCTTTTCTCCCTATTATTTTTACTCTTTTATTAATTTTATTTTCTTAAATAAACCCAACCTGTTTGAGGCTTACGATCGTCATTGTTAAAGTAAATAGTATAGTAATATGTTCCTACTGGCAAACTATCTGAACTTAAGTTCCAACGACCATCAGAATAACCATTCCACCATTGTGGTGTTTTTCCTGCGTCTCCGTTATGCTTGTAACTGTAAACTTTGTTTCCATATCTGTTTACAATTTCCATACTAAAGTTTGGATACAGTACTTCTAAATGTTCAATTGCAAAAACGTCGTTAAGACCATCTCCATCTGGTGTAAACCCTTCTGGAATTTTTAATAGTATAACTGGCTCTGTACCTCTTTCTGCCATATCATCTTCGTAAATATCTCCATTATTTGGTGTTGAATCTATATCAAATTCATCTACCGCTGTAACTTCTGCAACATTTAACCATTTACCATAAGGTTTAACATAAGCCGTAACTACTAACGTTTGTATGTCTCCTATTAATAATGTACCAACATTCCATAAACCAGTAACTTCATCATAAGTTCCTAAAGTAGTGGTTGCACTTACAAAATTATAACCAGATGGTAATAAATCTACAACTTGTACTCCGTTTGCTGTACTTAATCCATCGTTACTTACATTTATAGTAAAGTCTACATTAGTACCAGCAATTGGTTTTGTATTACTAACGTCTTTTGTTAATTCGATATCTACTGCTTGTATTGGTGTTAATGTGATACAAGAAGAATCGTTTGTTGAATCGTTATCTACTTGACGAACATTTGTTATAGATGTACAGTTTGTATAACTTACTGTATCTCCCCCAGCTTCTACAATAACATCTATTAATAAAATTTCAATATCATCAGCTTCAATTTCACCAACATTCCAAATTCCTGTTGTTCTATCATAAGTTCCTACTGTTGAACTGTAGTTAACAAAAGTATATGATAATGGTAATAAATTATCTAATACTGTTACCTCTGTTCCTTTTAATGGACCATTGTTTGTTAACTGAATTTCAAAAGTAATTACTTCACCTACTGTAGGTGTTGTATTTCCATTAACTACTGTTTTTACAATTGATAAATCTAATTCAGATATTGGTGTTGTTGTTGCACAGTCATAATCATCTTCTGTTGCAAGACCATTACCAGGTGTAGAATCCTTATCGTTTTCATTTGCTGCTATAATCTCTGCACAGTTTTCATAAACTCCACTTTCTAATACAATAACGTCTACTAATAAGACTGCTGTGTTAGAAACTTCAACATTTCCAATATTCCAAAGACCGGTTAAAGGATCATACGTTCCAATAGTAGAACTATAGTTTACATATTTATATCCTGATGGAATTAACTCTGTTACTTGAACTCCTGTAGCTAAAGTTGGTCCATCATTAATTACTCTAATTTCAAAAGTAATTTGGTCTCCAATTAATGGTTTAGTAATATTATTTACAATTGTTTTAGTTAACCTTAAATCAATTACTCCTACTGGTACAATACTTACAGTTCCAACATTGTTTGTAGTATCTGGATCTTCTTGATCTGATGTTAACCCACTTGTTGTGTTTGTAATTGTTTTAGCTATTGTTCCTGCATTAATGCTTGCCATTATTGTTAAACTTGCAGTTGTTCCTGATGGTAGTGTTCCAATAACCCATTCTCCTGATCCATTATTAAATGAACCATTTGTTGCAGTTGAACTTACATAAGTAACACCTACTGGTAAATTATCTACTAGACTAACACCAGTTGCTTCATCTGGTCCGTTGTTTACAACTTCAATTACATAAGTTATAGTATCTCCAATATTAGGAGTAGCATCATCAACAATTTTTGTAACTGCTAAATCTGCACTTGTTACATAAACTGTTTCTTCTAAATCATCTCCAACTGTTGTTAAGTCAACTTCATTTCCAGAAGCTGGTGTTACAACATTTGAAATACTATTTCCTGCTTGACCTTCATTTACTGAAGCTTTTATAGTTATTGTTGCAGAACCTCCTATTGCTAGATTTCCAATTGACCAAACTCCAGATGTAAACGTATTTACAGATCCACCTGTTGCAGTATGACTAACATAAGTTAAACCAGTTGGTAAGTTTTCTGTTAAACTTACTCCTGTAGCATTACTTGGTCCATTATTTATAACACTTAATGTAAACTCAATTACATCTCCTACATTAGCTACAGATTGATTTACTGTTTTGCTAGTAACTAAATCTGTAATTTTTATAGGTGTAGTTGTTGCATCATCATAATCATCTTCTGCAGGATTACCATTTCCTGGTGTAGATGTTGGATCATCTTGATCTGATGAAGTAACTTCTGCAGTGTTTGTATAATTTCCTGTTGCATTTACAATAGCTGCTATAACTAACGTTTCATTAGTCGTTCTTGCTATCGATCCTACAGTCCAAGCTCCTGTTAACACATCATAAGTTCCTACAGATGCTGTTGCACTTACAAAAGTATAACCTGTTGGTAATTCATCTACCACATTTACACCTGTTGCGTTGTTCAACCCTTTATTAGTTAAAGTAATAGTAAAGTTTACTGTATCACCAACATTTGGTGTTGCTACATCAACTTCTTTTAAGATAGTTAAGTCTGCACTTTCTTTAACTTCTACAGTTACTATTGCTGTAGTACAGTTTACTGGATTTAAAATTTCACAAATTTGATATTCAATTTCATAAGATCCTCCAGGTGTTCCTGCTGGTACAATAATAATTCCTGTTGATGGATCTACCATTGGCACTGGCGCTCCAGATACTAAAGGTGTTGCTGGTGTAACTACTGAAATAGTAACTTCATCAATTAACACTGGTACTCCATTTAATGTATCTGTTCCACTTCCATTATCTGAAAGTACGTTTCCTACATTAGGATCTCCATTAAAGCCATTAACGTTTCCTATTAAATCGTCTTTTGCTACTATTGGTCCTGTACCTACAACTACAGTTACAACTGCGTCATCACAATTTGTTGGGTTTAACTCCTCACAAATACTGTAACCAATTTGATAAGTTCCTGCTGGTGTTCCAGAAGGTACACTTACAATTCCTGTTGAAGGATCTATAACTGGTACAGTTGCTCCTGGTACTAATGGAGTTGCTGGTGTAGTTACTGTTAAATTAACTGCATCTATATCAACCGGATTTCCATTTAAAGTATCTGCTCCTGCTCCATTATTTACTAAGACATTTCCTACGTTAGCACTTCCATCTAAACTATTTACTGGGTTAGCGCTATAATCGTCATTATTAGCAATAATTTCTGCTGCAAAAACTTCTACAGTTACAATAGCAATATCACAATTTGTTGGGTTTAATACTTCACAAATTTGATATTCTAAAACATAAACTCCTGCTGGTGTTCCTGCTGCAACATCTACTGTTCCATCTCCATTTAATGTTAATGCTTTTTCTGGATCTGCAGTTATTAATGTCAATGTAACTTCAGAAGGCACAATTGCTACCCCGTTTAAAGTATCATTATTAAACACATTAACTACTCCTACTTTTCCTTCTAATCCATTAATAGGTGCAGAAGGTGTATTATCTACTGCAACTATTTCTGCTGAATCTACTACTACAATAATTGTAGTGGTATCACAGTTACTTGGGTTTAATTTCTCACAGATAATGTATTCTATAGTATAAGTTCCTCCTGGTGTACCTACTGGTACACTTACAATTCCTGTTGCTGGATCCAATACTGGTACTGGTGCTCCTGCAATTGATGTTGCTGGTGTCTTAATACTAATAGTAACATCTGCTAATACTGCTAAACTTCCGTTTAAAGTATCATTATCTAATGCATTACCTACATTAGGTTCGCCGTTTAAACCATTTACAGGACTTGTAGAATAATCATCTACAATAGCATCTATTATTGCTTCTTTTACAACAACCGTTGCTTCTGCAGTATCACAATTTGTTGGGTTTAAAACCTCGCAAATTGAATATGGATATACATAAGTTCCTGCTGGTGTGTTTGGTGCAACAGTAATTGTACCATCTGCATTCATTGTTAATCCTCCTGATGTTGTTACTGGAGCAACACCTGGGGTTAAGTTAACATCTGTAGGCACTACTAATACACCATTTAATGTATCATTTAATAATACACTTGCTGTATCTGCTCCATCTAATCCATTAATAGGTGTTGATGTAAAATCATCATTAATAGCATCTATTTTTGCAGAATCAACAGTTATTGTAACTGTTGCTGGATCACAATTAGTTGGATTTAATATTTCACATATTGAATAATTAATCACATAATCTCCTGCTGGTGTTCCTGGAGGAATACTAACAATTCCTGTTGAAATATCTATGCTAGGTACAGATGCTCCTGGTGTTTTAGGAGTTGCAGGTGCAATTATTGAAATTGCTACATCAGAAATACTTGTTGATACTCCATTAAGCGTATCATCTCCATCTCCATTATCATTCAATACATTTCCTGCATTTGAATTACCGTTTAAACCATTTCCTCCTGCAATTATATCATCTTCAGCAACTATTGGTGCTGCTTCAACAACAACAGTAACAACTGCTGTATCACAATTACCTGGTGGATTAGGTTCAAGAGTATCACAAATAGAATAGTTAATCATATAAGTTCCTGCTGGTGTTCCCGCTGGTACAGATATGTTACCTGTAGTTATATCTACAACTGGTACCAATGCTCCTGGACTTACTGGAGTTGCAGGATTTGCTATTGAAATAACAACGTTATTTCTTGAAGCTGCACCACCGTTTAAAGTATCAAAACCATCTCCTGTATCACTTGTTAAAACATTACCAACTAATGATTCTCCCTCTATTCCGTTTACTGGACTATTTGTAAAATCATCATCATTTGCTACAATATTTAATGGTGAATAATCTATTGTAACTGTTGCTTCGTTAGAAATATTACCATCATTATCATCTACTGTATAAGAAATTGGTGTTGGATCTTGTGTATAACCAACTTCAGGTGTAAATGTTATTGATCCTGATATAGCATCAACAAACCATGTTCCTTCTCCTGGAATTACAAAACTAATTACATCACCATTTGCATCTTTATTAATATTTGTTGCAATACCAACTGGTACAATTAAACTTACTGTAGTTGGATCTATACTACCAGAAGCATCAGAATCAAGGTCATTACCAATTACATCTACTGTTACTAAAGTTCCTGGCACATTGTTTAAATCACTATCATTATTAGCTAAAGGTGCTTGTGCTACATAATCTGCACTTGCAGTAGCTGTTGCACTTAATCCTGTAATTGTTTCTGTTAATGTGTAAACAATTGCCGTTGGATCTGCTGTAAATGTTGGATCTGGATTGAATGTTAAATCATCCGTTATTGGATCATACGTCCAAACTCCTTCATTTGGTACATCTAAGGTCAATGGATTTCCATCGCCATCTGTATCATTTGGATCGATACTGATAACCGCATTTCCACTTCCTGGTGTAGTATCAACCGTACTTCCATCACTCAATGTATCATTTGATGAAATATCTGTTAATACTGCATCCGTTCCTGTTACAACTCCCGCTACACTATTGTCTAATGCTACTGGTGGTCTATTTACAATAATATCAACAGCTAAGACATCATCTGCTGTCGTTGGATCTGTTTGATCTCCACTTGCTGCAGTTGTTGTATTGGTGATAGTAGTTGCACTGGTTCCTGAATTAACTGTTGCTGTTATTTTTAACGTTGCAGTGTCTCCATTTGCAATACTTCC